>NZ_JBEZLM010000001.1:0-619627 GCF_040652095.1 Streptomyces sp. NPDC048290
CCCGGGGATCCGGGGTCCCGGGGATCCGGGGTCCCGGGGATCCGGGGTCCCGGGGATCCGGGGTCCCGGGGATCCGGGGTCCCGGGGATCCGGGGTCCCGGGGATCCGGGGATCCGGGGATCCGGGGATCCGGGGATCCGGGGTCCCGGGGATCCGGGGTCCCGGGGATCCGGGGATCCGGGGATCCGGGGATCCGGGGTCCCGGGGATCCGGGGATCCGGGGATCCGGGGATCCGGGGATCCGGGGATCCGGGGATCCGGGGATCCGGGGGGGTCCGCTGGACGCTCAGTCCAGCGGGGCCCACCACTCCAGTCGCGTCCCGCCCTCGGGGGGCGTGCCGAGGTCGAGGTCGCCGCCCAGTCCCCGGGCCCGTTCGGTCAGATTGCGCAGTCCGCTGCGGCGGCCCTTCGCGGGGATGCCGACGCCGTCGTCGGTGACGGCCAGGCGGACCTGGCCGGAGCCCGCCACGAGGGCCACGTCGGCGCGGCTCGCGCGGGCGTGGCGGGCGATGTTGGTGAGCGCCTCGGAGAGCACCGCCACCACATGGTCGGCGGTCTCCCGGGGGACGTCCGTGTCGACCAGGCCCTCCATCCGGACGCTGGGCGCGAAGCCCAGGACGGGCACGGCCTCGCCGACCACCCGTACCGCGCGGGCCCGCAGCCCGCCGCCCGTACCGCCCTCACGGGCGCGCAGCCCGAAGATGGTGGAGCGGATGATCTTGATGGTCTCGTCCAGGTCGTCCACCGCCCGCGCCACCCGCTCGGCCGCCTCCGGGTGCTCGATGAACCGGCCCGCGCTCTGGAGGGTCATCCCGGTGGCGAACAGCCGCTGGATCGCCAGGTCGTGCAGGTCGCGGGCGATCCGGTCGCGGTCCTTGAGCACCGCCACCTCCTCGGCGTCCCGGCGCCGTTCGGCCAGCTCCATCGCGACGGCGGCCTGCGCGGCGAAGCCCTGGAGGGGTTCGATCTCGGTGGTGGTGAAGACCGTACGGCCCGACTCGCGCAGCAGGAGCAGGACGCCCCGGACGCCGTCCTCGCCGGTGCCGACCGGGACCGCGACCGCCGGGCCGAGCCCCGCCGAGCGCAGCGACGCGGCGGCGATCCGGTCGTCGCTGGCGACGTCCGCGCTGGTCACCGGGGTGACCGTGGTGAACGCCGCGCCGATCAGACCCGTGTCGGAGGGCAGCACCAGTCCGCGTACGGTGTCCGCCTCGGGGCCGAGGGCGAGTTCCACGCCGAGCGCGTCGGTGTCCTCCATCGGCATCGCGACCACCGCGAGGGCGGCGCCCATGATGTCCCGGGCCCGCCCGGCGATCAGCCGCAGCACCTCGCCGCGCTCGGCGCCCGACATCAGGCTGTGGGTGATCTCGGCGGTGGCCCGCAGCCAGCGTTCGCGCAGCCGGGACTCCTCGTACAGCCGGGCGTTGTCGATGGCGACCCCGGCCGCGACGGCGAGGGTGGCGGTCACCGAGACGTCCTCGTCGTCGAACTGCGCGCCGCCCCGCTTCTCGGTCAGATACAGATTGCCGAACACCTGGTCGCGGACCCGGATGGGGACCCCGAGGAAGGTGTTCATCGGCGGGTGGTTGGGCGGGAAGCCGTACGACGCGGGGTGGGCGGAGAGCTTGTCAAGGCGCAGCGGCTCGGGGTTGCGGATCAGTTCGCCGAGGATGCCGTGGCCCTCGGGGTAGTGGCCGATCCGGGCGATCTCGTCCTCGCTGACGCCGACGGTGTGGAACGCGGACAGGCTGCGCCCGTCGGGGCCGATCACCCCGAGCGCCGCGTACTCGGCGTCCACCAGGGCGGCGGCGGCCTCGACGATGCTGCGCAGGGCCTGTTCCAGGTCGAGTTCGCGGCCGACCGAGAGGACCGCCTCCAGCAGGCTGTGCACCCGGTCCCGGGTGCCGCGGGCGGCGTCGATCCGGGCCTGGAGCTCCTCCAGCAGTTCGTCCAGCCGCAGCTGCGGCAGGCGTACCCGCGCTTCCCAGGGCTCGTCGGGGCTTGCCACCTGCGTCTCTCCTCCGGGGGGGCTGTGGGGATGTGTCGGTGCACGCCCACCGTACCCACGGGCCGGGCCGCGGGCCGCTCCTTGGGCCGGTCGGCCCTGGGGCGGGGAAGGTCAGCACCTCCCCGCGGGCCCGTCCCGGGTCCGACCCTGGAACCGCGCCGTGGCCGTGGACCGACCGGTGCGCGCAGCCGACCCGAGGAGCACGTCATGGCCCGAATGGTCAGAATGGTCCGATACACGGAGGACGTTCCCGGAGCCCACCAGGACCCGGCGGTGACCGCCGGGCCGCGTCGCCGGGTGGACATCCCGGCGGAGGAGGCGCTGCGGCTGCTGGGCGGGGTGTCGCTGGGCCGGATCGTGTTCACCCGGCACGCGCTGCCGACGATCCGCCCGGTCAACCATGTCCTGGACGGCGGTGACATCGTGCTGCGCACCCATGACGGGGCCGCCCTCACCTCGCACGCCCAGGGGGCCGACGTACCGGGGGTGGTCGTCGCCTACGAGGCCGACGCCCTCGACGCGGACACGCACCTCGGCTGGAGCGTGGTCGTCACCGGTTACGCCCGGCTGGTCACGGACCCCGCCGAGGTCGCCCGGTACCACGCCCTGATCCATCCGTGGGTGGACGAGGAGATGTCCCAGACGGTCCGTATCCACCCGGACCTGGTGACGGGGGTACGGCTGGTGGCGGGCCCGAAGCCGTAGGCGGGCGGGGGTCAGGTGCCCGACGGGACGAGGACGACCGGGCAGCGGGCGTGGTGCAGCAGCGTGTGGGCGACGGGGCCGGTCCGTCCGGCGCGGGTGGTGGCGACGGCCACGGCGGTGCCGCGGGTCGCGTCCACCAGCGCGTGAGCGGCGACGCGCGGTCGCGCGGTGTGGTGCAGCACCCGCAGCCGGGCGGTACGGCGCTCGGCCTCGCACAGCGCGTACACGGCGGCGTCGGCGTCGGTGTCCCGCTCCAGCGCGAGCAGCACGTCCCGGCGCCGGTCGCGCGGCGGCGCCCCGCGCACCACCATCAGCGGACCTCGCGCCCGGGCCACCAGCCGTGGGCCGACCGCGCCGCACACGAACCCGGCGAGCGTGCCCCGCCCGCGCGAGCCGATCACGGTGAGCGCGGCGGCGGCGCTCTCCCGGGCCAGCACCCCCACCGGGTCGCCCTCGGCGGCCCCGACCTCCAGGGCCACCCCGGGGCAGCGGGCCCGCAGCCGCGACACGGCGTGCGCGAGCACCGGCCCGGCCTCGTCCCGGTCCGCCACGGCGTACACCACCCGCAGGGCGCTCCCCCAGCGCACGGATTCCTCGGCGGCCCGGTCCAGCGCCCGCACGGAGCCGAGCGACCCGTCCACCCCGACCACGATCCGCCCCGCCATGGCGCGCCCCTTCCCCTCACCGGGCGGGAACCCGGCGCTCCGGGCCCCCCGCGCCCGATGCTCGCGCCGCCGGCCCCCTCCGGGGCACCCCCGGAAAGCCCCCTCCCGCCCACCCGACCGGCCCTTCGCACCGGGGCCGTCCGGCCCCTTCCTCTTCCTCTTCCTCAGACGCTGATCCGCCGCCCCGTGATGACCGCCGGGTCCACGCTGATCCACAGCCTCCGGTCGCCGCCCGCCCAGGGCTCGGTGTAGGCGCCCGCGTCGAGGCGGGTGATCTCGGCGGGGTCGGTCACCTCGCGGGCGTCGCCGCGCACCAGGACGCTCCAGCCGCGGCTGAAGGCGTCGTCGATCCGGTCGACCTCGAAGGCGACGCGGTGGCCTGCGGCGAGCGCGGGGGTGGTGCCGGGGGCGGTGCGGTAGACGACGGCGCCGTCTACGACGCTGTAGTTGACCGGGACGACCACCGGGCCGCCGTCGGTGGGCAGGGCGATCCGGCCGACGCCGTGGCTGCCGAGCAGGGTGCGGCTCTCGTCCTCGCCGAGGTCGCTGAAGTCCGCGCCCCGGACCGCCTCCTCCAGACCGGGGGGCAGGTCGGCGGTGCCGCCGGTGAGGTCGGGGACGGTGGTCTCCAGGGCGGCGGCGAGACCGAGCAGGGTGCCGCGGTCGGGGGCGGAGCCGGGGTGTTCCTCCAGGTAGCGGACGTAGCTCGGGGCCATTCCGGCGCGGTCGGCCACCTCGTCGCGGGTCAGGCCGAGGTCGGCGCGGCGGGCGGCGAGGCGGCGGCCCAGGTCGCCCAGAGGACGTTCGTTCCTCTCGGGTGCGGCCATGGTCGTCACGCTCCTTCAGACCGACGGGTCGTTTTTCGCCCTGTTTATGGGCGTACGTCCATAGTGACCGAGGACACCCCGAACCGCCTGGGCCCCTTCCGCCGGGTGCGGGTGGGTGGGCGTTGTTCGCGCAGTTCCCCGCGCCCCTGTGGGGTCGATGTCGGGTGCGGGTGAGTGGGCAGTGATCGCGCAGTTCCCCGCGCCCCCAGAAACCCACGGCCGAGTGCGGGCGCGTGGGGGGGTCGCGCAGTTCCCCGCGCCCCTGGGGAGGGTGGGGGTGTCTGTGCGATGCCTGGTGCGGGTGGGTGGTCGCTTTTTGCGCAGTTCCCCGCGCCCCTAAAAACCCGGGCCCGCCGTCTCCCCCAGGGGCGCGGGGAACTGCGCGAGAACCCACCACGACCCGCACCCGACATCGCCCCCCTAGGGGCGCGGGGAACTGCGCGAAAAGCGACCACGACCCGCACCCAGCAGCGGGTTTTCAGGGGCGCGGGGAACTGCGCGAGGAGCGACCACTCGCGCGCACCCGACGTCGCACGGACACCCCCACTTCCAGCCCCCAGGCACCCGCACCCGGCATCCCACAGACACCCCCCACCACCCCGCAGACACGACCACCGGTACCGCAAAGGGGACCATCCGGCCCTTCCGTGGACGCGCCCGGGTCGGTTTGATCGCTGTATGTCCAAGAACCCCAGGAGGCCCACACCCCCACCCCCGGTCCGTACCGTGGGAGGGACCACGATCGTCGCCCTCTACGGCGAGATCGACCTGGTCACCGCACCACCCCTCGCCGCCCGCCTCGACGCCCTGGCGTCCGCCCCGCACCCGGACCTGGTCCTCGACCTGCGACTGGTGTCGTTCATCGACTGCGCCGGACTGGCCGTCCTGTGCCGCGCGCGGAACACCGTGCGCGCCCGGCAGGGCAGGCTGCGGCTGATCGCCGGAGGCCGGGGCTTTCTGCGGGTGCTGCGCGCCGCCCAGCTCGGCGGGGTCTTCGAGATCCAGCCGGAGCTGCCCGGGGAGCTGACCCGCGCCCCCGTCACCGGGGCCGGGGTGCGCCGAACGGCGTGAGAACGTACCGTGACGTCCTGGTGTCGCCCCAGGACGGGACGGCACCCGGTGAGGTCAAGGGGAGCGGAGGCACCGTGGGCGGCGGGAAGAAGCAGCCGAAGAAGTCGAGGAAGGTGCCCCGCGCGGCATACGAAGCGGAGCTGCTGCGGCTCCAGACCGAGCTGGTCAAGCTCCAGGAGTGGGTCCGGGCCACCGGCGCACGCGTGGTCGTGGTCTTCGAGGGCCGGGACGCGGCCGGCAAGGGCGGCACCATCAAGCGGGTCGCCGAGCATCTCAACCCCCGGGTCGCCCGGATCGCCGCGCTGCCCAAGCCGACCGAGCGCGAGCGCACCCAGTGGTACTTCCAGCGGTACGTGGAGCATCTCCCGGCCGCCGGGGAGATCGTGCTGTTCGACCGGTCCTGGTACAACCGGGCCGGCGTCGAGCATGTGATGGGCTTCTGCACCAAGGAGGAGTACCAGCTCTTCCTGCGCCAGTGCCCGATCTTCGAGCGGATGCTGGTCGAGGACGGCATCCTGCTGCGCAAGTACTGGTTCTCGGTCAGCGACACCGAGCAGCAGGAGCGGTTCCGCAAGCGCCTTGAGGACCCCCTGCGGCGCTGGAAGCTCTCCCCCATGGACCTGGAGTCCCTCACCCGCTGGGAGGCGTACTCCCGGGCCAAGGACGAGATGCTGGTGCACACCGACATCACCGAGGCGCCCTGGTACGTGGTGGAGAGCGACGACAAGCGCCGGGCGCGGCTGAACATGATCGCCCATCTGCTGGACTCGGTGCCGTACCACGAGGTGCCGCCGCCGGTCCTGGAGCTGCCCGAGCGCCCGCCGTCCACCGGGTACGAGCGCCCGCCGCGCGATCTCCAGACCTACGTCCCCGACCACGCGGCGCGCCTCATGTGACCGCCCCCAGGCCGTCAGCCCCGCTCGGGGACCACGACCACCGGACAGGGCGCGTGGTGCAGCACCCGATGCGCCACCCGGCCCAGCTGGAGCCCGAAGCTCCTCGGCCGCCGCCGGGCGCCGACCACCACGAGATCGGCGTCCCGCGCGGCCTCCACCAGCACGGTGCGGGCCGCGCCCTCGACCGTCCGGCGCCGCACATCGAGCCGGGACACGTCCCCGGGCAGCTCCTTGAGCGCCGTCTCCACCGCCTCGTCCAGCTCCCGCGCCGCCCGCTCCGCGCGGTGCCGGGCTGACTCCCCGGCCAGCGCCGCCGGGCTCGGGCTGCCCTGCGCGGGCGCCCGCCAGGCCCGTACGGCGTCCAGGACCGCGCCGCGCCGCAGTGCCTCCGCGGCGGCGAAGCGCAGCGCCTCGGGGGACTCCGCGCCCGCGCCGACCACGATCCGCCCGTACGTCCGCTCCCCGGGCGCGTCCCGCACGACCAGCACCGGGCAGTGCGCGTGACCGGCCACGGTCAGGCTGACCGAGCCGAGCAGCGCCTCCGACAGCCCGCTGCGGCCCCGGCTGCCGGTGACCAGCAGCGCGGCGTCGCGGCTCGCGCGCACCAGCGCGTACTCGGGCTCCTCGGGCACGGTCTCCGTCACCACCCGCAGGTCGGGGTGGTCGTGCCGGGCCCGGTGCGCGGCGGACTCCACGATGTCCCGGGCCAGCACGTCATCCGCGGACGTACCGAGGCCGTCGGCGAGGGCGGAGCCCTCGTAGCGTTCCCAGAGCGAGGCGTAGACCACCCGCAGCTCCGTGCCCAGCAGGGCGGCCTCCTCGGCGGCCCGGTCCAGCGCGCGCAGCGCGGGCTCGGAGCCGTCCACACCGACCACCACGGGCAGTTCCATGCCGTTCACCGTCCTCATTCTCGTCACCGGCCTTCGGTCAGGTCGAACACGATCCGGGCCCGGACGTCACCATGCAGCACGTCCTCGATCGAGCGGTTGACCGAGTCGAGCGGGCGGGTCTCGCTGATCACCCGGGTCCGGCCGTCGGCGTGCAGCCGGAACACCTCGGCGAGGTCCTGCCGGGTGCCGACGATGGAGCCGATGACACTGGTGCCGTTGAGCACGGTGTCGAAGATCGGGACCTCGATCGTGCCGTGCGCGGGCAGCGCGACCATGACCAGTTTGCCGCCGCGCCGCAGCCCGGCGTTGACGGCGGCGAACGCCGACTCGTTCACCGCGAGGGCGATGGCCGCGTGGGCGCCGCCGTGCCGCTTCAGCACCTGGGCCACATCGTCCTTGCGGGCGTCGATCAGCAGGTCGGCGCCCAGTTCGGCGGCGAGTTCCAGCTTGTCGTCGGTGACGTCGATCGCGGCGACCCGGGCCCCGGCGATCTTCGCGTACTGCACGGCCAGATGCCCGAGCCCGCCGACCCCGGACACCGCGACCAGCTGCGTCGGCCGCACCCCGGCGACCTTCAGCGCCTTGTACGTGGTGACGCCCGCGCAGGTCAGCGGGGCGGCGTCGAGCGCGCTCACCCCGTCGGGCACGGGCTGGGCGAAGTCCGCCCAGGCGAGCATCTGCTCGGCGTAGCCGCCGTCGCAGCCGTAGCCGGTGTTGATCTGCCGCTCGCACAGGGTCTCCCAGCCGGAGAGGCAGTGCTCGCAGCGTCCGCAGGCCCAGCCGAGCCAGGGCACCGCGACCCGGTCGCCGACGGCCAGATGGGTGACGCCGTCGCCGAGTTCCTCGACCCGGCCGACGCCCTCGTGGCCGGGGACGAACGGCGGGCTGGGCTTGACCGGCCAGTCGCCGTGCGCGGCGTGGATGTCGGTGTGGCACAGCCCGGACGCCTCGACCCGGACCCGGACCTGTCCCGGGCCGGGCACCGGGTCCGGCCGGTCCTCGATCACCAGCGGCTCTCCGAACGCGCGTACGACCGCTGCTCTCATGGTGGTGCTCCTTGCGTGGTGGTTCGTCCGGCCGGGGGCCGGGGGTCAGTCGTGCGGGACCACGGCCACGGGGGCGGTGGAGTGGTGCAGGACGGTGTGGGTCACCGGGCCGATCCGGGTGCCGAGCGGACCGCGCCGGACCCGGCGGCCGACGACGACCAGGGACGCACGGTGCGAGGCGTCGACCAGATGGTCGCCCGGAGTGCCGTACAGGGCCTCCGCGACCACCTCCACCTGCGGATACCTCTCCCGCCAGGGGCTCAGCAGCCCGGCCAGCCCCTCGGCCGCCTCCTGGGCCAGGGAGCCGTGGAAGGCGGGGTCGAGGGCGACCGCGTACGCGGTGTAAGGGGCCGGGTTCCAGCCGTGCACCACCCGCAGGGCGGTGCCGCGCCGGGCGGCGGCGGAGAAGGCGAAGCCGATGGTCGCCGGGTCGGGGCTCGCGGTGTCCAGGCCGAGGACGACGGGCCGGTACGGGGTCGCCGCCGACGAGATGCCTGCCGGGTCGTCCTCGTGCTCGTCGGCGGCCTGCTGTCCGGCCCGGACCAGGACCACCGGGCGGCGGGCCCGCGCCACCACGGCATGGCCGACCGAGCCGACCATGAAGCCGCCGACGCCGCTCAGCCCCCGGGAGCCGAGGACCAGCAGGGCCGCGCCGTCGGCGGCGCCGGTGAGGGCCTCGGCGGGACGGCCGGAGAGCAGTTCGACGGTGATGTCCAGCCCGGGGTGGCGCAGCCGCAGGCCCTCGGCGGCCTCGCGGGGCACGCGCTCGCTCCAGTGCCGCTGGGTCTCGACGCCGAGCGGCGGGTTCTTCATGAACGGCTCGGGGATCGGCTCCCACACGTGCGTCAGCCGCAGCGGCACACCGAGCGCCAGCGCCTCCCGCGCCGCCCACTCGGCGGCGGCCCGGCTCTCCCGCGACCCGTCAAGCCCGACGACCACGGGACGGTCCGCGGGGGCGGGGGCGGGGATGGGGGCGGAGACGGGGTCGGGGGCGGATACGAACGCGGGGTCCGTGTCCGGGGCGGGCGCGACGGACGCGACGGGCGCGGCCGGGTCGGCGGGGCGGGACACGGGGTCCGCTTCCGGGTCCGTTTCCGGGTCCGCTTCCGGCGCCGCTCCCGGACCTACTCCTGGCTCCGCTCCCGGCGCCACGCGCGGCTCCGCTCCCGGCGCCACGCGCGGCTCTACTCCCGGCTCTACTCCCGGCTCTGCTCCCGGCACCGCTCCCGGCTCCGCTCTCGGGTCCACGGGATTCCACCTCCTGGGGTCTCGCTGTCTCCAGCGTGGGGTCTGCGGGGGCGGCCCGCGAGGGGCCGGGAGGTCCATGCCGGGGGCCGCCCGGCCCAGGGCCGAGGGGCCGGTCAGCGCAGCCAGGGCACGTCACGGACCACCGGGAGCCGGGCCCAGAGGGTGCCGAGGCCCAGCGTGGCGCCCGACGGGAACACCGCGAGGGCGATCAGGACGACGGCGTAGACCAGGTGGTAGTCGACGAACGGGTTGGCCGACATGCTCGCCGTGCCGTCGGAGAGATGCCGGGCGGGGGGCCACTCGGCGACCCACATCAGCGCCATCAGCACCGTGCCCGCCAGCGCGGCGAGCCGCAGCGCCACCCCGGCGACCAGGGCCACGCCGATGCCCAGCAGGCCCAGCAGGAACAGCCAGTCCGCCCAGGCGGCCCCGGCCCAGGCGTGGAACGCCGACTCCATCGGGCCGACGGCGACCCCGCCGAGGAACCCGGCGGTCGGGGAGCCGCCGTCCAGCCAGCCCCGGCCGGAGCCGGTGGCGTAGCCAAGACCGAAGGTCTTGTCGAGGAACGCCCACAGGAAGACGAAGCCGGTGGACAGGCGCAGCGCGGCGAGGACGTACCCCTCGGCGGAGCGCGGACGGTCCGGCGCGGTGGCCGGACGGAGGTCGGGACGGGGGCTGTGGTGCGGACGCTGGTGCACGGCCATGACGGTGTCCCTTCGGGAGGGCTGCGGGGTGGTCCCCGGCCCGACGCCCTCACTGTCGTGCGCCGCGCCGGGGGCCGCCGGATGCCGGACGGGCCCGGCACCGGAGCCGGACGGCCCGCCCCGACCCGGTCCGGACGGCCCCGCCGCCGGGCCGGCCGGCCCCTGTGCGACGGCCCCGGCGCGGCCCACGCTGAAGGCGCGTGACCTGGGGGAGGGCCCCTCCCCCGCCGACCTCCGGGAGGCACTCATGACCGCCACCACCGCCACGCCCAGCATCCTGCGCGCCCTCGGGACCGAGCACCGGCAGCGGCTCATGGGCGCCGCCCGTGAGGTGTCGTTCCCGCAGGGCACCCGGCTCTTCGAGGAGGGCGGACACGCCGACCGCTTCTGGCTGATCCGGACCGGCACCGTCGAACTCGATCTGCATGTGCCCGGCCGCCGGGCCGCCGTGATCGAGACCCTGCGCCACAACGAACTGGTCGGCTGGTCCTGGCTGTTCACCCCGCATGTGTGGCAGCTGGGCGCGGAGGCCACCACACCGGTACGGGCCTACGAGTTCGACGCCATCGCCGTCCGCGCGCTGTGCGACGAGGACCCCGCGCTGGGCCGGGCGGTGGCCCACTGGGTCGGGGACGTCCTGGCCCACCGGCTGCACGCGGCCCGCACCCGCCTGCTGGACCTGTACGGACCGTACGGCGCCGACCACCGCTCCTGACCCCGGGGACCCGGAAGGGGCCGAATGGGGCCGGTCGGCCCTGGTGCGTCCGGCCCCGGCGCGCGATCATCGGCAGTGAGCCGCGGGACCGCCCGTGGTGCGGTCGGGTCCTGAGGAGCCCGCAGCCCGCAGCCGACCGCGAGTGCCACACGAGGGGTCGTCATGTCCGACACACGCACCTTCACCGAGCAGGACCCGATCCGGGTCTTCCTGCTGGACGACCACGAGGTCGTACGGCGTGGTCTGACCGATCTGCTCGACGCCGAACCGGACATCTCGGTGGTCGGCGACGCCGACAGTGTGGCCCACGCCCTGGTCCGGGGCCCGGCGCTGCGCCCCCATGTGGCGGTCCTCGACGTACGGCTGCCGGACGGCGACGGCATCACCGTGTGCCGGGAGCTGCGCAGCCAGATGCCGGAGCTGGCGTGTCTGATGCTGACGTCGTTCGACGACGAGGACGCCCTGCTGGACGCGATCATGGCCGGTGCCTCCGGCTATGTGCTCAAGCAGATCAAGGGGTCGGACCTGGTCTCGGCGGTGCGGACGGTCGCCTCCGGGCAGTCGATGCTGGACCCGGCGACCACGGCCCGGCTGATGCGTTCGCTGCGCGCCGACCCGGCCGAGAGCCCGGCGCTCGCCCCGGAGCTGGCCGGGCTCTCGCCGCGCGAGCGGGACATCCTGGCGCTGATCGGCGACGGGCTGACCAACCGGGAGATCGGCAAGAAGCTGTATCTCTCCGAGAAGACCATCAAGAACCACATCTCCCGTCTCCTGGCCAAGCTGGGCGTCCAGCGCCGGGTGCAGGCGGCGGTCCTCGCGTCCCAGCTCGACCCCCCGGAGACGGGCGAGCGCCCGGCGCGCTGAGCGGGGCTAGGCCCTATCCGGCGGCGGGCGGGCCGAGGTGTGCGGGTAGTTCCTGGTGGCCGTTGCTGAGCATGGAGCCGAGGGGGCGCAGCTCGGCGGCGGGGACGGCGAGGCGGACGTCGGGGTAGCGGCCGAAGAGCCCGTCGAGCACCGCGGCGACCTCCATCCGGGCCAGCGGGGCGCCGAGGCAGAAGTGCACGCCGTGGCCGAAGGCCATGTGCTCCTTGTTGGGCCGGGTGACGTCGAAGGTGTCGGCGTCGGGGCCGTGCCAGTCGGGGTGGCGGTTGGCGGCTCCGTAGGCGGGCAGCACGGCCTCGCCGCGGCGGATGGTCCGGCCGTCGGGCAGCGGTATGTCGCGGACGGCGAAGCGCAGCGGCAGCAGGCGCAGGGCCGGGGTGAGCCGCAGGGTCTCCTCGACGACGTCGGGCCAGTCCGCGCCGCCGTCGCGGACCCGGTCCAGGGCGCCGGGCTGGCTGAGCAGGGCGACGATGGCCTCGTCGATGACGTTGACGGTGGTCTCGTAGCCCGCGCTGATCATCAGGATGAGGGTGTCGCGCAGCTCCAGGTCGGTGAAGCGGCTGCCGGTCTCCTCGTCGTGGGTCGAGATCAGCAGCGAGGTCATGTCCGGTCCGGGCGCGGCGCGCTTGGCGGCGACGATCCGGTCGGCGAGGGCGAAGAGCCGCTCGTTGTTGGCGGCGGACTGCTCCTGGGTGAGGGTGGTGTCGAAGATGCCGTCGACGACCTGGCGGAACAGCCGGCTCTCGTCGTCGGGGACGCCGAGGAGATGGCTGATCACGGCGATGGGCACCGGGTAGGCGAGCCGTTCGCGCAGATCGACGGGGCCGTCACCGGCGGTCCTGGCGAGGTCGTCGATCAGCTCGGTGACGATCCCGGTGACGACGGGGGCGAGGTCCGCTATCCGGCGGGCGCTGAACGCGGGCGCGATCATACGGCGCAGCCTGCGGTGGTCGCCGCCGTACGCGGTGAACATGTTCTTGACGGCTATCCACAGGGCGAGGGGCCAGGTGGCGACGGTCCGTTCGTAGTCCGGCATGTGCGCCCGGCCGTCCTTGGAGATGTCCGGGCTGGTGAGCAGTTGCTTGAGCAGGGCGGGGTCGGAGACCGACCAGGCCGTCACGCCGAGGATGTCGACGGGGGTGGCCGCGCCGCCGGTGCGCAGGGTGCGGTACTCGGTCTGCCAGTCGGTGCCGTGGGGGTCCAGGACGAGGGGAGGACGCTCGGACATGGGGGGCTCCTGGGTCGCTGGCCGGCCTGCGGGGGCCGGCGTGTCGGACGGACCGGAAACGACTGAGAAGGACTCTTCCCAAGGGCCCATCGGCGCAATGGCCGCCCGCGCCACGCACGCCCGTTCGGACCGAAACCGCACCCCTACGGGCGGCTCCCGCGCGGTCCGACCACGCGGCGGCCGTACGGCTCCCGCCCCGCCCGGGGCGCGCTTACCGACAGGTCAGGACGGGTGCCCGACGGGGTGTCCGCCGGTGCGCGCGGCGCTTTTGGCCGTCCGGCGCGGGTGCGGCGGGCGCGGGGCCGGGCGCCGGGGGACGGCGTGAAGCGGGCGCTCCGCACCGGGGCCCGCGCCGCGCGGTCGGTCCCCCGTGCGCCGGGGTGGGCCCGGATCAGCCGCCGAACGCGGCGGCGTGCTCACGCACCCAGTCGGCGAAGGCACGGGCCGGGCGGCCGGTGAGCCGCCGCACGGTGGGCAGGACGGTCCGCCCGGCCTCGGGCGGGTCGGTGCGCATGGCGAGGAAGAAGCCGATGTCGCTGTCCCCGAAGCCCTGGCCGCGCCAGCGGGCGACCATCTCGTCCTCGCTCAGCGCCACGAACCGGATGTCCCGGCCGAGCACTTCGGCGAGCACGGCGGTGCGTTCGGGCGCGGTCAGCGCCTCGGGCCCGGTCAGCCAGTACTCGGCGCCGTCATGGCTCTCCCGGTCGGTGAGCACGGCCGCGGCGACATCGGCGATGTCGGCCTCGTGCACCAGGGAGCTGGGCATCCCGGGGAAGCCGTCGCGGACCACGCCCTCGCTGCGGACCGACGGCGCCCACTCCAGGGTGTTGGACATGAACTCCACCGGCGCCAGCGCGGTGACCTCCAGCGGGCTCGCGGCGAGCGCCTCGTCGAGCGGGGTCTTCTCGGCGCCGCCCTTGAGCACGGTCACCCGGCGCACCCCGGCGGCGACGGCCGCGGCGACGATGCCGGGGGCGTTGTCGAGGGGGGCGTAGCCGTCGCCGAAGCTGATCAGATGGGCGGCGCCGACCCCGGCGAAGGCGGCGGGGAGGGTGGCGGTGACACCGAGGTTCCCGGCGGCCACCTCGACGCCCGGGGGCAGCTCGGCGGTCGCGGGGTCCCGGGTCAGGGCCCGTACCGGGTGCCCGGTGGCGAGCAGCCGGGCGACGAGATGGCGGCCCACGGTGCCGGTGGCGCCGGTGACGAGAACGGTCTTGGAGTGGGTCATGGAGTGGGTCATGGAGTGGCTCCTTGGTCGACTGCCCGCCACGCTAGAAACCCTTGCGGTCAGCTCCGGTCCGCGATCCCCCGAAGGCCCCACCTCACGCCCGCCCCCGCCACCGCGGGCCGTGCCGCCCGCCACGCCACGGGACCGTGTGCCGCCGGTCCGCCCCCACACCCCGCCTCGCGCCCACATCCCGCCGCCCCGTCACGGACCCCGCCACCTGCCGTGCCGCCTCACCGTCCTGCCGCTCCACCACCGCCCGCGGGCCGCGCCGCCAGCCACGCCACGCCACGGGACCGTGTGCCGCCGGTCCGCCCCCACACCCCGCCCCGCCCCCACATCCCGCCGCCCCGTCACGGACCCCGCCACCTGCCGTGCCGCCTCACCAGCGACCACGCGCCCCACCCCGTCACCCGCCCGCGCCCCCTCCGCCCGCCCCTCGCCGCCCCATCCCGCCCCACCGCCGTCCGCCCGCCGGGGCGGAGCGTGTGCCCCGGCGTGCGCCCCGGTCCGGGGCGGGGTTCCGCGCCCCTTCCCCGCCGCCCGCACTCCCATCTCACGCTATCGGGTGCGTTTAGTGTGCTTGTCGCATGTTCCTTGGACATGCCGGGCAAGCACCGGTCTGCCGAGACGGATCTCATACGCGGATCATCTCTGAAGGGGGAAACCATGCCTGTTCTGTGCCGCCCCGCGGTCGCCGTACCCGAGTACACGATCACCCATGAACAGACCCTGGGTCTGGCCCGTTCGCTGTACGCCGGGCACGAGCAACTACCGCTCGCGCTCCGGCTGATCGGCAACACCGGGGTGCGCAAGCGCCATATCGTGCAGCCGCTCGACCGTACGCTCCGGCACCCGGGATTAGAGGCACGCAACGCCACGTACGAGGCGGAGGCCAAGGCGCGGGTGCCGGACGTCGTGGAGCGGGCCCTGAAGAACGCCGGGCTCGGAGCGCGGGACATCGACGTCATCATCTATGTGTCGTGCACGGGCTTCATGATGCCGTCGCTGACCGCCTGGATGATCAACACGCTGGGGTTCCGGTACGACTGCCGGCAGATCCCCATCGCCCAGCTCGGCTGTGCGGCGGGCGGCGCGGCCATCAACCGGGCGCACGACTTCTGCATGGCCCACCCGGGCTCCAACGCCCTCATCGTGGCCTGCGAGTTCTGCTCGCTGTGCTACCAGCCGACCGATCTGACGGTGGGCAACATGCTCTCCAACGGCCTGTTCGGCGACGCGGTGGCCGCCGCCGTGGTGCGCGGCATGGGCGGCACCGGCATCGAGCTGGAGGCCAACGGCTCCTATCTGGTGCCGGACAGCGAGGACTGGATCGCCTACCGGGTGCGGCCCACCGGCTTCCACTTCATGCTGGACCGCCGGGTGCCCGGCACCATGGAGCAGCTCGCCCCGGCGCTGTCCTCGCTGGCCGCCCAGTACCGGCGGGACGCCAGCGCGCAGAGCTTCTATCTGATCCACGCGGGCGGGCCGCGCATCCTGGACGACCTCAGCCACTATCTCGGGGTGCCGTCGGAGATGTTCCGCTTCAGCCGGGCCACGCTCGCCGAGTACGGGAACATCGCGAGCGCGGTCGTCCTGGACGCGCTGCGCCGGCTGTTCGAGGAGGGCGGCTGCGCGCCGGGGGCGTCGGGGATGATCGCCGGGTTCGGGCCGGGCATCACCGCCGAGATCTCCCTCGGCCGATGGACCACCGACAGCCCGGAACCCGCGGCCGAGCAGGGCGCCGGTTCCGGCGTGCGGGCCGATCCGGCGGGCGCCGCCCCGGTACGGGTCCCCGCGCAGGCCCCGGCGCCCGCGACCGACACGGCGGCGGTCTCCACGGAGGGCCCCGTATGACGGCGGCCGATCCGGACCCGACCGTCCGCCGCCGTCCGCCGCGTACCCGGTGACCGCGGGCGCGTCCGCCGGGCCGCTGATCGTGCCGCCCGGCCGGGGGCGGACCGTGGCGGTCGCCGCCCAGCGGGTCACGTTCAAGGTGACCGGCGAGCACTCCCGCGTGGCGTCCACCTTCGAGGTCGTCGTCCCGCCCGGCTTCGATGTGGGCGCCCACACCCACACGCACAGCGAGGAGCTGTTCTACGTCATCGAGGGCGAGTTGGAGGTGCTCGCGTTCGAGCCGCTGGTGCGGACCCCGGACCACTGGCGGGAGTGGGAGTCCGCCGCCGGTGAGCGGGCCGTACGGGCGGGCCCCGGCACGCTGCTGTTCGTACCGCCGGGCTGTCCGCACGCGTTCGCCAACACCGGCCCGGACCCCGCCCGGGTGCTGTTCCAGGCGGCCCCGCCCCCGGCGCACGAGCGGTACTTCGAGGAACTCCTCGCCCTGCTGGACGGCGCGGGCGAGGACGGAGGAGAGATCGATCACGCGGCGATCGCCGCGCTGCGGCTGCGCTACGACGTCCAGCAGCTCACCCCGCTGCGCTACGCACCGCCCGCCGCCCCGGCACCCCGCTGAGCACGGCGGTCACGCTCCCGTGCCGTGTCCGCTCCCCCGGACACGGCACGGGTGGGACGTCATGTACGCGATGGCGCGGTAGCGGTTAGGGTGGCCGGTGCAGCTGGTTCGTCCCGTCCGCCAGGCGGGATGTCGTAAGAGGGAACCCGGTGGGAATCCGGGACTGCCCCGCAGCGGTGAGTGGGAACGACCGCCGTCATACGCACTGGGTCCGGGAGAACGGGCCTGGGAAGCGACGGCCAGTAGGTGTCCTGACGTCGTCAGGACGGGCCCGCGAGTCCGAAGACCTGCCACTGCCCGTGCGCGGACCTCCGTGCGCGGACATTCCGGTGACCTCGTGGGCGGGTCGGCGTACAGAGCCAGGCCAAGGACCGTGCCATGCCGCGCGCGGACCGGGACCGCCCGGCCTCGTCACCCTTCGCGTCCGCGTCCCGTCGCCGGGATCTCAGGGATTCATCTCGCGAAGGAGATCTCCGTGACCAGCAAGTCCGCAGCCGCGGCAGCACGGGCCACCGTGTACGGCTACCCCCGTCAGGGACAGCACCGGGAACTGAAGAAGGCGATCGAGGGCTACTGGAAGGGCCGCGTCACCGCCGACGCGCTGCGCGCCACCGCCGCCGAACTGCGCTCCGCCAACTGGCGCCGGCTCACCGAGGCGGGCATCGCCGAGGTCCCCACCGGTGACTTCTCGTACTACGACCATGTGCTGGACACGAGTGTGATGGTCGGCGCGATCCCCGCCCGGCACCGGGAGGCGGTGGCCGCCGACGCGCTGGACGGCTACTTCGCGATGGCGCGCGGCACGCAGGACGTGGCGCCGCTGGAGATGACGAAGTGGTTCGACACGAACTACCACTACCTGGTGCCCGAGCTGGGCCCGGACACCGTCTTCGCCGCCGACTCCGCCATGCAGGTCGCCGAACTGGCCGAGGCGCTGGCGCTGGGGCTGACCGCCCGTCCGGTGCTGGTCGGCCCGGTCACGTATCTGCTGCTGGCCAAGCCCGCGCCGGGCGTGGCCGCCGACTTCGATCCGCTGACCCTGCTGGACCGGCTGCTGCCGGTGTACGCGGAGGTGCTCGCCGATCTGCGGGCGGCCGGTGCCGAGTGGGTCCAGCTGGACGAGCCCGCCCTGGTCCAGGACCGCACCCCGGCCGAGCTGAACGCCGCCGCTCGCGCCTACCGTGACCTCGGTGCCCTCACCGACCGGCCGAAGCTGCTGGTGGCCTCGTACTTCGACCGGCTCGGGGACGCGCTGCCGGTGCTCGCGAAGGCGCCCGTGGAGGGGCTCGCGCTGGACTTCACGGAGTCCGCCGCCGCCAACCTGGACGCGCTCGCCGCGGTCGGCGGGCTGCCCGGCAAGCGGCTGGTGGCCGGTGTCGTCAACGGCCGCAACATCTGGGTCAACGACCTCAGCCGGTCCCTGTCCACCCTGGGCACCCTGCTGGGGCTCGCCGACCGGGTCGACGTGGCCGCGTCCTGCTCGCTGCTCCATGTGCCGCTGGACACCGCCCCGGAGCGGGACATCGAACCGCAGGTCAGGCGCTGGCTGGCGTTCGCCCGGCAGAAGACCGCGGAGATCGTCACGCTGGCCAAGGGGCTCGCCGGGGGCACCGACGCCATCGCCGCCCAACTGGCCGCCAACCGGGCCGACCTGGCGTCCCGCGCGGGCTCGCCGATCACCCGCGACCCGGCGGTGCGGGCCCGTGCCGCCGCCGTCACGGACGCCGACGCCCGCCGCTCCCAGCCGTACGCCGAGCGGACCGCGGCGCAGCGCGCCCACCTCGGGCTGCCGCTGCTGCCGACCACCACCATCGGCTCCTTCCCGCAGACCGACGCGCTGCGCACGGCCCGCGCCGATCTGCGGGCCGGGCGGATCGACACCGCCGGGTACGAGGACCGCATCAAGAGCGAGATCCGGGACGTGCTGACGTTCCAGGAGAAGGCCGGTCTCGATGTCCTGGTGCACGGCGAGCCCGAGCGCAACGACATGGTCCAGTACTTCGCCGAGCAGCTCACCGGCTATCTCGCCACCCAGCACGGCTGGGTCCAGTCGTACGGCACCCGGTACGTCCGGCCGCCGATCCTGGCCGGGGACATCTCCCGCCCGGAGCCGATGACCGTGCGCTGGACGACATACGCGCAGTCGCTCACCGACCGGCCGGTCAAGGGCATGTTGACCGGGCCGGTGACCATGCTGGCCTGGTCGTTCGTCCGGGACGACCAGCCGCTCGGGGACACCGCACGGCAGGTGGCGCTCGCCCTGCGCGACGAGGTGGCCGACCTGGAGGCGGCCGGTACCTCGGTCATCCAGGTGGACGAGCCCGCGCTGCGCGAGACGCTGCCGCTGCGCGCCGCCGACCACGCCGCCTATCTGGCGTGGGCGACGGAGGCGTTCCGGCTGTCCACCGCCGGGGTGCGGCCGGACACGCAGATCCATACGCACATGTGCTACGCCGAGTTCGGTGACATCGTGCGGGCGATCGACGACCTCGACGCCGATGTGATCAGCCTGGAGGCGGCCCGCTCGCACATGCAGGTGGCGCGTGAGCTGGCCGCGCACGGCTATCCGCGCGAGGCGGGACCGGGTGTCTACGACATCCACTCGCCGCGGGTGCCGAGCGCCGATGAGGCGGCCGAGCTGCTGCGCACCGGGCTGAAGGCGATCCCGGCGGAGCGGCTGTGGGTGAACCCGGACTGCGGTCTGAAGACCCGTGGCTGGCCGGAGACCCGGGCGTCGCTGGAGCACCTGGTGGCAGCGGCCCGCACGGTCCGCTCGGAACTGGCCTGATCCATGGGCGGGGCCGGGGAGTTCCGCTCCCCGGCCCGTCGGTCACAGGCCCACGTCCCGGGCGCGGATGTCGTCCAGGGACTCCCGGCGGACCAGCAGCCGGGCCCGGCCGTCGGTGACCGCGGCGACCGGCGGACGGCCGACCAGGTTGTAGCCGGACGCCATCGACAGGTGGTAGGCGCCCGCGACCGGCACCGCGAGCAGATCGCCCGGCCGGACGTCGTCCGGGAGTTCGGCGCCGGCGGCCAGCACGTCGCCCGCCTCGCAGTGCCGGCCGACCACGGTGACCGGGGCCGGGGGGCCGCCCGCGCGGCCGATCAGCCGGGGCGCGTACCGCACGCCGTACAGCGCCGGACGCGGGTTGTCGCTCATGCCGCCGTCGACGGCCACATAGGTGTGCGCGCCGGTGTGTTTGACGGCGAGGACCCGGTAGAGGGCGATCCCGGCGGGGCCCGCGACGGCCCGGCCCGGTTCGATGAGCAGCCGGGGCACCGGCAGCCCCGCCGCCGCGCACGCCCCGGTGAGTTCGGCGCGCACCCGGCGGGCCAGCGCGGTGAGGTCGAGGGCGGGTTCGCCGGGGCGGTAGGCGATGCCGTGGCCGCCGCCGAGGTCGAGTTCGGGCAGGATCACGCCGTGCTGCCGGTGCAGCCGGGCCATCAGCCCCACCAGTCTGCGCACGGCCGCGAGATACGGCTTGACGCTGGTGATCTGCGAGCCGAGATGGCAGTGCAGCCCGGTGAGTTCGAGTTGTGGCTGGTCCAGGATGCGGGCGATGGCGTGCTGGGCGTATCCGTCGGAGATGGACAGCCCGAACTTCTGGTCCTCGGTGCCGGTGCGGATCTTGTCGTGGCCGCCCGCCGAGATCCCGGGCACCACCCGGACCATGACCCGCTGATGTCCGCCGGGCCCCACGGCGGCGGCCAGCCGGGCGATCTCGGAGGGGCTGTCGATGACGATCCGTCCGACGCCGAGCCGCAGCGCGCTCGCCAGGTCGCGCGGTGACTTGGCGTTGCCGTGCAGCACGATCCGGTCGGCGGGGAAGCCGGTGGTGACGGCCAGTTCGAGTTCCCCGGCGGAGCAGACGTCGAGGCCGAGTCCCTCCTCGGCGACCCAGTGGGCCATGGCACGGCACAGGAACGCCTTGGCGGCGTACAGGATCTCGGCGTCCGGGAAGGCGTCTGTGTAGGTGCGGCAGCGGTCGCGGACCTCGGCCTCGTCCAGCACATAGACGGGGGTGCCGAAGCGGTCGGCGAGTTCGGTGAGGGCGACTCCGCCGACGGCGACCTCGCCGGGGCGGGGTTCGGTGGTGGACGCGGGCCACACGGAGCGGTCGGCGAGGGCGGGGGCCGCGGTGGTGTCGTGGAGGGTGGTCATGGTGCGGGCTCCTCAGTCGCGGTGGGCGCGGGCGCGGTGGGTCACGTCGGCCGGTCCGGGGGTGAGCGCGCGGACCAGGACGGCGGTGCGGGCGACCGGGGCGGCTGCCGGGGCGGAGAGCTGCGGGTCGACGGTGAGGGAGGTGACGCCCAGCGGGGCGACGAGGGCGCGCAGCGCGGGCGCGGCGAGCCGGATCCACGGCTGTCCGGCGCCGAGGGTGGCGGTCAGCCGCCGCGCGGAGGTGAAGGCGACGGCCGTGCGGTCGCCCAGCGGGGTGCGGAAGAGCCGGGTCGCGCACCCGGAGGGTCCCGGACGGACCGGTACGTACAGGGGTCCGTCCGGGAGGCGTTCGCCGGGTTCCGGATCGTCGCCGCACGGGATGTCTGCCATGGCTGCCTCCTGGAGGCCGGGCTCGGTCGGTCGGGTGTCACGTCCGGCGCCCCGGGATCGCGGGGAGGCGGTCCGGGGCGCCCACCGATGACGCTATGCCCGGCCGGGCGGGGGGCGGGGTGGCCCCTGACGGGACGCTGACGGTCGGGGGCTGGACGTATACGGGTTGCTGACGCGGGCCGCGCGGGCGTCAGGCGGGGGTGTGCAGGGCCGTGCTGAGGGTGTCCGTGATCTGGGCGCGGGCGGCGCGGGCTGCGGGGCTGCGGCGCAGGGCGTCGAACAGCACGAAGCCGTGCACGGTGCCGTGGTAGCGCGCCGAGACCACCGGCACCCCGGCGGCGCGCAGCAGCGCCGCGTACGCCTCGCCCTCGTCGCGCAGGACGTCCGCCTCGGCGGTCAGCACCAGCGCCGGGGGCAGTCCGGCGAGGTCGGCGGGGGCGGCGCGCAGCGGGGCGGCGGTGGGGTCGGCGCGCCGGGCGGGGTCGGGCACGTACTGGTCCCAGAAGGTGCGCATGGCGTCCCGGCCGAGGAAGTGGCCGTCGGCGAAGCGGTGCGCGGAGGGGGTGGCGAGGGCGGCGTCGGTGACCGGGCAGACCAGGACCTGGTGGACCGGCCGGGGGTCGCCGTGGCGGTGGGCGAGCAGGGTGAGCGCGGCGGCGAGATTGGCTCCGGCGGACACGCCGACGACGGCGACCCGGGCGCCGTCGAGGCCGTGCCGGGCGCCGTCGCGGGCCAGCCAGCGCAGCAGGGCGCGGCACTGCCGCAGGGCCACCGGGTGCCGGGCTGCGGGCGGCCGGTCGTAGTCGGGGACGAGGACGGCGGCGTCGGCGCCGAGCACCAGATCGCGCAGCAGGCCCCAGTGGGCGTCGGCGTCGGACAGCAGCCAGCCCAGGCCGTGCAGGAACAGCACGACGGGCAGGGGTCCGCCGCCGTCAGCGGGCCGCAGCAGCCGTACCCGCAGCGGGCCGGGGCCCGGCGCGGGCACGGTGAGCCAGGTCTCGCCGATGTCGGCGTCGTGCCCGCCGCGGTCCAGCAGCGGGGCCAGCGCGGCGCGGGCGGCGTCCGGGTCGGCGCCGGGCGGTACGGCGGGGCAGTGGTGGCGCTCGACGAAGCGCCGGGCCGCGGGCTCCAGCACCACGGGCGGTTCGGCGAGTCCGGGGATTCCGGGGATTCCGGGGAACGGGTCGGCGTGGGGCATGGCGGCTCCGTCACGGGGGCGGCCGGGGCCGCGAGGAGAGGGCCCCGCCGACCCTAGGGGCGGACGCCGGGGACGGTGTGTCGTCCGCGCACGGGCGATGACCCCCCGCGCACCGTCATCTGACGTACGGTCCGGCGGTCCCGGACGCCCACACTGGGCGGGTGCCGGGACGGAGGGCGGGGTGCGGGCGTGCGTCACATGGTCAGTACGGCGGGGATACCGGAGGCGAGCCGGGCGGCGGTGTGGCGGGGCGCGGTACGGCGCTGGCTGGCGCCGGTGGAGGTGTCACCGGTCCAGGGACGGTCGTTCGCGGGGCGGCTCGGGGTGGTCGAACTCGGCTATGTGCGGGTGCTGTCGATGGAGTCCGATCCAATGCGGCTGATCCGCACCGCCCCGCTGGTCGCGGCGGCGCCCGGCCACCGGCTGGCGCTGCTCGCCCAGGTGAGCGGGGCGAGCGCGGTACGCCAGGACGGGCGGGGCGCGCTGGTCGGGCCGGGCGAGCTGGCGCTGCTGGATCTGCGGCGGCCGTTCGTGGTGGAGCAGCGGCAACGGTCGGCGGTCCGGCTGGTCCGGCTGCCGCAGCAGGCGCTGGGCGCCTCCGACGGCTGGAGCGGACGGGTCACGGGGCGGGCGATCCCCGGTGCGGCTGGCGTCGCGGCGGTGCTGGCGCCGTTCGCCGGGGGGCTGGCGGCGGGCTCCGGCGGGGCGGGGCCCGCGGAGGTCGGGGAGCGGCTCGGGGGGACGGTCGCCGATCTGGTGGCGACGCTGATCGACGAGGTCGCGCGGGCCGAGGGCGGGCACGACGGCCGCACGGCCCGGGAGCACACGGTGGCGGCGGTACGGCGGTACATCGACGCCCATGTACGGGACGCCGACCTCGACCCGGGGCGGATCGCGCGGGCGCACGGGATCTCGGTGCGCTATCTGCACCGGGTGTTCGAGGACGAGGACACCACCGTGCGGCGGCTGATCCAGCGGCGGCGGGTGGAGGAGTGCGCGCGGGAACTGGCCCGGCGGGGCCGGGCGGTGGCGACGGTCTCGGCGGTGGCCCAGAGCTGGGGCTTCCGCAGCCCCACGCATTTCAGCCGGGCGTTCAAGGGGGTGTATGGGCAGTCGCCACGGGAGTGGGTGCGGGCGGGGGGTGGGGGGTGAGGTGATGTGCGGTGGGGGGTGAGGGGGGCGGCTGGCCGGGGGCGGGCGCGGGCGCCCGGCCAGGAGAGGGAAGGGGCGGGCGCACGGCCGCCGACCGGAGCGGGCGTCCCGCTGTCGGCCTGAGCAGGCGTCCCACTGGCGACCGGGGCAGGCGTCCCACTGTCGGCCGGAGCAGGCGTCCCGCTGTCGGCCGGGGCGGGCCTTCCGTCACTGGGTCAGGCGGCGTCCCGTCACCGGCCGGAACGGGCGTCCCCCTGTCAGCCGGAACGGGCGTCCCGCTGTCGGCCGGGGCGGGCCTTCCGTCACTGGGTCAGGCGGCGTCCCGTCACCGGCCGGAACGGGCGTCCCCCTGTCAGCCGGAACAGGCGTCCCGCCGTCGGCCGGGGCGAGCCTTCCGTCACCGGGTCAGGCGGCGTCCCGTCACCGGCCGAGACAGGCGTTCCGCCACTGGGCCAGGCGGGCGCCCTGTCGCCGGGCAGGACCGGCGACCCGTCCTCCGATGAGACAGGCGTCCGCCACCGGGTCAGGTGGGCGCCGGGCCGCCGCGTACACCCGGCCGCGAGAGCGCGACGGGGCGGTCCGGGCACGGCACGCGCCCGTTCCGGGGGCCGTATCTCTGCGCCCCGGGGCCAGGGTTCTGCACCGAGGGGCCAGACCGGCTCCGTCGGCGCCAGGAGGATGGAGGGCGGTGTTCGCGAGGGGTCCGCACGGTGCCTCAGGTGGTGGGCGGGGGGCGGGAGAGCGATGGGCAAGGGCGTCGAACTGATGGGACGGCGGCCGGAGACCGCGCTGCTGGAGCAGGTGCTCACGGACGCGGCGGCCGGAGCCGGAGGAGGCTCGGCGACGCTGCTGCGGGGCGAGCCGGGCATCGGCAAGAGCGCGCTGCTGGAGTGGACCGCCGGACAGGCCCGGGAGCGCGGGTTCTCGGTGCTGCGCGCGGTCGGCTCGCAGGCCGAACAGGGCGTCCCCTTCGGGGCGTTGCACCAGGTGCTGGCTCCGCTGCGGGCCCACGCCGACGCCCTCCCGGCGCGGCAGCGGGCGGCGCTGGGGCTGTCGTCGGAGCCCCCGGCGGCGGACGCTGCGGCGGGCGGGCTGCTGGTCGGCGGGGCGGCGCTGGCGCTGCTGGCCGGGGCGACCCGGGTCCGGCCGCTGCTGGTGCTGGTGGACGATGTGCAGTGGGTCGACCCGTCCAGCGCGGCCGTGTTCACCTTTCTGCACCGGCGGATCGGTGAACTGCCGCTGGCGATGGTGAGCGCGGGCCGCCCGGAGGGCACCAGCCCGGACCGCCGGACCGTGCCGGTCGGGGCGCTGGCACGGGCGGACGCGGCCCGGTTGCTGCGCCGCCGCCATCCGGGGCTGGACGCGCGGGCCGCGGAGCGGGTGCTGCGGGAGGCGGCGGGCAATCCGCTGGCCCTGGTCGAACTCCCGAACCGGCTGGACCCGGGCCAGGCGGCGGGCACGGATCCCCTCCCGGAGGACGGGCTGCCGCTGGGCGCCCCGCTGGAACACCTCTTCACCCGCCGCCTCGACGCCCTGCCCCCGGCGGCACACCGCCTCCTCCTGCTGGCCGCCCTGGGCGGCGACGCGGCGTCCTGGCACGTGGGCCGGTGGCTACGCGGCACACCGGAGGAGGGCGACGGTGACGCTGACGCGGGCCCGGACGGGGGCGGCGCGACGGACCCCGGCGACCATCCGGACCGGGGCGACACGACCGACCCCGACGGCCGTCCCGACCGACCCGACACCACCCGCCCTGGCGACCCGCTGAGCGACGGCGACCACCCGCACCACGGCGAGCATCCGGGCCACGGCAGCCGTCCGGGCCGGCCCGAGACGACGCACCACGGCGGCCCCCCGGACCGAGGCGGCGCGACACACGACGGCCACCACGTGGACGACTACGACCACCCGCACCACAGCGGCACCACCCACCACGACGACCACCCGCACCACACCGACCACCTGGACGACGACCACCACTCCCACCACAGTGACACCACCGGCCACCACGACGACCCCCACCACACCAACACCACCAACCCCACCCCCCACCCCCTCCCGCCCGGCCAGGGCCACCGCGTCGACGCCGTGCTCGATGCCATAGAGGCGGCCGGAGTCGCCCGGCTGGACTCCTCCGGGCGGCTGGTGTTCCGGCATCCGCTGGTGCGGAGCGCGGTCGTCGAACGTGCCGGAGCCACGGAGCGGCGCGCCGCGCACCGGGAACTGGCCGCCGCGCTCCCGGAGTCCGACCCACGGCGCCCGGCGCACGAGGCCGCCGCCGCCGACGGACCCGACGAATCCCTCGCGGCCCGCGTCCAGTCGGCCGCCGACCGGCTGGCCCGGCGCGGCGGCGACGCCGAGGCCGCGCTGCTGCTGCACCGCGCCGCCGCCCTGAGCACCGACCCCGACGCCCGCGCCCGGCGGCTCGCCCGCGCCGCGGTGGCGGCGGCCCGGGGCGGGCGGCTGCCCCGGGCCGCCGGGATGGTCGACGAGCTGCGCCGCACCCCGCTCCCGGCGGACGCCGTCCCGCTGTTCGCCTACGCCACGGTGTACGTCGACCAGAGCCACCACGTGGACTTCGAGTCGTCGTTCACCCTGCTGCCCGCCGCGCTGGACGCGCTGACCCGGGACGACCCCCCGCACCCGCTCGCCGAGCAGGTCTACTTCAAGCTGCTGCTGGCCACCGCGTACACCGGCGACCCGCGGGGCGTACGGGCGCTGGAGCGGTACGCCGGGCGGATGTCGGCGACGGCCCGGCTGTGCCACCGGGCGTGGGCCGACCCGGCGCGCACCGCCCACGGTGTCGCGGCCGAGTTGTCCGAGCTGGCCGCCCGGACCGGCGAGGACGAGCACGGCGGCGCGGCCTGGCTGCTGCTGTGGGCGGCGATGGCGGTGGACCGCGCGGACGCGGTGCCCTGGCGGCGGTTCGGCGGCCAGCACACCTACGCCACCCAGGGCACTCTCGCCAAGGCCCGCTGCCACCAGGACTTTCTGCGCGGGCGCTGGGACCAGGCGGAGGTGTGCCCGCGCGAGGCACGGGCCGCCGAGGCGCTCGGCTACCACTGCAACGCGCTGCTGTTCCGCCTCTACCACGCCCACTACCTGGCCGGACGCGGCGACGAGGACGGGCTGCGCGCGGTGGAGCGGGCGGTGCGGCCGGTGGCGGAGCGGGCCCGGATGACGTTCGTGACGGACCGGCTGACCCATCTGCGGGCGCTCGCGGCGCTGGCCCACGGACGGGACGAGGAGGCGTACGACGGGCTGGCCGGGCTCACTCCGCCGGGGGTGCTGCCGACCGGGCTCGCCTGGTTCCATCTGCCGTTCTTCGACTTCGTGGTGGCCGCCACCCGCACCGGGCGGCACGCCGAGGCGCACGCACATCTCGCCGCCGCCCGCGCGGTCCGGATGGCGGACCTCTCCCCGCACCACGCGTTCCTGCTGGCCGCCGCGACCGCCGTGGCCACCGTGGACGCCCCCGACGACGCCCTGTTCCGGGCGGCGTACGCGGTGCCCGGCGCCGGGCAGTGGGTGTTCGGGACGGCCCGGCTCGGGCTCGCGCACGGCGCCTGGCTGCGCCGCGGACAGCGGGCCGGGGCGGCGCTGGACGTGCTGGGCCAGGCGCACCGGGCGTTCCAGGCGCTGCGCGCCACGCCCTGGGCGCACCGGGCGGAGGCCGAACTGCGGGCCGCGGGACGCCCCGTGACGGCCCGCACGGCGGTCGGTACGGCGGCCCGGGAGCCGCTGACCGCGCAGGAGCTGCGGATCGCCCGGCTCGCCGCGGACGGGCTGACCAACAAGGACATCGGCGACCGGCTGCGGGTCTCCCCGCGCACGGTCGCCGACCATCTCTACAAGGCGTTCCCCAAGCTGGGCATCACGTCCCGGGCGGCGCTCACCCGCGCGCTCGGCGCGAGCGGGTCCGCCGGGTCCGCCGGGGGCGACGAGCGGGAGCCCCGCGTCACGCGGTGAACCGGCGGACGAACGTCAGCGCGGTCTCCGCGACCTCCCGCCATCCGCTGTCGATGGTGAGCGCGTGGCCCCGCCCGGCCATCTCGGTGATCTCGGTGACGGCGTGCTCGTTGCGGGCCTGCTTCTTGTAGGAGGCGTGGGCGATGGCCCACGGGACGGTGTGGTCCTTCTCCCCGGACAGGATGAGCAGCGGACCGCGTCCGGCGGCCAGGGTGTCGACCTTGACCTCCGTCCAGGGGTTGAAGTTGGCGACGGCGGCCTGGAACAGCGGTTCGCCGGGCGCGGGGACGGCGAACTTCTCGTACAGCTCCCATGCCTCCGCCTCGCTCACCGCGTTGGCGAAGGAGTAGCGGAACTGGTCGTACGTCAGCGGGACCGCGCGGTGGAAGTTGGCCGGGTTGCCGAGCACGGGGCGGGCCGCGCGCAGGGACGACACCGGCAGCGGCAGCACCCCGCGGAACGGCGCCGGGTCGATGGCGACGGAGGCGGCGGACAGTCCGCGTCCGGCGAGCATCTGGGTGATCAGCCCGCCGAAGGAGTGGCCGACGACGACGGGCTTGCGTTCCAGGCGTTCGATGAGTCCGGCGAAGTGGTCGGCGACCTGGCCGACGCTCTTCCCGGCGAACACCTCCGGGTGGGCGTGCGCCTCGGCGACCGTCTCGGGGTCGTCGGGCCAGCCCGGGGTGAGCGGGGCGTATCCGGCCTCCTCGAAGACCGCCGCCCAGCGGTCCCAGCTGCTGGGCAGCAGCCACAGGCCGTGCACGAAGACGACGGGGGTGCGGTCACCGGCGTTGATCCGGTCGATCTGCCGGAGGTCGTGGACGGCGGGGCCGTCGGACGCGGGCTCCGGGGATGCCGGGGATGCCGGGGATTGTGGGGACTCTGGGGATGAGGACACGAGGGGTTCCTTCGGGAGTGCGGATGTTCGGGAGTTCGGGAGTTCGGGAGTTCGGGAGTGCAGGGGTCGGCGGGTCGGGGAGTCGGGCGTCCGGACATGCCGCACGTGCCGGACGTGCCGGACGTGCCGCCGATCGGGAGTGCGGGCGGGGGCGCCCGGCGTGCTCAGTCCGCCGTCACCGACCGTGCCGCCGCCTTGATGAGGGCGGTGACCTCGTGGGGGCGGCCGTACATCGCGAGATGCGACGCGGCGGTCTCGACCGTGCGGGAGCGGGCGCGCCGCGCCTGGAACCGCTGGAGCTCGGGCGGGATGCCCCGGTCGCGGGTGGCGACGAGGGTCCACGACGGGATCGTCCGCCAGGCCGCCGCGCTCGCCCGGTCCGCGAACGCGCTCGCCGACAGGGGCCGCTGGACGGCGGCGAGCAGCCGGGTGGTGGCGCGCGGGACGTCGGCGGCGAAGACGTCGTGGAAGCGGTCGGCGGCGAGGTAGAGATCGGCGCCCGGGGTGCCGTCGGGCCCGGTGGTGGGTTCGGGGCGCAGCGCGGGCGTCAGCTCCGAGCCAGGGAAGCGGCCCGCGAGTTCGCCGAGCACCTCGCCCTGGTCGGGCATGAACGCGGCGATGTAGACCAGCGCCCGGACGTTCGCCGCCCCGGCCGCGGCCTCGGTGACCACGGCACCGCCGTACGAGTGCCCGGCGAGCACCACCGGTCCCGGGATCGCGGCGAGCACACCGCGGACCTGGGCGGCGTCGGTGGCGAGCCCGCGCAGCGGGTTGGCCACCACGCGCAGCGGATACCCGGCGTCCTGGAGCCGTTCGACGACCGGCGTCCAGCTCCCGCCGTCGGCGAACGCCCCGTGCACCAGCACGATCGTGGGCCGCCGCCGGTCGGTGCCGCCGCCCCGGGCGGCGCCGTCGGCGGCCCGCGCGGGGCCGGTGCCGAGCCCGGCCGCCGCGGCGAGGGCGGCGCCCGCCGCCACGACCGTCCGCCGTCCGACCGCGCCGACCGCCCCGCCGTCGCTGTCCGTGCGTGCCGCGTCCCCGCGGTCGGCTTCTCCCGGTCCGCTCATGGCCGGTACCCCTTCCCTCGTCGCTGTGTGTCGATGTGTGCCGGTGTGTACGGTCACGGCCCGCTCCGGCTGTGTGCCGTGACCGTAGGACCGGCCCGCCGTGCCCGGATCTCCCCGCGCGCACCTCCCTGTGCCAGGCGCGCACCACCGCCGCTCACCCGCTCTGGTCCGCCGCTCTGATCCGGCTCCACTCCCCCGGCGACACCCCGTACGCCGCGCGGAAGCTGCGGCTGAAGTGGGCGGCGTTGGTGAAGCCCCAGCGGCGGGCGACGGCGGCGAAGGAGACGGTGGTGTCGGCGCGGGCGAGTTCCCGGCGGCACTCCTCCAGCCTCCGGCGGCGTATCCAGCGGCTGAGAGTGGTGCCCTGGGCGCTGAACGCCTTGTGCAGATACCGCACGGACACCCGGTGGTGGGCGGCGATCGACTCCGGGCCGAGCGCGGGGTCCTGGAGGTGGTCGTTGACGTACTGGCGGATACGGCGGGCCATGTCCGCGCGCTCGCCCGGCGCGGACGCGGGGGCGGCGCCCCGTTCGGCGGCCAGCAGGGCGAGGAGGTCGGCGACGCCCCCGGCCAGCGCCCGGCCGACCTGCGGCGGACAGTCCCCGGCGGCTGCGGCGACCCCGGCCAGCAGCGGCGGGAGCAGCCCCGCGACGCCGGTGCCGGTGCCGTGCGCGCCCTGGACGGCGGCGAGTTCGGTGTCCGTCGCGCCGATCACCGCGTACGGGACGAGGAGGAGGTCGAGCCGGAAGTCGTGGGGCTGGCGCAGGGTCCAGGGCCGGGCCGCGGCCAGCACGACCACGTCACCGGGCGCGAGGACGGACCGCCGGCCGCCGTGGGTGAGGACCGCGCCGCCGGCCGGCTGGACGGCGACGCACAGGGCGGGGGCGGGCGGCGGCTCCGGGGGCCGGACGAGCGTGCCCGCGCGGCCCTCCCGGGCGAACACCCGCACGGGTCCGCACCACCGGCCCTCGTCGGAGCGGCGGGCGAGCGGTGGGGAAGCAAGGGGAGCGGTCGGCGTCCTCATGACTCCACCCTGCGGGGCCCGCCGCGCCCTCCGTTAAGTCGTTTGACGGGTCGGTCCGGCCCGGCGGCTCAGCCGTCCCGGCCGCGTTCGGTGAGCGCGCGGGCGACCGCGGCCCGGGAGGTGACGCCCAGCTTGGGATAGATCCGGTAGAGGTGGCTGGAGACCGTGCGGGGGGAGATCTGGAGCCGGACGCCGATGTCCCGGTTGGTGAGGCCGTCGGCGACGAGTTCCGCGATCCGCAGCTCCTGCGGGGAGAGTCCGGCGACCGCGGTGCCGGGCTCGCCCCCGGGGTCGTCGCAGACCCGCAGTTCCTGCGCGGCGCGGGCCGTCCAGGGCCCGGCGTCCAGCGCCGCGAACGTGTCGTGGGCGGCCCGCAGCCGGGCGCGGGCCTCGGCACGGCGGCCCCGGCGGCGCAGCCGGATGCCGTGGTGCAGCCGGACCCGGGCCAGTTCGAAGGGCCAGTCGGCGGCCCGGTCCGCCGTGTAGACCGCCGTCCAGGAGGTGTCGAGGTCGTCGCCCGCGAGGGCCTCGGCGGCGAGCAGGACGAAGGCGTGGTGCGGTGAGATCAGCTGGGCCCCGGCGGTCCGCGCGGCGGCGGTGTGGCGCCGTGCCTCGGTGGTCCGCCCGGTGAGCACGGCCGCTTCGACGAGGTCGAGCAGGGTCAGATGGAACGGGGCGACGCCGGGCGGCAGGGTGCCGGGCGGGGTGACGGCGGCGGCGTGCGCGTAGGCCGTCTCGGGGTCGCCCGAGGCCAGGGCGCACATCGCCTGGAAGCCGCGCAGCCGCAGCACGACCATGCCCAGGCCGCGCGCCTCGGCCCAGGGCAGCAGGTCGGCGACGAGCGCGTCCACGGCCTCCTTCTCGCCGCGCGCGGCGCGCACATAGCCCTCCTGGCAGCGGTGGACGTACTCGGTGAAGCGGTAGCCGCGGGCGCGGGCGAGCGCGGTACCGGCCCGCGCGTGGGCGACGCCGCGGTCCCAGTGACCGCGCAGATAGTCGTCGTAGGCGGTGGCGGCGGAGACGAAGGAGCGGGTCGGGTAGGAGTGGCGGCGCGCGAGCCGCTCCCACAGAGCGGCGTGGTCGCCGACGGCGTCCAGTCCGGCCGCGCACCACAGCAGCAGCCACGCCTGGACGTCGTCGCTCTCGTCGGTGAACTCCCGTACGGCCGCCGCCAGTCGCGCGGCGCCCGCGTGCGCCCGCCGGGCGGGGTCGTGCCATACGTCGTGCGCGAGCCGGACGAGGGCGGGGGCGGCGGCCAGCCGGGGGGCGACGGTGGCCCACACATCGGGCTCGGTGCTGTGTCCGGCGGCGAGGAGCAGCAGCAGATGGGCGCGCGGGACGAGCGGGCCGGGGCCGGTGTCGAGGACGCCGGGGAGCAGGGTGAGGGCGGGTCCGATGTCGCCGTCGGCCTGGAGCCGGACCAGGGCCCGGGTGAGATGCAGGACGGGCAGATCGGCGGCGGGCACCTCGTGCGGGTCGGTGCGGTCCAGCAGCCGGTCGGCGAGTTCGATCCGGCCACCGCGTACGGCGGCGCTCGCGGCGGCGGTGAGACGGCGGCCCCGGGCGGCGGGGTCCTCGCTCAGCCGGGCCGCCTGGACGAGGAGCCCGGCGGCCTCGGCGTCCCCGGCCCGGGTCAGCGCGCGCAGCGCGGCCCGCTCCAGCGCCTCGGCGGTCGGTTCGTCGGCGACGGCGGTGGCGGCGGCCCGGTGGGTGACCTGGGCCAGCCCGTCGGGGGGCAGGACGGCGGCCCAGGCGGCGTGGGCGCGGCGGCGCTCGGCCCCGGAGGCGGCGGCGACCAGCGCGGACCGGACGAGGGGATGGCGGAACCGGACCAGGGAGGCGGGTACGCCGGGCCCATCGGGCTGGACCAGTCCGGCGTGTGCGGCGATCCGGAGGTCCTGGTGGGCGCCGGTTGCGCCGGACGCCGTGGCGGCACGGGCGACGGCGTCGGCGGTCGGGCCGTCCGGTCCGGCGAGGGCGCTGAGCAGCAGGGTGAACCGGGTCCGGGCGGGCAGGACGGCCAGCCGGGCGGTGAAGACGGCCGTGAGGCGTTCACCGAGCGGGAGGTGGTCGGGCAGCGGGGCCCGTCCGGCGCGTTCGGACGCGGTGAGCTGGGCGGGGAGTTCCACCAGGGCGAGGGGGTTCCCGGCGGCCTCCTGGAGCACCCGGTCGCGGGCCGCGTCGGCGAGGTCGGGGTGGCGGGCGCGCAGCAGGGCGCGGGCGCCGGGGTCGTCCAGCGGGGTCAGGTCGAGGATGTCGGCGCCGGTGGGGTCGAGCCGGGCGGCGCCGGGGTCCTGGCGCAGCGCGGCGACAAGGACCACCGGGAGAGCGGGGAGCCGCCGTTGCACGGCCCGGAGGACGTCGGCGCTGGCGTCGTCGGTCCAGTGCAGATCGTCGACGAGCAGGGCGACGGGCCGGGTCCGGGCGGCGTCGGCGAGGAGTTCGGCGGTGGCGGCGGCGAGGCAGTACGGGGCGCCGGGGTCGCCGGGGTCGCCACCGAGGGCCCGGTCGAGGGCGGCGCGGGCGGCGGCGGGCAGCGCGCCGGTGTCCCGGGGCAGCGCCCACAGCAGTTGGTGCAGCACCCCGAACGGCAGCTCCCGCTCGCCCCGCGACCCGGCGGCCCGCAGCACCTTCACACCGTGCGTGGCGGCGTAGCGCGCGGCCTGCTCCAGCAGGACGGTCTTGCCGGTCCCGGCGTCCCCGCGCAGCCACAGGGCCCGCCCGTGCCGTCCGGCGTCCCCGAGGGCGTCCCGTACGACCGCCCACAGGGGGCCCCGTCCGAGTGCCGCGGGCTCCATCGGCCCGGCCCCTCCCCGCGTCACCCCACCCGTCCTCCCCGGGGCGCCCCCGCGCCCCGCACCTCCGGTACGACGCCCCCACCCTCCCGGCGGGCCGGGGGCGGGACATCCGCACGATGACTGTGAAGTGACTGTGCTGTGCCCGCCCCCACGCCGTCCAGAGGGGCGTCCGCCTCCCCCGTCCCCACGCCGTCCAGAGGGGCCGCCGCTTGCCCCGTCCCCCGCCCGACCCCTCTCGTACACTTGCCCTTTCCGGCATACGCACTGGTCAGGGGGCAGAGGTGGAGGGCGGGGCGCTGTTCGGGCGGGACGCTGAACTCGGCGCGCTGGACGCCTTCGTGGCCGGGCTGCGGACGGCCGGCGCGGCGGCGGTGGTGCGCGGGACGCCCGGGATCGGGAAGTCCGCGCTGCTGGAGCGGACCGTACGGTCGGCGCGGGAGGCCGGGTACACGGTGCTGACCGCGTCCGGGGTGGAGGCGGAGACCCATCTGCCGTACGCCGGGCTGCACCAGCTCACCCGCACGCTGCTGGACGGGGTGAAGGGGCTCCCGGCGGCCCAGGCGGGCGCGCTGCTCGGGGCGTTCGGCATGGCGGACCTGGGGGCGGGAGCGGCGGCGGGGGCGGGGGCGGGGGCGGACCCGGCGGCCGGGGCGGGGGCGGACCCGGGGCCGGACCCGGCGGCGGGGGCCGGGGCGGCGGGAGAGCCGCCCCAGTTCTTCATGATCGCGCTGGCCACGCTGAGTCTGCTCGGGGACGCCGCCGAACAGGCGCCGGTGCTGCTGGTGGTGGACGACGCCCAGTGGCTGGACGCGCCGACGCTGGACGTCCTGGCGTTCGTGGCGCGGCGACTCGGCGCGGAGCCGCTGGGGCTGCTGGCCGGGGTGCGGGAGGGACACCCGACGCCGCTGGACGCGCTGACGCTGCCGGAGATCCGGCCGGGCGCGCTGTCCCGGGCGGCGGCGGAGGCGCTGCTGGACGCGGTGGAGCCGCGGCTCGACCCGGCGCTGCGGCACCGGGTGCTGGACGCCGCCGCGGGCAATCCGCTGGCCCTGATCGAGCTGCCGGCCGCGCTGCGCCGCCCCGGTGCCGCCGCCGGGGCGCTCACCTCGGCGGCGATCCCGCTGACCACCCGGCTGCGCCGGGCCTTCGCCTCCCGGCTGGCCGAGCTGCCGTCCGCGACCCGGGCCGCGCTGCTGGTGGCGGCGCTGGCGGACGAGGGCCGGGAGGCCGAGATCCTGGCGGCGGGCGAGGCGCTGACGGGGGCCGGGCTGGGGCCGCGGGCGCTGGACGCGGCGGTGGCGAGCGGGCTGGTGACCCTCGCTCAGGGCCTGGTCGGCTTCAGTCATCCGCTGGTCCGCTCGGCCGTGCTGGAGTCGGTGGCGCCCGCCGACCGGCTCGCCGCGCACCGGGCGCTGGCGGGGGTGCTGGAGGGGCAGCCGGACCGGCAGGTCTGGCACCGGGCGGCGGCGGGCGGGCGGCCCGACGAGTCGGTGGCGCGGGCGCTGGACGCGGCGGCGGACCGGGCGAGCGCGCGGGGCGCCCCGGCGGTGGCGCTGGCCGCGCGGGAGCGGGCGGTGGCGCTGACCCCGGACCCGCCCCGGCTGGGCACCCGCCTGCTGGCGGCGGCCGAACTCACCCTGGAGCTGGGCGACACGGAACGGGCGCGGGCGCTGCTGCACCGGGCCGCCGCACTCGGCCCGGACGCGCCCGAGCGGGCCCGGCTGGTGCTACTGCGCGAGGGCCTGGAGTCGGACGTGGCGTCCGGTGTGCCGCGCCTGGAGCTGCTGCTCGCGACGGCGCGGGAGGCCGGGGACCCGGAGCTGGCGCTGCGGCTGCTGCGGGCGGCGGCCCGGCGCTGCTGGTGGGCGGACCCGGGCCGGGAGCTGCGGGAGCGGGTGGTCGCGGCGGCGGAGCGGCTGCCGGTGCCCGCACTCCACCCGGACCTGGTGTACGTGCTGGCGGGCGCGGCCCCGCTGGAGCGCGGTGCCACGGTGATCGAACGGCTGGAACGGCTGGAGGGCAGCGCGGTCCCCGACGTGGTGGCGGCGGCGACGCTGGGCACGGCGGCCACCCTGGCGGGCGCCTACGACCACGCGGCGGGCTTTCTGCGGCACGCGGCGGCCGGGTTGCGCGCGCAGGGGCGGCTGGGGCTGCTGGCGCAGGTGCTGGTGTCGCTGTCGTTCACGGCGGCGCACGTGGTGGACCGGGAGTCGGGGCTGCCGGGGGTGGCGGAGGCGCTGCGGCTGGCCGAGGACACGGGGCAGCGGCGCTGGCTGAGCGGGGCGCTGATCGCGCGGGCGCAGTTCGCGGCGGTGCTCGGCGACGAGCCGGGCGCGCTGGACGCGCTGGACGCCGCCGAGCGGCACGGGCTGTCCGTGGCGACGGCGTCCAATCTGGCGTTCATCCAGATCGCCCGGGGCATGACGGCGCTGGCGGGCGGGCGGCACGCGGAGGCGTTCGGCTGTGTCTGGCGGGTGTTCGACCCGACGGACCCGGCGCACCACCCGTTTCTGCGGACCCGGGCGATCGGGGTGCTGGCGGAGGCGGCGGTGAGCGAGGAGCACCGGGCCGCGGCCCGGACCGCGCTGGCCGCGCTGGAGGTCTCCGCGGGGGCGAGCCCGGCCCGGATGGTCCGCGCGGATCTGGCGTTCGCCCGCGCGCTGCTGGCCGACGACGACCGCGCGGAGGACCGGTTCCGGGAGGCGTTCGCGCTGGATCTGTCCCAGGAGCCGTTCACCCGGGCCCGGTTGCTGCTGGCCCAGGGGGCGTGGCTGCGCCGCAGGCGGCGGGTGATGGAGTCACGGGTGCCGCTGCGGATCGCCCGGGAGTCGTTCGCCGCGCTGGGCGCCGAGCCGTGGCACGACCGGGCCTGCCAGGAGCTGCGGTCGGCGGGCGAGGGCAGCGACCGGCGCAGCCCGGCCGACTGGGAGCGGCTCACCCCGCAGGAGTTGCAGATCGCCCAGCTCGCCGCGTCGGGCCTGTCCAACCGGGAGATAGGCCAGCAGCTGTACGTGTCCCCACGCACGGTCGGCGCCCACCTCTACCGCATCTACCCGAAGCTACGGATCACGTCCCGTGCACAACTGGCGGACCGACTGGGGACGGGACGAGCCCCCTACCTCACGCCACCGGGTCCGGGACAGGCGCCCGACCTCACACCACCGAGTCCGGGACGGGCGCCCGACCTCACACCACCAGGTCCGGGACAGGGGGACGGTCCCACGCCGGGTACGGGAGAGCGGCCCGCGCCGGGCACGGGACCCGAGTCCACGCCGGGTACGGGACAGGGGCCCGCCCAGGGTCCGGCGCCGACCCCGGAGCCGGACGTCTGACGCCCGCGACACCCGCCCGCCCGGGACACGAACCCCACATCCGACACCCGCACGCCCCCGCCCACCCGAGACACGAACCGCACATCCGACACCCCCACGCCCCCGCCCACCCAGAACACCGACCGGACGCCGCACCCCCAGACACACCCGCCCGCCCCCCCACACACACACGAACCCGGCGTCCGACACCCGAAGGCGCTTGCCCGTCCCGCACGGCGGCGGTAGACACGGAACACCCGCCGGGTGAACACGAGGTGAGAGGAGGCGGGGGAATGCTGTTGCTGGATCTTCACACCGTGGCCCCGAAGGAGCGCGCGGACGCGTTCCATCACGCGCTGACCGACGACTCGGTGCCGAACGACGTCGTCCACGAGAACCCGTCGGCGGACATGCACGCCCGGATGCAGCTGTGGCGGGTCGGCGGGCTCTCGCTGTTCGCGGTGCGGTCCTCGGGGTTCGAGGTGCACCGCACGGACCGGCATGTGCGCGGGCACCGGGCCCGTCCGGTGGTGTCGGTCTCCCTCCAGACGGAGGGCGTCCACCACAGCGAGGTCGACGGCCGCCGGACGCTGCTCGGCCCGGACGACATCACCGTCTTCCACGAGCTGGTGCCGCGGGTCTACGGCTGGCACGGCGACGGGGCGTCACGGTCCCTGCTGATCGACGCGGACCGGCTGGGACTGCCGGTACGGACCGTGGTCACCGCCGCCGCCCGGCTGCGCGCCAGCCCGCTGTACGACCTGACCCTCGCCCATCTGCGCGCGCTGACCCGGGACGCGGCCCGCCTCGAGCACGATCCGGGCGCCCCGGCGGTCGCGAACGCCACCACCGAACTGGTCCGCGCCCTGCTGCTCTCGGCCGCCCAGGACAGCACCGCCCCGGCGGTGCGCTCGGCCGTCCGGGACACCCTGCTGACCCGGGTGCTGGCCTACGCCCGGCGCCATCTGGGCGAACACGATCTGACCCCGGAGCGGATCGCGGCGGCGCACGCGGTGTCGGTGCGGCAGCTGTATCTGGTGCTGGGCGAGGCGGGCGTCAGCCTGGAGCAGTGGCTGATCGCGGAGCGGCTGGAGGCGGCCCGCCGGATGCTCGCGGACCGGCGGTACGACACGCTGACGGTGGCCGCGGTCGCCGCCCGCTGCGGCTTCGCCGGACCCAGCCACTTCAGCCGCCGTTTCCGTTCCGCTTACGGGCTCTCCCCCCGGGAGTGGCGCGCCGTCACCCGCTAGCCCCCGCCCCACCGTGCTACCCCGCACTCCCCGGCTGACCTGCCGCGACCCCACTATGAACCCCCTCTATAGCCGCTATGTATAGTCCCGGCATGGCTTGCGTGACCACGAAGATGCACAGACCGGGCAGAAGGTTCCGGATGGCGGTGACCAGTACCGCCGCGTTCGCTCTGGCGCTGACCCTGCCGGGCTGCGCGAAGGTAGACACCACGGCACCGAGCGGGGTCAGGGCCGACGCGACGGCCGCCGCCCCGGAGCGGTTCGGCACGGTGGACTGCCGTACCGCCAAGTGTGTCGCCCTGACCTTCGACGCCGGGCCGAGTGAGCACTCCGCGCGGCTGCTGGACATCCTGCGCGACAAGCAGGTCCCGGCGACCTTCTTCCTGCTCGGCAAGCGGCATATCGACACCTATCCGGACCTGGTGCGGCGGATGGCCGACGAGGGCCACGAGGTCGCCAGCCACACCTGGACCCACCGCGTCCTGACCCGGCTGGAACCGGACGAGATACGCGAGGAACTGACCCGCACCAACGACGCCATCGAACGGCTCACCGGCCGCGCCCCGACCCTGATGCGCCCGCCACAGGGCCGCACGAACGAGACCGTGCACCGGATCTGCGCGGAGCTGGGCCTGTCGGAGGTGCTGTGGTCGGTCACCGCGAAGGACTACCAGACCACCGACTCCGCCCTCATCCAGCGACGGGTCCTCGACCGGACCGAGCGGGACGGCATCATCCTGCTGCACGACCTCTACGACGGCACCGTCCCCGCCGTGCCGGGCATCATCGACGCCCTGAAGGAGCGCGGCTACGTCTTTGTGACGGTCCCCCAGCTACTGGCCCCGGGCGAGGCGGTCCCCGGAAAGGTCTACCGGTAGAGCGACCCGCGTAGGCACCCGCCCCGACGGCTCCGCCCGGCTCCCTAGGATGCGACCGTGATCACGTTCCAGCTCGAACGCACGGCACCGCTCCCGATGGCCGAGGCATGGCACCGGCTCACCGACTGGCCCCGCCATGGCGCCGCCGTCCCGCTCACCCGGGTGTCGGTGCGCACCGCGCCGCCCACCGGGCGGGGCACGGTCGTCGTGGCCCGTACCGGCGTCGGCCCGGTCGGCTTCGACGACCCGATGGAGATCACCCTCTGGCAGCCGCCCGGCGAGGACTCCCCCGGCCGCTGCCGCCTCGACAAGCGCGGCCGGGTGGTGCGCGGCTGGGCCGAGATCGAGGTCCGTCCCGGTCCCGGCGGCCGGACCCGGGTCCTGTGGCGTGAGCAGCTCGGTTTCCGCTTCCTGCCGCGCCTCGCCGACCCCTTGGTCGAGCGCACGGCCGTCGTGGTGTTCGGCCGGGAGGTGAACCGGCTGCTGCGGCAGGGCTGACGGGACCGGAGCGCGCCGCCGGTCAGACCACCGAGCCGGTCCGGGCGGGCGTCGGCGGGTCGTGGTGGATCGGGGTGTGCGCGCCGGTCAGGGCGGCCCCGCTGCCGCCCCGCCGTACCGCGACGATCTCCGCCGCGATGGACAGCGCCGTCTCCTCGGGGGTGCGGGCGCCGAGGTCGAGGCCGATCGGGGAGCGCAGCCGGGCGAGTTCCCGGTCGGTGACGCCGTTCGCGCGCAGCCGGGCCACGCGGTCGAGGTGGGTGCGGCGGGAGCCCATGGCGCCGACGTAGGCGACGGGCAGCCGCAGCGCGCGGGTGAGGAGTGGGACGTCGAACTTGGCGTCATGGGTGAGGACGCACAGCACGGTCCGGGCGTCGACCCGGGTGGACTCCAGATAGCGGTGCGGCCAGTCCACGACGATCTCGTCGGCGTCGGGGAAGCGGTCCCGGGTGGCGAAGACCGGGCGGGCGTCGCACACCGTGACCCGGTGGCCCAGGAACTTCCCGGTCCGCACCAGGGCCGCCGCGAAGTCGATCGCCCCGAAGACGATCATCCGGGGCGGCTCCACCGCCGACTCCACGAACAGGGTGAGTCCACCGGGGCAGTGCGAGCCGTCCTCCGAGAGCCGCACGCTGCCGGTGCGGCCGGTCTCCAGCAGCGCGCGGGCCTCGGCGGCGGCCGTACGGTCCAGGCCGTCACCGGCGCCGAATCCGCCGTCGTACCCGCCGTCGTACCCGCCGTCGGGGCGGACCAGCAGGGACCGGCCGCGCAGTGCGGGCGGGCCGGAGACGATCCGGGCGAGCGCCACCGCCTGCCCGGCCGCAGCGGCGGCGAGCGCGGCGGCCAGCACCGGCCGGGCGGGGTCCGCCGCCCGGACCGGCACGACCAGGACGTCGATCACGCCGCCGCAGGTCAGCCCCACGGCGAAGGCGTCCTGGTCGCTGTAGCCGAAGCGCTCCAGGACCGGCTCCCCGTCCTGGAGCGCCTGTCGGCACAGGTCGTAGACCGCGCCCTCCACACAGCCGCCGGAGACCGAGCCGACCGCCGTGCCGTCGCCGTCCACGGCGAGCGCGGCGCCGGGGCGGCGCGGGGCGCTGCCGCTGACGGCCACCACGGTGGCGACGGCGAAGTCACGGCCCTGCCCGACCCACCGGACGAGTTCCTCGGCGATGTCCAGCATGTCGTTCGGTCTCCTTCGACGGACGGGCGCGGGTCAGCGGACGCCGAGCCAGCTCTCGATCGGGCTGAGGGCGAAGAACACCACGAAGACCACCGTCAGCGCCCCCATGAAGACACCGATCTCCCGGACCTTCCCCTGAGCGATCTTGATGGCCGTGTACGAGACGACACCGGCCGCCACGCCCGCGGTGATCGAGTAGGTGAACGGCATGACCACGACGGTCAGGAAGACCGGGACGGCGGTGGCCCGGTCGGACCAGTCGATGTGCCGGGCGGTCGTCATCATCATGGCGCCGATCACCACCAGCGCGGCGGCGGCGACCTCGCCGGGGACGATCGCGGTGAGCGGGGTGAAGAAGAGACAGGCCGCGAAGAACAGCCCGGTGACGACCGAGGAGAGCCCGGTGCGGGCGCCCTCGCCGACGCCGGTCGCGGACTCCACGAACACGGTCTGCCCGGACGCGCCGGACACCCCGCCGACCACACCGCCCGCGCCGTCGATGAACAGCGCCTTCGACAGACCCGGCATCCGGCCGTCCCGGTCGGCGAGGCCCGCCTCGGTGCCGACGCCGATGATCGTGGCCATCGCGTCGAAGAACCCGGCCAGCACCAGGGTGAACACGATCATGCCGACGGTCATCGCGCCGACCTCGCCCCAGCCGCCGAACTCGACCTGCCCGAACAGCGAGAAGTCCGGCATGGACACCGCGCTGCCGTGCAGGGCGGGCGCTCCGTTCGCCCACTGCTCCGGGTCGACGACGCCGACGGCGTCGAGCAGGACGGCGAGCAGGGTGCCGCCGATGATGCCGATCAGGATCGCGCCGGGCACGGCACGGGCCTGGAGCATGAAGACGGCGAGCAGGGTCACCGCGAACAGCAGCACCGGCCAGCCCGCGAGTTCCCCGTCCGGTCCGAGGACCACCGGAGTCGACTCGCCGCGGTGCACGAACCCGGCCTTGTAGAAGCCGATCAGGGCGATGAACAGTCCGATGCCCATGGTGATGGCGTGCTTCAGGGCCAGCGGGATGGCGTTCATGATCATTTCGCGGAGGCCGGTGACCACCAGCAGCATGATGACCACGCCGTACATCACACACATCGCCATCGCCTGGCCCCAGGTCATCTGGGGGGCGACCTGGGAGGCGAGGACGCCGGAGACGGAGAGCCCGGCGGCCAGCGCGAGCGGCACCTTGCCGACGAAGCCCATGAGGAGGGTGGTGAGGGCGGCGGCGAACGCGGTGGCGGTGATCAGGCCGCGCTGTCCGAGGGTGGCGCCCGCCGCGTCCTCGCCGGACAGGATCAGCGGGTTGAGGAGCAGGATGTACGCCATCGCCATGAAGGTGGTGACGCCGCCGCGGACCTCGCGGGCGAGGGTGGAGCCGCGGTCGGATATGTGGAAGTACCGGTCGAGCCAGGATCGGCCGGCGGGGACGCGTGTTCCGGCGCCCGCGTCCTCGGCGGTTCCGGGCGCTGTCGACTGCTGGGTCATGTGGGCTGACTCCCAAGGTTCACAGGGGCACCCGCGGTCGCCTGCGGCGGCTTGCGGGATTTGGGAAGTGCCCGACCCGGGGGACGGCCCGAGACGAACGGGTGGTGCGGCGGATGGAGCGGGGCGCCGGTCGCCGTGAGCGGACGGCGGCCGGCACCGGTGTGCGGTTGTGCGGGATGCGCGGTGTTACTCCGGGCCCGTGAGGTGCTCCGGGCGTACGGGGGTCCGGTTCAGCTCGCGTCCGGTGGCCGCGCGGATCGCCGCGAGGACCGCCGGGGTGGAGGACAGCGTGGGGGCCTCGCCGATGCCGCGCAGCCCGTAGGGGGCGTGGTCGTCGGCGAGTTCGAGGACGTCGACCGGGATGGTGGGGGTGTCGAGGATGGTCGGGATCAGATAGTCCGTGAACGACGGGTTCCTGACCTTGGCGGTCTTCGGGTCGACCACGATCTCCTCCATCACCGCCACGCCCAGCCCTTGGGTGGTGCCGCCCTGGATCTGGCCGACCACGGAGAGCGGGTTGAGGGCCTTGCCGACGTCCTGGGCGCAGGCCAGTTCGACCACCTTCACCAGCCCGAGTTCGGTGTCGACCTCGACGACCGCGCGATGGGCGGCGAAGGAGTACTGGACATGGCCATTGCCCTGGCCGGTGCGCAGATCGAAGGGTTCGGTGGGGCGGTGCCGCCACTCCTCCTCGACCTCCACCGCGTCGGCCCCGAGGACGTCCACCAGATCAGCCAGGACCTCCCCGGCGTCGGTGACGACCTTGCCGCCTTCCAGCAGGAGTTCGGCGGTGGCCCAGGCGGGATGGTAGGAGCCGAAGCGGCGGCGGCCGAGGGCGAGGACCTTCTCCCGGACCAGTTCGCAGGCGTTCTTGACGGCGCCCCCGGTGACGTACGTCTGCCGGGAGGCGGACGTGGAGCCCGCGCTGCCGACCCGGGTGTCGGCGGGCTGGATGGTGACCTGGGCGACGCCCAGTTCGGTGCGGGCGATCTGGGCGTGCACGGTGACCCCGCCCTGCCCGACCTCCGCCATGGCGGTGTGCACGGTGGCGACCGGCTCACCGGCGATCACCTCCATGCGGACCCGGGCCGTGGAGTAGTCGTCGAAGCCCTCGGAGAAGCCGACGTTCTTGATGCCGACCGCGTAGCCGACGCCCCGGACGACGCCCTCGCCGTGGGTGGTGTTGGACAGCCCGCCGGGCAGCTGCCGTACGTCGGGGCCCTCGCTGGACTCCCACTGGCGTTCCGGTGGCAGCGGCATGGCCTTGACGCGGCGCAGGAGTTCGGCGACCGGCGCCGGGGAGTCGACGCGCTGGCCGGTGGGCAGCAGCGAGCCCTGCTCCATGGCGTTGCGGCGGCGAAGCTCCACCGGGTCCATGCCGAGCTGCGCGGCGAGCTTGTCCATCTGGGCCTCGTAGGCGAAGCACGCCTGGACCGCGCCGAAGCCGCGCATGGCGCCGCAGGGCGGGTTGTTGGTGTAGAGGGCGATGGCCTCGATGTCCACGTCGTCGACCACGTACGGGCCGATGCCCAGGGAGGAGGCGTTGCCGACGACGGCCGGGGAGGCGGAGGCGTAGGCGCCGCCGTCGAGGACGATCCGGCACTTCACATGGGTGAGCCTGCCGTCGGCGGTGGCGCCGTGCTCGTAGGTCAGCTTGGCGGGGTGGCGGTGGACATGGCCGAAGAACGACTCGAAGCGGTTGTAGACGATCTTCACGGGTTTGCCGGTGCGCAGGGCGAGGAGACAGGCGTGGATCTGCATGGACAGGTCCTCGCGGCCACCGAAGGCGCCGCCGACACCGGCCAGGGTCATCCGGACCTTGTCCTCGGGCAGCCCCAGCACGGGGGCGATCTGGCGCAGATCGGAGTGCAGCCACTGGGTGGCGACGTACAGGTCGACGCCACCGTCCTCGGCGGGCACCGCGAGCCCGGACTCGGGTCCCAGGAACGCCTGGTCCTGCATCCCGAAGTGGTACTCGCCGCGGACGACGACTTCCGCCCGCCCGGCCGCCGCGGCGGCGTCGCCGCGCACGATGGGCTGCCGGTGGACGATGTTGGGGTGCGGGACGTGGCCGATGTGGTGGTCGTCACGGTGCTCGTGGACCAGGATCGCGCCGGGGGCGGTGGCGGACGCCTCGTCGGTGATGACGGGGAGTTCGCGGTAGTCGACCTTGATCTTGGCGGCGGCCCGGCGGGCGGTCTCCGGGTGGTCGGCGGCGACGATCGCGACGGGTTCGCCGTGGTGGCGGACCTTGCCGTGGGCGAGGACGGGGGTGTCCTGGATCTCCAGCCCGTAGTTCTTCACATCCGTGGGCAGGTCGTCGTAGGTGAGGACGGCGTACACGCCCGGCATGGCCAGGGCCTCGGCGGTGTCGATGGCGAGGATCTCGGCGTGGGCGGTGGTGGAGCGCAGGATCTGGCCCCAGAGCATGTCCTCGTGCCACATGTCGGAGGAGTAGGCGAACTCGCCGGTGACCTTGAGGACGCCGTCGGGGCGCGGGGTGGACTCGCCGATACCGCCGGCGGTCCGGGCCGGGGAGCCCTGGGTGACCTGGGTGGGCGTGCCGCTGGGCACGTCGGCGGGCGTGTTCATGGGGGCATTCGGCGTGTTCATGGGCGCGTTCGGGGGCGTGTCGATGGGCGCGTTCGCGGGCGTGTGGGGCATCAGGGCGCCTCCGTCTGCCGGGCCGCCGCGAGCCGGACGGCGTCCATGATCTTCTCGTAGCCGGTGCAGCGGCAGAGGTTGCCGGAGAGCGCCTCGCGGATGTCGGCGTCGCTGGGGGTGGGGTGGTGCTCCAGCAGCTCGTCGGCGGCGACCAGCAGCCCGGGGGTGCAGAAGCCGCACTGGACGGCCCCAGCGTCGATGAACGCCTGCTGCACCGGGGAGAGTTCGGCGCCCTCGCCGGTCTGCGAGTCGGTGCCGCCCGCCCGCCAGCCCCGCGCCTCGTCCAGCGAGGTGCCGCGGGCGTCGCCCCGGGCGCGCAGCCGGGCGTGGTCGGCGAGCCCCTCGACGGTGACCACGTCCCGGCCCTCGGCCTGTCCGGCGGCGACCAGGCAGGAGCAGACCGGCACGCCGTCCAGGCGGACCGTGCAGGAGCCGCACTCGCCCTGCTCGCAGGCGTTCTTGGAGCCGGGCAGCCCGAGCCGCTCACGCAGCACGTACAGCAGGGACTCGCCCTCCCAGACGTCGTCGGCCTCCTGGGGGCGTCCGTTGACGGTGAAGTTGACGCGCATCTACGCAGCTCCCTCGGTGGTGCGGCGGGCGCCGCGGTACGACTCCCAGGTCCAGGTCAGGGTGCGGCGGGCCATCACCGAGACCGCGTGCCGGCGGTAGCTCGCGGTGCCGCGGACGTCGTCGATGGGGTTGCAGGCGGCGGCGCACAGCGCGGCGAACTCCTTGGCGACGGACGGGGGGACGACCTTCCCGTTGTCCCAGAGGCCGCCCTCCTCCAGCGCGGCGTTCAGGAAGTCCTCGGCGGTCGTCGCTCGGATCGGGGTGGGCGCGGCGGACCCGATGCCGGTGCGGACGGTACGGGTCGCGGGGTGCAGGGCGAGCCCGAAGGCGCACACCGCGATCACCATGGCGTTGCGGGTGCCGACCTTGGAGTACTGCTGCGGCCCGTCGGCCTTCCTCACGTGCACGGCCCGGATCAGTTCGTCGGGCGCGAGGGCGTTGCGCTTGACGCCGGTGTAGAAGTCGTCGATGGGGATGAGCCGGGTGCCGCGCACCGAGGCGGCCTCGACCTCGGCTCCGGCGGCGAGCAGCGCCGGGTGGGCGTCACCGGCCGGGGAGGCGGTGCCGAGGTTGCCGCCGACACCGCCGCGGTTGCGGATCTGCGGTGAGGCGACGGTGTGCGAGGCGAGGGCGAGACCGGGCAGTTCGGTCCGCAGTCCCGCCATGATCCGGCTGTAGGGCACGGAGGCCCCGAGCCGCACGCTCTCCTCCCCGGTCTCCCACTCGTAGAGATCTCCGATCCGGGTGAGGTCCATCAGGTACTCGGGCCGCCGGTGGTCGAAGTTGATCTCGACCATCACATCGGTGCCGCCCGCGATCGGTACAGCGGTGGGGTGCTCGGCCTTCGCGGCGAGCGCCTCCTCCCAGCTGGCGGGGCGAAGGAAGTCCATGACCGGCTCTCTTCTTCGTCTCGGTCGTACGGGGCCGTACGAAATGAGCCAGATCGGGGACGGCGGGCCGGCTCGTTCAGGTGCTGTGCACGCGGAGTGGGCCAAGTACACAGCGCCGTGCTCCGCCGGGGTCAGTCACCGAAACCATGAAGGAGTTGGCTGGCCAGCGCGGTCATCTTGTAGATTCGTATGAATGGAGGCCATCGGTAACCCCTTCGTTCCCCGCTGGTGACACGGGGCTCGACCGCACACCACGACCCTTTCCGACGACCCTTTCGACTCTTTCAATTCTTCCGACTCTTTCGACTCTTTCGACTCTTTCGACTCTTTCGACTCTTTCGATGACCCTACTTTTCGAGACAGGAAACGGCGGCGACGACATGCGGCTGCGCGCACTGCTGGACACGGACGCGCTGGGCCTCAGGCTGCTCGGCGGCGAGGAGGAGCTGGACCGGGCGGTGCGCGGGGTGATGACCACCGATCTGCGCGACCCCAGCCGCTATCTCAGCGGCGGCGAACTGGTCCTCACGGGGCTCGCCTGGCGCCGCGACCCGGCCGACTCCGAGCCGTTCGTCCGGCTGCTGGTGCAGGCCGGGGTGGCCGCGCTCGCCGCCGGGGAGGCGGAGCTGGGCGATGTCCCGGACGATCTGGCGGTGGCCTGCGCCCGGCACCGGCTGCCGCTGTTCGCGGTCCATGAGTCGGTGGCCTTCGCGACGATCACCGAGCATGTCGTACGGCAGGTGTCCGGCGAGCGGGCCGGGGATCTCGCGGCGGTGGTGGACCGGCACCGGCGGATGATGACGTCCGGCCCGGCGGGCGGCGGCCCCGACGTGGTGCTGGACCTGCTGGGCACCGACCTGGACCTGCGGGCCTGGGTGCTGTCCCCGGCGGGGCGGCTGATCGCGGGCCCCAAGGAGGCCGGTCCGGCCCTGACGCCCGAGGTGTGCGCCCGGCTCGCGGCCGAACAGCTTGCCGCCGCCCGCACCGGCCGCCGCGGCCCGCACCGCGCCCAGGCCGGTACGGCGACGTACTCCCTGTTCCCCATCCGCGGCAGCGGGCGTTCCGGACCGGCCGCGCGGGACGTCCGGGAGACCGTGCTGTCGGACTGGCTGCTGGCGGTCGAGGCGGACGCCGGGGACTGGCCCGAGGAGCGGCTCGACCTGGTGCACGGCGTGACCCAGCTGATCGCGGTCGAACGCGACCGCCGCGACGCGGCCCGTACCGTACGGCGGCGGCTGGCGCAGGAGGTGCTGGAACTGGTGCAGTCGGGCGCCGCCCCGGCGGAGATCGCCGCCCGGCTGCGGGTCGCGGCGCCGGTGCTGCTGCCGGGACTGGGCACCGCCCCGCACTGGCAGGTGGTCGTCGCCCGGGTCGAGTGGGACGGCGGGGACCCGGAGACCGGTCCGGCCGCCCAGTCGCTGCTGGAGGAGATCCTCGTCGACCCGCTGGCCACCGGGCCCGAGCCGTCCGACCGGATCGCCGTCGCCCACACCGGCGACGAGGCCGTCGCCCTGGTCCCGCTCCCGGCGGTCTCCACCGAGCACGACGGCTCGGAGTCCGGCATCCTCGCGGAGACACTGCTCGCGACGGTCCGCGAGCCGCTCACCGCCGGCCTTGACGAGGACGGCCGGGTCACCCTCGGCGTCAGCGCCGCCGTGCACTCGGCGGAGGGGCTGCGCGGGGCGCTGGAGGAGGCCCGGCACGCCCGCCGGGTGGCCGCCGCCAGAACGGGCCGGGTGTGCGCGGCCGGCCACCAGGAGCTGGCGTCGCACGTCCTGCTGCTCCCGTTCGTCCCGGACGACGTCCGCCGCGCCTTCACCGCCCGGCTGCTCGACCCGCTGCGCGACTACGACCGCCGCCATCGCGCCGAACTGATCCCGACGCTGGAGGCGTTCCTCGCCTGCGACGGCTCCTGGACCCGCTGCGCCGCCCGCCTCCACCTGCATGTCAACACCCTCCGCTACCGGGTGGGCCGCATCGAACAACTGACGTCGAGGGACCTCTCCCGCCTGGAGGACAAGCTGGACTTCTTCCTGGCCCTGCGGATGAGCTGAGGGGGGTGGCGTGGGGTGGCGCCGACTGCGGGAGGCCGTGGGGCGGGGATCGGGGCCGGGGTCGCCCCCCTGCGGTCCGGCCCGACGACCTGACGGCCACACTTCGGCCGGGCAGTTGGGCCGGAGCACATCAGGTAGGCGCTGCTGTCGGTCCAGGACCGGCGTTCGGGCCCGACGGTCAGGCCCGGCCCTGACGGCGCCGGGGTCCGGCATCCCCGATCAGCCATCCCCGCCCCACCGCCACGACACCGACACCGCCCGGCCCCGTCCCCGCCCCCCGCCACGACCGACAGCTCACTCCCCCGCTCGCGCACCCGGCGACGGCCGCATTCCAGGATTCCGGCATTCCGGCATTCCGGCTGATCTTCCCCTGGTCGACGGCCCGTCGGGACGGGCTCCGGGGCCAACCCCGGGTGTACGCGGCTGAAACCCCCGGCGGCCGGAAGTCCCACGACTTTGTGAAATCCTTCACCCGCCCCCTTGGCCCGACGGTGTCACAGGTGCTGGAATGCGCCCACCACCAAAGCTCGACGGCGCGCTCGGGGAGGGCAATGTGGCGCATACCGCCATGTCTGGTTCCGGAACGACCGCAGACGACGACCCGCTTCAGACGGCGGTGTGGCGCTTGCGCTCACGGGCCTGCTGGACGGACGCCGCAGAACTGCTCCGGCCGGATACCCCGGCCGCGGCGCTCCAGCGGGCGTCTCTGCTGGTCGAACGGTGTCTGTACACCGAACAGGGCTGGCCGGACGCGGAGGACGCGCTGCGCACCGCCGAGGCGCTCGCCCTGACCGACGAGGAGCGCGGCGCCGCCGCTTGTGAACGCGGGTACTTGGCCTACGCCTCCACGCTCCTCGCGGTCCGCGACCGGGCCGACGAGGCACGCGCGGCGCTCGGCAGGGCCGCGGCACTGATCCCGCCGGACGCGGCGGGACGGGCACTGCTGGACTTCCGGCGCGGGCTGATCGCGGAGAACCTGGCACGCTCGCCGCAGGCCGCGCGGGCGGCGTACCGGCGGGCCCACGCGGGCGCGACCGCGCGCTCCGACGCGCTGCTGCTGTCGTTCACCTGGCGCCATCTGGCCGGACTCGCGCTGCGGGACGGCGAGTTGGCGGAGGCGCGGCACGGGTTCGCGGAGTCCCTGCGGATCAGGGAGGAGCTGGGCTACCTGGTGGGGACGGCCCCCGCGCTGGCCTCGCTGGCGGACACCGAGGTGGACCCCGAGGCGACCCGGCTGCGGGAGGAGGCCCGGCGGCTGTTCCGGCTGCTGGGAGGTGTGCCGACCTGGCTGGCGAGCCGGTTGAACCCCCCACCGGCGGCGACGGCCTAACGGCGCACCGGCGAGAGGCATGAGCCCCCCCACCCCGCCTAAATCACCCTGAAATGCTCAGTGATGAGTAAATTCACCGAGTCCAGGTCCCCGGCGATCAACGCGTCCAGCAGGGAGGCGTGGTGGGACGCGTCGGCCATGAGGTCGGTGCGGGCCCTCGGGAGGTGGGGGCCGGGGCGGGGGGCCTGGGTGCGGCGGTGGAGGTCCTCCGCTATGTGGACGAGCTGTTCGTTGCCCGCGAGGGCCAGCATCGCGCCGTGGAAGGCGCGGTCCGCCTCCGCGTAGGAGGCGGGGCAGCCGGTGGCCGCCGCGCGGATCGTCGCCTCGGCGGCCGGGCGCAGGTCGGCCCAGGCGTCGGCGGGCACGGTACGGGCCAGCCGCATCAGCACCGGAACCTCGATCAGGGCCCGGATCTCGGCGAGTTCGGCCAGTTCGCGGGCGTCCCGCTGGACCACCCGGAAGCCCCGGTTGGGGACGACCTCGACGGCGCCCTCCTGGGCGAGCCGCTGCATGGCCTCGCGCACGGGCGTCGCGGAGACACCGAACCGGTCGCCGAGCGCCGGGGCCGAGTACACCTCGCCGGGGCGCAGCTCACCGGCCAGCAGGGCGGTGCGCAGGGCGTCCAGGATCTGGCCGCGTACGGAGGAGCGCTGCACCACCACGCGCGGGGCGGGCGGTTCGCTGTGCGTGTGCTCGCCGCGGGCGGCTGCGGGGGAAGTGCCGGGGGCGGACTCCCGCTCCCGTACGGTGTCGTCCTCGACCCGTGTCTGCTGCGGCACCCGGACTCCCGGTGCCCCCAGTGCCCCCAGTGCCCCCGGTGCGGCGGGGGGCCGCGGCGGCGTTCCGGCCCCGGCGGTGCCCTGCACACCCTGCTTCACGGGTCCTCCTCCGGGCTTGTCAGTGCTTGGGGTCATTACGGCGGGTTGTTACTCGTCCGTCAAGCACCTTAGGCCCAGAACCGGGCAGTTCAAATTTCGAACAGGGAAGGTAAGGTAAGGCTTACCTGTAGTCGTTCGCGAATCGGTGGTCAGGCATGTCCCTCCCCTCGTCGCCCGTCGCGGAGTCCTTCGCCCGCCTCGCCGAGGTCTACCCATGGCTCACGATCACGGAGCTGACCGGCGCCGACCCCACCCCCGAGGACGGCGGCTGGGTCACCGCCGCCGCGCTCGCCGACGGCGGCACCGCCCTGGACACCTTCCTGGCCTGGGACGACGCCCAGATCCGGCGTGACTACGGCGAGCCCGGCCGCCCGGACGTCGTCGCCAGCTTCGGGCTGCACCGGTACGCCTGGACCGCCTGCCTCCTGATCACCGTCCCCTGGTTCACCCACCGCCGGGTCCCCCGCTTCCCCGTGACGCATGTCTCCTACGACCGCGACCGCGACCGGATGGCCGTCCGCCCCTCCGACTTCGCCTGTCTGCCCGGCGACCCGGCCGCCGCGCTGCCCGGCGCCCGGGTGGTCGCCGACGAGGAGGCGCTGCGCGGCGCGGTGCGCGAGGCGGTGGCCGAACACCTTGAACCGGTGTTCGGATCGTTCGGACCCCGGATGCGCCGCCGCGGCCGGGCCCTGTGGGGCATGGCGACCGACGAGGTCGTCGAGGGCCTCTCCTACATCGCGGACCTGCTCGGCGAGAAGGAGCGCGCCACCCGCGAACTGGAACTGCTGCTGCCCGGCACCTTCAAGCCGTACGCGGGCTCCGCCGCCTTCCGGACACTCACCGGTCCCGGCGGTGAGCCGCTGCCCACCCGGGACCGGGTGACCTGCTGTATGCACTACACCTTGCGCCCCGACGATCTGTGCGCCACCTGCCCGCGCGCCTGCGACGCCGAACGTGTCGTCAAACTGATGGCCCAGGCCGCCGGTTGAGCCGTCCCGCGCACCACCCCTGGTGCGCGGGGGGTGCGCGGGCGCGCTAAGATCCTGCGCGGACGGGACCCCTGTATGGTTTCGGGATTTTCACAGGATCCCCACCCGTCTCGGGAAGTTCCCCTGGAACCACCCGTACGGGTAGTCTTATTCGAACTCAACTCCCGCCCCTCAAGCGGCAGTTCGAGCAGAACGCCGCCCTGGGCAATCCTCTTGCATTCCTTGGCGGCCTCTTGCCCCGAAACCCCCTGAGGGCCGCCGGGATTGGGTCACTATGGCGGGCGTTACGCCCTACCCCAATGCGAGGGACCCCCAGAATGAGACTGACCGACATATCGCTGAACTGGCTGCTACCCGGCGCCGTACTGCTCCTGGGCATGCTGGCGGCGATTGCGGTGCTGGCGCGTGGCAAGCGCGTCACGGGGAAGGACGCGCGCACGGAGGACTCGTGGGAGCGTTCCGAGGAGCGCCGCAGGCGCAAGGAGACCCTGTACAGCAGCGTCTCCTACGTCCTGCTCTTCTGCTGTGCCGCGGTCGCCGCCGCGCTCTCCTTCAAGGGTCTGGTCGGCTTCGGCGAGCAGAACCTCGGCCTGACCGGGGGCTGGCAGTACCTGGTCCCGTTCGGTCTGGACGGGGCGGCCATGTTCTGCTCGGTACTCGCGGTGCGGGAGGCCAGCCACGGTGACGCGGCCCTCGGCTCCCGGATACTCGTGTGGACCTTCGCCCTCGCCGCCGCCTGGTTCAACTGGGTGCACGCCCCCCGGGGCGCGATGCACGCCGGTGCCCCGCACTTCTTCGCCGGCATGTCCCTGTCGGCCGCGGTGCTGTTCGACCGCGCGCTGAAGCAGACCCGCCGGGCCGCCCTGCGCGAGCAGGGTCTCGTCCCGCGTCCGCTGCCGCAGATCCGGATCGTGCGCTGGCTGCGTGCCCCGCTCGAAACGTACAGGGCGTGGTCGCTGATGCTGTTGGAGAACGTGCGCAGCCTGGACGAGGCGGTCGACGAGGTCCGCGAGGACAAGAAGCTGAAGGAGCAGGATCGCCTGCGCCGCCGCGACGCCGAGCGCCTGGAGCGGGCCCGGCTGAAGGCGATCAGCCGGGGACACCGGGGCATGGTGGGCCGCGGCCACGGACGCCAGGTGGAACTGCCCTCGGGGGAGCAGGGCGGCTCGGACCGAGTCTCCGCGGAGCCTGCCATAGCGACCGCGGAACAACTGCCCGTACGCCAGCGTCCCTCCCTCCAGCCGGTCCGTACCGGGCCTGACCCGCTCCGCGGCGGCTCCGACCCGGTCACCGTCGATCTGACCGCGGAGGACGACACCATGGCCCTGCCGCGGCTGGACTCCCTGGAGCGCAAGCTCAAGGACCTGGAGCAGCAGTTCGGCTAGGAGCACGACACGACGTCCGGTCGGCGGGACACGGACGGCATTCACGGGGCGGGGCGCGACCGGAGACGGGTCGCGCCCCGCCCCGTTTCCGCGCCCGGTCACCGCGTCGGCCGTCCTACGCCGCCTCCGCGCCCAGTTCGAACCAGACCGACTTGCCCACCCCGTGCGCACGGACGCCCCAGGCGTCCGCCAGGGACTCCACCAGGGCCAGTCCCCGGCCATGGGTCGCCTCGTGGGCCACGGCGGGCCGGGGCCGGGGCCGCTGCGCCACGAAGTCCCGTACCTCCACCCGTACTCCGTGCGGGCCCACCTCGGCGGTCAGCACCGCGTCCCGGTCGGTGTGCACCAGTGCGTTGGTGACCAGTTCACTGGTCAGCAGCTCCGCTATCTGCGACTGTTCGTCGGGCCCTTCCCAGGTGCGCAACAGCTCGCGCACCGCCCGTCGGGCCTCGGGCACCGCCCGTAGATCCGCCCGTCCCAGCCGGCGCCGCAGTCTCGGCCGCCGCTGTCCTTCCGCCGTCGTCCCCGTCCCGCCCGACTGCGCCGCTTTGGACCCGGCGACCGTGGGACAGCCCCCGTGTACTTGCCTCTTCATGACCCCCGCCCGCGTGCCGATCTCGGTTCCCCTCCTGTCGAACACGTTCACGGAGAACCTTGCCCAATGGGTCACCGGGCACTCATGGCCCGTCGCCCAGCCCGGGGTGTTCGGCCATCCTCGCGGGGGCGGACCGCTGCCCGGAGTCGGGCGGGACAGCCGGAGTTCGGCGTCCGGACCGCAGGAGTTCAGCCGCGCGGCCGGTTCGAAACCGTGCATCAGGGCGTGCGGGTGCACAAGCGGGCGTGAGGCGTTTCGGACAGCCGGATTCCTGGGGTCTCGTGGCACACCGTCACATGCACGTGAATCTGGCTTGAATCATTCGGGTGCGGACGGGGGTGGGCAAGGCGGGCGGGGGCGGGGGCGGACATGGCGACGGGGTCGTCCCGCCGCCCCCGTGGCGGCAGGACGACCCCGTGCTCGCGCTCCGTCCCCCCGACGGGCGCGTGCGGAGAGCCCGTACCGCACCTGAAGGGGTACGGGCCCGCGGGTCGCTCGGTACGGCTCGCCGTCTACAGCGCGCTCAGTACCGCTCGCTCAGTACATCTCGCTCAGCTCAGCTCGCTCAGTACAGCTTGTTCACGGCTGTGACCGTCGTCTTCTTGAACGCCTTCACCGGGGCGTCGGTGAAGTCGCCCATCTGGGACCAGTCCACGACGGTGACCGTGCGGCCGTCCCGGCCCACCGACATCAGCCGGATGTCCGTCGCCCCCCAGGACGCCTCGGTGTGCAGCCCGTGCACCCGGGCGCCCTCCTCCACGGCGAGCGAGCCATAGCCGCGGTAGGACGCCTCGATCTCCGGGTCGGCCGCCTCGATACGCCGGGCGCAGCCGCGGATCTCCTTGTTCATCCGGTCGGCCAGCGCCTTGGCCTTGGCGGCGGTGCCGGTGACGATGGTGAGCTGACGGGCGCTGGCGTCCACGTCGGTACGGAACGGGCGGTAGCGGGAGTCGTAGCCCGGGAACACCTCGTCCAGGCAGAGCCGCAGCTCGTCCGGGACACCGCCGGTGACCTTCCCGGCGGTCCAGGCGGAGAACGGGTGCGGCGGCAGCTGGGACGCCGACAGGAAGGCCGGAGCGCGCGAGGCGGCCCCGGCGGGAGCGGCGAGGACCGTGGCGGCGGTGGCCGCGGCGACGGTGAGCGCGGTGAGCGCGGTGGCCAGACGGACCTGGGTACGGACGTGCATGGAATTACTCCCCGTTGATGAAGTCGCGTGACGACGCGAGAGATACGCGTGGATGAGGCGCCGGACGAGGCCGAACGACGTCGGACACGGTCGGACGAGGTCGCCCGCGGCCGGCTGGTCGGGCCGGCCACACCCCCCGCATGGGGTGTCCCCCGGGCGACACCAAGAGCATCGGCGCTCCGGGCGGGCGGCTGCAACAATCTGCCGGGATGGAACCATCCCAGCCCCTCTGACGTGCAGGTACATAGGGTGCCTGGGATGCCTCGCGGGGACGCCGTGTCCCCGTCCTCCAGGTCCGCCCGCGCACAGGAACCAGGGAGAACGGTGTCGGCACAGCACGACGACGATGTCGAGCGGTTCGCGGCGCAGCTCCGCGGGCTGAAGGAGCGGACCGACCGCAGCTATGGCGCACTCGCCCGCCGCCTCGGGATGAACACCTCGACCTTGCACCGGTACTGCGCCGGGGACGCGGTGCCCGTGGAGTTCGCCCCGGTGGAGCGGTTCGCCGCGCTGTGCGGGGCGTCGGCGCAGGAGCGGCACGAGTTGCACCGGGTGTGGCTGCTGGCGGTGGCGGCCCGGCAGCGGGCACGGACGGCGGACGCGGCGACGGCGGTGAGTCCGCTCGCCCCTCCCGGGGAACCCGGCACGGACGCCGGACCGGAGGGGGCTGCTCCGGTCGCCCCGGCCGACGAGCACGGCCCGGACGCCGGACCGGAGGAGGCGATTCCGGTCGCCCCGGCCGAAGACCACAGTCCGGACGCCGGACCGGAGGAACTAATTCCGGTCACCCCGGCCGATGAGCGCGCCCAGGACCCCGTACCCGACGGCACCGCCCCGCCCGCAGCGCCCGGCACGGACGTCACCTGGTACCGCCGCCGTCGTACGGTCGTCGCCGCCGCTGTGGCCGCCGCGCTGCTGGCGACGCTCGGTTCGCTGTCCGCGCTGCCCTCGGGCGACCGGCCCGCGGCGGCCGGGGCGCGCGGCGGCAGTCCCTCACCCGGTACGTCGGAGGTCACGCCCTCCCCCGGCGCTTCGAGCGCCTCCCCCTCGCCCTCCGCCTCCGGCTCCTCCCCGGCGCCCTCGCGCGAACCGGAGGCCAAGGGCGGTACGCCCGGGTCGCCGCTGCCGAGCGGGCGGACCAGCGCGCCCGGCGGCGCCCCCGACCCCAGCGCCCCCGCCGCGCTCCCCCTCACCTGGACCTCCGACTCGCACGCCTGGGCGCTGGGCTGCGGTCATGACTATGTGATCGACCGGCCGCCCGCCCAGGTGCCGCCGCCTCCGGCCGCGCAGGACGCCCGCGCCTGGGCGGCGGCGCAGGGCGCGGTGCACGGCCGGGACACCAATGTGCGGATCACCGTGCAGGGGAAGTCGACGACGGCGGTGGTGCTGGAGGCGCTGCGGGTCCGGGTGGTGGGCCGCGCGGCGCCCGTGCCCGGCACCTCGTACGCCATGGACCAGGGGTGCGGCGGGTCGATCTCCCCGCGCTACTTCGATGTGGACCTCGACAAGGACCGGCCCATCGCCCGCTCGGTGCCGGGCAGTGACGAGGGCACGGTCATCCCGGCCGTGAAGCTGCCGTACCGGGTCTCCAGCACCGACCCGGAGGTGCTGGAGGTGACGGCCCGGACCACGGGGTGCGCCTGCGACTGGTATCTGGAGCTGGACTGGTCCTCGCAGGGCCGCACCGGCACGGTCCGGATCGACGACGGGGGGCGTCCCTTCCGCACCAGCGCGATCGGGGGTCTCGACCGGTATCAGTACGACACCATCGACCGCCGCTGGATTCCCTATCCGTCGTAGGCAGGGCCGCCGTCAGGGGCGGGGCACATTGCGCAGGTTGGAGCGGGCCATCTGGAGCATCCGGCCGACCCCGCCGTCCAGCACGATCTTCGACGCGGAGAGGGCGAAGCCGGTGACCATCTCGGCGCTGATCTTCGGCGGGATGGACAGCGCGTTGGGGTCGGTGACGACATCGACCAGCGCCGGGCCCTTGTGCTTGAAGGCGCTCTTCAGGGCGCCCGCGAGGTCCTTGGGCTTCTCGACCCGCACCCCGTAGGCACCGCAGGCGCGGGCGACGGCGGCGAAGTCGGGGTTCTTGTTGGTGGTGCCGTAGGAGGGGAGCCCGGCGACCAGCATCTCCAGTTCGACCATGCCCAGCGAGGAGTTGTTGAAGAGGACGACCTTCACCGGCAGGTCGTACTGGACCAGGGTGAGGAAGTCGCCCATCAGCATGGAGAAGCCGCCGTCCCCGGACATCGACACGACCTGCCGGTTCCGGTCGGTGAACTGGGCGCCGATGGCCATGGGCAGCGCGTTGGCCATCGAGCCGTGCGAGAAGGAACCGATGATCCGGCGGCGGCCGTTGGGCGAGATGTACCGGGCCGCCCACACGTTGCACATGCCCGTGTCGACGGTGAACACCGCGTCGTCGTCGGCCATCTCGTCCAGTACCGAGGCCACGTACTCCGGGTGGATCGGGACATGCTTGTCGACCTTGCGGGTGTACGCCTTGACGACCCCCTCCAGGGCGTCCGCGTGCTTCTTCAGCATCTTGTCGAGGAAGCGGCGGTTGCTCTTGGCCTTCACCCGGGGGGTGAGACAGCGCAGGGTCTCCTTCACATCGCCCCACACCGCCAGGTCCAGCTTGGAGCGGCGGCCCAGCCGCTCGGGGCGGACGTCCACCTGCGCGATCGTCACATCGTCCGGCAGGAAGGCGTTGTACGGAAAGTCCGTGCCCAGCAGGATCAGCAGATCGCACTCATGGGTCGCCTCGTAGGCGGCGCCGTAGCCGAGCAGTCCGCTCATGCCGACGTCGTACGGGTTGTCGTACTGGATCCATTCCTTGCCGCGCAGGGCGTGGCCCACCGGGGACTTGACCTTCTCGGCGAACTCCATCACCTCGGCGTGCGCCCCGGCCGTGCCGCTGCCGCAGAACAGGGTGATCTTCTCGGCGCGGTCGATGAGGTCGGCCAGCTTGTCGATCTCGGCGTCGCCGGGGCGGATCGAGGGGCGGGAGGTGACGAGGGCGGTCTCCAGGGGCTTGTCGGGGGCCGGGTGGTCGGCGATGTCACCGGGGAGCGTGATGACGCCGACGCCGCTCTGGCCCACCGCGTGCTGGATCGCGCTCTGGAGGACCCTCGGCATCTGCTTCGGGTTGGAGATCATCTCGCTGTAGTGGCTGCACTCGCGGAACAGCGACTCGGGGTGGGTCTCCTGGAAGTAGCCGAGCCCGATCTCGCTGGACGGGATGTGCGAGGCGAGGGCGAGGACCGGGGCCATCGAGCGGTGCGCGTCGTACAGCCCGTTGATGAGGTGCAGGTTGCCGGGGCCGCAGGAGCCGGCGCAGGCGGTGAGCCGGCCGGTGATCTGGGCCTCGGCACCGGCCGCGAAGGCGGCGGTCTCCTCATGGCGGACGTGCACCCAGTCGATCGCGGAGTTGCGCCGGACGGCGTCGACGACGGGGTTGAGGCTGTCGCCGACCACGCCGTAGAGCCGCTTGACTCCGGCGCGGGCGAGGATGTCGACGAACTGCTCGGCGACGTTCTGCTTGGCCATGACTGCGCTGCCCTTCGGTCTCCATGCATTCCCGGACCCGGTGCCTCCCGGAAGGTCTTCCGGGGTGCCGCTCGGATTCCATGAATTCACATCGAACGTGGTTTCGCCTCCCAAGCTACGCGATCACGGCGCCGGACCACGATCACGCACCGGGGGCAGGATCTTGCCCCCCGTAGGAAGGTTTCCCAGAGCGGTCGGCAGGTTTCCGGGAGCAGTCGGAAGGTTTCCGTGAGCACGGTCACGCCGTACGCGTCACGCCTCCCAAACGGCCGCCGCCGTACGGTCGTCGGCGTAGCCCTTGGCCCGGGTCTGGATGTCGGCGAGGAACGCGGCCAGGCCCGGTGGGGCGGCACCGGACCAGCGGGCGGTCAGATGGGCGGTCAGCTCCGGCTCGCCGTGCAGCGGTTCGGCCAGGCCGTGGGTGCACATCAGCAGGGTGTCCCCCGGGCGGGCCACCGAGGCGCGGAACCTGAAGGGCTCTCGGGGCCGCTCGGGGGCGGGCTCGTAGGGGCTCGGCGGGGTCGGGATGTTCAGGTCCATGGTGAGCCGGTCGCCCTCGGGGGTCTCGGCGGGCGGCGAGCCGAAGCTCATCAGGGGCTCCCCCGGGGCGTCGGTGATCTGCGGTTCGATGTCCTGCCAGACGCCGTCCCGGAGCCGGAAGAGGCCGCCCGCGCCGACCCCGAAGAACACCCGGGTACGGCACTCGGGGTCGGCGGTCAGCAGGAGGCAGCGCAGGGTGGCCGCGTACTCGTCCGGTCCGAGGCCCCGGTCGGCCGCCCCGGCGCGGAGCTTGCCGAGGCTGCGGTCGGTGAGCCGGTGCAGTCCGGACTTCAGATCGCCGCGCCGCCCGGCGCGTATGTCCTCGGCCAGCCGGGTGTGGCTGCGGCCCACGGCCCGCGCGATCCACTGGCACGCCTCGGCCGCCGCGCGGTGCGCCGCCGGGGTGGCGCGGGCGCCGCTCGCCATCGCGACCAGCACCAGCGCGTCGGCCCCGGTGCCGAAGCGGGCGGTGAGCAGCGCGTCCCGGCGGGGCTCGCCCCGGTAGCGGGCGGAGTCGCCGCGGACCGAGACAGCGCGCAGGGTGCTGACGCCGTACCGGGCGCCGTCCAGCACGGTGTCCGCGACGAGGTCGGCGAGGTCGTCGGGGTCGGCGGCGGGCAGGGCGGTGGGTTCGGGGTCGTAGGTGGGCGGTCCCGAGCCGACGTGGACGACGGTGGGGGCGGAGGTGTCGCCGGGGGTCGCGGAGGGTTCGGCGGGGGCCGGGCGGCGCGGCGGCGGGGGCGGGGGGAAGGTCGACGGTCCGCCCGCGGTGGGCAGCGGCCGTTCCCAGGGGGCGCGCTGGCGGACGAGCCCGGTGGCGGGGCGGGGCGGCGGGGGCGCCGGGGGTGCCGGGGTCCGGAGGGGTGGGGGCGGGGGCGGCCCGGGGGACGCGGGCGGGGGTGACGCGGGCGGGCGGGTGGTGCCTCGCGGGTCCCGGGCGCGGTCGGGGCGACGGGGGTCCACGGCCGGGGTGGCGGGGGCGGCGGGACCTGAGGGGTCGCGCGTGCCCCCCGTGCCCCCTGCCCCTCCGGGGTCACCCGTCCCGCCCGTCCCGCCCGTGTCTCCCGTGGCGTCCGTGACGTCCGTGGCGTCCGTGGTGACCGCTCCCGATGCCGAGGCGAACCGGTCGTCCAAGGAGTCGGCGGCCGGTGCGGGGCCGGTGTCCTCGGTGGAGTCGTCGTACAACTGACCCCACCAGTCGTCCTCATGACCGGTGGGGCTTCCCCCCTGTTGGCTCATGCCCCTAATTGTCCACCGCAGGGACGCCGGGAAAACGGGCATACGGAAATCCGCCGCACTCGTGCACGTCGAACGGTGTGTCGGACAAAGGCCGTCGGGCGGCTCCACCCCCCACGGGAGAACCGCCCGACGACAGTCATGGGCGTATCGCGCACAGGCGCGCCGGTCCGGCCGAAAAGGCCCGCTTGACGACGCGCGGTGACGTATGTCGCCGTGGCTCCACCTTGGCAGAGTGACCACCGGTACGGCGATGATGTGCCGAGGCGGGTTTGCGCCGTGGCCGGTTTCCGCCACGGCGAGGAGGGAGGGTTCGCCTGATGCTGGCGGCGATAGGGCTGGACGACACGCACGAGGCGGCGTACCGGACGCTGGTGGCGGTGGGGGCCGCCGATGTGCCGGATCTGGCGCGGCGGCTGCGGCTGGCCGAGCGGGAGGCCGAGCAGACGCTGCGGCTGCTGGAGGCGCGGGGGCTGGCGGCGCAGTCCCCCGCCCGGCCGGGCCGGTGGGTGGCGGCGCCGCCCGGGGTGGCGCTGGGCGCGCTGCTCACCCAGCGGCGGCACGAGCTGGAGCAGGCGGAGCTGACGGCGGTGCTGCTCTCCGAGGAGTACCGGGCGGCGGCGGCCGAACCGGCGGTACACGATCTGGTCGAGGTGGTGAGCGGCGCGGCGGCGGTCGCGCAGCGGTTCCTCCAGCTCCAGTTGGGCGCGACCGACGAGGTGTGCGCGCTGGTGACCGGGAACCCGGTGGCGGTGACGGGCATGGAGAACGACGCCGAGGAGCAGGCCGCCGGGCGCGGGGTGCGCTACCGGGTGGTGGTGGAGCGGGCGGTGCTGGACCCGCCGGACGGGATCACCGAGCTGACGGCGGCGCTGCGCCGGGACGAGCAGGTGCGGGTGGTGGACCGGGTGCCGACCAAGCTGGTGGTCGCCGACCGGTCGCTGGCCCTGGTGCCGCTGACCGCGCGGGCGGCGGAACCGGCCGCGCTGGTGGTGCACGCGAGCGGGTTGCTGGAGCTGCTGTGCGGGCTGTTCGAGTCGGTGTGGCGGGACGCGCTGCCGCTGCGACTGGGCGGGGCGGGCGTGAGCGAGCGGGCGCCGGACGCGCCCGACGGAGAGGATCTGGAGATCCTCTCCCTGCTGCTGGCGGGCCTGACCGATGTGAGCGTGGCCAAGCAACTGGACCTGGGGCTGCGCACGGTCCAGCGCCGGGTGAAGCGGCTGATGGAGCTGACCGGGTCCTCGACCCGGCTCCAGCTGGGCTGGCACGCGTATGAACGCGGGTGGGTCGCACGGGAGCGGTGAGGGGGGCGGGAGCGGTGGCGGGCGTGAGGGCGGTGCGGGGCGTGGGAGCGGTGCCGGGCACGGGAGCGGTGCCGGGCACGGAGAGCCGGGCGCTGCGCGCCGGACCGCGGCCGGTTCGCTGACCTGCGCGTGCCGCCGGGGTCCGGCACTCTGAACAGATGGGTGTCTGGGACCTCCTGCTGGTCGGCGTCGTCCTGCTGCTCGGCCTGTGCGGAGTGCTGGTGCCCGGGGTGCCGGGTTCATGGCTGGTGTGGGCCGGAGTCCTGTGGTGGGCGCTGAAGAACCCGGCGCCGGTGGCCTGGGGGCTGCTGGTGGGGGCGTCGGTGGCGCTGCTGCTGTCCCAGGTGGTCCGCTGGTCGCTGCCGCCCCGCCGGCTGACCGAGTCCGGGGCGACGCCCAGGATGGCGGTCTACGCGGGCGTGGGCTCGTTCCTCGGGTTCGTGCTGGTCCCGGTGGTCGGGGCGGTGCCGGGTTTCCTGGGCGGGGTCTATCTGTCCGAGCGGCTGCGGCTCGGCGGGCACGGGGAGGCGATGACCGCCCTGCGCACCGCGATGCGCTCGGGCGGCTCCAGTGTGCTGACGGAGCTGTTCACCTGCCAGCTGATCTTCGCGGCGTGGCTGGGCGCGGTGATCTGGGGCTGACCGGGTCCGGGCCGGGCGCGCAGGCCCGCGCGCTCACACCGGCTCCCCCGCGACCCGCAGATGCCGTACGGCGTACGAGCGCCAGGGGCGCCAGGTGTCGGGGAGGTCGGTGCCGGGCGGTGCCACGTCGGGGTCGCCGAGGGCACGGGTGCGGACGGCGGCGACGACGGCCGGGTCCAGACCGGGCAGCGCCCGCAGCGCGGCCTGCGAGGCGTCCCGGTCGGCGCCGGGGTCCAGCCGCAGGGTGCCGTCGGCGAGCGCGGCGGTGAGCGCGCCCAGCAGGGTGCCGGGACGGGCGGCGGCGAGGGCGGCGGGCTCGGGGAAGAGATGGGTGAGCGTGCCGTCGGGGGCGTCCAGCGTCGTGCCGTACCGCTGGACCAGGTCCGCTGTCGCGGCCGGGGTGAGCAGGGCGCGGACGGCCAGTTCGGCGGGGTCGGCGGCGCCGGGTGAGCGCAGTCCGGGGCGGGCGGCGATGAGCGGGGCGAGCCGGGGGTCGGTGCCGAGCCGGGCGTCGACGGCGTACGGGTCGGCGTCGAGGTCGAACAGCCGCCGCACCCGCTGTACGGCGGTGGTGAGATCGCGCTGGTCGGTGAGGTGCAGTACGGCGTCCAGCCAGCCGCCGGGGTGGGTGGCGGTGCCGGACGTGCCGGTGCGCTCGGCGACGGCGGCGACCCCGGTGCCGTACGGGAGGCGCAGGGTGCGGCGGTAGCCGCGGGCGCCGGGCGGGCCGGTGATCTCCTCGACGCCGGGGACGGCCTCGGCGGCGAGCAGATCGAAGACCGAGGCGGCGTGGTAGGGGCCGCGGTGGGCGAGGCGGAGCGGGATGCCGGTGGCGGGGGTGGCGTCCGGTGCCGGGCGGCGGGGCGCGGGGGCGGCGGAGCGCAGGGCGCTCGGGGTGAGCGCGTAGATCTCGCGGATCGTGTCGTTGAACTGGCGGACGCTGGCGAACCCGGCCGCGAAGGCGATCTCGGTGATCGGCAGCGCGGTGGTCTGGAGCAGGACCCGGGCGGTGTGCGCGCGCTGGGCGCGGGCCAGGGCGACCGGACCCGCGCCGAGTTCGGCGGTGAGCTGGCGCTGCACCTGCCGGGCGCTGTAGCCGAGCCGGGCGGCGAGTCCGGCGACGCCCTCGCGGTCGACGACACCGTCACGGATGAGCCGGACGGCCCGTCCGACGACATCGGCGCGGACGTCCCAGTCGGCCGAGCCGGGCACCGCGTCGGGGCGGCAGCGGCGGCAGGCGCGGAACCCGGAGCACTGGGCCGCGGCGGCGGTCGGGAAGAACCGGACGTTCCGGCGTTTCGGGGTGACGGCCGGACAGCTCGGGCGGCAGTAGATGCCGGTGGTCTCGACCGCGAAGAAGAACGCGCCGTCGAACCGGGCGTCCCTGCTGCGGACGGCTTCGTAGCGGGTGTCCTCATCCATCACGAGGTCCAGTCTGCGCCGCCCCCGAGAGCGCCGCTGGCGGGAATCGGACATGAACAGGGGGTGACACTTCCGGACAGATGCCGGACACACTCCGTTGACAGTCCGGACACCTCCCCTTGAGATTGATGCGTCCATGCCACCAATCCGGAGGTTCCATGTGTTAGGCATACGTCGCCGACACGCGCTCGCCGGCGGTCTCGCCGCCACCCTGCTCCTGCTCACCGGCACCGCCACCGCGGCTCAGGCCCGCCCGGCACCGGCCCCGGCCGCCACCAAGACGGTCGAACACCGGGTCCCCGCCGGAGCCGCGGCCCGCACCGCCGCGTACTGGACCCCCGAGCGCATGGCCGCGGCCATCCCCGTCGAGTCGACCGATCTCACCGTCCCCGCCACACCGCCGCGCGAGCGGCCCCCCGCCGCGCCGCAGCGGCCGACCGGCCCGGCGACCACCGGCTCCGACCCGGTCGCGGGCACCGCGACCCCGTCCGCCGACGTCCTGCGCGCGGCCGTCACCGCCACCCAGGTCGTCGGCAAGGTCTTCTACACCGCCTCCAACGGCCTCGACTACGTCTGCTCCGGGTCCGCGGTCAACAGCACCAACAAGAACATGGTGTTCACCGCCGGACACTGCGTCCACGGCGGTCCCGGCCAGGGCTGGGCGTCGAACTGGCAGTTCGTGCCGTACTACAACCACGGCAACCGCCCCTATGGCACCTGGTGGGCCGAGACCCTGGTCGCCTTCAACGGCTGGACCAACAGCGGCAACTTCGGCTACGACCTCGGGATCGTCATCACCGCGCCCAACTCCTCCGGTGAGCTGGTCAACGCGGTCGGCGGCCTCGGCCTCCAGTGGAACTACCCCAAGGACCGCTTCATGACGTCCATGGGCTACCCGGCGGCCGGCGCCTTCGACGGCCAGTGGCAGTACTACTGCTCCGCCACCACCGCCCAGCGCTCCGTCTTCACCACGGACCAGATCAAGATGCCCTGCAACATGACCGGCGGATCGAGCGGCGGCCCCTGGCTCTTCGGCAAGGACGACAACGTCTACTACAGCGGCTGGGTGAACGGCGTGAACAGCAACAACGACAGCCGCGACAACCCGACCGAGATGCGCTCGCCGTACTTCGCGACCTGGGTCGGCGACGCGTTCAACACCTACTCTTCGTACTGACGGCGGCGGCGCGCGGAGGGCGGAACCACCCATGACCGGGTCCACACGGGCACTTCTCGGTGTGCTGACGGCGGTGCTCGTGTGCGCGCTCGGCGGGTGCGGGGACGACGACGCCGGGTCCGGCGACCCGGGCGAACCGACCCCGTGCGCCACCGCGTCGGCCTCCGACGAGGAGACCGGCGCCGACGCCCCGGGCGACGGGGCGTCGGCCACCGCGCCCGGGGCCAGCCGGGCGCACACCCTCGATCCGTCCGAGGGCTGTGTCATCGAGAGCGGTATCGCCTCGATGCCGGAGGACCCCTAGCAGAGCGGGTCCTCCTGACGGTCGGCCCGCCTAGCGCAGTCGGCCCCGCTTCGCCTCCATCGCCGCCCGGCCCTCCGCGCCCTTGCGCTTCCAGTCCTTGCGGATCTCCGCGCGCAGCCGGGCGTCGGTCTTGGCGACGATCCGCTGGTTCTCCCGGAGCAGCTTGCGGTAGCTGTCCAGCCGGCGCGGCGGCAGGTCACCGGCGTCCAGCGCGGCCTGCACCGCGCAGCCCGGCTCGGACTCGTGGGCGCAGTCGTGGAACCGGCAGTCCCGCGCCAGTTCCTCGATCTCGGCGAAGGTCTGGCCGACGCCGGTCTGCGCGTCCCACAGGCCGACCCCGCGCAGTCCCGGGGTGTCGATCAGGACTCCGCCGCCGGGCAGCAGCAGCAGATTGCGGGTCGTGGTGGTGTGCCGCCCCTTGCCGTCGACGTCCCGGGTCGCCTGGACGTCCATCACCTCCTCACCGAGCAGCGCGTTGGCCAGCGTGGACTTCCCCGCGCCGGACTGGCCGAGCAGTACGGAGGTGCCCCCGGCGGTGACGGCGGCGAGCACATCGAGCCCGTCCCCGTCGACCGAGCTGACCGGCAGCACCGGCACACCGGGCGCACTGGTCTCGACGTCCTGCACCAGATGCGCCCGGGTCACCGCGTCCGGCACCAGGTCGGCCTTGGTGAGCACCACCAGGGGCTGGGCGCCGGACTCCCAGGCCAGGGCGAGGAAGCGTTCGACCCGGCCGAGGTCCAGCTCGGCGGCGAGCGAGACGGCCACGACGGCGTGGTCGACATTGGCGGCGAGGATCTGCCCCTCGGACCGCTTGGAGGAGGTGAAGCGCACAAAGGCGGTACGGCGTGGCAGACACGTCCGTACATAGCGCGGGTTCCCGCCGGGCTCGACGGCGACCCAGTCGCCCGTGCACACCACGCGCAGCGGGTCGTGCGGGGTGACGAAGGCGGTGTCGGCGCGGAGCGGACCGGCGGCGGTCTGCACATCGCACTGGCCCCGGTCGACCCGGACGACCCGGCCGGGCAGCAGCCCCTCGGCGGCGTACGGGGCGAACTCGGCGGCCCAGGCGTCGTCCCAGCCGTAGGGGACGAGGACGGAGAAGTCAGGGGAACCGGAGGAACCGGTGGAAGCAGAGGAACGGGTGGAATCGGTGGAACCGGTGGAGAAAGTCAAGGGGGGACCCTTCGACATGCGGTCCCGGCGCGCGAAGAGGTCGCGCAACGGTGTCGATCAGCCGGTGACCGCGGAGGTGGACGTGATGGGGAGCGGGATGCGGGCAGCGCCCAGCGCAGTGACAGCCATCGGTCAGCACCTCCTCGTCCTCTGGTCTCGGTCGTGGTCGCGGTCGCGGTCGCGGTCGTGGTCGCGGTCGTGGTCGACACCGGGACTCTAGCCCCGTGCCCCGGAGACGGGTCAACTCCTTTTTCCGGACCACATGCTCAGCGCAGCGCGCAGGGCCGTCCGTTGAGGGTGATGTTCTTCGGCACGCCGTTGGCGTCGCCGTACAGGCCGACGAATCCGAAGGTCAGCGATCCCCCGGCGGGCACCGCCCGGTTGTAGTGCGCGGCGTCGACTCTCACCCGGGTGCCGCGCTGCTCGGGGTGGGCGTCCCACATCTGGGAGATGCGCTGGCCGGGCCGGAAGTCCCAGGCGACGGTCCAGTCGTCCAGCGCGCGTTCGGTGGTGACCTCGACGACGGCCTGGAAGCCGGTGGACCACTCGCTGGTCATGTCGTAGGTGGCCCGGCAGGTGCTGGGGGGCGTGGCCGGGGCGCTCGGGGTGGGTCCCCCGGCGCCGGCGGACGCCGTGGAGGTGCCCTGCGGCTCCGGGTCGGGCGCCCGGTGGGACGGGGACGGCGAGGGCACGGCGGACACCGACGGCGCGGGCGTGCCGGACGGTTCGCGGCTCGGGCCGGTCGCGGTGGGGCCGGGTCCGCCGGTCCCGGGGCCGGTGGCGGGCGGCTGCCGGTCGGCGGCGTCCTCGCCCCGGACCGCGGCGTCGCTCTTCGCCCCGCCGAACGGCATCAGGGAGACCCCGAGCGCCACCAGCGAGACCAGGACCGCCCCGGCGAGCAGCCCGCCGCGCAGCAGCCGGACGCGGCGCGTGTCCGGTGCCGCCGAGCGGCCGAGGTCGCAGGTGGCGCGCCGGGCGGCGAGCCGTACCTCGGCGGCGCGGCGGCGGCGTTCCAGGTAGGCGAGTCCGCCCCAGCCGATGACCCCGCCGGACAGGGCGGCGGGCAGCTGTCCGCCGTGCACCCGCAGACAGGCGGCGGCCTCGGCGCAGTACGGGCAGCGGGCCAGATGGTGGGAGAGGTCGTCGGGGGTGTCGGCGACGGCGGTACGGGTGACGGCGTCCAGCATCCGGGCGTAGTTCCGGCACTGGGTGTCCATCGGGCGGTCGAGGTGGTTGCGCAGACAGCGGTCCCGGAACAGCGCCCGGACCTCGGTGCGTTCCTCGGCGACACCGCCGGGGTCGAGTTCCAGGCGGGCGGCGACGGCGGGCAGCGGCAGCGACTCGACCTCGGTCAGCCACAGCAGCGCGGCGTCGGGCCGCTGCATGTCCTGGAGGCCGCGCAGGGCCAGCGGGCGCTGGGTGGGCGGGCCGGTGAAGCGGGCGGCCTGTTCGGAGGTGAGCCACAGCCGCAGATCGGGGTCGAGCCGGTGGCCCTGGCCCCGGCGCTCCCAGTCGGCGGCGGTGTCACGGACCGCGCCGAGCAGCAGCGGGATGTGCGGAAGGGCGGCGGTCCGGCGTCCGGCACCGCGGCCGGGGGCGCCGGCGCGGGTCTCCCGGACGCCGTGCGCGAACGCCTCGGTGGCCAGCTCCACGGCGGCGTCGGAACCGGCCGTGCACAGGTCGGCGTACGAGAGAACGGTGTCCCAGCTCTCGTCGAACTCGGCTGCCTCGGTGGCGTTCTGGGGGGTCGGCAGGTCTGGCATGGGTCTCCTGCGTCCGGGCGAGGTCAACTCACCTTATGGATACGGGAGTTGTGGGGAACCTCGCGGGCGGTGCCGAGCCTTTCACGTATTCACCACAACTGACAAGCTAGGCATCCGATTAGCCGTCACGGGAGTGCCCATCAGTATCAGCGCCTACCAGCGGTTTCTTGTTTCTCCGTCGCTCCGGCGTTCTTTGATGGTTCGTCAGTTCGACGGGAAACCCGGAGGGGCGGGCCGCGGCGGCGCGGTGGTGTCATGGCGGTGGTGTCATGGCCGTCGGCGGTGGCGGTGACGAGCCCGCCCTCGTCCCCGGCGAGGAATCCGGAGAGGAATCCGGTCAGGAATCCGGTCGGGAATCCGGTCAGGAATCCGGAGAGGAGTCCGGTGAGGCCGCGCGGCTGCCCGGCGTGGTCGCCGGTGGGCCAGGTGTCGCAGACGGCGACGGCGGCGGTCGGTTCGCGGGGTCCGGCGCCGGGTCCCGCCCGGTCGGCGGCGGTCCGGGCGGAGGCGGGCACGACAAGCGCCGTGGGCCGTCGCGCGAGCCCGGTTCAGCGATGACCGGCGCCGCGGTCACCGTCACATACGGTCCCACTCCGTCTGCCCCGTCCCGTCGGTCGGCACGGGGCGGGGCGGGGCGGACGGGTAGCGGCCGGAGCGGGTCAGACCTCCGCGGGCTGCTGGGCGGCGAGGCTGTCCATGAAGGAGCTGACCGAGAACACCGCGCGGCCGGGTCCGGGCGGGCCGTAGCCGGGGGGCGAGGAGAGACCGAACTCGTCCATGGTGTTGCGGTACGCCTCCAGGAGCCGGATGTGGTACTCCAGCGGGGCGCCCTGCGGGTTGGCCTTGCCGAGCGGGGTGGTGGGCTCGGGGCACCAGGTGGTGAAGCGGGGCGTGATGCCCTTCGACATGAAGAAGCGCAGGCCCTCGGTGGTGGAGGCGATGGCCTCGTCGACCGTCTTGAAGCCGAACGGCTCGGCCATCTCGACGCCCGCGACGAAGTTGGGGATCACATTGCGGGGACCGAAGATCTCCGCGGAGTCCAGGATGCGCCGGTGCCACTCGTCCCGGCCGACGTACCGCTCCTTGCCGGGGCAGTACATCTTGAACAGGTACTCGTCCCACACCTCGTAGTTGGGGTGGTAGATCTGCACGCCGTAGTCCTTGAACCGCTGGACGTCGTCGCGGGGCAGGGCCTGGGCGACGACCTTGCCGATCCAGCGGCCCGGGAAGCGCTCCTCGATGGCCTTGGCGTAGCGGCCGTAGAAGTCGGCCTCGTCCCGGCCGCCGACGGTCTTGGTGATGGCGCCGCCGGTGAGGGTGTAGGCGGTGGACGCCTTCTGGGTGTCGTACCGGTCGATGATCTCCAGGGCCTCCAGGACCTCGTCGATGTCCTTGACCCCGGTGTACGGACGGCCGGCCGCCTTGTGCTGGCGCCAGTTGTGGTTGATGTCGCAGTACTGGCACTCCTCCTTGGCGCCGAAGTACTGGCAGACCCGGAAGACGGTGAGGTAGATCAGATAGCCCCACTGGATGGTGGGGGCCACCTCCATCACGGACTTCCCGTTGGAGAGGGTGTGCTTGTAGTACTCCGGCATCGGCGGCGCCCCGACGTCGGCGATCCGCTTGCCGTCGAGGTAGAGGCCGAGCATCCCGGAGTCGTCGGCGGCGACCCGGTACGGGGAGGCCGGGTTCACCCGGACCGAGACGACCGTGCGGCGCAGGTCGTAGGGGCCGCCGGTGAGGATGATCTCCTCCGGGGGGCGGCGCAGCGCGGCCTCGCCCAGCTCGGGCAGGGTGCCGTGGTCGAAGGAGAAGATGAAGTACGACTTCGGCTTGACCTCGCCCCCCTCGTTGTCACTGAGCGCGGACGGGTCGAAGGCGACTCCGCCGCGCAGCAGGTCCTCCTTGAAGACGGCCTCCCGCGGTACGTGCGGGAACCGCTCCATCAGATCCTCGACGAGCGCGGTACGGCTGCCCATCCCCTGTCTCCTCCCTGCGGCGGTGTTCGACTCCTCACGGTATGCCCCCTGCCTCGCCAGGCGTGCAGCCGGGTCCACCGGAGCGTCGACGCTGCCGACAGTCTTCGTCAGGGGCGTCCGTATGAGCAAACAGGACCGGGTCGCGCGGTCGGCGGGCGGTGATGTGATGATCACCTCACGGTCGTCGAGAGGGGTGCCGGATGTCAGGGGCCAGCGGGCCGGTCAGGAACTGGGCCGGGAACATCACCTACCGGGCCGCCGAGGTGTCCCGGCCCCGTTCGGCCGCCGCGGTGCGGGACGTGGTGGTGTCCGCCGACCGGGTGCGGGTGCTGGGCAGCGGGCACTCCTTCAACACCGCCGCCGACCCGGGACCCGGCGGTGTGCTGCTCTGCCTGGACGGGCTCGCGCCGGTCCTCGACATCGACACGGCCGCCCGCACGGTACGGGTCGGCGGCGGGGTCCGGTACGCGGAGCTGGCCCGCGCGGTGCACGCCCACGGTCTCGCGCTGCCCAATCTGGCCTCGCTGCCGCATATCTCGGTGGCCGGTTCGGTGGCCACCGGCACCCATGGCTCGGGCGCGGGCAACGGACCGCTCTCCGACGCCGTACGGGAGGTGGAGCTGCTCACCGCGGACGGGACGGCGGTGACGATCGGGCGGGGCGATCCACGGTTCGGCGGGGCCGTGACCGCGCTGGGCGCGCTCGGCGTGGTCACCGCGCTCACCCTGGATCTGGAGCCCGCTTTCGAGGTGGAGCAGTGGGTGTTCACCGGGCTGCCGCCGACCGGTCTCGATGTCGGGGCGGCGCTGACGGCGGCGTACAGCGTCAGTCTGTTCACGGACTGGCGGGCGCCCGGGTTCCGGCAGCTGTGGGTGAAGCGGCGGACCGATCAGCCGGTGCCGGAGGTGCCCTGGGGCACGCCCGCGACCCGGGCCGTGCATCCGGTGCCGGGGATGCCCGCGGGCCACTGCACCGAGCAGGGCGGGGTGCCGGGGCCCTGGCACGAGCGGCTGCCGCACTTCCGGGCGGAGTCCGCTCCGAGCAGCGGTGACGAACTGCAGTCCGAGTATCTGCTGGCCCGGGAGCACGCCCCGGCGGCCCTGGCGGCGCTGGACGCGCTGCGGGCCGTGCTCGCGCCGGTCACCCTGACCTGTGAGGTGCGGGCGGTCGCGGGCGACGGACAGTGGTTGAGCCCGAGCCACGGCCGGGACTCCGTCGCCGTGCACTTCACCTGGGTCGCGGACACCGCTGCCGTGCTGCCCGTGGTGCGGCGGGTGGAGGCGGCACTCGACGGGTTCGGGGCCCGGCCGCACTGGGGGAAGGTGTTCGCGATGCCGGGCGCGGTGGTGCGGGAGCGGTATCCGAGGCTCGGGGACTTCCGGGAGCTGCGGCGGGCGCTGGACCCGCGCGGGACCTTCACCAACGCGTTCGTGAGCGACTGTCTGGGGCTCGGAGGGGCTGAGTGAGGACTCGGCTGGACAGGACTTTCGACAAGCCCGTTCCTCGCCGGGCGGGGCGGCCCGTACCGGCGTCACCGGTCCGCCGGTGGACGCGGCCCCTGAGCCGTTGCGGTGACCGTGTCCGTCCGCACGGCCGTGCGTCCCCCGCCCTGTGGCGGCTTCCTGGGATGCCCAGAGGACGAGCCTCGTGAGGAGACCGACCCATGTCCTTCCGTTCCCCCAGCACCCCCGCCTCTGTCGAGGACGTCTCGCCCGGGAGCGGGGCGCTGCCGCCACGGGCGCGGGCCAGGCCGTCCGACGCGGCGGCACTCTCGCTGAACGGCACCTGGCGGTTCCGGCTGTCCCCCACGGCGGGCGGCGCCGACACGTCCTTCACGCGGCCCGGGTTCGACGCCGGGGACTGGGCCGGGATCGAGGTCCCCGGGCACTGGGTGCTCCAGGGCGGCGGGGCGTACGGCGCCCCGATCTACACCAACCAGATCTATCCGTTCCCGGTGGACCCGCCCCGGGTGCCCGCCGAGAACCCCACCGGTGACCATCTGCGCGTGTTCGACCTGCCCGGGGGATGGCCGGGCGACGGGGACGCGGTGCTGCGCTTCGACGGTGTGGAGTCCTGCGCCCGGGTCTGGCTGAACGGCACGCCGCTCGGCGAGTTCAAGGGGTCCCGGCTGCCGCACGAGTTCGCGGTCGGGGCGCTGCTGGAACCGGCCGGGAACGTGCTGGCGGTCCGGGTGCACCAGTGGTCGTCGGGGTCGTATCTGGAGGACCAGGACCAGTGGTGGCTGCCGGGCATCTTCCGGGACGTGACGCTGCTGCACCGCCCGCCGGGCGCGGTCCGGGACTTCTTCGTGCACGCCGGGTACGACCACACCACCGGCGAGGGCACCCTGCGGGTCGACTCCGATGTGCCGGGCCGGGTCACCGTCCCGGAGCTGGGCCTCGACCTGGCGACCGGGGACAGTGTGAGCGTGGCGGTGGCGCCGTGGACGGCGGAGACGCCCCGGCTGTACGACGGGGTGCTGGCCACGGCGGGCGAGCGGGTGCCGCTGCGGATCGGCTTCCGGACGGTCGCCCTGCACGACGGGCTGCTCACGGTGAACGGGCGGCCGATCCTGCTCAAGGGCGTCAACCGGCACGAGTGGCACCCCGAGCGGGGCCGGGCGCTGGACGAGGCGACGATGCGCGCGGACGTGCTGCTGATGAAGCGGCACAACGTCAACGCGGTGCGCACCGCGCACTATCCGCCGCACCCGGCGTTCCTGGACCTGTGCGACGAGTACGGGCTGTGGGTGATCGACGAGTGCGATCTGGAGACCCATGGCTTCACCGGGCAGGACTGGCGGGACAACCCGGTGGACGACGACCGCTGGCGCCCGGCGCTGCTGGACCGGGCGGCGCGGATGGTCGAGCGGGACAAGAACCATCCCTCGGTGATCGTCTGGTCGCTGGGCAACGAGGCGGGCACCGGGCGCGGACTGACCGCGATGGCCCGCTGGATGCGGGCGCGGGACTCCTCCCGGCTGCTGCACTACGAGGGCGACCACGACTGCCGGGACACCGATCTGTACTCCCGGATGTATCTGCCGCACGCGGAGGTCGAGCGGATCGGGCGCGGCCTGGACGGGGGTCCGCGGCGACGGCGGGGGCTGCCGTTCATCCTGTGCGAGTACGCCCACGCGATGGGCAACGGACCGGGCGGACTGAGCGAGTACCAGCGGCTGTTCGAGACGTATCCGCGGCTCCAGGGCGGGTTCGTGTGGGAGTGGATCGACCACGGCGTCACCGACGACCGGTACGGGTTCGCCTATGGCGGGGACTTCGGGGAGGAGGTCCATGACGGGAACTTCGTCTGCGACGGACTGCTGTTCCCGGACCGGGTGCCGTCCCCCGGCCTGACCGAGCTGAAGAAGGTGATCGAGCCCGTCCGGATCGAGGGCGACGGCACCGGCCCCGGCGCCACGGTCCGGGTGACGAACCGGCAGGACTTCGCGGATCTTTCGGCGCTGGCGTTCGAGTGGGCGTACGACGTCGAGGGCGAGACGGTCGCGCGGGGCGCGCTGGCGGTGGGGCCGCTCGCGGCGGGCGAGTCGGCGGAGCTGAAGCTGCCCGAGCGGCCGGACGGCCATGACGGGGAGGCGCTGTGGACACTGCGGGCGGTGCTGGCCGAGGACACGGCGTGGGCGGAGCGCGGGCACGAGGTGGCGTGGGCGCAGCTCCCGGCCGTCGCCCGGCGGGCACCGGAGGTGGCGGCGAGCGCCCGGCCGGTGGCGCGGGAGGGGCGGATCACGCTCGGTCCCGGGGTCTTCGACGCCGCCACGGGCGCGCTGCTGGCCGTCGGGGACGTGCCGGTCACCGGGCTGCGGCTGGATGTGTGGCGGGCGCCCACCGACAACGACGAGGGGGCGCCCTGGCAGCCCGACGCCCGTCTCGGGCCGCTGTGGCGGGCGCGGGGCCTGCACCGGATGCGGCACCGGCCGGACGGCGTGGAGACCGGTACGGACGCGCTGACGGTACGGAGCCGGGTGGCCGCCGCGGGGCGCGAGGAGGGGCTGCGCGCGGTGTACCGGTGGACCAGCGACGGGACCCGGCTGCGGCTGGCGGTGACGGTGGTCCCCGAGGGCGAGTGGAGTGTGCCGCTGCCCCGGCTGGGGGTGCGGTTCGGGCTGGCGGCGGCGGACCGGGTGACCTGGTACGGCGGTGGGCCGGGCGAGGGGTACCCGGACACCCGGGCGGGCTGCCGGACGGGGTTGTTCCGGTCGACCGTGGACGCCTTGCAGACGCCGTACGTCCGGCCGCAGGAGAACGGGGCGCGGCCCGGGGTGCGCCGGGTGGAGCTGGGCGGGCTGCGGGTCGAGGGCGACCCGGAGTTCTGGTTCACGGCCCGCCGCTGGAGCACCGAGGAACTGGACGCGGCGGACCATCGCAGCGATCTGGTGCCGGGCGACACGGTGTGGGTGAACGTGGACCACGGTCAGCTGGGCATCGGCTCCCAGTCCTGCGGTCCCGGTGTGCTGCCGCCGTATCTGCTGTCCGCCGGACCGGCGGAGTTCGCGGTGGTGTTCACGGCGGCGGGCTGAGCGCGACACGGCCGCCCCGGGGTGTCCCGGGGCGGCCGGTGCTCCGCCGTCAGTGGTCGGCGCAGCACGGTGTGGGGTCCGGGTGCTCGAACGGCACCAGGACCCCTCCGGCGGCGGGCTGCGCGGCGAGGACCAGCCGCCCGTCCCGCCACTGCGGCCGGACATGGCCCCGGGTGTCCAGCGGGGTGCCCGGGTCGGGCGCGCCCGGGGTGCCGAGCACCGTCACGGCGTCGATCGCGGAGGCGGCGAGGATCTCCCCGACCGGCAGGACGCCGGTGAGGGCCGCCGCGCCCGGGAAGAGCACGGCCCGGCCGTGGGCGTCGGGCGCCCCGTCGGCGACCTGGTGGCCCTGGGCGGTGAGCCGGTCCCTCGCGGTGTCGCGGGCGGCGGCCGACTCCAGGGCGAAGGAGAGCGCCACGCGCGGGCGGCCGTCCCGGACGAGGTGGGTGCAGCCGAACCCGCGCTCGGTGAGGGCGAGTCCGGCGGCCAGCTCCCGGAGCAGGTGATCGGCCGTACGCAGGTCCTTCGTCGCCGTGTCGACGGTCAGGACATGGGGCGTCGGCGGGGTCACGAGGGCAGGACCCACACCGGGTTGGAGTAGAACCAGAGGTCCTTCCAGGGGTCGGCGTCGCCGACGACGTCCAGCACCGGGCCGTTGGGGTCGACCGCGGCCCCGTTCACGCCGACGCCGTTGCGCTTGCCGTCGGTGCCGCGCAGCCGGACGTACACCGGGCGGTCGACCCGGCCGAGGTCGTAGCTGAGCCTGACCGTGCCGGTGCCCTTGCCGACCTCGTAGGACTTGACGACCTTCGCGGACGGGGCGGTGAAGGTGTCCTTGTCCTTGGCGGGGCCGGTGACATCGCCCTGGATGACATCGACGCGGGCCAGCTCGGGCTGGAATCCGGCCCAGTTGGGGCCACCGGCGAGGGCGACCTCGACCGAGAGGGTGACGCGCGTGCCCTTCTTGACGTGCAGGGCGCCGCCCAGGGTGGCCCAGCGGCTGCCGCCGGAGACCCGGACGTCCAGGGCGCTGATGAGCTGGCCGTGGTCGACCCAGATGCGCCCGGCGCGGATGCCGTCCATGACGGCGGCGTAGGAGAAGCCGTCGGAGCCGACGTGGGTGCGGCTGTAGTAGCCGGGCCAGTAGTCGCCCTGGGCCAGGTCGAGCTGGCCGTTGTAGACCGGGTCGTCGTAGCGGCCGTTGCCGTTGAAGTCGCCGCCGCCACGGGCCGCGGTGTCGGCGTAGACCTGGTGGGAGTCGGAGTTGGCGGTGATCCACCAGGGCTTGCCCTCGGCGATCAGGCTGTCCCAGAGGCCGCCGACGGTGGCGGTCATCCAGTCGAAGCCGCCCCAGGTGCGGTAGCTCTCCAGCGGGTAGCCGGGGAACGAGTCGGCGCCCGGGTTGTTGTCGTAGATGCCGCGGGCCCGGCCGGGGCCGAGCGGGGAGGGCAGTCCGGCGGCCTGGTGGCCGGGGGCGCCCTCGAAGCCGACGGCGATCTGACGGCTGACCGGGGAGGCGTCGCGCCAGCCGCGGATCTCGTGCGGGGAGTCGACACCGCGCCGCGCCGGGTGGTTGGCGAGCATCAGCGCGTCCTGCACCTTGCGCTGCTTGACCTGCTCGGCGAGGAAGGCGATCCCGGCGATGGCGAGCGCCTCGTTGGCGGGGCTGTTGCCGCTGGCGCCCTTGACGCTGCCGTCGTAGTCGTTCTCGAACTGCTTGAGGACGGACACCTCGTTCTTGCCGGGGTGCACGAAGACGGTGCCGTGCTCGGCGGCCGGGATGTTCCACTCCAGGCCCTGGAAGACAAGGGTGTCCTCGTAGGCGGAGCGGGCCTCCTTGATGTCCGGGTTGACCTTCTCCACACCGATCTTGGCGTGGGTGGCGGAGCCATGGTCGGTGATGACCAGCCAGTCCATGCCGTGCTTGGCGCCCTGGCGGACCTGGTCGACGACCCGGTACTTGCCGTCGCTGCTGTACTGGGTGTGGATGTGGTGGTCACCGGCCAGCCACAGGAAGCCGTTTCTGCGGCTGCCGCCCGACGCGGCCGACCGGGCGGCGGCGGACGCGGCGGGGGACGCGGCGGCGGGCTGCGGGGCGAGCACGCTTCCGGCGGCCAGACCGGCGCCGAGCAGTCCGGCGCGGCGCAGCAGCGAGCGGCGCGACCGCTGTTCGGGGCTCAGCTCCCCGTCCGGCACGGAGGTGTCGAACGCGGCGGGCAGGGCGCCCTGTTCATGGGCGTGGTCGTGCCCGTGGTCATGGTCGTGGTCGTGCCCGTGCGGGTGGTGGTGGTGCCCGGGTCCGTGGCTGTGCCCCATGATCGCGCCTCCTGTCGCCGCCGCTGTCGCGTGCGACGGCTGCCGTTCGCGGTGCTGCTGCGCCGCGTGAGGAGAATCGAGGGGGCACATGAACTCTTCGCGACCGTCGGATGAGCGCCGGACGACCCCGGCACGGCCGGTGTCGTGAGCGCTCACAGACTCCACGGGACGGCTTCCGCTTTGGCCCGGTTGGCACCGACCTGCGCTCTGCACATCCTGTGCAGCTGCCACTGACCTGCACCGATGGGGACACCGCTGGGCGGCGGAACCGGCGCGGACTACCGTCGGGTCATGAGCACCGTCGCGCCCCGTCCGCCGTTCGCCGCCGCCCTCGCCGCCGGGCCGCTGGTGCTGGACGGCGGGCTGTCGAACCAGCTGGAGGCCGAGGGGCACGACCTCGGGGACGCGCTGTGGTCGGCGCGGCTGCTGGACGAGGCGCCCGAGGCGGTCGTGGCGGCGCATCTGGCGTACTTCCGGGCGGGCGCCGATGTGGCGATCACGGCCAGCTACCAGGCGAGCTTCGAGGGGTTCGCCCGGCGCGGCACCGGGCGGCGGCGGGCGGCCGGGCTGATCGCGTCGAGCGTGGCGCTGGCCCGGGAGGCGGCCCGGCGCGCGGACGTGGCCCGCCCGTTGTGGGTCGCGGGGTCCGTCGGCCCGTACGGGGCGGTGCTGGCGGACGGGTCCGAGTACCGGGGGCGGTACGGGCTGGGCGTGGCCGAGCTGGAGCGGTTCCACCGGCCCCGGGTGGCGGCGCTGGCGGCGGCGGAACCGGATGTGCTGGCGCTGGAGACGGTCCCGGACGTGGACGAGGCGGTGGCGCTGCTGCGGGCGGTGCGCGGGGTGGGGCTGCCGGTGTGGCTGTCGTACGCGGTGGCCGGGGGGCGGACGCGGGCCGGGCAGCCGCTGGAGGAGGCGTTCGCGGTGGCGGCGGGGGTCGACCAGGTGGTCGCGGTGGGCGTGAACTGCTGTGCGCCGGAGGAGGTGGCGGAGGCGGTGACCGTGGCCGCCCGGGTGACCGGCAAACCGGTCGTCGCCTACCCCAACAGCGGGGAGGCCTGGGGCCCGGACGGCTGGACGGGCGACACCACGTTCGCCCCGGCCCGGGTCGGGACGTGGCGGGCGGCGGGGGCCCGGCTGATCGGGGGGTGCTGCCGGGTGGGGCCGGGGGCGATCGGGGAGGTGGCGGGGGTATTGGGGCGGTGACGGCGGGGGCCGCCTGAGAGGTGACGTTCACCCGGTGTCGCCCTACGTGCGTTTCACGCTTCCCGGGATGCGCAGGCGGCGGACGACCGAGCGGAGTTCGGTCATCCGGGCCGGGAGGTCGGCCGGGGGCGCGGGGGGTTCGGGACGGGGCGGGGCGGTGGCGGACCAGAGGGAGAGTTCGGCGTCGCGGGGGCCCTTGACGGTGTGGGCGGGGCCGTCGCCGAAGAGGTGGACGGGGTGGGTGGGGTCCCAGTGCGGCCAGCCGGGGGTGCCGTCGGTGGCGAAGCGGACCCAGGCGCGGTGCATGGCGTCGGCGAGGTCCTGGGGCGCTCCGGCGCCCGCGAGCTTGGCGGACTCGGGGACCTGGCCGGTGTCGAAGACGAACCCGAGTTCCAGGGCGTGGCAGGCGCCGAGCCGGGGGACCAGGGACGGCCAGGCGAACTCGTAGACGTACGAGGTGGTGGGGCGGGCGTCGGCCAGGCGGTGCAGGGGCAGCCGCAGCAGATGGTCGGTGACCAGCTGCCCGACGATCTCGGCGGTGCCGGCCTCGGGGCGCAGGGTGCGGTAGCCGCGCGGCACCTCGTGGCCGCAGTGGCAGCGGGCCATGGCACCGGCCAGGGCGACCGGGCCGAGTCGGTCGACGCGCTCCACCAGGCCGCCGGGGACCAGCCACAGCCGGTACTCGTCGCGGGTCCAGCCCGTCATCAGGTCGACGCCGGGGGCCGCGGCGCCGGAGACGAGGGCCTCCAGCGGGTCGCGGGGGACGACATCGCCGTCGATGACGATGCCGAACGCGGGGCCACCCAGGACGGGGCTGCTGAGGCGGCCCACGTCGGCCTGGACGCGCAGCAGCAGGTCGCGGTCGGCGGCGGCGAAGGCGGCGGCGGTGGCCGGGATCTTCAGCCGTCCGGCCATCCGGCGCACCATCCGCCGTACCTTCTCGCGTTCGGCGGCCTCGGGGGCGCCGCTCTGGAGGACGGCGCGGCGCACCAGGCCCTGGGTCTGCGGGGCGGCGAGCAGGGCGCCGATGCTGATGGCGCCCGCCGACTGGCCGAACAGGGTGATCCGCGCCGGGTCGCCGCCGAACTCCTCGATGGACTCGTGGACCCAGGTCAGGGCGGCGATCTGGTCGCGCAGTCCGGCGTTGGCGGGGGCGTCGGGGAAGAGTCCGTAGCCCTCGACGCCGAGCCGGTAGTTGAGCGAGACCAGGACCACTCCGTCGCGGGCGAAGGAGCCGCCGTCGTACACCGGGACGGCGGAGGAGCCCCGGGTCAGGGCGCCGCCGTGCAGCCAGACGAGGACCGGGAGACGGGCTCCGGGGCCGGGCTCGGGGGTCCAGACGTTGAGGTTGAGGCAGTCGTCGCCGGGGATCACCGGGTCGGACAGGTAGGGCGCGAAGGCGTCGGAGTACGGCGGTTTCGGCGGGGTCGGTCCGAAGGCTCCGGCGTCCCGGACGCCGTCCCAGGGCTCGGGCGGCTCGGGGGGCCGGAAGCGGCGGGGCCCGAAGGGCGGGGCGGCGTAGGGGATGCCCCGGAACACCGCGATCCCGTGCTCCCAGCGTCCGCGGACCGCCCCGTACGGGGTGCGCGCCACGGGTCCCGTGCGTTCCGTCCGTTCCGTCAGGTCTGCCGTAGACATCCGCCCACCAGCCCTTCCGCACCGCACAGCCTGGAGTTCCGGTTCTGATCAGAGCACCACATTCCGGGGTGGTATTCCGGCGTGGAGGGGGTGGGCGGGGGCCGATCGGGTGACGATCGGGTGACGCGTGACAGCAGCACTTGCACACCTCCGGACGAAACGGCCGATTACCAAATCATTCGCAGGCCAAGCCACTTGATCACCTTCGATTTCCGGAAGGCTGTGCTTCCTCTGCCTGGTCATGGCATCGTGTACTCGCCACCCCTCGAAAGATGGCCAAAACCTCACCGTGCGCAGGCGGCACCGCGTCAGCCCACCGCCGTGCCGGTCCGGGGTCGTCCCGGCCGTCGCTGCCCTGAACACCTCATTCGTCCGCAGGAGGCACTGCCGTGTCGGAGTCCAACCCCCAGATCGTCACGTCTGCGGAGATTCGCGCCAGGATCGACACCACCAAGCCGCACTCCGCCCGTTTCTGGAACTACTTCGTCGGGGGCAAGGACAACTACGAGGTCGACCGGGAGATCGGGGACCACATCAAGGAGATCTTCCCGGGTCTCGTCGATGTCGCGGTCACCAGCCGCCAGTTCCTCGGCCGCGCCGTACGGCATCTGATCGTGGACCAGGGGGTCCGGCAGTTCCTCGACATCGGCACCGGTCTGCCGACCGCCGACAACACCCACGAGGTCGCCCAGCGGGTCGCGCCGGACGCCCGGATCGTCTACGTCGACAACGACCCGATCGTGCTCACCCACGCCAACGCCCTGCTCACCAGCACCCCCGAGGGCAGGACGGCGTACCTGGACGCCGACCTGTACGACCCGGACTCGGTGCTGGAGGCCGCCGCCGGGACGCTGGACTTCGACCAGCCGATCGCCCTGATCATCATGAACACGCTCGGGCATGTCGCCGAGTACGACAAGGCGCGCGACCTGGTCCAGCGGCTGATGGCGGGCCTGCCGTCGGGCAGCTACCTGGTGATCAGCGACTCCACCTCCACCAGCGAGGGCATGATCGCCGCCTCCGACGCCTACAACGCGAGCGGCGCGGTGCCGTACTACGTGCGCACCGTGGCGGAGATCGGCGGGTTCTTCGACGGTCTGGAGCTGCTGGAGCCGGGCGTGGCGCAGGTGACCGCCTGGCGCCCGGAGAGCGACGCCTCGGACCCGGAGGTGGACGCGTACGGCGCGGTGGGGCGCAAGTCCTGACGCCCTGTCGGGCGCGGTGACCTCGGGAGCGGTCCGGGCGGACGTCCGGACCGCTCCGTGCTGTCCGCCGCGGCTCACCCCTCGCCCGTGCCGTCCGTGCCCTCCGTGCCGTCCGTGCCGTCCCTGGCATCCCTGGCATCCCTGGCATCCCTGGCGTCCGCGCGGGCCGTGTGCCGGGCGAGGACCCGGTCCACCAGGAGGCCCGAGGCGCCCAGATAGCCGGACGGCGCCAGGAGTTCCTTCAGCGCCGCCTCGCCGTCGGGCCCCGTGAAACGGCCGTCCGTCTCCGGGGCCGCCGCCAGCCGTTCGGCGAAGGAGGTTCCGCCGCCCGGCTCCTGAGGGGCGGTCAGCCGGCCCAGCAGCCGTTTCGCCCCCGCCTTGCCGAGGACCGGCGCGAGGGCGACCCCGAGCCGCTCCGCGTGCAGGGCGCCGTCGCTCAGCTCGGCGTTGGCGAGCATCCGCTCCGGGAACACCACCAGACCGGCGGTGAGTTCGGCCGCGCTGTCGGCCGCGCCCGCCGTCAGCCGCAGCGCCTCCCGCAGCGGCTGCCACTCGGCGTGCCAGGCGCCGGGCGCCCGCTCGTCCTCGGCGACCAGGCTCTGGGTGAGGATCAGCGCCAGCGGCGGCACCTGCCGGGCGGCCGAGGCGATCAGCGTGGCCAGCACCGGATTGCGCTTCTGCGGCATCGCCGAGGAGGCGCCCCGGCCCTCCCCGCCGGGTTCGGCGACCTCGGCGACCTCGGTACGGGCCATGCCCTGCACATCGGCGGCCAGCTTGCCGAGCGCCGCCGCCGTGAAGGCGAGCACGGCACCGAGGTCGGCGAGCGGGGTGCGCAGCGCGTGCCACGGCACGGGGGGCGCCGAGAGGCCGAGCCGCGCGGCGAACGGCCCGGTCAGTTCGGTGCCGTGACCGGGCAGGGCGCCCCGGGCGACGGCGTCGTAGCCCGCGAGGGTCCCGGCCGCGCCGCCGAGCTGGACCGGCAGCCCGGGGTCGAGCAGCCGGCGGACCCGGTCGGAGGCGTCGAGGGCCAGACTGAGCCAGCCCGCGGCCTTGAGCCCGAAGGTGACCGGTACGGCGTGCTGGGTGAGGGTCCGCCCGGCCACCGGGGTGTCCCGGTACCGGGCCGCCAGCCCGGCGAGCGCGTCCGCGGTACGGGTCAGCGCGGCGTCGATGTGCCACAGCACCCGGGTGGCGACCAGCATGGTCGCGGAGTCCAGGATGTCCTGGCTGGTGCTGCCGTGGTGGACATGCTCGGCGGCGTCCGGGTCGAGCGCGGCGACCACCGGGGTCAGCGCCGCGACCAGGCCGACGACGGGGTTCGCCGCGTCCCGGGCGCCCCGGGCGAGCGCCACCGGGTCGATCCGGCCGGACCGGGCGGCCTCGGTGATCGGCCCGACCGAGGAGGCGGGGATGACGCCCAGCTCCGCCTGGGTCTCGGCGAGCGCGATCTCAGCCTCCAGCATGGCGCCGAGGAAGGCCGCGTCGCCGGTGAGCCGCTCGGCCGGGGAACCGGCCCGGACCGGGGAGAGCAGCCCGAGGTCGGCGATCTCGGCGACGGCGGTGGCGTGCCGCTCGTACCAGGTGTCCACGGGTGCGCCGGTCATGCCGCGCCCCCGCCCGTGGTGGTGAGCGGCCGACCGCTGGTGGGCAGCCAGGCCAGCGGCACATGGCGGTGCAGATACGGCGTCCGGCGGGCCCGCGCCGCCGCGATCCGGGCGTCCGCCGACACCAGGCAGGTGTGGGCGATGGCGTCGCTGTCGCCGACGATGACCGAGTTGACGCCCGGCCGGATACCGGCCGCGGTGACCCAGTGGACGCCCTCGGTGGGCACCCCGAAGGCCAGCCTGCGCGGATGCGCCCGCGACTCCCGGTCGAGCAGATGGTAGGGCCGGGTGGTGACGGCGACGCCCCCGGTCTCGTACGGCGCGGCGGTGCCGTCCGGGATGCGGTACGGGGCGCACTGGCCGCTGCCGAGGAGCTGGCGCAGCAGCGGGTCGGTGGTGGCGCGCAGATCGAACTCGGGGAGCCGGGCGTCCACCAGGGCGGTGACGAGGGTGGCGGGACCGGGCACCCGGGTGGAGCCCAGCCGGAAGCCCCGTCCGTGCGGGTCGGGTTCGACGCGTACGCCCGGACCGGTCACCTCGACCACTCCGGCCTCGATCAGGGCGATCAGCTCCTCGATCCGGCGGGCGGGCGGGCCGATGGAGAGATAGGCGTTGAGCGGGGTGTACCAGCCGCTCAGCTCGTCGCGGTAGGACGCGCCGCCGAGTCCGGCGTGGTCGACCACCAGGCGTATCTCGTTGCGCAGATCGCGCAGCACGTCGAGGGCGGCCTTGAGGGGGCTGGTGACATTGCCCCTGCGGGCTTCGGCGAGGTCCTCGCGCAGATGGGCGAGGAGCCAGCGGCGGTAGTCGTCGGGGCCGGTGAACGCACGGTCGCCGTAGGGGCGTTCGATGTGGCTCCAGTCCCAGCGGCGCTCGCGCGGGACGCCGTGCCGGGTGAGGAGGGCGTCCTCGGCCGGGCTCTCGGCCGGGTCGTCGGGGGCGCCCAGGACGGCGACGAACTCGGTGAGGAAGGCGTCGGCGGCGGCCCGGTCGCCGCGTTCGGCGAGGAGCGCGTGGTAGTAGACCGCGCGGACCTCCGCCGAGATCAGCGGCCAGACGTCCGCGCGGAAGGACAGCGGACCGGCGGTGCGGTGGCGCCGCCGCAGCGCGTCGATGGCGGCGGGGGTCAGGAAGAGCGGGTCGTGGCGGCCGGAGACGCCCTTCTCGTTCTCGCCCCGGGCGTGGTACGGGATGCCCCGGCGCGAGGCCAGGTGGAGCACGGGTTCCTGTCCCGAGCGCTGGTACACCAGCCGTCCGGCGGCCCGCTGGAAGGTCCCGCCGCGTCCGGTGGTCAGCAGGGCGACGATGTCGAAGCAGGTCAGGCCCATCCCGAGCAGGGCGACCCGCTCGCCGGGGGCGATGGCGCCGTAGTCGGCGTCGGCCGGGTTGCCCGGCGGCAGATGCAGCAGTCCGTGCCGCTCGGCGTACGCGGTCAGTTCGCGCTCCCGGGCGCCGGGCGCCATGGGCGCGTGGCCCTGGGCGAGCACCACGGAGTCGAGCCCGGTCAGGACGGTGCCGTCGTCCAGGGCGACGGTCTGGGTGCCGTCGCCGCCGGGGGTGTCGTGCAGGGCCACGGCGACGGCCGGGTGCGGTGTGATGCGCAGGTTGGCGGGCGCGGTCGCGCGCAGCCGGTCCAGCACCCACACCAGGTAGTGGCCGTAGAGCCGCCGGGTCGGGTAGGTGTCGGGGCCGAGGTTCCTGACCTCCTGCCGGGTCCGCTCGGGCAGGTCCTCGGGGGAGCCGAGTTCGTCCAGGAGCGCCGCCCACTGGTGCAGGCTCGGTCCGGGGACGACGGGGCCCTCGCAGTCGACGCTGTCGTCGCTGAACAGGGTGATCTGCGAGGCGACGGTGTTCATCAGCAGTTCGGCGTCCTGCGCGGGCCGCCACACCTGGCCGCCCGCGCCGCGCGGGTCGACCAGGTGCACCTGGATCGTCCGTTCGCGCCAGCGCGGCAGCCGGGCCTGGGCGGCGAGCCGTTCCAGGACGCACAGCCCGCGCGGACCGGCCCCGATCACACAGATCCGGGTCACTTCCGGGTCAGTCATGTCAATCGCCATGCCCTGGACGCTAGACGCGGTCCGGGTTGTGCGGCATCACGCGGATACGGGATTTCCGGGGGCACCGTACGGATTACCGGGACCCGGTGCGGCAATTCCGGGGCGGGCGTCTTCTGGAATTCCAGCGAACGCCGGTGAATGCCGGTGAATGCCGGTGAATGCCGTGTCAAGTGCCGGGGATTTCATCCGTCAGGTTCCCGGGCGGAAATTGCCCGGACCCGCTGGAATTCCCGCGCGAAAGGCCCGCCGCGCTGTCGCGTGGCGGGCCGTTGCGGAGGGGGGAGCCCCAGGGGCCGGGGGGCCGGGGGGAGCCCCAGGGGACAGGGGGACGTGGGGGGGGCGGGTCAGGCGGGGACCGCCACGACGAGGCTCGTGGGCGACCGGGTCGGCAGCGTCTCCTGGTGCCGGAACCCGGCCTTCTCGAACAGCTCCACGAACTGCGCCTCGGTGCGCACCTGCCCGGTGAGCAGCGACAGCATCACGATGTCCTCGAACTTGCCGAAGTGCGGTGTGTCGCCCTCCGGCAGCACCTCGTCGACGACGATCAGCCGTCCGGAGTCGCCGAGCGCCCGCCGGACGTTGCGCAGGATGGTGACGGCGTCCTCGTCGTCCCAGTCGTGCAGGGTCCAGCACAGCACGTACACGTCCCCGCCCTCCGGGACGGACTCCAGGAAGTCGCCGCCGACGCACTCCGCGCGGTCCGCCACGCCGAGGCCGGTGAGCACGGCCCGCGCCTCGGGGACCACCCGGGGCAGGTCGTGGACCACGGCGGTGAGCCGCGGGTACCGCTGGAGCAGGGCCCCCACCAGCTGTCCGTGGCCGCCGCCGACATCGACCACATGGCGGGCGTCGGACAGGTCGTAGACGTCCAGGACACTGGAGTTGACCATGACCGACATGCTGGCCATGGCCCGGTTGAACTGCTCGGCCCGCTCCGGGTGGGCGGCGATGTAGGTCCACCAGTCGCTGCCGTGCAGGTCGTCGAAAGCGGGCCTACCGGTGCGCAGACTGTGCGCCAGCGCGCCGAACGACCGCTGCCGCTCGGGCAGTCCGACATAGCGGGCCAGGTCCCGCATCGAGCCGGGCACATCGCTGCGCAGGGTCGCGGCGAGCGGGGTGAGGGCGAAGGTCTCCGGCTCCACCTCGGTGAACACCCCGACGCTGGCCAGCGCCCGCAGCCCCCGGTAGAGGGCGCCGGGGTGGGTGCCGGTGCGGGCGGCGATGTCGTCGACATGCCGTGTCTCGTCGCCCACGGCGTCGGCGACGCCCAGTTCGGCGACGGCCAGGATCAGCTGGCTGACCAGCGAGCTGTAGAGCATCTCGTACATCCTGACCGGCGGTGGTACCTCGTTCGCAGGGTCGGACACGGTCGGGTGGACGGTCATGGTGTGCGCTCCTCCTCCGCCTGTGCGGCCGGATCGGTAGGGGGTGTACGGCAGGGTCGGCGTGGTCCGGGCCCAGTCTCCGGGCGGCGCCCGGGGCGGGACATCACGTGTTCGCGTGAACTGCCGTGGGGACGGGGCCGCGCGCGGTCACGCGGTGCCGTCCAGGGAGAGTTCCTCGTGCGCCAGCACCTGGCGGGTCAGCTCCACCCGGCTGGTCACGCCCAGCTTGGTGAAGCTGTGCCGCAGATGGCTGTCCACGGTGTGCCGGGACAGGAACAGCCGCTCGGCGACCTCCCGGTTGGTCAGCCCCTCGGCGACCAGCCGGACGACCCGCAGTTCGGACGGTGTCAGCCGCTCCCAGCGGGCCCGGGGCCCGCCTCCCGGATCGGGCGCGTCCCGGTCGCCCCGGCCGGGCTCGGGGCGTGGGCGGCGCACGGCCAGCGCGCGCAGGCTGGTGCGCACCCGCAGGGCGTCGCCGCGGGCGCCGAGGGACTGGTAGCGGCCGAGCGCCTCGTTGAGCAGGGCCGTCGCGGCGGCCCGGCCGCCCCGGGCGGCCTCCGCCCCGGCGAGGTCCTCGGTGGCGGCGGCCAGCGCGAGCGGCCGGGGCCCGGACCGGTAGTAGCCGACGGCGGTACGCAGCCGCCGTACGTCACCGCCGAGGACGCCCTCGGCGTGCGCGACGGCGGCGAGCGCGGTGAGCACCGTCGGGTTGCGGGCGGCGACCAGCCGGGCGGCCTCGGTGACGGCGGCGGCCCGCGCGGGGTCGCCGCCGTCCAGTGCCGTCCGCACCAGGAGGGCGCCCGCGTGCGGCTCCCGGGTGAGCAGCAGGGGCCGCTTGGGCAGCGCCGAGCAGACCTCGGCGAGGGCCTCGGCGGCGGTTCCGGGCTCCTCGTCCTCTCGGTGCAGCAGCGCGGTCACCCAGGCCAGGTCCTCCAGCGCGGCCCCGGCGGCACCGGCCGACAGGGGGCCCGCGCGGTCCAGGTGGCGGCGGGCGAGCGGCAGGTCCCCGGTGTGCAGCGCGACCCGGACCCGCAGCGCCAGCGGCGCCACACCGAGCGAGGGCACGGCGAGCCGCTCGGCGACCCGTACGGCTTCGGCGGCCTCGGCGTCGGCGTCGGCGAGCCGGCCCGCGGCGAGGGCGAGTTCGGCCCGGTGGTGGTGCCACATCGGGGGCACCCAGTGCAGGGCGGGGTGGCCGCCGGACGGGGCGTGGTCCCGGGCGAGGAGCGCCGCCGCCTGGTCGAACTCGTCGGTGGCGGTGAGGGCGACGGCCAGCCACAGCCGGTGGTGGTCGGCGTCGGCGCCCCGGCCCTGGGCGTCCCGCAGGGCCTCGCGGGCACGGGCGGCGACCTGCTCGTGCAGTCCCTGCGCGTGGGCGGCGGAGTACCACATGGTGGTGCGGTGGAGCGGTTCGGTGGGCCGTGCGGGGCGCGGGTCCGTGACGGGACAGGGCACGGGCGCCGGTGTGCCGCCGCCCGGAGCGTCGCCCAGGGTGTCGCCCGGGGCGCGGAAGGTCCCGGCGCCCATCAGATGGACGGCGTCGGCGATGAGTTCGGGCAGCAGCGGGCCGTCCCGGTCCCGTCCGGGGACCTCCGGCCCCGGCGGGCCGGTCACGGGGGGCGCCCCCGCGCGGGCGGACCGGCGCGGGGCGAGCGGGTCGGGCACGGGCCCCGGCGGTACGGCGGCGGGGCCGCGGGCGAGGACCAGGTGGTCGATGAACTGCGGGGCGGCGCCGCCCTCGCGCCACACCACCGTGGCCGCCTCCCGGTGCAGGGCGGCCCGTACGGGTCCGGGGAGCCGGTCGTAGAGCACCTCGCGGACCACGTCGTGCCGGAAGACGACGGCCGGGCCGTCCTCCACCAGGACGGAGGCGTCGAGCAGTTCACCGATCTGCGGGAGCAGGTCCACGGGAGCGCGGCCGAGCAGCGCGGCGGCCTCATGGACCGTGCAGCGCGGGCCGAGGACGGCCAGCGCGTCCAGGAGGCGCCGGCTCTCCGGGGTCAGGTCGCGCAGATGGTGCTCGACGGCGGACCGGAAGGCGGGCGCCGGTGTGCCGTCGGTGAGGGTGGCGACGGCGCCCGGTCCGCCCGGGGTCCGGACCCGTCCGTCGGCCAGCGCGGTGGACAGGAGTTCGGTGAGCAGGTAGGGGTTGCCGCCCGCGCGGGCGGCCAGCGCGAGGACGTCGTCACCGGGGCGGGCGCCCAGCACCTCGGCGGCCAGCGCGGCGACCGCGTCCGGGGACAGCGGCTCCAGCCGGTGGCGGGCGGCGCCGTCCCGTGCCGTCCGGTCGAAGGCGTCCTGGACGGGGCCGCGCGCCAGCAGCCACAGCACGGGCAGGTCGGCGGTGGCGCGGATCAGCCGGTGCAGGGCGGTCGCGGAGCGGTCGTCGGTGTGGTGGGCGTCGTCCAGCGCCACCAGGAGCGAGGTGGCGCGGGCGGCCGTCGCGAGGAACCCGGCGATCCGGTCGGTCGGCTCCACGGGGTCGTGGTCGGCGCGGGCGGTCAGCGGGGCGAGCAGCGCCGACGGCACGGTGTCCCGCAGCAGGGCGCGCAAGGTGCCGTACGGGGCCGCCCGGTCGGCGCGGGTGGCCTCGGCGGTGGCCACGGCCGTGCCCCGGGCGCGGGCGAACCGGACGGCCGCCCGCAGCAGCGCGCTCTTCCCGGTGCCCGTGGCGCCCTCGACGACGGCACACCGTCCCGGGCCCGTCGCGGTGTCCTCGATGGCCCGGCGTATCTCGTAAAGGATTTCCTCACGGCCCGGCAGCGCGGGCACGGCGGATAGCATGTCGTCCCCGTCCGACTGAAGTCCCCAGGTGTCGCATCCGTAGTGGTGCGAACTACCCGTGAAGTAAAGCCGAAAAGGCCCGGGAACGGCCCGGACGGTGACTTCCGGGCGACGTCGGGAACATCTCCGTCCACCGGAGAAGAGGACGTTCCGGAGATCTTCTCCGGTGGGCCCGCGCCCGATTCCCGAATCTCTCCGGGTGGCCGGAATTCATGGGCCGGGGCGCGGACTCACGGGAACCGTCACACGTCCGGGAGTTCCGGCCGCCGTCGCGGGCCGCCGGGAATGGCCGGTATGGGACGGCCGGGTCAGCGGGTGTCCGGGCGGCGGGCCACGAACACGAACTCCCGTCCGGGCCGGTCCGGGGCGTCCCGGACGCCCTCCAGCACGAAGCCGTACTCCGTCAGGTCCGCCACCACGTCCGCGCGCTCCCGGAACCGCAGCGTCGAATGGGAGAGCAGGGTCTCACCGGTCGCCCGGAAGACGTACGTGCCACGGAAGGTGACCAGCGGGCCGTCGACGGCGATCAGGTCGATCCAGTGCTCGACGGGTCCGGTGCCGGGGACGTCGACGACCGTGTGGGTGTGCGCGCGGTCCCACTCCCGCCAGGCCCGGCGCGCCGGGTCCCGGGTCTCGAACACCAGCCGCCCGCCCGGCCGCAGCGCCCGGTACGCGCCGCGCAGGGTCCGCGCCCAGTCCCCCGGGTCGAGGACGGCCTGTGCCGCGTTGCCGGTCATCACGGCGAGATCGGCGCCGAGCGGCCCGGCCGCGCCCGCGTCGCCGTGCACCCAGCGCACCCGCCCGGCACCGGGCTTGGCCCGCGCCGCGTCCAGCGAGGCGAGCGCCGGATCGACGCCCACCACGTCCAGGCCGCGCCCGGCCAGCAGCAGCGCGAGCACACCCGTGCCGCACCCGATGTCCAGGACCCGGCGCGCCCCGAACTCCCCGGCCATCGCGAGATAGGCGTCCAGGTCGTCGCGGTCGGCCTCCAGCACGTCGTAGAGCGGAACGAGCCGGGGATCGGAGAACAGGGCGTCGGGCATGGGCAGGACCGTAGAGAGCGCGGCGGACGGGGGCAACGAGATTTCCACGACGGCGCTCCCCCACGTGTCCGATTCATTCAAGACCGCCGCCCGCCGGGCCGCCTACGGTGGCCGCATGACTCCACGTTTCGACGCCATCGGCCTGGTCGTCTCCGACATGGCCGCCTCCGTCGCCTTCTACCGGCGGCTCGGGTTCGCCTTCCCCGACGGGGCGGAGACCGCCCCCCACGCGGAGGCGCCGCTGCCCGGCGGGCTGCGCCTGCTGCTGGACACCGAGGACGGCGTCCGCTCCTTCCACCCCGACTTCGACCCGCCCACCGGCTCCCGCCACTCCCTGGCCCTCCGGTGCGACGACCCCGCAGACGTGGACCGGGTCTACGCCGACCTCCTCGCCGCCGGCCACCACGGCGAACTCGCCCCCTGGGACGCCCCCTGGGGCCAGCGCTACGCGGTCGCGCACGACCCGGACGGCCACGGCGTGGACCTGTTCGCCCCACTGAAGACGACCGGGTGAACCGGCACCACCGCCGGGGCCTGCCGTACGGCTCGCCCCGGCGGACGACCGGGTGATCCGGCTCCGGCACCGGGGCCTGTCGTACGGCCCGTCCGGGCGCTGCTCGCACCCTGGCCGCGCCACCGTCGACACCTTCCAGCTGGAGCAAGCGTTCACCGAGGCGGGCCGCCCCCGGCCACGCCACCGTCGACCCCCCCTCCTCCGCCCCACGCCCCGACACGCCCGACCCGGCCGACAAGCCACCGCCGCTGGCGGCGAGAACGCTCCGCTCCGGACGACCGCGGTCCTAGCCGTCGCCGAGCAGCTCCCCCAGTGGGACCCCCGTGAGGTCCTTGACGTCCCGGGACAGATGGGCCTGGTCGGCGTAGCCGGCGCGGGCGGCGGTCTCGGCGTACGGGACGCCCGCGCGGGCCAGGGCCAGGGCCCGCTGGAGGCGCAGCACCCGGGCGAGGGTCTTGGGTCCGTAGCCGAAGGCGGCGAGGGAGCGGCGGTGCAACTGGCGGGCGCCCAGGCCGAGCCGGTCGGCGGTGGCGGCGACCGGGCGGCCCGCGCGCAGGGCGGCGACCAGCGCGCGCAGCGCCGGGTCGGGCGGGGCGGCCCGCCCGAGCGCCAGGTCCTCCAGGGCGGTGGCGGGGTCGGCGGCGGCGGAGAGGCGGGCGGACAGCGCGCGGACCTCGGTGGCGGGCCACAGCTCGGCGAGCGGGACGCGGCGGTCGCGGAGTTCGTGGGCGGGGACACCGAGCAGGGCGGGCGCGGTGCCGGGGGCGAGCCGTAGACCGGTCCAGGGGCCGGTGGCGGTGGAGCGGTGGGCCCGGGTGTCGGGGCCCGCGACCAGGAGCGTGCCGTCGTGCCAGAGCAGGTCCATGCATCCGTCGGGCAGCACCCGTCCGGTGCCGGGGCGGTCCGACGGGGTGAGCGTCCACACGACCGCGCCGGTCAGCCGGGACACCCGTTCCTCATACACGTGTGCCAGGCTACGCCGCCCGGGTGCGGTGCTCCTGGGGGCTGATCCCGTACACCCGTTTGAAGGCGCTGGACAGGGCGAAGGGGCTGCCGTAGCCGACCTGGCGGGCGATGGTCTCCAGGGTGTCGGCGCTGTCGCGGAGCCGGTCCGCGGCGAGCGCGAGCCGCCAGCCGGTGAGGTACGTCATCACCGGCTCGCCGACGAGGTCGGTGAAGCGGCGGGCGAGGGCGGCGCGGGAGACCCCGGCTTTCGCGGCGAGGGCGGCGACCGTCCAGGGGTGCGCGGGGTCGTCCTGGACCAGCCGCAGCACCCGGCCGACGACCGGGTCGCCGAGCGCCCGGTACCAGGCGGGGGCGGCGGACTCGGGGCGCGCGAACCAGGCCCGCAGCGTGGCGATGACCAGCAGGTCGAGCAGCCGGTCGAGGACGACCTCCTGTCCCGGCTCGTCGCGGGTGATCTCGACCAGGAGCAGCGGGACGAGGGGGCCGCCGTCCGCGTCCGGGCGGAGGCTGAGCAGCGGGGGCAGGGCGTCCAGCAGCCGGGCGCTGACCTCGCCGGGCCACAGATAGGTGCCGATCACCATGACCGTGGCGCCGTCGAACCGGTCGCCCCAGGCACGGACGCCGAGGTCCATGGAGCCGTTGAGGGCGCGGCCGTCGGGGTAGTGGCATTCCCCGCCGGGCAGGATCAGCGCCTGCGGCGCGGTGCCGGGGTCGTCGGCGCAGGTGTAGGGGGCGGGGCCGCGGGCGACGGCCACGTCCCCGGCGCGCAGCCGGAGCGGCTCCCCGGTGTCGGGCAGCACCCAGGCGTCCCCGCGCGCCATCACCATCACGGTCAGCGGCGCCCGGTCCTCCACCCGCACCGCCCAGGGCGGGTCGAAGCCCGCCCGGATCATGAAGGCGCCCCGCGCGCGGGGGCCCTCCAGCAGACCGGCGAGTGCGTCCATGGCGCCAGCGTAGACGGGCGCTTATGGGCGTGAGCCGTTCGCCGATGGCCGCCGCGGACGGGCGGGCGTTGACTTGAGCCATGACACAAAAGACACACGACGAGACGACAGTGCTGGTCACGGGGGCTTCGGGCCGTTCGGGGCGCCGGGTGGCGCAGGCGGCCCGCGCGGCGGGGCTCACCGTACGGGAGGCGTCCCGGGCCACGGGCTTCGACTGGAACGACCGGGCGACCTGGGCGGACGCCCTGCGGGGCGCGGACGCGGCGTTCCTGGTGCACCCGGCGGACGTGGGCGCGCCGGAGGCGACCCTGTCGGTCGGGCTGCTGGCCCACGAGGCGGTGGCCCTCGGGGTGCGGCGGCTGGTCCTGCTGTCCGCGCGGGGCGAGGCGCAGGCCCGGCCCACGGAGGAGGCGCTGCGCGAGTCGGGGGCGGACTGGACGGTGGTGCGGGCCGCGTGGTTCATGCAGAACTTCAGCGAGGGGCCGCTGGCGGACGAGGTGCGGGGCGGCGGGCTGGTCTTCCCGGCGGGCGACGCCGGGGAGCCGTTCGTGGATCTGCGGGACGTGGCGGACGTGGTGACGGCGGTCCTGACGGCGGGCGACACCTATGCGGGCGCGGCCGTCGACGTGTCCGGCGGCCGGTTGCTGACCTTCGGCGAGGCGGTCGCGGAGATCGCCGCGGCCACGGGACGTCCCCTGACGTACCGCACGGTCCCCCCGGCACAGTACGCGGGCGACCTCACCGCGTTCGGCGTCCCCCCGGAGCAGGCCGCGTTCCTGGTGGAGGTCTTCGAGGGCCTCCTGGACGGCCGTAACGCGTATGTCTCCGAGGGCATCCCGAAGATCCTGGGCCGCGAGCCCCGCTCGTTCACGTCGTTCGTGCGGGAGTCGGCGGCGGCGGGGGTGTGGGCGGGGTAGCGACACGCGTCCCCGCTCCCCCTGGGGGCCGTCACCTGTCCCGCCGCTCCCCCTCCTCCGGTGTCTTGCTCCCCGGGGTCTTCGCGTGGGTGCGGAAGCGGGACGTGACGTCCTCCGGGGGGAGGAAGCGGGACCAGCGTTCGGGGAACTCCGAGGGCATGTCGGGGTCGTCGGGGTCGTCGGGCTGCGCCGCGCGGGCCGCCTTGGCGCGGGCCACGTACTCCTCGACCTGGGCCTCGCGGATACGTTCGTTGGCGGCGCGGGCTGCGGCGGTCGCGGCGGCCGGCCAGACCCGGTCGATGGCCGCGTTGACGGCGGCGCCGACCAGCACCGCGAAGGCGGACACCCCGATCCACAGCAGTACGGCGACGGCGGCGGCGAGCGAGCCGTAGATCGTGGCGCCCTCCACGGTGCTCGTCAGGTAGATACGGAGCAGGAAGCTGCCGAGCACCCACATGCCGAGCGCCACCAGCGCGCCGGGGACGTCCTCGATCCAGGGCGAGCGGACCGGCACGGAGACGTGGTACAGCGTGGTGAGGAAGGCGATCGACAGCAGGATGACGACGGGCCAGTACAGCACTTGGACGAGCGTCGTCGACCAGGGCAGCACCCGCAGCACCGCGTCCGGCCCGGCCACCATCAGCGGCAGGGCGATCGAGCCGACCAGCAGCGCCACCAGGAAGAGCAGAAACGCCAGGAGGCGGGTCTTCACGATGCCGCGCACCCCGTCGAGGCCGTACATCACGGTGATGGTGTCGATGAAGACGTTCACCGCGCGCGAGCCGGACCACAGGGCGAACAGGAAACCTATGGAGATGACGTCGGGGCGTCCGCCGCGCATGACGTCGTCCAGGATCGGCTTGGCGATCTCGGTGACGCCCTTGTCGGACAGGACCGTGCGGGACGCCTCCAGCAGATTGGCCTCCAGACTGGAGATGGTGTCGGTGCCGGTCCAGTCGTCGACGTAGCCGAGCAGTCCGATCATGCTCAGCAGCAGCGGGGGCACCGAGAGCAGGGTGAAGAACGCGGCCTCGGCGGCGAGTCCGAGGATGCGGTACTCGATGCAGGAGTTGACGGTGTCCTTGACGAGCAGCCAGGCGGTCCTTCGTTTGGAGACGTTCCGGTAGAGGGCACGCGCGCGATGCAGACGGCCGGAGGAAGACGGGGGGCCCGGCGTCTGAGTGGGGTCACTGACTGGCTGCACGACCCAAAGGTATCCGTCTGGCCAGGCATCACTCACCCAGGTGGGGGGCCGGAAGCGGAAGCCGTGTCCCCGGACCGGACGATTCCCTACCCCACGGTAGGTTCCGGGCCATGCCACGCACCACACACACCGTCGTCAACCAGCCGCCCCCGCTCACCGGGTACGACGTCTACACGGCCGACCGGGCGCTGACCGCCGCGGTCGAACGCCATGTCGAACCGGAATCCGTCGCGGGGGTCCGTGCCGAGCTGACCACCCTGGGCCGGGCCGCCGGGTCCGCGCAGGTGCAGGAGTGGGGCGCGCAGGCGAACGCGTTCCCGCCGCGGCTGCGCACACACGACCGTTTCGGCCACCGTGTCGACGAGGTGGAGTTCCATCCGGCGTGGCACCGGCTGCTCGGCAAGGGCGTGTCGGCGGGGCTGACCTCGTCCTGGACCCGGCCGGGCGGGCAGGTGCGGCGCGCGGCGGCGTTCCTGGTGTGGACGCAGGTGGAGGCGGGGAACACCTGTCCGCTGTCGATGACCCACGCGGCGGTGCACGCGCTGCGCGCCGATCCCGGGCTGGCGGCGGTGTGGGAGCCGCTGCTGACCTCGGAGGTGTACGACCGGGGGCCCGGCCCGGCGGAGCGGAAGGCGGGCGCGCTGATCGGGATGTGCCTGACGGAGAAGCAGGGCGGCACCGACGTACGGGGCAACACGACCCGGGCGCGTCCGCTGGCGGAGGACGGGACGTACGAGCTGACCGGGCACAAGTGGTTCTGCTCGGCGCCGATGTCGGACGGTTTCCTGGTGCTGGCGCAGGCGCCGCAGGGCCCGACGTGCTTCCTGGTGCCGCGGGTGCTGGCCGACGGGTCCCGGAACGTGTTCCTGCTCCAGCGGCTCAAGGACAAGCTGGGCAATCGGTCCAACGCCTCCGCCGAGGTCGAGTTCGACGGCACCTGGGGGCGCCGGGTGGGCCCGGAGGGGCGGGGCGTGGCGACCATGATGCGGATGGTGACGGCGACCCGGCTGGACTGCGCGCTGGGTTCGGCGGCGCAGATGCGGCAGGCGGTGGCGCAGGCGGTGCACCACTGCGCGCACCGCTGGGCGTTCGGCGGCCCGCTGCGGGACCGTCCGCTGATGCGCAATGTGCTGGCGGATCTGGCGCTGGAGTCGGAGGCGGCGACGACGCTGACCCTGCGGCTGGCGGCGGCCTGCGACGACGGCGGCGAGCAGGCGCGGGCGCTGCTGCGCCTCGCGGTGCCGCTGGCCAAGTACTGGGTGACCAAGCGGTGTCCGCCGTTGGTGGTGGAGGCCGCCGAGTGTCTGGGCGGAAACGGTTATGTGGAGGAGTCGGGGCTGCCCACGCTGGTGCGGGAGTCGCCGCTGAACTCGGTGTGGGACGGAGCGGGGAACGTGCAGGCGCTGGATGTGCTGCGGGCGCTGCGGCGTGAACCGGCCGTGCTGGACGCCTATCTGCGGGAGGTCGGTGCGGCGCGGGGCGCGGACCACCGGCTGGACCGGGCGGTGAAGGACCTGCTGGGCGAACTGGCCGATCTGGCGGGGGTGGAGGCGCGGGCGCGGCGGCTGACCGAGCGGCTGGCGCTGGTGCTCCAGGGCTCGCTGCTGGTGCGGTTCGCGCCATCGGCGGTGGCCGACGCGTTCTGTGCGGCACGGCTGGGCGGTGAGGGCGGGGCGTCGTTCGGCACGCTGCCGCACACGCTGCCGCTCGGGGAGCTGGTGGAGCGGGCGCTCCCGGTCGGCTGACCCGGGGCGCCCGGCGGACCCGCTCCGGCCTGGGGGTTCGCCGGGTGGCCCGGAGTGGCGGAGGTGGTGCTGCGCCGACACGGCACCACCCCCGCGACGATGGCCCGGACAACGCGGCCACGAACGCCCGCAGGGGCGCCGTGGTGAGAGTTTCAGCCACCCCGGTGGCGATCACCAGGGTTGCAGAGGGTTGCAAGGTTGAACGCATATGTGCGCGGACTGTGCCCGTCCATTACCTCCCGCCGGGCAGTATGGGACGGACGACGGAACGCGACCGGAAAGCGCCGGAAAGCGCCGTAGAGCGCCGGAGAGCTTCGGTACCGGCGTCTGGCATCCGGTGGCGCACAGGGCTCTGCGGGGAGGACACCAGTGGGGAAGGCGCCGACACACGTGAGGCAACTCGCCGCCGTGGACGCGGCGCGCGCGGCCCGGATCCTCAGCGAGGTGCGGGACGCGCGGCTGGCCGGACGGCACCCGCGGATCGCGCCCCGCCCGGTGATCGAGCAGTCCTGGGGCCGGATGCTGCGCGTCGGGGTCGACCCGGACGGCGGCGTCCGCCCGGGGGTGCTGAGCGGCGACGAGGTGCTGCGGCGCCGGGAGTCCTCCCCGCTGCGCGAGGTGCTGCCGGTGCTGCGCCAGGGTCTGCTGTCGGTCGCGGACACCGCCCGGCACATCATGGTGGTGGCCGACGAGGACGGCCGGGTGCTGTGGCGGGAGGGCAGCGCGCCGGTGCTGCGCAAGGCGGACGGACTGGGCTTCGCGCCGGGCGCCGACTGGCGGGAGGACGTGGTGGGCACCAACGGCGTCGGCACCCCGGCCGTCGTCCGCCGCCCGGTGCAGGTGTTCGCCTCCGAGCACTTCGTCGCCAGCCACGCCGAGTGGACCTGCGCCGGGGCGCCGATCACCGATCCGCGCGACGGCCGGCTGCTGGGCGTGGTCGACATCAGCGGCCCGCTGGAGACCATGCACCCGGCGACCCTGGCGTGGGTCGACGCGGTGGCCAAGCTGGCCGAGGCCCGGCTGCGGGAGCGGCACAGCGGGGAGCTGGACCGGCTGCGGGCGGTGGCCGCGCCGCTGCTGGCCCGGGTCGGCGGGCGGGCGGTGGCGGTGGACCGGGACGGCTGGACGGCGGCGGTGACCGGGATGCCGTACCCGGGGCGGGTCGCGCTGCCCAGGGACTGCGCGCCGGGACGGCACCTGGTGCCGGGGCTCGGGATGTGCGGGGTGGAGCCGCTGGGCGACGGCTGGCTGCTGCGGATCGCGGACGAGCCGCTGCCCGAGGACAGCGCGCGGATCGTGCTGGACCTGACCCGGGCGCGGGGCTGGACGGTGGCGGTCTCCGGCGGCGCGGGCACCTGGACCCGGGAGCTGAGCCCGCGCCACGCCGAGTTGCTCTACCTTCTCGCGATCCACCGGAAGGGCCGTAGCGCGGCGGGGCTCGCGACGGACATGTTCGGCGACCCGGGACGCACGGTGACCGTCCGCGCGGAGCTGTCCCGCGTCCGGCGTTACCTCGGCTGCCTGCTGGAACATCGGCCGTATCGTTTCTGCGAACGGGCCGAGGTGACGTTGCTGCTGCCCCGTGACCCCGGCGATCTGCTGCCCGCCTCCACCGCGCCCGCGGTGATCGGCGCACGGCATTTTGCGGCGTCTTCCTCCGCGGACACGGTCACCTGACGTAGCATCCCTACGGGCCACCCCACCTGCTCCTCCGTCAACGTACGGATCATCAGGCGCAGTTGGCCCGGCCTCGGGAGGATCGATGAAGCAACGCGGCAGACACCGTCGGCGTACACGGGGCAGGGCGCTGCGCGCCACCCTGGCCGGAACCGCGCTGGCGCTCACCGCCACCGCCACCCTGATCAGCGCCTCCCAGGCCACCAGCGGTGACGATCCGGGCCCGCTCAAGCCGCTGTCCGCCAACGTCACCGCCTCCCTGGGGCTGGCCGAGGACCCGGTGCCCGGCGCCGCCCTGGACCGGCTCTCCGCCGAACTGGGCGCCCCGGTCGGGGTGAGCACCGTCCTGGCCGAGCCCGAGGGCACACTGCGCGACGCCGAGCAGTGTCCGTCCGGCGACCGGGCCGCGCTGCCGGTCTCCCCGGCCGCCACCCGCGCCTACTGCTGGGACCCGGCCGACACCCGCGGCTGGCGGCCCGGCGCGGTCACCACCTCCGGCGACGCCGACGACGACGGCCGCTGGGGACAGCACAAGGTGATCCTGTCCGGCTGGTCGGGCCGGGGCTCCGCCGCCGATCTCGCCCGGGTCGCCTTCGTCGACGCGGACGACTTCGCCCGCCCCGACTTCTCCTGGGCCCTGCTGGTCGTCCCGGTCGACGGCGGCCGTGACTACCGGGGCCTGTTCTCCCAGCTGACCGGCATGGTCTGGTACGGCGACAAGCTGGTCGTCACCACCACCGACGGCGACGCCGACGCGCTGTACGTCTTCGATCTGGACCGCATCCACCGCACCACGGTCGCCGCGCGGGACGTCGGCCGGGTCGCGGACGGCTGGTCGGCGGCCGGACAGCGGTTCGTGCTGCCCGCCGTCGCCACCTACCGGGCCACCGGCACCGGCGGCGCTCAGCCCGACGTCCTCTCCCTGGACCGCAGCACCGCGCCCGACAGCCTGGTCGCCGGTGAGTCGGTGCCCACCGGCGCCGAGCACGGCAGCCGTCTGTGGCGCTATCCGCTGGCCGCCGAGGACTCCGTCACCGGCCCGCTGGCCACCGGCACGGACGGACGGGCCGCCCCCGAGGAGGCGTACCGGACCAAGGCCACCGGGGTGCGCGGGGTGCTGTCCCACCAGTCGGGCTGGTATCTCACCCGGCCCGCCGACCCGAGCGACCACAACGGCAGCCTCTGGCGCCAGGACGACGACGGGGCGAAGGCCGCCCAGTGCGGCGCGGAGGAACTGCGCCACTGCTGGAGCGGACCGGCCGCGCCGCTGTCGTACTGGGAGGCGACGGGCGAGCTGTGGTCCCAGTCGGGCCGCACCCTGTTCGCCCTCCCGCTGGCCTCGGTGGACGGGGCGCTGGGCTGACCGCGCCTGCCCCGTCCCCTCCCCCGCGCGAGCCCCGGGTGACAGACCCGTCCACCGGATGATTCCCTGACCGGCATGAGCAACATCGCCGTGACCACCTGGTCCCTGGAGCAGACCGACCGCTCGGATCTGCTGCCCGCCGCCGCGCCCGAGGGCGACGTGCGTGTCGTCCGCGCCGAGGTCCCCTCCCCCGAGTTCAGCCGCTTCCTTTACGCCTCCGTGGGCCAGGACATCCGCTGGACCGACCGGCTCGGCTGGACGTACGAGCAGTGGCGGGCGCAGTTGGAGCAGCCCGGGGTGGAGACCTGGGTGGCCTACGACCGGGGCACACCCGGCGGATATGTGGAGCTGACGCCGGGCGACGACGGGGTGGTGGAGATCGAGTACTTCGGCCTGATCCCGGCCTTCCGGGGCCGCCGGATCGGCGGTCATCTGCTGTCGTACGGCACCGCCCGTGCCTGGGATCTCGCCGAGCGGTGGCCGGGACTCGCGGTCACCAAGCGGGTGTGGCTGCACACCTGTAGCAAGGACGGGGAGCATGCGATGGACAACTACCTGCGGCGGGGGTTCACGCTGTTCGACACCAAGGTCGAGGAGGAGCGGGAGGTGGCGACGCCCGGCCCCTGGCCTGGTGCGTACCCTGCCTGACCTGCGTCGACAAGCCCCGCTGCGGGCCATGTGACCGATCACACCCTTGTCTCACTCTACGAGACAAGGGTGTCCGCATCTCGGATAATGCTGGACTGTGCCAAGAACGCCATGCCACGCTTCCGTCATGTCTGGAACTGGAATCGCCTTGGTGAGCCGACGGCACGTCGACCTCGGCCGTATGTCCAGCGCCATCTGTCCGGTGGGCTGACCGCTTCAGCACCGCCGTCCCCTCCGCGTCACCCCTTCCTTTGCGCAAAGTCGCGCAAGCCTGCTGCCATGCGCCCGTACGCGCAGGCCAGAGCGCTTTCCGCCGGTCCCGAAGGACGTATTCACCATGGCCGCCTCCCCTGACAAGCCCGCCGCATCCGCGCCCCGCCGCAAGGTGAGCCGTCACCGTGGCGAGGGCCAGTGGGCCGTCGGACATCACACCCCGCTCAACGGGAACGAGCAGTTCAAGAAGGATGACGACGGTCTCAATGTACGGACACGTATTGAGACGATCTACTCCCGGCGCGGCTTCGACTCCATCGACCCCAACGATCTGCGCGGCCGGATGCGCTGGTGGGGCCTCTACACCCAGCGCAAGCCCGGGATCGACGGCGGCAAGACCGCGATCCTGGAGCCGGAGGAGCTGGACGACAAGTACTTCATGCTGCGGGTCCGCATCGACGGCGGCCGGCTGACCACCCGCCAGCTGCGGGTGATCGGCGAGATCTCGCAGGAGTTCGCGCGCGGCACCGCCGACCTCACCGACCGGCAGAACGTGCAGTACCACTGGATCCGGATCGAGGACGTGCCGGAGATCTGGAACCGGCTGGAGGCGGTGGGCCTGTCCACCACCGAGGCGTGCGGCGACACCCCCCGGGTGATCCTGGGCTCGCCGGTCGCCGGGATCGCCGCCGACGAGATCATCGACGGCACCCCCGCCATCGAGGAGATCCAGCGCCGGGTCATCGGCAACAAGGAGTTCTCCAACCTGCCCCGCAAGTTCAAGTCCGCGATCTCCGGCTCGCCGCTGCTGGACGTGGCGCACGAGATCAACGACATCGCCTTCGTCGGGGTGGACCACCCCGAGCACGGCCCCGGCTTCGACCTCTGGGTCGGCGGCGGGCTGTCCACCAACCCCAAGATCGGGGTCCGGCTGGGCGCCTGGGTCCCGCTGGCCGAGGTCCCCGAGGTCTACGAGGGCGTCATCGCCATCTTCCGCGACTACGGCTACCGGCGGCTGCGCACCCGCGCCCGGCTGAAGTTCCTGGTCGCCGACTGGGGCGCGGAGAAGTTCCGCCAGGTCCTGGAGGACGAGTACCTCAAGCGCCCGCTGACCGACGGGCCCGCCCCGGCCCAGCCCGTCGAGCGCTGGCGCGACCACGTGGGCGCCCACCGGCAGAAGGACGGCCTCTACTACGTCGGGTTCGCGCCGCGCGTCGGACGGGTCGACGGGGCCACCCTCACCAAGATCGCCGAGCTGGCCGAGGCGCATGGCTCGGGCCGGGTGCGGACCACCGCCGAGCAGAAGATGATCGTGCTCGACATCCCCGAGGAGCAGGTCGCCTCGCTGACCGAGGGGCTGGAGGCGCTGGATCTGACGGTCACTCCGTCGCCGTTCCGGCGTGGCACGATGGCCTGCACCGGGATCGAGTTCTGCAAGCTGGCCATCGTCGAGACCAAGGCGCGCGGTGCCTCGCTGATCGACGAACTGGAGCGCCGGATGCCGGAGTTCGCCGAGCCGATCACCATCAACCTCAACGGCTGCCCCAACGCCTGCGCCCGTATCCAGGTGGCGGACATCGGTCTCAAGGGGCAGTTGGTCCTGAACGAAGCGGGCGAGCAGGTCGAGGGCTACCAGGTGCACCTGGGCGGCGCGCTCGGTCTGGAGGCCGGGTTCGGCCGCAAGGTGCGCGGGCTGAAGGTCACCTCCGACGAACTGCCCGACTATGTCGAGCGGGTGCTGAAGCGGTTCGAGGCGGAGCGCGAGGACGGCGAGCGGTTCGCCGTCTGGGCGGCCCGCGCCTCCGAGGAGGCCCTGTCATGAGCACCGTGTCCGGACGACCGGGAGGTGCCCGGTGAGCGAGCGCGCGGCCCCGTTCTACTGCCCGTACTGCGGCGACGAGGATCTGCGGCCGAGTGAAGAGGGCCATGGCGCGTGGGAATGCGCGGCGTGCAGCCGGGCCTTCCAGTTGAAGTTCCTCGGGCTGCTGTCCCGGGGACTTCGGACCGACACCACGGGAGGGGACGGCATATGACCGCCCTGACACACGCCCCCACCACCGACGATCTCAAGGCGCTCGCCGAGCAGGCGGGCCGCGATCTGGAGGACGCCTCCGCGCTGGAGATCCTCCAGTGGGCCGCGGACACGTTCGGCCCGCGCTTCTGTGTGACCTCCTCCATGGAGGACGCGGTGGTCGCCCATCTCGCCTCCCGCGCGCGGCCCGGCGTGGACGTCGTCTTCCTCGACACCGGCTACCACTTCGAGGAGACCATCGGCACCCGGGACGCCGTGGCGGCCGTGATGGACGTCAAGGTCATCACCCTCACCCCCCGGCAGACGGTCGCCGAGCAGGACGCCGAGTACGGTCCGAAGCTGCACGACCGCGACCCCGATCTGTGCTGCCGGCTGCGCAAGGTGCAGCCGCTGGAAGACGGGCTGAAGGACTATCAGGCGTGGGCCACCGGGCTGCGCCGCGACGAGTCCCCGACCCGGGCGAACACCCCGGTGGTCGGCTGGGACGACCGGCGCCAGAAGGTCAAGGTCTCCCCCATCGCCCGCTGGACCCAGGACGACGTGGACGCCTATGTCGCCGAGCACGGTGTCCTCACCAACCCGCTGCTGATGGACGGCTACGCCTCGGTCGGCTGCGCCCCCTGCACTCGCCGGGTGCTGGCCGGGGAGGACGCGCGGGCCGGACGCTGGGCGGGCCGCGGCAAGACCGAGTGCGGGCTGCACGGCTGACCATGACGACGACACCCTCGACGCCGCCGACGCCCTCCCCACGTGCCACGCCTTCGCCGCCCTCGACCCTTCGACGAACCAGGAGAACCCCGTGACGACCGGAGCCACCGTATGGCTCACTGGTCTGCCGAGCGCCGGCAAGACCACCATCGCGTACGAGCTGGCCGGGCGGCTGCGCGCCGACGGCCACCGGGTCGAGGTGCTCGACGGCGACGAGATCCGCGAGTTCCTCTCCGCGGGCCTCGGCTTCTCCCGCGAGGACCGGCACACCAATGTGCGGCGGATCGGCTTCCTCGCCGAACTGCTCGCCCGTAACGGGGTGCTGGCGCTGGTCCCGGTGATCGCGCCGTACGCCGACAGCCGGGAGGCGGTGCGCAAGCGGCATCAGGAGAGCGGGACCGCGTACCTGGAGGTGCATGTGGCGACGCCGGTCGAGGTGTGCAGCGAGCGCGATGTGAAGGGGCTGTACGCCCGGCAGGCCGCCGGGGAGCTGACCGGGCTGACCGGCGTGGACGACCCGTACGAGGCGCCCGAGTCGCCGGACCTCAGGATCGAGTCGCAGCACCAGAGCGTCGAGGAGTCCGCGGCGGCTGTCTTCGCACTGCTCAGTGAGAGGGGACTGGCATGACGACCGTGGTGAGTGTCGCCGGGGAGACCGGCAGCCCGTACGCGCTGTCGCACCTGGACGCGCTGGAGTCCGAGGCGGTGCACATCTTCCGTGAGGTGGCGGGCGAGTTCGAGCGGCCGGTGATCCTTTTCTCCGGCGGCAAGGACTCCATCGTCATGCTGCATCTGGCGCTGAAGGCGTTCGCGCCCGCCGCGGTCCCGTTCTCCCTCCTGCATGTCGACACCGGGCACAACTTCCCCGAGGTGCTCGACTACCGGGACCGGACGGTCGAGCGGCACGGGCTGCGGCTGCATGTGGCGTCCGTGCAGGACTACATCGACCGGGGCGTGCTGCGGGAGCGTCCGGACGGGACGCGTAATCCGCTCCAGACCGTGCCGCTGACCGAGAAGATCCAGGGGGAGAAGTTCGACGCGGTGTTCGGCGGCGGGCGGCGGGACGAGGAGAAGGCGCGGGCGAAGGAGCGGGTGTTCTCGCTGCGGGACGAGTTCTCCCAGTGGGACCCGCGCCGCCAGCGCCCCGAGCTGTGGAATCTGTACAACGGGCGGCACGCCCCGGGTGAGCACGTCCGGGTCTTCCCGCTGTCCAACTGGACCGAGCTGGACGTCTGGCAGTACATCGCCCGGGAGGGGATCGAGCTGCCGGACATCTACTTCGCGCATGAGCGGGAGGTGTTCCGGCGGGCCGGGATGTGGCTGACCGCCGGGGAGTGGGGCGGGCCGAAGGACGGCGAGACCGTCGAGAAGCGGCTCATCCGCTACCGCACGGTCGGGGACATGTCCTGCACCGGCGCGGTCGACTCGGAGGCGACCACGCTGGACGCCGTGATCGCGGAGATCGCCGCCTCCCGGCTGACCGAGCGGGGCGCGACCCGCGCCGACGACAAGATGTCCGAGGCCGCGATGGAAGACCGCAAGCGCGAGGGGTACTTCTAGCCATGAGCACCACCACCACGCCGGGCACGGCCGAGGAGCTGTCGGCCACCACACTGCTGCGGTTCGCCACCGCCGGGTCCGTGGACGACGGCAAGTCCACCCTGGTCGGACGGCTGCTGCACGACTCCAAGTCGGTCCTCACCGATCAGCTGGAGGCGGTCGAGCGGGCGTCCGCGAACCGCGGCCAGGACGGTCCCGACCTGGCGCTGCTGACCGACGGACTGCGCGCCGAGCGCGAGCAGGGCATCACCATCGACGTGGCCTACCGCTACTTCGCCACCGCCCGCCGCCGCTTCATCCTCGCCGACACCCCCGGCCATGTGCAGTACACCCGCAACATGGTCACCGGCGCCTCCACCGCCGAACTCACCGTCATCCTCGTCGACGCCCGCAACGGCGTCGTCGAACAGACCCGCCGCCACGCCGCCATCGCCGCCCTGCTGCGCGTCCCCCACGTCGTCCTCGCCGTCAACAAGATGGACCTCGTCGGCTACGCGGAGCCGGTGTTCGCGGCCATCGCGCGGGAGTTCACCACGTACGCCACCGAGCTGGGTGTCCCCGAGGTGACGGCGATCCCGATCTCCGCGCTGGACGGGGACAACGTGGTGGAGCCGTCCGCGCACATGGACTGGTACGGCGGCCCGACCGTGCTGGAGCATCTGGAGACCGTCCCGGTCAGCCATGACCTGGCGCACTGCCACGCCCGGCTGCCCGTGCAGTACGTGATCCGCCCGCAGACCGCCGAGCACCCCGACTACCGGGGGTACGCCGGGCAGATCGCCGCCGGGTCGTTCCGGGTCGGCGACGCGGTGACCGTACTGCCGTCCGGGCGGACCAGCACGGTGTCCGGGATCGATCTGCTCGGTGCGCCGGTCGACGTGGCCTGGACACCGCAGTCGGTGACGCTGCTGCTCGCCGACGACATCGACATCTCGCGTGGCGATCTGCTGGTGCCCAGCTCCGATGTGCCGCCGACCAGCCAGGACGTGGAGGCGACCGTCTGCCATGTCGCCGACCAGCCGCTGACCGTCGGCCACCGGGTGCTGCTCAAGCACGGCACGCGCACGGTCAAGGCGATCGTGAAGGACATCCCGTCCCGGCTGACGCTGGACGACCTTTCCCTGCACCCGCACCCGGGGCAGTTGGACGCCAACGACATCGGGCGGGTCAAGATCCGTACCGCCGAGCCGCTGCCCGCGGACTCCTACGCGGACTCCCGGCGCACCGGTTCCTTCATCCTGATCGACCCCGCCGACGGCACCACGCTCACCGCGGGCATGGTCGGCGAGTCGTTCGCCTCGCCCGAGCCGGTGCGGGACACCGCCGAGGACGACGGATGGGACTTCTGACATGGACACCATGAGAGAGCCGCACGGCACCCGGGGGGTGCCGGACGCGCGGGGCACCAGACCGATCGATGCCTACGCCACGTTCGCCAAGGAGGGCGGTCGCGTCGGCAGCGGCTTGCTCGGCAGCGGACAGGGCGGAGTCGCGCGATGTGCGTGAACCGTGCCATCTCCGCGACGCCCTGTTCCCCCGGCGCACTGCGCCACGCGCCTCGAGCGCGCCGAAAACCTGCCGATCTCCCGGCCACACCCTGACGGTGTGACCGCCGGGCCACCGAGAGGAACCCCTCCCGTGCCTGCCAGAATCGCCCTGCGCCGCTCGCTCGCGGCCATAGCCGCGCTCCCCCTGCTCACCCTCGCCGCCTGCGGCTACGGCTCCGACGCCCAGGACGACGGCACCACCGAGGTGGCCGCCGGGGCGAAGAAGATCGACGGTCTGGACTCGGTCCGGATCGGCTACTTCGGCAATCTGACCCACGCGACCGCGCTGGTCGGCCGCGAACAAGGAATCTTCCAGGACGAACTGGGCGCCACCAAGGCCGAGTACGCCACCTTCAACGCCGGGCCGTCCGAGATCGAGGCGCTGAACTCGGGCTCCATCGACATCGGCTGGATCGGCCCCTCCCCCGCGATCAACGGCTTCACCAAGTCCGGCGGCAAGAACCTGCGGATCATCAGCGGTTCGGCGTCCGGCGGCGTCAAGCTGGTGGTGAACCCGGACAAGATCAAGACCCTGGCGGACGTCAAGGGCAAGAAGATCGCCACTCCGCAGCTCGGCAACACCCAGGACGTGGCGTTCCTCAACTGGATCTCCGAGCAGGGCTGGAAGGTCGACGCGCAGAGCGGCAAGGGCGATGTGTCGGTGGTCCGCACCGACAACAAGGTGACCCCGGACGCCTACAAGTCCGGCTCCATCGACGGGGCCTGGGTACCGGAGCCGACCGCCTCCAAGCTGATCGCCGAGGGCGCGAAGGTGCTGCTGGACGAGGCGACGCTGTGGCCCGACGACAAGTTCGTGATCACCAACATCATCGTCTCGCAGAAGTTCCTGAACGAGCACCCGGCCGCCGTGGAGGCGGTGCTGCGGGCCTCGGTCAAGGCGAACACCTGGATCAACGCCAACCCGGACAAGGCGAAGGCGTCGGCCAACGCGCAGCTGGAGGCCGACACCGGCAAGCCGCTGCCGGCCGAGGTGATCGACCCGGCGTGGGAGTCCATCCAGATCACCAATGACCCGCTGGCCGCCACGCTGGAGGCGCAGGCGGACCACGCGGTGAAGGCGGGGCTGCTGGAGCAGCCCACCCTGACGGGGATCTACGACCTGACGCCGCTGAACAAGGTGCTCGCCGCGGAAGGCGAGCCCACGGTGGACGACGCCGGGCTCGGCGTCACTTCGTAAGGCCCACTCAGCGATCCCAGGAGGTGACGACCATGGCCACGACCTTCGCCAAGGCCGCCGACGCCGGTACGGCGGCGGAGCACGCCGCGCGTATCGAGCATGTCTCGAAGTCCTTCGCCGGCCCCGCCGGGCAGCAGTTGGTGCTCGACGACATCACGCTCGATGTCGCCCCGGGTGAGTTCGTCACCCTCCTGGGAGCCTCGGGCTGCGGCAAGTCCACGCTGCTGAACCTGGTGGCGGGGCTCGACCGGCCGTCCGCCGGTGCCATCACCACGGACGGCCGTCCGGCGCTGATGTTCCAGGAGCACGCGCTGTTCCCCTGGCTGACCGCCGGGAAGAACATCGAACTCGCGCTGAAGCTCGGCGGGGTGCCCAAGCCGGAGCGGCGGGGGCGCGCCGAACAACTGCTGAAGCTGGTCCGGCTCCAGGACGCGTACGGCAAGCGGGTGCATGAGCTGTCCGGCGGGATGCGGCAGCGGGTGGCGCTGGCCCGCTCGCTGGCGCAGGACAGCCGGCTGCTGCTGATGGACGAGCCGTTCGCCGCGCTCGACGCCATCACCCGGGATGTGCTGCACGACGAACTCACCCGGATCTGGAGCGAGACGGGGGTGTCCGTGCTGTTCGTGACGCACAACGTGCGCGAGGCGGTCCGGCTCGCCCAGCGGGTGGTGCTGCTGTCGTCCCGGCCGGGGCGGATCGCCCGCGAATGGACCGTGGACATTCCGCAGCCGCGCCGTATCGAGGACGCGGACGTGGCGGAGCTGTCCCGGGAGATCACCGAAGAACTGCGTGGGGAGATTCGCCGTCATGGCCAGCACTGACACGACCGTCGCCAAGGACGGCGGTACGGGCGGCTCCGGTGGCGGCCGTGACCGGCACGACCTCGCCGGGGTCGAGGCCGGGCTCGACGCGCTGGACACCGTCCAGACCGGCCGGACGCCGTGGCGGACCACGCTGGTGCAGAAGGTGGTGCCGCCGGTCGTCGCGATCCTGCTGGTGGTCGCCGTGTGGCAGGCGCTGATCTCGTTCGGTGTGGTCGACGACCCGACCAAGCTGCCCTCGCCGGGCGATGTCTGGGGCGAGGTGGAGAACGCCTGGCTCCAGGGCGAGCTGCTCGGCTACATCTGGACCAGTGTCTCGCGCGGGCTGCTCGGCTTCCTGCTGGCCCTCGCCATCGGTACGCCGCTCGGGCTGCTGGTGGCGCGGGTCCGGTTCGTGCGGGCGGCGATCGGCCCGATCCTGTCCGGTCTCCAGTCCCTGCCGTCGGTGGCCTGGGTCCCCCCGGCCGTGATCTGGCTGGGCCTGAACAACCAGATGATGTACGCCGTCATCCTGCTCGGCGCGGTGCCGTCCATCGCGAACGGGCTGGTGTCCGGGGTGGACCAGGTGCCGCCGCTGTTCCTGCGGGCCGGGCGGACGATGGGCGCGACCGGGCTGAGGGGCACCTGGCACATCGTGATGCCGGCCGCGCTGCCCGGCTATCTCGCCGGTCTGAAGCAGGGCTGGGCGTTCTCCTGGCGGTCGCTGATGGCCGCCGAGATCATCGCGTCCTCGCCGGATCTCGGCGTCGGGCTCGGGCAGTTGCTGGAGAACGGGCGCAACACCAGCTCCATGTCCATGGTGTTCCTGGCGATCCTGCTGATCCTGGTCGTCGGTATCGCCATCGATCTGCTGATCTTCAGTCCACTGGAGCGGCGGGTGCTGCGCGGGCGCGGACTGCTGGTGAAGAGCTGATCGCCGTGTTCATGTCCCAGGAACCCGTTCTTGTCGTCGTCGCCCATGGCAGCCGTGATCCACGGCATCCGGCGACCGTGCACGCGCTCGTGGAGCGGGTACGGTCGCTGCGGCCGGGGCTGCGGGTGGAGACCGGGTTCCTGGACTTCAACCTGCCCTCCGTACCGGCGGTGCTGGAGTCACTGGCGGCGGAGGGGGTGCGGGAGGTGGTGGCGCTGCCGTTGCTGCTGACCCGGGCGTTCCACGCGAAGGCGGATATTCCGGCGGTGTTGCGGGGGGCGCCGCGCGGGTTGCGGATACGGCAGGCGGGGGTGCTCGGGCCTTCTCCGCTGCTGGTGGCGGGGTTGGAGCGGCGGTTGTCCGAGGCCGGGTTGGGGATGTCGGCGGGTGAGCGGTCCTCTACGGGGATCGTGCTGGCGTCCGCGGGGTCCTCGGACCCGGAGGCTGTCGCGGGGATCGGGCGGCTGGCTCGGGAGTGGGGGCGTCGTGGGGGGTGGGGGGCGGTGATGCCCGCGTATGCGTCCGCGCGGTTGCCTCGGACCGAGGATGCGGTGCGGGTGTTGTTCGCCGGGGGGTGTGAGCGGGTGGCTGTGGCTCCGTATGTTCTGGCGCCGGGGTACTTGCCGGATCGGATTGTTCGGGGGGCGGTGGGGGCGGGGGCCAGTGTGGTGGGGGGTGTGCTCGGGGATTGTGCGGAGGTGGCTCGGGTGGTGTTGCTGCGGTTTGAAGGGGCGCGGGGTGGTGAGTTGGGGGCGGAGGCTTTGGGGGCCTGAGGTGGGGGGGACTGTGCGGGTGGGTGGGGGCTGAGCGCGCAGTTCCCCGCGCCCCTAGAAGCACGGTGTCACCCTTGCCCGGGTTTCATCGGGCTCTTGGCTCGACAGCCGTGCGCGGTTCCCCGCGCCCCTGGTGGTCCTGGTGCGGGTGGGTGGGGGCTTGTTGCGCAGGCGGACACTTCAGTCCCACGTCATGGGGACACGCGTACAGGGTGAGAAGGCCGAGATTCCCGTGGCTGTCAGAAGTGGTCGGGCAGCCAGGGCTCGAACTGTGCTGTGCTGCGGATGAGGGTCGTGAGCGCCTTCTCCGATGTGGCTTGGACTCCGGACATGCGGGCCGAGGTGGTGGACCGGTAGCCGCCGGCGTACCAGACCGCGAGCTGGCGCCGTGTGAAGGTCACCTGTCCCTCGACGCGGGTGGGGATGATCTCGGCTGCTCCGTCACTGAACTGAAGCATCCACCGCGCCCGGTCGCCCTCTTCGTTCTCGATCTCGACCGGTATGGCGGTGGTGAGGTCGGTGGGCCACCCGCGGAGCCGGACGGCTTCGGAGGTGTTGAGGATGCGGAGCATCCAGGGGTGCCAGGCTTCGGCGGTTGTGCGGTGGTGTCGGAGTCCGTGGAGCAGGGTGGGGTAGGGCGGGAGGGCGCCGCGCCGGAACTCGATGGTGCGGGCTCGGGTGTTGTGGTGGCCAAGGAAGGCGAGCATGGCAGCGGCAGTGGGCTGGCCGGCGGCCCAGAAGTCATGGACGACCAAGCTCGTGCCGTGGCGTTCGTGCCGTTTGGTGGTGAGGCTGAGCAGGCCGGTGGTGGGGTGGCCGGGCCGGGCGAAGCGGTAGGTGATGAGGTTGCTCTTGTCGTGCTTCCACCGGGTCCACCAGGCGGGCCGGTGGACGGGGCCGTTCCACTGGCGGGCGAGTTCGCGCTGGAGGGCTTCGGCTTCGATGGTCAGTCCGTGCTCGGCCGCGAAGTCATCACCGGCGAAGGAATGTTTGAGGTCGTCGGTGGCCACCGCCCAGGCGAAGACGCCGGTGGGAGCTTCCCATCCGAGGCGGCGGGCGTAGCCGGTGGAGGAGGTCACGATCGCGGAGATCACCGCTCCACGCTCGATCAGGGGGCGCAGTCGTTCGGTGGCCAGGCCGGCGGCCAGGTGTTCGCCCCGCTCCTCGGGGGCCACGCAGCCGTCGCCGAGGCAGCCGCTGGGGACAGGAGCGCCGAAGAACTGATCGACGAGGAGGCCCAGCCCGCCGGCGACGACCCGGCCGCCGCGGACGGCGACCTGGAGGTCGGCGTGCTCGCGCAGGTGGGTGATGTCGCCGACCGGGTGACCGTAGGCGCGGGTGGCGAGTTGGTCGTACTGCTCCCACAGGCCGTCGTCGGCCGGGGCGAAGGTCAACTGCTGGTTCACGGTCCGCCCTCAGTAGTGGGTGGCGTCGCGGGCTGCGTCGGCGTCCAGAGGTACGAGGAAGGTGCGGGTGAAGGCCAGGACGCTGGTGCGGTCCTGGTTGTGCGCGGTGGTGTGGCAGGTGATGACCCCCGTGTCGGGACGGCTCTCGCAGGCCCGTCGGGTGAGGATCTTCGTCTCCGCGTACAGGGTGTCGCCGAGGTGCACGGCTGCGGTGAAGCGCACATGGTCGACGGCGAGGTTGGCGGTGGTCAGGCCGCTGATGCTGCGGACGGTCATGCCGGCCACGAGATTGAGGGTGACGCCGGAGCAGACCAGGATGCGGCCCCATTGGGTCTGGCTGCTGTAGTGGGCGTCGGTGTGGATGGGGGCGACATTGCCGCTCAGGGCGGCGCCGAGGAGGTTGTCGAGTTCGGTGACGGTCCGGCCGGGCCGGTGTTCGATGGTCAGGCCGGGGGCGAGTTCGGGGTAGGAGAGGCCGACGTTCTCGCGGATCCGGTCCTCGCCGATCTGTCGGTAGCTGTGTGGCAGGCCGGTGCTCATGACGGGCCGTCCGTTTCGGCGACGAGCGCGCGGGCCCGGTTGAAGAAGGGGGTGCCGCGCATCTTCCCGTCCACGGTGGTCACTGTTCCGCCGCTGGTGTCGGCGGCCTCGACGATGGCGCGGGCCTGTGCGATCTCCTCGGTGGTCGGGGTGAAGATCTCGTTGATCACCTGTACGTGGCGCGGGTGGACACAGCCCTTGCCGTGGAAGCCGATTTCCTTGGCCCGTTCGGCGTCACGGCGCAGGATGCCGGGGTCGTCGAGTTCCCAGGTGGGGGCGTCGATGGCGGGGATGTTCGCGGCGCTCGCCGCGTTGATGAGGGCCGAGCGGGCGTAGTGGAGGGCGTCCCACCCCAGGCCGCAGCGGACGGAGGCGGCGTAGTCGGCGGAGCCGAAGAGGACGCCGCCGAGCCGTGGTGCGCGCATGATCGCGGGGAGGGTGTCGAAGGCCCGGGGGCTTTCGATCAGCGCCCAGACGTCGGGGGTGTAGCCGTCGGCGTCGAGTACGGAGGCGACGAGTTCGATGTCGCGGGGGGATTCCACCTTGGGGACCACGACGAGGTCGGGCCGGGCGGTGTAGGCGGCGAGGGCCGCGAGGTCTTTGATGCCGTCGAGCGTCGTGAGGCTGTTCATCCTGATGCCGAGGATGCAGGTCGGGGCGGGGCGGGTGAAGAACGCTTCGGAAGTGGTGCGGGCGATCTGCTTGTCGGGGAGGGCGACGGAGTCCTCGACGTCGACGACAGCGACCGCGGCGCCGGACTTCCGCGCGATGGCGAAGCGGTCTTCGTGCATGCCGGGGGTGATGATCCAGGCCCGTCCGGACGGACGGATGTCGCTGGCCATGGGGTGGTCACCTTTCGTTGCGTTTGGTGGTGATGAGGAGGTCGAGCCGGCCGAGGGTGGCGGCGTTCGTGATGTCGCTGGCGCTGATGCCGATGCCGTAGCGGTCGGTGAGCAGGACGGACAGTTCGACGACGGCGAGGGAGTCGAACCCGGCGTGGTCGAGGCTGGCGTCGTCGGTGAGCCGGTCGGCGGGCAGTTTGAGGTCGTTGGTCAGGATGCGGGTGAGGTCACCGGTCATGTCCGGCTCCTTTCGGCGGGTGGCTGCGGCAGAGGCCGGGCCAGGTGAGGGTGGTGGCGCCCCAGGTCAGTCCGGCGCCGAAGGCGGTGAGCAGGGTGCGGTGGCCGGGCTGGAGGCAGCCGTCGGCGGCGGCATGGGCCAGGAGCAGGGGGATGGACGCGGCGCCGGTGTTGCCGGTCTCGGCGATATTGCTGAGCCGACGGTTGTCAGGGATGCCGAGCCGACGGGCGACAAACGCGGTGATGCGGCTGTTGGCCTGGTGCGGGACCAGCCGGTCGATGTCGCCGAGTACCCACCCGGCGGCGGTGGCCGCCCGGCGGGAGGCGGTGCACATGCGGTCGACCGCATACCGGAAGACCTCGCCTCCGTCCATGTGCAGGGCGCCGGGGCGGGAGGCCCGGATCAGGTCGGCGCCGGTGCCGTCGCTGCCCAGCACCACCGGTCCGAGCGCCCCGGCCTCGTCCGCGCTGCCGCAGCGCACCACGACGGCTCCGGCGCCGTCGCCGAACAGTGGGACGGTGGTGCGGTCGTCGGAGTCGGGAAGGGTGGCGAGGCGGTCGACGCCGATGACCAGGACGGTCCGTACGGTGCCCGCGGCGATAAGTCCGGCGGCGGTGGCGAGGGCGTAGAGGAACCCGGTGCAGCCGGCCGCGAGGTCGTAGGCGGGGATGTCGGTCAGGCCGATTCGGGTGGCGACGGAGGGGGCGGTGGCCGGGCAGCAGCGGTCAGGGGTGGTTGTGGCCACCACCAATGCCTCCGCTGTGACCGGTTCACCGTCGGCGAGGGCCTGGGCTCCGGCCCGTACGGCGAGGTCGGTCGTGGACAGGTCCGTCCCGGCGACGTGCCGTTGGGTGATTCCGGTGCGCGAGCGGATCCACTCGTCGGTGGTTTCCAGACGTGTGGTCAGGTCGGCGTTGGAGACGATGTGCGGTGGCAGCGCCGCGCCGACTCCGCAGACCACGGCCGCCCTCCTGGCAGCTGCGGATGCGGCGGTCATCTGGTGGCCGCCTTGAGCTGCCGGGCGACGTCTGCGATCAGGTCTTCCTGCCCGGCGACGACCTGCCGCTCGCCGAGGGCAAGGAACAGGTCGACGGGGTCCACGCCTTCGGCGCGTGCGGTCTGAAGGACGGGGCGCTTGAAGCCGGCGAACACTCCGGCGATTGCGCTGGCCACGGCGATCGGGTCGATGCTCGGCGGGGCCTTCATCAGGTGGTTGGCGGCGATGTCGGCGGCGGCCAGGATCTCGCGCAGGCCGATCCCCGTGTCGAAGCCGTGCCGTTCGAGGACGGCCACGAGGACTTCGAGCTGGGTGTTGCCGGCTCCGGCGCCGAACCCGCGGGCGGTCGCGTCGATGACGCATGCCCCGGCGTCCACGGCGGCAAGGCTGTTCGCCACGGCCAGGCCCAGGTTGTTGTGGCCGTGGAAGATGACCGGCACGTCGACGGCGTCGGTGATGGCGTGCACGCGCTCGGTGACGTCGGACGGGAGGTAGTGCCCGGCGGAGTCCATGATGCCGACGGCCTGGGCGCCGTACCTGAGCATGAGGGCGCACTGTTCGGCGAGGTGGCCGGGGCCGGTCATGTGGCTCATGAGCAGGACGCCCTGGGCTTCGGCGCCGAGGTCGCGGACGACGCCGAGGTGGCGTTCGGTGACGTCGGCCTCGGTGCAGTGCGCGGCGATCCGTACGACGTCGGCGCCGTGGTGGACGGCGGCCTTCAGGTCGTCAGAGGTGCCCCAGCCGGGGGCCATGAAGACGCCCATCCGTGATGAGGTGAGGGCTTCGCGGACGGTGGTGAGCATCGTGGCGTCGTCGAGCTTGGAGCGGCCGATCTGGAGGCTGGAGGCGCCCAGGCCGTTGCCGTGGCCGACCTCCACCACCGGTACTGCGGCGGCGTTCGCGGCGATGGCGTAGGCGCGGAGCTGGTCGGCGTCGAGCTGGTGGCCGACCGCGTGGTGGCCGTCGCGCAGGGTCGGGTCGTGCAGGAGGATGCGGGGCCGCGCGGGTGGGTGTGTCTTCACGGGTGGGGTTCCCTTCATCGGCAGGCGGCGGCCGACTGCTCGGCGAGCAGGACAGCGGCGGCGTTGATGATGTCGACGCTTCCGGCGTGGCGAGGCAGACGGCCGCCGGAAGCGGCCACCTCCACTACGGCCGAGATCCGGCCCGGGGCCACGGCGAGCGAGGTCACCGTGAATCCGGGCGTGTAGGCGCGCACGGCGTGGGCGGCAGCCGCGATGCCCGTGCGGACCTGTGCGGGGCGGATGCTGTCCGCGAGGACGGTCATGGCCACCCGGAAGAGCGGGGCGGGCCGGGCGGGGCTGATGTTGACCATCACCTTCACGTTCCGAGTGCCGGTGAGGGTGCGGATCGCCGCCGTGGTGGTGGCGATGTACTGGTCGAGGTTCAGCCGGGTGGCCCGGCCGGCGCTCGCGCTCGCCCCGGTGGAGACCACCTCGATGTAAGTAGGGGTGCAACTCTGGGAGATCGCGTACAGGACCGGAATGGCTGCCTGCCCGCCGCAGCTGACGAGGTTCACGTGCCGGTAGGCCGCCGACCGGTGGCTGTTGACCCCTGGGACGATGACCGTGCCGAGCCCTGTGGGGGTCAGATCGATCAAGGTGGTACCGGTCGGGCGCAGCGCCACCCAGTGCTCGGCGTGGCTGTCGGCGTTGGTGGCGTCGAAAACCACATCGAAGGGCCCGGCTTCCGCCACGGCGCGGATCCCGCCGGCCGTGGTCGGGTGGCCCGCCTCGGCAGCCCGTCGCAGCCCCAGGCTGTCCCGGTCGCGCCCTGCCACCAGGGCCAGTTCCAGCTTCCGCGACTGGTGGACCCTGTCGGCGAGGTCGACGCCGATCAGGCCCACGCCGAGTACCGCGACACGCGGACGCTGTTCATCAGCAGCCATCGGCCGCTCCTTCATTCGGGGGGGGTGGTGCATGAGTGAGAGGTGCGGGGTCAGCAGGGTGCTGCGCATCAGCGCACGCGCAGCTCGACCGGCGGAAGATGCGGCGAGCGGGCGCGCACCGTGCTCCGGGCCTCCAGCGGGAGGCTCGCGTGCACGGCACCGGCCAGGACCAGCTGCCCGGCGCGCAGTCCGCCGCCGACGTGATGCAGCCGTCCGGCAAGCCAGATCAGGGCATTGAGCGGGTCGCCGAGGACGGCGCGGCCCTCCCCGATGGCCACCGCGGTGCCGTCGACGCTGACAACCAGCGGCTCGGCGGCCAGGTCCATGTCCGCGCCGAGCGGCACCATGGGCCCGGTGACCACGCGGGCGCAGGAGGCGTTGTCGGCGATGCTGTCCGCGACCGTGATGCGCCAGCTGGTGAACCGGGTGTCGATCACCTCCAGGGCGAGGAACACGTTCTCCACCGCCGCCCGTGCCTCGTCCACACACACCTTCTCGCCCGCCAGGTCACGGCCGAGCCGGAAAGCGATCTCCGCCTCCACCCGCGGCTGCATCAGCTCGGACCGGGCCATGGTGCTGCCGGTAGGCAGCACCATGCTCTCCAGCAGGACACCCGAGTCCGACTCATCGACGCCCATCTGTTCCTGCATGGCCAAAGAGGTCACCCCGGCCTTGTGGCCGACGACGCGGGCGCCGCCCGCGATCCGCCGGGCCACCGCCGCCCCCTGCACCCGGTAGGCCGTCTCCAAAGACAGCTCCGGCCTGCGGACAGTCAGCGGATCGACCGGCACTCGCTCGTACTCCGCCGCCAGCAGAGCCGACGCCGTAGCGGTGATCCAGCGGTCATCCTGCTCAGCCATGACGATCCCCTCCTCGGGCATGTGGCATCACCTACGGTTCGCAGACCTGGGCACGGGAAGCAGATCCGGCGCGGCGCTGACAACGACAGCCGTCGGCCGGGCCTGATGAACAGTCAACTGGCGGGCTCGTCACGGCGGTACGGTGATGGGCAGGCCAAGCGGTATATCGGGTATATACGGGGCAGGTCCTCATGACCACGCGCACGCCGAACGTCCAGCTCAGCGCCCTTGTCGCCGAATCCGGGCTCACCTACGAGGCGCTGGCCAAGGCGGTCCGCGCGGTCGCCGCCGAGTGCGGCGCGGACTTACGCACGAACAAGTCCAACGTCGAGCACTGGCTCGGCGGATCCGTGCCCCGAGGCGATACGGTCCGCTACCTCGCCCTCGCGCTCTCCCGGCGCCTGGGCCGTCTCCTGACTACCGCCGACCTCGGCCTGCCCTCCCCGGCGGAGGCCGGGGATGACACCATCGGACTGTCCCTGCGGGGTGACCCGCTGGACGCCCTGCTGCCGATGTGGAGGTACGAGTTGGACCGCCGCCGCTTCCTGACGTCCTCCGCCTACTCCGTGGCAGCGGCAGCCCTACCCCTCAGCCACGTCCAGGACATCACCGCCCGCACTGCGGCCGCCCGCGCGGGCTACACCGTGGGCATGGCCGAAGTCGCCGCCGTCCGTGACATGATCCGCGCGTTCTCCGAGATGGACGAACGCCATGGCGGACAACACGGCCGCAGCGCCCTGGTCACCTACCTCCGCGACGACGTCGCCCCGCTGTGCCGGGCCCGGTTCCGTACCGACGAAGCCCGCCGGCAGATGCTGTCCGCCGCCGGCCGGGGCGTTCACCTGCTGGGGTGGAAGAGCTACGACGCGGGTCAGCAGGGGCTCGCCCAGCGCTACTACCTCCAGTCCTACGCTCTGGCCGCCGAATCCGGCCTGCGCGGGCAGGACGGATTCGTGATGCGCACGATGGCCATGCAGGGCCTCAGGCTCCATCGCCCCGAGCACTGCCTGGGCTTGGCCGAGACCGGACTGAACCGGGCCAAGGGACGGGTGGACGCCCAGACCGAGGCGCTCTTCCGCGTTGTTCACGCCCATACCCTGGCCAAGAGCGGCAAGCGCCGCGCGGCCCTGGCCGAGGCCGAACACGCCCGCACCCTGCTGACCGTGCCCCCGGCGACGAGGTGCCGTTCTGGGCGCTGGCCTGGGGCCCGCCGGCCGCGTCGGTGTACTCCCGCACCGCCAAGATCCACGAGACCGTAGGAGACCACCGGGCCGCCGCCGAGCAGTACGCGCTGGCCGCCACGGCTCGGCCTGCGGACACCTACGCGCGGATCGTCGCCCTGGACCTGGTCGCGGGCGCGGAGATGCACCTCAAGCGCGGCAGCATCGAGCAGGCGTGCGCCACCTGGCACCGGGCCATCGACCACATGGCCGGTGTGCGCTCCGTCCGCACACGGAAGGCGGTGTCCCGTATGCGTGGTGACCTCGCACGATTCCGGGCACGTGGCCTGCGGTGCGTGGCCGAACTCGACGAACGGGGACGCCAGTTCCTCGTCGGCACCTGACCTCAGCGGCACCCGGCGAAGCGGCGGACAATCGGTTCCAGGTAGTCCGCGTGCGGACCCGACAGAGCGGCCACGTCGTCCGGTGACCGCACCAGGGCGATGTCGTCGAGTTCCGGTTCACGGCCCTGAACACGCTCGGCTGCGGCAGCAGCGGTGAAGTCCGCGCGCAATGCCGCCTCGGAAAGGGCAGGGGCGAGGTAGGTCAAGCCGACGCTGCCGTTCTCGCCGCGGGTGACGACCCACAGCCTCAGCGCCTCCGCAGCCACGCTGATCCCCAGTTCCTCGGCAAGTTCTCGCGCGGCCTGACCGGCCAGTGCCGACTCGTCCAGCACCGCCCCGTCCCGGGGAGGTTCCACAGACCCACCCGGCAGCTGCCAGCGGCCCGGGGCAGCCGTAGAGGGCGACATCCTCGCTGCCAGCACACGGCCGTCGCCGGTCGGCTGAACGACGTTCACGAACAACGAGGGCAGTGCTGTGGCGCCGGGAACGCGACGCAGCGCGTAGTGCCGGTAGGTCACACGCACCCAGGAGAGGCACAGGATGCGTGGGCCGGTCTGCTCCAGTCCCCCACACGCCACCACAGGCCCGTCGAAGAGGGCCGGGTTGGCTCTCACCGCCAGGTCCCACACCCGGTCCCGGGCCTCAGCGTCACGGGGCGGCAATGGCGGCTCCGCAACTTCGGTCAGCAGGAGCCGTTCGACGTCGAAGAGGTCAATGCCCACGGGGGGCAGTGTTTCGGTCACCAACTCATCGTAGAAACCTTTCCCGGCTTGACCGGGGAATCGGCCCGGTACGTGAACCTATGGGCGCACCGCCGAGTGCTGGTCATCGCTGTCCGCTGGTGAGCGGGACCCGGCACGGTAACCACTGTCAGGTTCAGACGAGCGCCCATGTGGAGATTCACGTCGCCGTAGGGCCGGACATGGGACCAGAACAGCGGGGCCAGGCCGCGCCGGTCTGCGCCGGTACCGAGTAGGTCCCAGGGTGTTGGACTTTACTCAGTCCCCCGCGCCCCTGTGGTGGCCGGGTTACGGGGCTGTCAGTTCCGTTAGTTTGAGGGCTGTGTTCCAGTTGCGGGTCGTGGCGATCAGGTTTTTGGTGTGGCGGGGTTTTGACAGGGTTTCGGCTAGTTTTGAGCGGCCCAGGCCCTCGGGGGCGTAGAGGTAGAGGGCGCGGTCGCCCAGGCGGAAGTCCTCCGGGAGGAACGCCGTGCGGTCCAGGTCGCTGAAGCGGGTCTCGTCCACCGGGGTGGAGTAGTAGGTGACGTGGAGTTGGCGAGGCTCCAGGTCCGCGGCGGGGAACGGGCAGGCGTCGACGATCGCGCGGAAGTAGGCGTGGTCGCGGACCAGGAGGTCGACCCGGAAGCCGAAGTGGTTCTCCACCGCTTCGGTGAGTTCGGCGGCCAGGGAGTCCTCGTCGCCGTGGGGTGTGGTGAAGACGGCTTGGCCGCTCTGGAGGTACGTGCGGACCCCTAGATGCCCGAGGCCCTCGATCAGGGTACGCAGTTCGGCCATCGGCACCTTGCGGTTGCCGCCGACGTTGATGCCGCGCAGGAGTGCCGCGTAGGTCTTCGTCCGGGTCATCGAGCCACTGTATGCGGCCGTCGTGCCCCGTGGGGGACGGGCACGACGGCCGGTGGTGCACGGCGAACTCTGGCCGAAACTCAGGGGCGGGAGCAATATCTGCACGCAGCTGTGATTTGTTCAACAAGGTTCTGTAATCACAAAGGGGATGCCCGCGGCCGGACCGGACAGGGCCCGGACCCTGAGCGGTGGCCCGGAGTCGGGGCGATAGGTGTAAGGGGCCGTTGTCCTCCCGGGAGGGGACGGAGTGGGGTCCGCGGGGATGATCCGGACGACTTTCCTTTCACCGGACAGTACGACGAGATGGGTTTATCCCGCTCATACCTTCAATGCGGAGGGTGGCCGCGGCAGGTGGCCGCCGCGCAGGAGGGGGCAGGCCCGTCATGGGGAACCGAAAGAGGAGAGTGCGGGGCGTCGCCGCGCGGGCCGGCGGCTGGAGCGCCCGGCACCGCTGGGCGGCCGTCGGCATCTGGGTGCTGTTCGTGGTGCTGGCGATGGGACTCGGTTCCGCGGCGGGCACGGTCGAGGTCAAGGACAGTGAGCAGCTCAAGGGGGAGACCCAGACCGCCGCGCGGATCATCGAGGACGCCGGGATCGAGGAACCGGCCGGTGAGTCCGTACTGATCCAGTCGCGGGACGGCTCGCTGAAGGCGACGGACGGGGCGTTCCGGGCCGCGGTCGACGCGGTGGGCGAGGCCGTCGGGAAGACCGGTGAGGTCACCGGGATCACCGATCCGTACGCCACGGGCACGGTCTCCGAGGACGGGCGCAGTGTGCTGGTCCAGTTCGATATGCGGGGGGACTCGGACACCGCCGGGGAGCGGGTCCAGCCGGTGCTGGACGCGGTCGCGGAGGTCCAGTCGGCGCACGAGTCGCTGCGGATCGAGGAGATCGGCGGCGCCAGCATGAACAAGACGTTCGACGACGCGTTCGGCGACGACTTCAAGCAGGCCGAGTACTCGGCGGTGCCGGTGGCGCTGGGGATTCTGCTGATCGCGTTCGGCGCGCTGGTCGCGGCGCTGGTGCCGGTGCTGCTGGCGATCACCGCGATCATCGCCACCATGGGGCTGATGGGGCTGGTCAGCCATCTGATGCCGATGAGCGACACCGCCAACTCGGTGATGCTGCTGGTCGGTCTGGCGGTCGGGGTCGACTACTGCCTGTTCTATCTGCGCCGGGAGCGCGAGGAGCGGCAGGCGGGCCGGGACCCGCGGCGGGCGCTGGAGATCGCCGCGGCGACCAGTGGCCGGGCGATCGTGGTGTCCGGTGTGACGGTGTGTGTGGCGATGGCGGGGATGCTGTTCACCGGGATCGCCGAGTTCGAGGCGATGGGTCTGGCGTCGCTGATCGTGGTGGCGGTCGCGATGGTCGGCTCGGTCACCGTGCTGCCCGCGGTGCTGTCGCTGCTGGGTGAGCGGGTGGAGAAGGGGCGGGTGCCGTTCCTGCGCCGCCGCAGCACCGCCGGGAACAGCGGCAGCCGGTTCTGGAGCGCGGTCCTGAAGGGCGTGCTGGCGCGGCCGGTGGTGTCGGTGGTGGTCGCGGTCGGCGCGCTGCTCGCGATCGCGGCGCCCGCCGTCGGCATGAAGACACAGGAACTGACGCTGGACCAGGAGTTCGGCGACTCGCTGCCCATCGTGCAGACGTACAACCGGGTCAACGAGGCGTTCCCGGGCGGTTCCGAGCCCGCCGAGGTGGTCGTCAAGGCCCAGGACATCAACGCGCCGGAGGTGCGCGCGGCGCTCGCCGAGTTCCGTGAGCGGGCGGTGAGTTCGGGTGCCTCGCGCGGGCCGGTGGAGATCAAGGTGCACGACGAGGACAATCTCGCCTTCGTGTACGTCCCGCTGGTGGGCGGCTCCGATCTGGACGAGGCGGGCGCCAGCCTGGACATCCTGCGCGACGAGGTGCGTCCGGCGACGCTGGGCGAGGTCGACGGGGTCGAGGCGCCGATCACCGGTCAGGTCGCCGGGTCGAAGGACTTCAGCGACCAGTTGCTCGGCTCGGTCGTCCCGGTGTTCGTCTTCGTGATCGTGTTCGCGTTCGTGCTGATGCTGCTGTCGTTCCGCTCGCTGACGGTCGCGCTCACCTCGATCGTGCTGAACCTGCTGTCGGTGGGCGCCGCGTACGGCATTCTCGTCGCCGTCTTCCAGCACGGCTGGGGCGCGTCCCTGGTGGGCGCGGAGGGGGTCGGCGCGATCGTCGCCTGGCTGCCGCTGTTCCTGTTCGTGATCCTGTTCGGGCTGTCGATGGACTACCACGTGTTCGTGGTGTCCCGGATCCGTGAGGCGCGGCTGCGCGGGCGGACGACGAAGGACGCGATCACGCATGGCGTGGTCACCACGGCGGGTGTGGTGACCAGCGCGGCCGTCATCATGGTCGCCGTGTTCGCGATCTTCGGCACGCTGTCCATGCAGTCGATGAAGCAGATGGGCGTGGGTCTGGCGGCGGCCGTCCTGATCGACGCCACCGTCATCCGGGGCGTGCTGCTCCCGGCGGTGATGGCGCTGCTGGGCGAGCGCAACTGGTACTTCCCGAAGTGGCTGCGGGGGCTGCCGGACCTGACCCACGACGAGCTGCCGGAGGAGCCGGGCGGTGAGCGTCCCGCGCGGGACGAGGCGCGGACGGTGACGGTGTAGCGGGTCCAAGGAGGGGGCGGCGGGGGCCCGTCGGTTCATGTGAACCGGCGGGCCCCCGTCTGTCCGAACTTCTAGCGGCGGGTGGTGGGCAGGGACGCCTCGATGAGGTCGGCGGCCTGGCGGGTGCCGCCCTCGTCGGCCATCGCCGACTGGATCTCCTTGAGCCGGGTGGTGACCTGAGGGTCGTTCAGCAGGGCGTCGGCGGTGGCGCGCAGGGTCTCGGCGGTGGCCTCCTGGGTGGCGAGGACCTTGGCGACGCCGAGCGCCTGGAGCATCTCCGCGTTGCCGAACTGGTCGACCGCCTGCGGTACGGCGATCATCGGGGTGGCCGTGGCCAGCCCCTCCTGGCTGCCGCCCGCGCCCGCGTGGGTGAGGAACAGATCGGCCTGGCGCAGGATCGCCAGTTGCGGGACCCAGGCGTGGACCTCGGCGTTGGACGGGATCTCGCCCAGCTCGGCGGGGTCGACATGGCGGCCGATCTGGAGGACCAGACGGACGCCGGGCCGGTCGCCGAAGGCGGCCAGGCACTGCCGGTAGAAGTCCGGCTGCTTGGTGTACGCCGAGCCCAGCGACACCAGGACGACGGTCTCCGCGTCCGCGGGCCGCCGCCAGTCGCCCTGGGCCGCGCGGTCGCCCTGGCAGGCGCCGACGAAGGTGTAGACGGACGGGTCGACCCGGTCGGCGTTCGGCTGGAGCGCCTTGGGGATGAGGACGATCGAGCGGCCGGGGTGGCCGCCGAAGACATCCGGGTGCAGATCGATGCCGTTCTCCTGGAGCCAGGCGGTGAACCGGGCGTAGTACGCCTGGCCGCGCTCGGTCTTCTTCGGCTCCTCCCACATCGGCTCGGCGACCTCCTGCTCATAGCCGTCCCAGGCCACCAGGTTCGGCGAGAGGGAGATCACCGGGACGTCCCAGCGGTGGGCGAGCACCCGGGCCGGGTAGGACGAGATGTCGTGCAGGACGAGGTCGGGTTCGTCGCCCTCGTAGGCCGCGAGGAGCTGCGGCAGGGCCTGGATCGCGTCGCTCAGGAACGGCTCCACGTTGTCCAGCAGGGTCGCGCCCCATGCCTCCGGGTCCGCGTCGGGCCCCGGCAGCGTGGAGTTCCACGGCTTCACCTCGGCGCCGGTCTCGGCGACCTTCTCCGCGAAGGACGGCGGGATCGCGTACGTCACCCGGTGGCCGCGGGCCACCAGTTCGCGGATGACCTCCAGGCTGGGGTTCACGTGGCCATGGGCGGCGATGGAGAACATGGCGATGTGGGCGGGGGTTACCGCGGGGGGCGTCATGAGGAGGACACTACGCGAGACGAGACGTCTCGTGCAACTTTGATTCCCTGAGGCTGGGGCGCACGGCTTCTACCCGGCTTCCCGAGGCCCCGGGACTGAGTCCGGCTCCCCGGGGCCCCGGGTCCCCGGCGCCCCGGGACTGAGCCGGAGTTTCGGGGCGCTGGCACCCCGGGACTGAGCTGGAGTCCCGGGGCGCCGGGAACGTCCCGGGTCCGGCGCTAGCCGGTCAGCCCCTCGTACAGCCGGAGCCAGTGCGTCGGGGACACCTCCCCCACCAGGGCGTCCGGGGCGACCCCGGCCGCGCGGAACGCCCGGTCGACGCGGCGCCTCGGGTGGGCCCGGCGCAGGGAGGCGTGCAGGCTGCCGCCGACGCCGGTGAAGCCCAGGTCCACCAGGTCCCGCCAGGCCGGAACCTCGTCGGCGGGGAGCAGCGGGGTGGCCCGGCGCTCGATCCGGACGATCCCGGCGTCGACCCGGGGCACCGGGCGGAAGCTGTGCCGGCCGACGCGGGCGAGGAGCCGCCACGCGTGGCACGGCCAGCTGCGCACGGTCAGCAGGGTCCAGCTGCCGTAGTCACCGGTGCGTTTGCGGGCGTATTCGAGCTGGGTGAGGAGGGTGGCGGTGGTCAGCTCGGGGGCCCTGAGACACCAGTCGACGACATCGGCGGTACGGGAGAACGGCACGTTCCCGGCGACCGCGAAGGGGGTGCCCGGCGGGCGGGCGGTGAGGAAGTCGCCCTCGATGACCTGGACGTGCGGGGCATCGGCGAAGCGGGCGCGCAGTGCGGGGGTCAGGCGCCGGTCGATCTCGTAGGCGCGCACCGCGGCGGCGCGGGGGGCGAGGTGGTGGGTCAGGGCGCCTTTTCCGGCGCCGACCTCCAGGACGAGGGGGGCGGGTCCGTCGTGCGGGACGGAGAGCCGGGCGAGCCGTTCGGCGGCGGCTCGGTCGGTGAGGAAATTCTGCGAGAGCACACGGGAGGTGCGCGTCGGGCGGGCCATGCCTGCGGGTCCTTGTCTTCCATGAAAAGAGGGGAAAAGGGCAGCCGAAGGCCCTGACCGGAAGACAGTGAGAAAAAGGGTGGCGAAAGGAGACCCGTGGCGTCGGCTCCGCCGACGCGGGAACGGGTCGGCCGCGCCGATCCTCGATGGGGATCAGCGCTGCCGACGCGGGATCAACGGGTGTCGCGCCCCGGCCCGGTCAGGGCTGCGGGGCAAGCACGCACTCGGGTGTAGTGCGGGCAGCCCCGGCCGTAACCGGAGTTGAATACTGCGTTGAAAGCTGCCACGGGCTGGACGCTAGGCGGGGGCGGTGGACGGGTGCAACCGGTTTTTCACCAGGCCGGGGCCGCTCATCGCTGGTAGCGGGCCAAGGCCGGGTCCGCCGCTCATCGCTGGTAGCGGGCCAGGACCAGGTTGCCGTCGTCCTCAAGACGGCGTTCCAGTTCGGCCGCGTCGATCGCGCCGCTGTAGTACTCCTGGAACGCCGGGGTCGCCACCTTGTCCTTCCACTCCGGGTAGCCGCGGACAGATTGCGCGGGGGCCGGGCGCAGGTGGGCGGCGAGCGCCGTACCGGTGGCCCAGTCGTGCTCGTCGGTGCGCAGCGCCGGGTCGGCGAGGGCGGTCGTACCGGTGGGCAGCATCCAGTCGCCGAGGGCGAGCCGGACCATGTTGTCCGGCTGGAGCAAGAAGTCGAGAAACGCGGCGGCCTGCTTCTTGTACGGGCTGTCCTCGGCGATGGAGAGGGTCTGCGGGCTGACGCCCTGGGTGAGGCCCTCGGTCCCGGCGGGCGCGGGCAGCACCTGCCACTCGAAGCCCTCCGGTGCCTGCTGGGCGATCTGCTGCCGGTAGGAGAAGCCGAGCGGCACCATCGCGTACCGGCCGCCGAAGAAGCCGGGCAGGGTGTCGGAGCCGCCGCTGCCCAGCATGGTGGGTGAGGCGCTGGCGTCGGCGCCGGTCTGGGCGTGGATGGTGTCGGGGACGACCGCGTCACCTGGTTCGTAACGGACGGTGACCTTGCCGTCGGCGTCCCGGTGGAAGAGCCGGCCGCCCGCCGAGAGGGAGAGGTTGAGGGTGGCGGAGACGGGGTCCTTCAGCGGCCAGGCCACGCCGTACCTGCCGTCGCCGGAGAGGGTCTTGGTGATCGCGCGGAACTCCGTCCAGCTCCACGGCCGTTCCGGCGTGGGGACGCGCACCCCGGACTCCCGCAGCAGTCGGGCGTTGGCGATCAGCACCCGGGGTTCCTGGAGGAACGGCACTCCGTAGACGCCGTCGCCGAAGGTGGTGGTCGCCCAGGAGTGCGCCGGGATGTCGGAGCGGAGCCGGGCGGGCAGCAGGTCGGTGAGATCGGCGAGGTAGCCACCGTAGGCGAAGTCGGCCAGGTCGTCGGCGGCGTCATGGATGATGTCCGGGGCCTCACCGCCCTCGAAGGAGGTGAGGAGCTGGTCGTGCACACTGTCCCAGCTCCCCTGGACGTACTCCACCTGGACGGCGGGGTGCCGGGCGTTCCACTCCGCGACGAGGTCCCGGGTCGCGGCGACCGACTCCTCCTGCCAGGCGAGGGACTGGAAGCGCAGGGTGATCCGGCCGTCGTCGGCGGTCCGGTCGCCGCCCGTGCATCCGGCCAGCAGCAGCGCGAGGACGGCCAGCAGGACGGCGGCCGTCTTCCCCCCGTGGCGGCGCATCACGGCGGTGGTCCTCCCTCCATCGCGGTGCATCACGACCGTGGTCCTCCCTCCATGGCGGCGCATCACGACCATGGCCCTCCCTCCATGGCGGCACATCGCGGCCGTGGCCCTCCCTCCATGGCGGCGCATCACAGCCGTGGCCCTCCCCCCATCGCGGCGCATCACAGCCGTGGTCCTCCCCCCATCGCGGCGCATCAGCCTTTCACCGCCCCGGCGACCATGCCGCCGGTGATCCGGCGCTGGATGAGCGCGAAGACCACCAGGGAGGGCAGGGTGACGAGGACGGCGGCGGCGGCGAGCGGGCCGATGTCGGCGACGCCCTCCGCGCCGATGAAGTGGGTGAGGATCACCGGCAGGGTCTGTTTCTCCGGGGTCTTCAGCAGCACCAGCGCGAAGAAGAACTCGTTCCAGGCCGTGATGAAGGCGAACAGGGCCGTCGCCACGATGCCCGGCGCGAGCAGCGGCGCGGTCACCGACACCAGGGTGCGCAGCCGCCCGGCGCCGTCGACCGCCGCCGCCTCCTCCAGCTCCACCGGCACCGCCCGGACGTATCCGGTGAGCATCCACAGCGCGAACGGCAGCGCCCACACCACATAGACCAGCACCAGGCCCGGCAGCGAGTCGATCAGCCGCAGATTCTTCAGCACCAGGAACAGCGGGATGATCACCAGCACGAACGGGAACGCCTGGCTGACCACCACCCAGCCGCTGGCCGCGCGCGCCAGCCGGGTGCGCCGCCGGGCCAGGACGAAGGCGAGCGGGGTGGCGAGGACGACGGCGATCAGGGCGGCGCCGACCGCGGCCAGCAGGGAGTTCAGCCCGGCGCGCAGCAGGGGCTGTTCGGCGAACGCCTGCCGGAAGTTGTCCAGGGTGGGCTGGTCCGGAATCCAGCTCGGGTGCAGGTCGGCGAGTTCGCGGGGTGGTTTGAAGGCGGTGGAGAGCAGCCAGAGGAAGGGCAGGGCGAGGAAGAGGAGATAGCCGAGCAGGGCCGCGTACTGGCCCGCGCGGGCCGCGGTACCGGTCTTCATACGTCCTCGCCTCCCTTGAGCCGGCCGACGAGGAAGACGGCGAGCACGATCGAGATCAGGGCGACCATCACACAGCCCATGGCCGCCGCGTAGCCGAACTGGCCGTAGCGGAACGCCTCTTCGTAGGCGAAGAGCATCGGCAGCCGGGTGCGTCCGCCGGGGCCGCCGTTGGTCAGGACGTACACCAGGGCGAACGCGTTGAAGTTCCAGATCAGATTGAGCGCGGTGATGGCGAGGGCGACCGGGCGCAGGGCGGGCCAGGTCACCGTGCGGAAGCGGCGCCAGGCTCCGGCGCCGTCGAGGGCGGCGGCCTCGTGGAGTTCACGCGGGGTGTTCTGGAGCCCGGCGAGCAGGGCGACCGTGGTCTGCGGCATCCCGGCCCAGATCCCGACGACGATCACGGCGGGCAGCGCGGTGCCCAGCGAGCCGAGCCAGTCGCGGCCGTCGCCGAGGCCGAGGTCGCGCAGGGTCTCGTTGAGGACCCCGGCGTCCGGGTGGTACATCAGCCGCCACATCACCCCGACCACGACCTCGGGCATCGCCCAGGGCACGATCGCCAGGGCGCGGGCCAGCCAGCGCAGCCGCAGCCGCGCGTTCAGCAGCAGGGCCAGGCCCAGCGCCAGCAGGAACTGCGGCACGGTCACCCCGACCGCCCACACCAGTCCGATCCGGAACGACTCCCAGAACAGGGTGTCCTTCAGGAGGTCCTGGAAATTGAGGGTGCCGATCCACGCGGTGGGCTCGGTACGGCCGGACTGCGCGTCGGTGAACGCCAGGAGGATGCCGTACAGCAGCGGTCCGACGCTCAGCAGGAGGATGGGGATCAGCGCGGGCAGCACCAGGAACCAGGCGCCGTGGTCGGTGGTCCGCCGCCGCGCCCTGGGGGTGGGCGCGCGGCGCGCCGGGCGCTCGGCCTCGGTCGCCAGTGTCACGTCAGCGGCTCCTTCGCACGGTTCGTGACGCTCCGGACCCGGCGGGCCCCCGTCATGGTCGTGAACGCGACAGGGGGCGTCAAGGCACCGCGCGCCGACTCCGACCTGTACGAATGCGACACTGGCCGGTGCGTGGCGGGAACCCGACCCCGGCCGCGGCGACAGCAACGGCGACGGCACGGTGATCACGGAGGCGGGCGACGATGGACGAGGCACGGGCGCGGGACGTACTGGACCGGGCGGGGGTGCTGCCCGGACCGGCGCGGGACGCGCGGCTGCTCGCGCTGGGCGAGAACGCCGTGTTCGCCGCCGGTGAGCTGGTCGTGAAGGTGGGGCGGGACGCGGAGCTGCTCGACCGGGCGCGGCGGGAGCTGGCGGTCGCCGGGTGGCTGGCGGAGGCCGGGGTTCCGGCGGTACGGGCGGCGGAGGCCGAGGCACGGTCGGTGGCGGGACATCCGGTGACGGTGTGGCACCGCCTGCCGGAGCCCGTACGGCCCGCGGAACCGGCCGACCTGGCGGAACTCCTCCGCCTGGTCCACGCGCTCCCGTCCCCTCCCTTCCCCCTCCCGGCGCGGGAGTTGCTGGGCGGGGTGGAGCGGTGGCTGCGGCTGGCGGGGGACGCGATCGACCCGGCGGACGCGGCGTATCTGCGCGAGCGGAGGGACGGCTTCGCGGCGGCGGCGGCCGGGGTGACTCCGCACCTCCCTCCCGGCCCGATCCACGGGGACGCCCTCCCCCGCAATGTCCATGTCGGCCCCGACGGTCCGGTCCTGGTCGACCTGGAGACCTTCTCCCACGACCTGCGCGAACACGACCTGGTGGTGATGGCCCTGTCCCACGACCGCTACGGCCTGCCGCCGGAGTCCTACGAGGCGTTCGTGTCCACCTACGGCTGGGACGTACGCGAGTGGGAGGGCTGCGGCGTCCTGCGCGGCGCCCGGGAGACGGCGAGCTGCGCGTGGGTGGCCCAGCACACCCCGACGAACCCGAGGGCCCTGACGGAGTTCCGGCGCCGCGTCACGTCCCTCAGGGACGGGGACGACACGGTCCGCTGGTACCCGTTCTGACCCGGGCCGGGTTCGGCGCGACCCTCGGGTGACGGGGTCCGGGCCACCCTCCGGGCGGCGAGGACACCGGAGTGGCCCGCGAGATCGTATACGGTCCCGTCGCCCGTGAGCGCCCGGCGGACGGCACCGGCCCGGTCGGGTGTCGGCCCGCCCGCTCACCGACAAGGGAACAGGGGGGACACGACCCCGGGCAGGCCGTGTCCCCCCTGGCTGGTGATCCTCCGTCAGCAGGGCCGGTAGGAGGAGATCTTGTCGTTGATCCACCACGGGACCTGGGCCCACCACTCGCCGGGGCCGATTCTGAACTCGAGGCCGCCCCAGTTGCCGTGCTCGTAGAAGCACATGCCGTGGTCCGCGCTGCTGCCCACGGAGGAGATGCTGTCCTGCGCGATGCCGCTCAGGTTCTGGACCCACACCGGGGCGCCGGAGGGGTACACCGGGATCGAGTAGTTGTGGTCCCGGTACACGAAGACGTTGCCCTGCGCGGCGGCGGGGGTGGCGGTGGCCAGGACACTCGCCGTCGCCGCCATGGCACCGACCGCGCCGATCAGCGCGAAACGCCGTTTGGTGTTCTTCAGGAACGACATCGGTCTCTTCCTTCTCCTCGGAGGACGCACGGCCCGGGAGCGACTCGCCCAGGGCCGGCTTCAAGCCGTGGCGAGATGCTATGAAAGAAGTTTCTGCAAGCGATAGAAAGAGTTTGCACGGTTGCCCGAAAGGGCAACCCCTATGCCCCGAGGGGCAGTTCGCGCCGCGCTGTGTTTCGTCCGCGTTACGGGCTCATGGAGTGACGCGTCCGAGCACCCCGGATGACGAACGGCGTTCCGGAAGCCTCCCGGAACGCCGCTGGAACCACCCGCCCCTCCGCGCCTACACCCGCTCCCCCGCCGTGACCTCACGGATCGGCCACACCCCGTCCACCACCGCCTCCGTGTCGCCCTTGCCTCTCAGGAAGCGCTGGAAGTCCGCTGCCCACTCCGCGTACCACTCCACCTGTCTGCGGTGCAGCTCGGCGGCGCCGATCAGGGCGACCTTGGGATGCCGGGCGGCCACCGCGCGGGCGAGCCGGGCCGCCGCCACCGCGTCCGCCGTCGCGTTGTGCGCGGCGTCCAGCGGTACGCCGTACTCCGCGCAGACCGCCTCCAGGTTCCGCTTGCCCCGCCGGTAGCGGTCGGCCCAGCGGTCGATGGTGTACGGGTCGATGACGGGGCCCGGCTCCGCGCCGCCGAGGCGCTCGCGCAGGGTCGGCAGACCGTGCCGGTGCAGCTCCGCGCTGAGCAGGGTCAGATCGAAGGCCGCGTTGTAGGCGACGACCGGGACGCCCGCGCTCCACTGCCCGGTCAGCGCGGCGGCCAGCGCGTCGGCCACCTGGTCGGCCGGACGGCCGTGCGACATGGCGTGCTCGGTGCTGATGCCGTGCACCGCCACCGCGTCCGGCGGTATCGGCACTCCGGGGTCGGCGAGCCACTCCCGGTGGCCGAGGACCTGTCCGGCCCGGACCTCGACCACGGCGCCGGTGACGATCCGCGCCTCGCGCGGGTCCGTGCCCGTCGTCTCCAGGTCGAAGCCGATCAGCAGCTCCTCGTGCCAGGCCATGGCAGATCCCCTCATCCTTGGTGGTGCTCTCCCCCAGTGGTCTCCACCCTCGCACGCCCCACTGACAATCAGAGGATCGCATTCCGCTTGACCGTCGGTCCGGACGGCCCCCCTCGCCCCTACCCCCCCCCCGGAAGGACGGCCCTCGCGCGTCACGACACCGGTCGCGCGTCCGCCCAGGTCAGTTCGAACTCCTCGCGGTAGGTGGGGAACAGACCGGCCTCGTCCACCGGGTCCGGCCGGACCACCCGGCCGCCGCCGCGCAGCACCAGCACCGGCGCCTCCATGCCCCGGGTGCGGCGCATATAGGACTGGACGACGGCGATGCCGTCACTGCCGTCGCCGTCGACCAGGTACGCGGTGAAGCGCGGGGTCTCGTCGTAGACCTGGATCTCGAAGGCGCCGGGGTCGCGCAGCCGGGCCCGGACCCGGCGCATGTGCAGGATGTTCATCTCGACCGCGCGGCTCAGCTCACCGCGCTTGAGGCCGAGTTCGCGCTCACGGCGCTTGACGGCGCTGGAGGCGGGGTTCAGGAACAGCAGCCGGACCCGGGCCCCGGCCTCGGCCAGCCGGACCAGTCGGCGGCCGGAGAAGTTCTGCACCAGCAGGTTGAGGCCGATGCCGATGGCGTCCAGCCGCCGCGCGCCGCCGAAGATGTCCTCGGCCGGGAACCGGCCCAGCAGCCGGACCCGGTCGGAGTGGACCGCGACCACGTCCCCGTAGCGGTCGCCGACCAGGTCCTCCACGGCGTCCACCGGGAGGCGGCGCCCGGAGGGGACGTCACCGCCCGCGCCGAGCATCTCCAGCAGCCGGGCCGAGGCCCGTTCCGCCTGGTTCAGCACGGCCTCGGACAGGGCCCGGTTGCGGGAGACCACATTGCGGGTGACCTCCAGTTCGTCGAGGGCCAGCTCGACGTCCCGGCGGTCGTCGACGTACGGCTCGAAGCAGGGCCAGTGCTGGACCATCAGCTCGCGTAGCTGCGGGAGGGTCAGGAAGCTGAGGACGTTGTCGTCGGCCGGGTCGAGGAGATAGCCCTTGCGGCGGCTGACCTCGCGGACGGCGACCGCGCGCTGCACCCACTCCTGGCCCGCCGGTCCGGCGGCGGCGACCACCCAGTCGTCGCCGTGGACGGGTTCGTAGATCGGGCGGATGAGGGCGGAGACGACCGTGCGCAGCCGCTGCTCCACCAGGTTGAGCCAGATGTAGGCGCGGCCCGCGCGCTGGGCGCGGGTCCGTACCTCCTGCCAGGCCGCGGCGTCCCAGTCCAGCTCGGGCCCTATGGACCCGGTCTCCATCGGCCGGGCCAGGGACACCGTGCCGGGCTCGACATCCGCCGTGTTGCCCTCGTGACCCTCGTCACCAGGGGGCAACTCCAGCCCACCCGAGCCCACCCGCGCACCGCCTTCCGCTCCCCCGAGCACTCCCCGTCTCAACGATCAAGGAAGGGTACTCCGGGAGCGGTCGGCGGTGCAGCCGGATGGACAGGACCGTTTCTCAACGGCCGCCTCCCGGCTGGCCGTTCTCTTGGGCCAGCTCCCGGGGCGTGAGCGGATTCATAGCCGTGACGTCCCGCGGGGCCAGCGAGAAGCCCTGCCAGTGGACCGGCATGGGCTGCTGGTCCTCGTCGCGGGCGACGTGGTGGAAGCCGACATTGACCCAGACCGTGGGGTTGGTCAGGGTCTGGCCGTTGACCCATTTGTCGACATTCTTAGGGTGTCCCGTACCGCAGTTCAGCGGGTTGTTGCTGGCGTACTGCTCGCACTTGTTGTACTGCGTGAAGTACACGTCGTGCTGGGTGAAGCTGCGGCCCGGGTACTTGCTGGTCGGGCCCTGGACGATCTCGTAGGAGCGGGGGTGGCCGTCCTTGTTCTTGCCGGTGTTGCTGACCACCCGCCACCAGCGCATGTTCTTGCTGTCGCCGGCCAGCTCCTTGGTGACCTTGGTCAGGGTGGTCTTGTTGGTCGGGCCGCGGCTGCCGCTGGCCGGGCTCACCTTGGAGTCGTACTGCTCGACGCGGGCCTTGGAGGAGCCGTCCAGGCCGAAGTTGAGCCGCCAGAAGACATTGTGGCTGTGGCTGGTGGCATACGCCTTGGCGCCCTTGCCTATCGGCCAGCCCCGGCCGTCACCGGCGTCGTAGTCCCCGGGGGACAGCGAGCCCGTGGCGCCCACGTTCATGTTGATGGTGCCGTCGTCCGCGAAGCGCCACTCGGTGATGTACTCGTACCAGCCGACCTTGTTGACGGTGTACACCATCAGGTCGCTGCCCTGCTTCTGGTAGACCTTGCCCGCCGTGTCGCCCTGGAGGCGGTAGGCGTGGCCACGGGCGCGGGTGGTGGTGCACAGGCCCTTGACGTTGGGGTTCTGCGGGTCCCACGCCTCCGGGACCTTGACCGTGCGGATGGTGCCGCCGGGGCACTCGCCGGGGGCCAGCGGCATCAGGCCCGAGCCGAAGCCGTAGCTGGTGAGGTCGTCGAACTCGTTCTTGCCGTCGTCGTAGGGCACATGGATCTGGCCCAGCTTGGCGCTGTTGAGGACCTTGATGGGCTTGGGCTCGCCGGGCGGCTGGTAGGAGACGTCCTCCAGGACCAGGCCCGCCTTGGCCTCGTAGCGCCAGCACATCCGCCAGGTGGTGCCGGTCGCGAGCTTCTGCTCGATGCGGTACGCGGCGCTGCACGCCGGGGCGGGCGCGGGGGCCTCGCGGGGCTGGGCGGTGGCGGGTGCGGCACCGGCCGTGAGGCCACCGGCGAGGGAGGCCAGGGCGACGGCCCCCGCGGCCGTACGGGCACGGCTGACTCTGTTCACGCGCATGAAAGGAACTACTCCCTTGCGTAAGGAGTGAGAAGGAAGGGGGAAGTATGAGGTGTGCCGGTCAGGGCGTGAGCGTGCCGACCTTGCGGGTGCTCAGGTCGATCACGAAGCCGCGGGCGTCGATCCAGGGGCCGTTGACGACCTTCGGGAAGAGGCGGGCGCAGCGGTGCTCCCCGCACTTGGCGACGACGGCCTGCTGGGCGCCCGGCGTGGACCGGTAGACCATGCTGGTGATCTTCAGCTGGTCGGTGGAGGTCAGCGGCTTGCCGGTGGCGTCCTTGTAGTCGGCCTTGAGGCCCGCGCCGAGCGGGTCGGCGAGCAGCAGCTCGGCCGCCTCGACGGTCTCCGCGTAGGTCAGCGGGGGCTGGACGCCCCGCTCGCTGGCGGACTTCTCGACCTTGCCGGTGTCGAGGTTCACGGTCCTGGTGACGACCGTGTCGTTCTTGTAGTCGTAGAACGTGACGTCCGCGCGCCGGGGCGCGTCCGGGTCGTCCAGGTCGGCCGCGTCGGGTTCGGCGAGGTCGATGCCGAGCCGCTCGGGGCCCCGCTCGCCGTCCACGCCCTCGGCGGAGCGCAGCGCCGCCCGCTGTCCGCCGAGCGCGATCCGCTCGACCCGCTCCAGTTCGTCGTCGGTCAGCGGGTCGCGGCCCTGGCCGCGTTCGCCCTCGGCCGGGACCTCCTCGACCACACCGGGCGGCGGCGCGGCCTGGCCGTCCGCGGTGCCCGCGGCGCCCGCCGCGGACGGCTGTCCGGCGGCGGACGACTGCCCGCCGGCACCGGACGCCGGTGTGTCGTCGGCGCCCGCCGTGCCCGGCAGGGTGACGGCCACCATCGCCGCCGTGCCCGCGACGGCGAGGCCCGCCCCGGCCACCACCTTGCCCAGGTGGCGGCGCACTATCTCGCGCACAATTCCCCCTACTCCTCTTCATGTCCGGGAGTACGTGTTGCCCCATCAGCTGCGGCAGGCCGACTGCGGTGCCGGTCGGTACCGGTAGGTACCAGTAGGTACCGGTCGGTGCCGGTCGGTGCCGGTCGGTGCCGGTCCGTCGCGCTGGTCACGCGCGACGCGCCGGTCACGGCCTGCCCGGTCGACGGATAAGAGGGGCCCAAGTCGCCGTGGGTTCCCTGACTTTCCGGGAGACTCGGGCGCAAGGCGGCCCCGGTCGGGCGCCGCACCTGGAAGAGTCGGGTCCATGCAGGTCTGGCCTGGACAGGCGTATCCCCTCGGTGCCACGTACGACGGCGCCGGTACCAACTTCGCGGTCTTCACGGAGGCCGCGCACCGAGTCGAGCTGTGTCTGCTGCACGACGACGGCTCCGAGACGGCGGTGGAGCTGCGGGAGACCGACGCGTTCGTACGGCACGCGTATCTGCCCGGTGTGATGCCGGGCCAGCGCTACGGCTTCCGGGTGCACGGCCCGTACGCGCCGGAGCGCGGGCTGCGCTGCAACGCGGCGAAGCTGCTGCTCGACCCGTACGCGCGGGCGGTCGCCGGGGAGATCCGGTGGGGCGAGGAGGTGTACGGCTACCACTTCGGCGCGCCGGAGCGGCGCAACGACCTGGACTCGGCGCCGCACACCATGAGCGCGGTGGTGGTCAATCCGTACTTCGACTGGGGCGACGACCGCCGTCCGCGCACCGAGTACCACCACACGGTGATCTACGAGGCCCATGTGAAGGGCCTGACCATGCGCCACCCGGGGCTGCCGGAGGAGCTGCGCGGGACGTACGCGGGGCTCGCCCATCCGGCGGTGATCGGGCATCTGACGGATCTCGGGGTGACGGCGCTGGAGCTGATGCCGGTCCATCAGTTCGTCAACGACCACCGGCTGGTGGACATGGGGCTGAACAACTACTGGGGCTACAACACCATCGGCTACTTCGCCCCGCACAACGCGTACGCCTCCTGGGGCGACCGGGGCCAGCAGGTGCTGGAGTTCAAGTCGGCGGTGAAGGCGCTGCACGAGGCGGGGATCGAGGTGATCCTCGACGTGGTGTACAACCACACCGCCGAGGGCAACCATCTGGGCCCCACGCTGTCCTTCCGGGGGCTGGACAACCCGTCGTACTACCGGCTGACCGGCGACCGGCGCTACTACATGGACACCACCGGGACCGGCAACAGTCTGCTGATGCGCTCCCCGCATGTGCTCCAGCTGATCATGGACTCGCTGCGGTACTGGGTGACCGAGATGCATGTGGACGGGTTCCGCTTCGATCTGGCGGCGACCCTGGCCCGGCAGTTCCACGAGGTGGACCGGCTGTCGTCGTTCTTCGACCTGGTGCAGCAGGACCCGGTGGTCTCCCAGGTGAAGCTGATCGCCGAGCCGTGGGACGTGGGCGAGGGCGGCTACCAGGTGGGGAACTTCCCGCCGCTGTGGACGGAGTGGAACGGCAAGTACCGCGACACCGTACGGGACCTGTGGCGGGGCGAGCCGCGCACGCTCGCCGAGTTCGCGTCCCGGCTGACCGGCTCCTCCGACCTCTACCAGGACGACGGCCGCCGTCCCCTGGCCTCGATCAACTTCGTCACCTGCCACGACGGCTTCACCCTGCGCGACCTGGTGTCCTACGAGAAGAAGCACAACGAGGCCAACGGGGAGGACAACCGGGACGGCGAGAGCCACAACCGGTCCTGGAACTGCGGGGTCGAGGGCGACACCGACGACCCGGACGTACGGGCGCTGCGGGCCCGGCAGACACGCAACTTCATCGCCACGCTGATGCTGTCCCAGGGGGTGCCGATGATCAGCCACGGCGACGAGTTCGCCCGTACCCAGCGCGGCAACAACAACGCCTACTGCCAGGACAACGAGCTGGCGTGGGTCCACTGGCCGGAGCCGGGCGCCGGCGGGGAGCTGCTGGAGTTCACCCGGGCCATGGTGTGGCTGCGCCGGGACCATCCGGTGTTCCGGCGGCGGCGGTTCTTCCACGGGCGGCCGGTGGAGGGCACCCGCGACGAGCTGTCCGACGTGGCCTGGTTCACCCCTCAGGGCCAGATGATGACCCGGCGGGACTGGGACGCGGCGCCCGCCTCGGCGCTGGCGGTGTTCCTCAACGGCAACGCGATCTCGGAGCCGGGGCCGCGCGGGGAGCCGATCAGCGACGACTCGTTCTTCCTGATGTTCAACGCCTCGCCGGACCCGCTGGAGTTCGAGGTGCCCGCCGATCACGGTCAGCAGTGGCAGGTGGTGGTGGACACCGCCCGCCCGGAGGGGGTGCCGCCGGGCACCGGGCCGAAGGTGCGGGCCGGTGAGCGGCTGACGCTGATGGACCGGAGTCTGACGGTCCTCCAGCGCCCGGCGTGAGCGGCCCGGCTCCGCCGGGGGTCGGGTCACGGGGGCCCCGGTGACCCCGTGCGGGGGAACGTCACCGTGATGTCCAGGCCGCCCTCCGGGCCCTGTTCGGTGGTGATGCGGGCGCGGTGGGCGCTGGCGATGGCGGCGACGATGGACAGGCCGAGACCGTGGCCCCGGGCGCGTGCCGAGCGGTGGCCGAGTCGCTGGAAGGGCTGGTACAGCGAGGGGATGACATCGCGGGGCACCACCGGGCCGCTGTTGACCACCCGGACCTGCGGGAGGCCGCCCGGCAGTCCGGTGCTCACCTTGATCCAGCCGCCCGGGTTGGTGTAGCGCTGGGCGTTGCCGACGAGATTGCCCACCAGCCGTTCCACCAGGCTGGTGTTGCCCTGGGTGACGGCGCGGGCCAGGGACATGTCCAGGGTGACATCGGCGGGGCGGGTGGGTTCCAGCTCGTCCACGACGTCCGCGACGACCTCGGCGAGGTCCAGCCGGTCGGTCCTGAAGACCCCGCCCTGGCTGCTCGCCAGCGTCAGCAGCGCCTCGATCAGCCGCTCCTGGTCCTCGCCGATGGCGAGCGCCCGCTCGCACACCGCGCGCAGCGCCTTGGCGTCCGGGTCGGGGGTGTTCAGGGCGACCTCGATCACCGTGCGCTGGAGGGTCAGCGGGGTGCGCAGTTCGTGCGAGGCGTTGGCGACGAAGCGGCGCTGGGCGTCGAAGGCCGCGTCGAGCCGGGCGAGCAGTCCGTCGAAGGTGTCGCCGAGGTTCTTCAGCTCGTCGTCCGGGAGGCCCGGCATGGCGAGCCGCTCGTGCAGATTGTGCGCGGAGATCCGCCGGGCCCGTTCGGTCATCACCCGCACCGGGCGCAGCACCCGTCCGGCGACCACCCAGCCGAGTCCGCCGGAGACACCGGTCATGATGCCCAGCGCGATCCCGGAGCGGGTGAGCAGGGTGCGCTGGGCCTCCTGGCGCTCCCGGTCGGCGACGAACGAGATGTCCGTGCGCAGTTGGGAGCGGGCGGGGTCGTTGGACACGTTCCGGGTGGTGAGCTGGGTGCCCTTGGACGCCGGGCTCTGCACCACCAGGAGGTAGGTGACCGCCAGCAGGGTGGCGCCGGACACCAGGAACAGCGTGCCGTAGAGCAGGGTGAGGCGGAGCCGGGCCGACCAGCGGATGCGGAACCGGCCGCCGGGCTCAGATGCGGTAGCCGACATGGGGCACCGTCTCGATCACGGGCGGGTCGCCCAGTTTGCGGCGCAGCCGGCTGATGGTCACCTTCACGGTGTTGGTGAACGGGTCGGTGGCGTCGTCCCAGGCCCGTTCGAGGAGTTCCTCGGCGGAGACCACCGCGCCGCGCGCGGCGAGCAGCAGCTCCAGGACGGCCATCTCCTTCGGCGACAGATCGAGCTGGCGTCCGCCCCGCGAGACGGTGTGCTCGGCGGGCGACATCGACAGATCGCCATGGGTGAGCACGGGCGGTACGGCGGGGTGGGCGCGGCGGGCCAGGGCGCGGACCCGGGCGACCAGTTCGGCGAAGGCGAACGGCTTGGTCAGATAGTCGTCGGCGCCCAGGCTGAGGCCGTCGACCCGGTCGGCGATGGTGGAGGACGCGGTGAGCATGAGGATGCGGGCCCGGGAGCCGAGCCGGACCAGCTCGCGGCACACCTCGTCGCCGTGCATCAGCGGCAGGTCACGGTCGAGCACGATCACGTGGTAGTCGTACACGGTGGCCTGCTCCAGCGCCTGCTGTCCGTCCAGTGCCAGGTCGATGGCCATGCCTTCCTGCCGGAGTCCGGCGGCGATGGTCTCGGCGAGTTCGAGGTGGTCGTCGACAATGAGCACTCTCATGCCGGTCAGGATGCCCTGCGGGCGATAACAGGGGAATAACGCGTGGGCGGGGTGAGGGAGTTGGACACCGCTGTTCCCCGGGTGTAACCGGGCCCGGCGTAGAACTCCTCGCATGTTCTCCACACAGCGTCGCGCCCTGGTCGGGCGCGCTCTTCTTCCGGTATCCCTGCTCCTCACGGGCGCGCTGATCAGCGGTTGTTCCGGCGAGTCCAACGCGGCCGACGGCGCCGACGGGTCGTCCGAGTCGTCCGCGGCGGCGGGCAGCCAGTTCGACCAGGCACTGGTGTTCGCCGAGTGCATGCGCGCCAACGGTGTGCCCGCGTTCCCCGATCCGCAGCAGGCCGACGGCGGTGTCCGGATGGACGCCGGCGGTGTCGACACCAACTCCCCCGAGTTCCAGGGCGCGATGGAGGCGTGCCGGGACAAGGCGCCGCAGGCCCAGGGCCAGCAGCAGGGCGGTGAGCCGCTCGATCCTACGAAGGTCGCCGCGTGGGCGGAGTGCATCCGCTCCAACGGGGTGCCCGCCTTCCCCGACCCGGAGATCAACGGCGGCCAGATGGCGCTGGACTTCGGCGGTGCCGGGCTGAGCATGGCCGACCCGGCGTTCCAGCAGGCGCGGGCCGCCTGCCAGGACAAGTGGCCCGGCGGCGGCATGATGATCCAGGGCGGCGGGGGCCAGTGACCACCCAGGACGAGACGGAGCACCTGCCGGCCGTCGTGGAGGGCGGCTCCGCCCCGGCGGTCGCCGCGGAGGAGCCCGTCCCGGCCCCGGTCGCCGCCGACACCGACCCCGCGCCCAAGGAGCGGCGCAGGCGCGGCAAGGGCCGTACGGCGCTGATCGTGGTCGTGGCGATCGCCGTGGCCGCGGCGGCGGGGCTGGCCGCGACGGGGTTCTTCAGCGGTGACGACACGGCCGCCGCGTCCACCGCGCCGGACGGGCCCGCCGCCACCACCCAGGTCCAGCGGATGACGCTGACCAGCACGGAGACCGTGGACGGCACGCTGGGCCACGGTGATCCGACGGCGGTCACGGACGGTTCGTCCGCCGTGTCCGGGCAGTCCGGGCAGTCCGGGCAGGGCGCCGCGAGCGGGGCCGGGGCCGACGGTGAGTTCATCACCTGGGTGCCCGGCGAGGGCGACACCCTCACCCGCGGGGACACCGTGTACCGGGTCAACGAGCGCAAGGTACCGCTGCTGTACGGGGCGATCCCCTTCTACCGCACGCTGGAGACCGGCGTGGAGGGCTCCGACGTCAAGCTGCTGGAGCGCAATCTGGCGGAGCTGGGCTACTCCGGGTTCGAGGTCGACGACACCTACACCGCCGGTACCGCCGAGGCGGTCCAGGAGTGGCAGGACGACCTCAACGCCGAGGAGACCGGGACCGTACGGCCCGGGGACGCGGTGGTCGCGTCCGGGGCCCGGCGGGTCGCCGAGCTGAGCACCTCGCCCGGCGCGCTCGCCGGGGGCGAGGTGCTCACCTGGACCGGCACCGAGCGGATCATCTCCATGGAGCTGGACCCGCAGCACGAGGATCTGGTCAAGGAGGGCTCCAAGGCCACCGTGCGGCTGCCGGACGGCTCCACCGTGGTCGGCGAGGTCACCACGATCGGCACCCCGGGGTCCGCGGCGGCCGGGTCCGGCGCCGGGGCCGGTGAGGGCCAGGGCGCCGAGGACGCGACCCTGCCGGTCGAGCTGAGGATCGCGGACCAGAAGAAGCTGGGCCGGTACCAGGCCGCTTCGGTGGACGTGATCCTGGAGGCCGACAGCCGCCGGGACGTGCTCTCGGTGCCGGTGAACGCGCTGATGGCCCGGCAGGGCGGCGGATACGCCCTGGAGGTGCCGACGGCGGGCGGCGGCAGCGAGCTGGTCCCGGTGGAGCTGGGCATGTTCGCCAACGGCCTGGTCGAGGTGAAGGGGTCCGGCATCAAGGAGGGCATGGACGTGGGGGTGCCCAAGTGACACCGAACGTCGTCGAGCTGACCCAGGTCTCCCAGAAGTACGGGGAGGTCGTGGCGCTGGCCGACACCAGTCTGGTGATCGGGCGCGGGGAGCTGGTGGCGATCGTCGGTCCGTCCGGGTCCGGCAAGTCGACCATGCTCAACATCATGGGGACGCTCAGCCGTCCCACGTCCGGCGAGGTCCGGGTGGACGGGCACGCGGTGGCCGAACTGAGCGACCGCGAGCTGTCGGCGCTGCGCGCCGGGACCATCGGGTTCGTGTTCCAGCAGTTCCATCTCACCGCCGGTATCCCGGTGCTGGACAGCGTGGCCGACGGGATGCTCTACAGCGGCACCCCCCGGGCGCGGCGGCGGCGGCTCGCGGAGACCGCGCTGCGCCGGGTGGGCCTCGGGCACCGGCTCTACCACGAGCCGCACCAGCTGTCCGGCGGTGAGAAGCAGCGGGTCGCCATCGCCCGCGCGGTGCTGGGCGATCCCCCGCTGCTGCTGGCCGACGAGCCGACCGGCGCGCTCGACTCGCGCTCCGGGGCGACCGTGCTGGAGCTGCTGCACGAGCTGAACGAGGCCGGGACCACGGTCGTCGTCATCACCCATGACCGGGACGTGGCCGCGTCGCTGCCGCGTGAGGTACGGCTGAAGGACGGCCGGATCGAGCACGACTCGGCGGACACCGGGGACCGGGGGCGCGGGCGGGAGCTGGCCGCGGCCGGGGCTCCGGCGGTCACCGCGGGCGGTACCGAGGGCTCCGGGGAGGGGCGTTGAGCAGGGCGGCGGGGGGACGGAAGGCGAAGGCCGGGGCGAAGGCGGGCGGCGCGGGACGGCCGCGTCCGGCCCGGATGAGCCCGGCCGATGTGCTGCGGGTGGGCGGTTACGGACTGCGGGCCCGGCCGATGCGGGTGTTCCTGTCCGCGCTCGGTATCGCCATCGGCATCGCGGCGATGGTGGGCGTGGTGGGCATCTCCACCTCCAGCACCGAGGATCTCAACCGGCGCCTCGCGGCGCTCGGCACCAATCTGCTGTCCGTCACCCCGGGGCCCTCGCTCAGCGGTGAGGCGTCCCATCTGCCCACCGAGTCGGTGCAGATGGTCGGGAACATCCCGGACGTGGAGTCGGTGAGCGCGCTCGGCAAGGTCGACGCCAAGGTCTACCGCAACGACCACATCCCGGAGGCCGAGACCAGCGGTATCGCGGTCTACGCGGCGCGCACCAACCTGACCGAGACGACCGGCGCCGAGCTGACCGACGGGCGCTGGCTGAACGCGGCCAACGACCAGTACCCCTCCGTGGTGCTGGGGCCGAGCGCGGCCGAGCAGCTCGGGGTGCACCGGGCCGGAGCCGATGTGCAGGTGTGGCTGGGCGACCGCTGGTTCACCGTGATCGGGCTGCTGGCGCCCAACGCGCTGACGCCGGAGCTGGACACACAGGCGCTGGTCGGCTGGCCGTACGCCGAGGAGCACCTCGGGTTCGACGGCTATCCGACGGTGATCCACGTCCGGGCGGTCGAGGCGAAGGTGTCCGAGGTGCAGAGCATCCTCGGGGCCACCACCAACCCGGAGAAGCCGGACGAGGTGGCGGTGTCCCGGCCGTCCGACGTGCTCGCCGCGAAGGAGGCCACCGACGACACACTGAGCGGGCTGCTGCTCGGGCTCGGTGCGGTGGCGCTGCTGGTCGGCGGGGTCGGGGTGGCCAACACCATGGTCATCTCGGTGCTGGAGCGCCGCTCGGAGATCGGTCTGCGCCGCTCGCTGGGGGCGACCCGGGGGCAGATCCGCAATCAGTTCCTGTGCGAGTCGCAGCTGCTGTCCGCGCTCGGCGGGGTCGGCGGGGTCACCCTGGGCATCGCGGTCACCCTCGGGTACGCGTCCTATCAGGGCTGGCCCTCGGTGGTGCCGGTGTGGGCGATGGCCGGCGGGGTCGGCTCCACGCTGATCATCGGGGCGCTGGCCGGTTTCTATCCGGCGGTCCGCGCGGCCCGGCTGCCTCCGACGGAGGCGCTGGCGACGCCCTGACCGCCGCCCTGGACACGGGTGGCCCTCGAATCCCCCGCGAAGGGCACCGTGCGAGGTCCGGACCGACCGGACCTCACCCCTCCCCGGTCCGGTCGACCGGGGAGGGTTCGGTGTGTGACAGGGGGGACGGGGGGACAGCGGGGACAAGGGTGGCAGGGGGACAGGGGGACAGGGGTGGGTTCAGGAGGTGGTGAGGGCCGGTTCCCGGGAGTCCGTGGCCGTGTCCGTATCCGTGGCCGAGTCCGTGCCCGTGCCCGTGTCCGTCACCGTCCAGCCCGCCACCGCGAGTTTCCGGGCCAGGGTGTCGGCCTCGGCGGGGGTGAGTTCGAAGCGGATGACGAGGGGGCCGTCCGTGCCCCGGGGGGCGAGCGGGGCGGCGACCGTGTCGGGGCCCGCGCCATGGGCGGCGGCGGTGTCGAGGAGCCGGGCGAGTTCGCCGGGCCGCTCGGCGATGGTGACGTCGACCCGGGCGAGACCGGCGGCGGAGCGTGCCTCGGCCGCCGTCGGCGGGAGGGTCTCCAGGGCGGCGGTACCGCGCTCCAGGAGGCCGGTGAGATCGCGCCGGGCGCGGGAGCGGTCGGCCGGGTGACGGGCCGCCAGGTCCTGGACGGCGACCCGCAGCCGGTCCAGGTCGCCCTGGACGGCGGCCAGCACGCGGTCCACCTCCCCGGCGTTGGTCTCGATGATGTCGGTCCACAGCCGGGCCTCGCCGCGGGCGATCCGGGTGGCGTCCCGGAAGCCCTGGCCGACCAGCAGCGCGGTGACCGGGGAACGGCCGCCGAGCCGGGCCGCGACCAGGCTGGCCATCAGGTGCGGGGTGTGCGAGGTGAGCGCCACGGTCTCGTCGTGGGCGGCGCTCTGCATCACCGTGGGCACCCCGCCGCACAGGGCGATCAGATCGAGGGCCCGGTCGAAGGCGCGTTTGGAGGTGAGCCGGGACGGGGTGAGCACCCACACCCGGTCCTGGAAGAGGTCGGGGCGGGCGGCCAGCGGGCCGGAGCGCTCACGTCCGGCGAGCGGATGGCCGCCGACGAAGTGCGTGGGGCGCGGGGCGCGGGCCAGCACCTCCCGCTCGGGCGCGGCCTTGACGCTGGCCACATCGGTGTAGCTGTGGGCGAGCCCGCGGGCCTGCTGGTCGGCGAGGACGTCGGCGACCTTGCTCGGCGGGACGGCGAGGACGGCCAGGTCGACCGGTTCGGCGGGCGGCCGGGCGGTACCGGCGCCGAGGAGTTCGGCGGTACGGACGGCGGAGGCGTCGGCGTCGAGCAGATGGACCGGCAGTCCGCGGCGAGCCGCGGCGAGCGCCACGGAGGTGCCGATCAGTCCGGTGCCGACGACGGCCAGCGAGCGGATCACGAGGCGGCCCCGGTGGGGACGGCGACGCCGCTCGCGCGGTCCGCGGCGATCCGGTCGGTGACGGCGGCGGCCAGCCGGTCGAGGCCCTCCTCGATCCGGTCCGGGGTCAGGGTGCTGATCGACAGCCGCAGTTGCCGGGACACGGTGCCGTCGCCGTAGAAGTGGTGCATGGGGGTGAACAGGACGCCGTGGGTGCGCGCGGTGTGCTCAAGGAACGGGTCGTCGACGGTGAAGGGGACGGTGACGACGACGAAGAAGCCGCCGTCGGGTTCGTTCCAGGAGACGCCGGGGACGGTGCCCAGGCGGGCGCCGAGTCCGGTGAGGACCTGGCCGAGGTTGGCCCGGTAGACGGCGGTCTCGGCGGTGTTGGCGGCGACCAGGCTGTAGTCGTGGGCGATCAGCTTGCCGCCGATGACGGCCTGGGCGACGGGTGAGGTGTTCACCGTCAACATGCTCTTGATCTTGGAGAGCTGGTCGGCGAGCAGCGTCCCGTCGGGCATCGGCTGGTCCGCGACGGCGAAGCCGACCCGGGCCCCGGCGACCCCGCTCTTGGCGAACGAGCCGAGGTAGACGACCCGGCCGTGCGGGTCGAGGGACTTGAGGGTGGGCGGGCGGCGGTCGGGGGTGCGGTGGAAGATCCCGTACGGGTTGTCCTCCAGCAGGAGCAGTCCCTCGGCGGCGGCGATCTCCAGCAGCCGGTGCCGGTCGGGGACGGACATGCTGACGCCGACGGGGTTGGCGAAGTCCGGAGTGACATAGCAGGCGCGGACCCGGCGTCCGGCGTGCCGGGCGGTGCGCAGCAGCCGTACCAGTTCGTCCAGGTCGAGGCCGCCGTCGCCGGACGGCACCGGGAGCACCGGGAGATCGGTGAGCTGGGCGGCGCCGGTGAGGCCGACGTAGGTGGGGGACGGGGCGAGCAGGGTGTCGCGGTCGTCGGCGCGCAGCGCGCGCAGCACCAGGAACAGGGCCTCCTGGAAGCCGACCGTGACCACGATCGCGCCCGGGTCGGCGTCGACGCCCTCGTCGACGGCGAGATGACGGGCGATCAGCTCGTTGATCACGCCCTTGGTGTCGCCGTACTGGAAGAGGGTGCGGGCGATCTGCTGCTCGGTCATGCCGCGGGTGTCGCGCAGATAGCCCGTGAACACCTTCAGATAGGTGAAGAGCTGATCGGTGTCGAAGAATCCCTCGTAGGGCCGGCCGGCTGCGAACGACACGGCCGACGGATAGGCGCCGGCGATATTGTTCAGCAGATTCATCGACTCCATGGACGCAGCGGTGAGCGATGCGTGCAGCGGCTCCGAACTCAATTCCGCAAGACTTTCCCGGATCTGCATGGGGGCCAGTATCACGTACCGCGCAAGCCCCGACAACGGCGCTTTTTTGACACCCTGCCGATCCCTCATCGACCCTTCATCGACCCTTTTCACCTGCGGTTATCGGTCGCTTATTTTGACAGTTCGGTATTTTCGGAACGAGTTGTACGGTGGTGCCGGAAATTCCGATCCGCTACGACCCAGGGACCGTCATGAATGATCGAGCCAGCGGCCGTTCGAGCGGCAATCAGAGCGGTAACGACCCCATCAGTCACTACACGATCGACTATGTCGAGATGTATGTCGAGGACCTTGCGGCGGCGGCCGGGGTCTGGCGGGACGCCTATGGATTCTCGGTGGTCGGTGAGTGCGTTTCCGAGGACCGGCGGGGACTCGCGCTGCGGCACGGCGGGATCACCCTGGTCCTGACCGTCCCGCTGAGCGAGCGGCATCCGGCGTCGGCGTATCTCCCGGCGCACGGCGACGGCGTGGCGGACATCGCGCTGCGCACCCGGGACGCGGCGGCGGCGTTCGCGGCGGCGGTGGCGGGCGGTGCCCGCGGGCTGCGCCCGGCGGAGCGGCACGACGGGGCGGGGCCCCGGGCGAGCGCGCTGATCGGCGGGTTCGGGGACGTGGTGCACACCCTGGTGGAGCGGGACCCGGACGACCTGGCCGGGCTGCCGGACGGCTTCACCCCGGTCGCGGGCGCGGCGCCGGAGTGGGCGGGCGAGGTCGGGCTGCTGGAGATCGACCACTTCGCGGTGTGCGTGCCCGCGGGCGACCTGGAGCCGACGGTGCGGTTCTACCGCAACGCGCTGGGGTTCCGGGAGATCTTCGAGGAGCGGATCGTGGTGGGCACCCAGGCGATGGAGTCGAAGGTGGTGCAGAGCCCCAACGGGGCGGTCACCCTGACCCTGCTGGAGCCCGACACCCGGGCGCAGCCCGGCCAGATCGACGAGTTCGTGAAGAACCACGACGGGGCCGGGGTCCAGCACATCGCGTACTCCAGCGACGACGCGCCGCGCACGGTCCGGGCGCTGGGGGCGCGCGGGGTGCGGTTCCTGCGGACCCCGGACACCTACTACGACCTGCTCGACGGGCGGATCGCGCCGCAGGCCCACTCCATCGCCACGCTGCGCGAGACCCATCTGCTCGCCGACGAGGACCACGGCGGGCAGCTGTTCCAGATATTCACCGGCTCCACGCACCCCCGCCGGACCCTGTTCTTCGAGGTCATCGAGCGGCAGGGCGCGGGCACGTTCGGCAGCGCCAACATCAAGGCGCTGTACGAGGCGGTCGAGCTGGCGAAGTCCGGGCAGCATGACGGGCGCTGACGGCCGTCGGGACGCGGCGGCGGACCCGCTCGACCTGAGCGGCATCGAGCGGGTCGCCGCGGTGGTCCTGTCCCGCGAGGTGGGGGACTTCATCGCCGGGGGCAGCGGCCGGGAGCGGTCGCTGGCCGCCAACCGGGCCGCGTTCGACGCGGTGTTCGTCCGGCCCCGGGTGCTCGCCGATGTCTCCGGGTGCGCCCCGGACAGCACGCTGCTGGGGCGTCCGGCGCGGATGCCGCTGGCGGTGGGGCCGGTGGCGTACCACCGGCTGGCGCATCCGGACGGGGAGCTGGCGACCGCGCGCGCCGCGAAGGCGGCCGGGGTGCCGTTCACCCTGGCGATGCTGAGCAGTGTGCCGGTGGAGGAGGTCACGGCGGTCGGCGGCGCGGTGTGGTTCCAGCTGTACTGGCTGCGGGACACCGGGCGGACGCTGGAGCTGGCGCGGCGCGCCGAGGACGCGGGCTGCGAGGCGCTGGTGCTGACGGTCGACGTGCCGTGGATGGGGCGGCGGCTGCGGGACGTCCGCAATGGTTTCGCCCTGCCGGACGGGGTGCGCGCGGCGCATCTCGGTGACGCCCCGTCGGCGGCGCACCGGGGCGGGGCGGGGGCGTCCGCGGTGGCGGCGCACACCGCGGAGCTGTTCTCGCCGTCGCTGACCTGGACGGACGTGGAGCGGTTGCGGACCGCGACCCGGCTGCCGCTGGTCCTCAAGGGCGTGCTGGACCCGGAGGACGCCCGCCGGGCCGTGGAGTACGGGGCCGACGCGCTGGTGGTCTCCAACCACGGGGGCCGCCAGCTCGACGGGGCGGTGCCCGGCCTGCTCGCCCTGCCCGCCGTGCGGGAGGCGGTCGGCGCCGCGTACGAGGTGCTGGTGGACGGCGGGGTGCGGGGCGGCACGGATGTGCTGAAGGCGCTGGCGCTCGGCGCGTCCGGGGTGCTGGTCGGCCGGCCCCCGGTGTGGGGACTGGCGACCGGCGGCGAGGACGGGGTCCGGCGGGTGCTGGAGCTGTTCGCCGCCGAGCTGACCGACGCGCTGGGGCTGGCCGGGTGCGCGACCCCGGCCGAGGCGCGGCGGCTGACGACGGTCACGGTCCGGCCGTAGGGCGGGCGGCGCACCGGCGCATGGAAGTGCCCGGCAGGGAGATCCCTGCCGGGCACTGGTGCGTCGCGGCGGGTCGGGGGATGTCCCGCGCGACGCGGTCTCACCGCCGGGCCGACGCCGGAGTGCCGGGCCGGGGCGGGTCCGGCTGGTCCTGGTGGACCGGTCGGGGCGGGTCCGGCTCGTCCTCGTGGACCGAGATGGCGTGCCCGGGGCAGCGCCAGGCGACCGACCGTACGGCGGCGGCGAGTTCGGCGGGCGGGGCGGTGTTGTCGACGACGCCCACCCCGTCGTCGTCCTGGTCGAAGATCTGCGGCGCGAACATGGCGCACACCCCGCCGCTGACGCACTTGTCCCGGTCGATCCGGATCTCCATGGGTCAGCCCTCCGTCACCAGGCGACCGGCAGCCGGTGCACCCCGTGGGCGGTGGCGCGGCTGTGGAACCGCACCTCCTCCAGGGGCACGGCCGGCCGCAGGTCCGGGAAGCGGCGCCACAGCGCCTGGTAGGCGATGCGCAGTTCGGTGCGGGCCAGCGCGGCGCCCAGGCAGTGGTGGACGCCATGCCCGAAGGCGACATGGGCGACGGGTTCCCGGGCCAGGTCGAGCCGGTCGGGGCCGTCGCTGAGCGCCGGGTCGCGGTTGGCCATGGTGAGCGAGCAGATGACCGTCTCGCCCGCCTTGATGAGCTGCCCGCCGATCTCGATGTCGTGCACGGCGGTCCGCGGGGTGGGCGCGTTGGCCACCGACATGTAGCGGATCAGTTCGTCCAGGGCGCGGTCCGAGGCGAGCCGTCCGCCGCCCGCCCGGCCCTCGGTGCGGGTGTCGGCGGCGCCCAGCAGCAGCGGCAGCTGCTCCGGGTGTTCCAGCATGGCGAGGACGCCGAGGCCGATCATGCCCTCCATGTTGTCGATCCCGGCGAGGATCAGCAGGACGCACACGCCCCGCATCTCGTCGTCGGTGAAGTCGTCGCCGTGCTCGCGCACCAGCGCGCCGATGAAGCCGTGGTCGGGGTCCGCGCGCTGCCGGGCCACCATCTGGGCGAGGTAGCGGGAGAACGCGGCCCCCTCCGCCGCCCGCACCTTGCGGCTGCGGGCGGAGTCCATGTGCCGGTGGCAGTGGCGCAGGAACTCCGGCCGGTCGTCGCGGGGCACGCCGATCAGTTCGCACAGCACCTCGCCGGGCACCGGCTGGGCGTACAGCTTCATCAGGTCGGCGCCCGGTCCGGCGGCCTCGACGGCGTCGAGGTGCTCCTCGACGATCGCCTCGATGTCCGGCTCCAGACGGCGCAGCCGCCGGACGGTGAACTCCGGGGTGAGCATCTGGCGCAGCCGGGTGTGCTCGGGCGGGTCGTAGTCCATGAGGTGGCCGACCAGCTCCGGCGGACGCCAGGTGGGGCCCTCGGCGCCCCAGCGGCGGCGGGTGGAGAAGTTGGTGTGGTCGCCGAGGACGCGGCGCACCTCGTGGTAGCCGGTGGCCAGCCACACCCATTCGTCGGACTCGTTGCGCCCGACGGCGTACCGGCCGAGCGGCGGGGCGGCCCGCAGGTCGTCGGCCGGGTCGAAGCGGGTGCGGCGGGTGTAGAGCAGCTCGGGGTGCGCCTCGGCGCGCGGTGGTTCCTGCGCGGTCGGGGTGTTCTGCGGCATGGGTCGTTTCCTCCTACCAGGCCACCGGCAGCGCGTCCAGGGAGTACGCCCGTGACGACGCCAGCCGGAAGCTGATCTCCTCGTGCGGCACGGCGAGCCTCAGCTCGGGGAAGCGCCGGAACAGCGCCAGATAGGCGGTGCGCAGCTGCATCCGGGCCAACTGGGCGCCGATGCAGTAGTGCACGCCGTGGCCGAACGCCAGGTGCGGGGCGGGTTCCCGGGTGAGGTCGAAGCCGTCCTCGGCGCCGGGGGCGGCGGTCCGGTTGACGGCGAAGGCGGAGCAGATGACCCGCTCCCCCTTCGGCACCACCTCGCCGCCGAGCGGCACGTCCGTCAGGGCGGTGCGCGGCGACAGCGTGGGGATCACCGAGACATAACGCAGCAGTTCCTCCACCGCGCGGTCGATCAGGCCCGGGTCGTCGATCAGTTTGGCCAGTTGGTCGGGGTGTTCCAGGAGCACCAGGGTGCCGAGCCCTAACATGCTGGCGACGTTCTCGATGCCGGCCGAGGTCAGCGACGCGGCGAGGCCCTCCAGTTCCTCGTCGGTGATGTCGTCGCCGAACTCGCGCACCATCATGCCCAGCAGATCCTCGCCGGGGTCGCGGCGGCGGCGGGCGGTGAGTTGCTGGAAGTAGGCGCGGTAGGCGCGGCCCGCGGCGAGCTGGCGGGCCCGGCCGCGGCCGTCGTCCCGGGTGATGTCGAGCTGGCGGGAGAGTTCGGCCCGGTCGTCGCGGGGCACGCCGAGCAGGTCGCAGGCGGTCTGCCCGGGGATCTGCCAGGCGAAGTGGCGCATCAGGTCGGCCGGGGAGCCTGCCTCCTCCAGCGCGTCGAGGCAGTCCTCGACCACCGCGTCGATGCCGGGCTGGAGGCGGCGCAGGCGGCGCATGGTGAACTCGGGGTTGAGCATCTTGCGCAGCCGGGAGTGCTCGGGCGGGTCGTAGTGCAGCAGATTGCCGATGTTCTGGAGCTGGCGGGACTGGGCCTCGGTGTCGGCGGGCGGCAGCATGGTGAACCGGTCCAGGTCGCTGAGCACCTCGCGGGCCTCGTCGTTGCCGGTGACCAGCCAGCCGACCACCTGGCTGGACGGCCCGGAGTGCAGTTCGGTGCGCAGCACCGGGCACTGCTCGCTCAGCCGGGTCAGCTCCGGGACCGGGTCGATCCGGTCCCGGCGGTTGAACACGGGGACGTCCTTGGACGACGCCATCGTCGGGTCTCCCCCCTCTTCCTCGGGTTCCTCTGAAGGTCCGGTGGTGCCGGTCAGGCGGACGGGGCGGGCAGCCAGTACAGGCCGTCGGCGGAGGAGACCAGACCGCCGGGGAACATCGGCGCCTCCGGTTCGGCGTCCTCCCCGAGCAGCGCCCGCATCTGCACCTGTCCGGCCTCGTGCATGGCGTTGCGCACCACGGAGGAGGTGAACAGCGGTACGGAGCTGCCGTCGTCGTTGGCGGCGTACTTCTCCACGGCGGTGGCGAACTCCTCGGAGTTCTCCGCGAGCCGCTCGCTGAGCGCGTCCGCGTTCATCAGGCCCTGCTCGCCGGAGGACACCCCGCCGATCAGCTCCACGAACGACTGGAGCTCCGGCTCGGTGTTGGAGGTGACCTTCTTGGCCTGCCAGAAGTAGGAGTTCTCGTCGCGGTGCATCTCGTAGAAGGAGACGAGGAACTCGTAGAACACGCCGTACTCGCGGCGGTAGCGGGCCTCGAACTCCCGCATGGCGGCGTCCTCGCCGACCTTGCCCTCCAGGACGCTGTTCAGGGAGCGGGCGGCCAGCAGGGAGCTGTAGGTGGCGAGATGGACGCCGGAGGAGAACACCGGGTCGACGAAGCAGGCGGAGTCGCCGACCAGCATCATCCCGGGCTTGGTGAAGGTGGTCTGGTGGTACGAGTAGTCCTTGCGGACCCGGATCTCACCGTACTGGCCCTCGGTGACCCGGGTGGCGTCGGAGAGGTAGTCGGCGATCATCGGGCACTCGTCGATCAGCGCGCGCAGCGCCTTCTCCGGGTCGCCCTGGATCTTCTCGGCCAGCTCCCGGCGGACGACCGCGCCGACGCTGGTGAGGGTGTCGCTGAGCGGGATGTACCAGAACCAGCCGCTCTCGAAGGCGACACAGAGGATGTTGAAGCGGCTGGGCTCCGGCATCCGCTTGCCGTTCTCGAAGTAGCCGAACAGGGCGAGGCTGCGGAAGAACTCGGAGTACTCGCGGGTGCCGCCGACGGTGTGGTAGAGACGGCTCTTGTTGCCGGAGGCGTCCACCACGTACCGGGCGCGGATCTCCCGCTCGACGCCCTCGGGGTCGGTGTAGGTGAGGCCGCGCACCCGCTCCTCGTCCTCGACGACCCCGCGCACCGAGCAGCCCTCGCGGACGTCGGCGCCCTGCTTGCTGGCGTTCTTCAGCAGGATGTCGTCGAACTTGGACCGCTCCACCTGGTAGGCGACGGAGGTCGGTCCGGCCATCCGGGGGGATACGGCGAACGCGAACGTCCACGGCTCGGGGCGCGAGCCCCAGCGGAAGGTGCCGCCGCGCTTGAGCGGGAACCCGGCCTTCGCGAGGTCGTCGGCGGCGCCGGAGAGCCGGCACACTCCGTGGATGGTGGACGGCAGCAGCGATTCACCGATCTGATAGCGCGGGAAATTCTCCTTCTCCAGGACGACGACCCGGTGGCCTTGTTTCGCGACCAGCGCGGCAAGGGTGGAACCGGCGGGTCCGCCACCGACGACGGCCACGTCGAATTCTTCGGTCGATGCTGCCACAGTCAACTCCCTGTCGTGAATGCGTACTTATTGAGCCTGAATTTTTCCGGCCCGCTCGTCAACCCGTCCAATTTCCTTGCGCGGACGTTCTCCCCGGGCGATGAGGGTGAGCAGCGGTCCGGTCATGAAGGTGGTGACGAGGGCCATCAGGACGAGCACGGTGAAGAGTCCGGGGCCGATCACCCCGGCCTCCAGGGCCACATTGAGCACGATCAGCTCGGTGAGGCCGCGGGTGTTCACCAGCGCGGCGACCCGGGCCGACCCGCGCGGGTCGAGTCCGGTGCACCGGCAGGCCGCGTAGGCGGGGCCGAGCTTGCCGAGGACGGCGACGGCGAGGATCACCGCCAGCAGCACCAGACCGTCGCCGTCGAGGGTGCCGATGTCGAACTTCAGCCCGGTGGTGACGAAGAACAGCGGCAGCAGCAGCCCCGCCGTCTGCTCCATCGGCTGGAGCACCTCGGGGTCCGGCGACTCACCGCGGCGCGGCATCACCAGCCCGGCCAGGAAGCCGCCGAAGACCGGGTGCAGCCCCAGTTCGGAGGTGACCCAGGCGCTGCCCATGGCGAGCCCCAGCGCCAGCGGCACCTGGCCGAGCAGCCGGGACTCCGAGCGCCGCAGCAGCCAGTCCAGGGCGGGCCGCACCACCAGGAACATCACTGCGGCGAACAGCACGATCAGCACCAGCGCGCGCACCCAGGACGGCCCGCCGGAGTGCGCGGTACCGGCGAAGGCGGCGGCCAGCACCAGCCAGGCCACCACGTCCATGATCCCGGCGGCGGTGGTGGCGACCGTGCCGGTCGGCGTGCCCGCCAGACCGCGTTCCCGCACGATCGCCACCAGCACCGGGAGCGCGGTCACCGAGCAGGCCACCGCCATGAACAGGACGAACGTGCGTCCGCCCGCGTCCGGTTGGACCGCCTCGACCAGTCCGTCGAACGCGGTCACCGCGCCCATGCTCAGCCCGGCCGGGACCAGCAGCGCCAGCGCGGCCACCGCGAGCACGGACCGGCCGCCGCCGCGCAACTGGCGGTAGTTGATCTCGTACCCGGCGAGAAACATGAAGATCACGACGGCCACCTGGGAGAGCACCGTCAGGAACGGCAGCACCTCGGCCGGGAACAGGGCCTTCGTCGGGTCGCCGGGCAGCCGGCCGAGCAGGGTGGGGCCGAGGGCGATCCCGGCCGCGATCTGCCCGATGACGGTGGGCTGGCCGAGGCGCCGGGCCAGGGCGCCCATCAGCCAGGACACCACGACGATCAGCCCGACGTCCGCGATGACCAGGGCGGTCACCTGTTCGGTGTCCACACCTCTCCTTCCGTTCCGTGCCGCCTGGGGCGGGCGGCGGGTCAGCCGGTGGGCGCGCCCTCGGTGCGGGCGATCAGGCTCTTGGGCCGCAGGTCCGTCCAGTGCTGCTGGACGTAGTCCAGGCAGGCGGCGCGGTCGGCCTCGCCGAACACCGTGGTCCAGCCCTGCGGGACCTCGGCGAAGACCGGCCACAGCGAGTGCTGGCCCTCGTCGTTGACCAGGACGAGGAAGGTGCCGCTCTCGTTGTCGAACGGGTTCGTCATGGAATTACTCGCCTTCTTTTCCTGTGAGCTTCTGGAGTTCTCGGGTTCTGGGGTTCTGGGGTTCTCGGGTTCTGGGGCTCTGTTCGGTGCGGTGCGGGCGACGGCCGGGGCAGGCGAATTCACGCGGTGCCGGAATTCGCCGAACCGGTGTTTCCCGGCGTGCTCGCGGTGAGTTTCGCGGTGAGAATCCGGCCGACCGGCGGCAGGTTTCCGGGGTGCAACATGCGGTAGTGGTCGACGGGGATCTCATGGGCCTCGATCGCCCCGCCGGTGTACGGCTCCCAGCTCGCGCGGGCCTCGGGGGCGGGCAGTTCGGCGGGGCGGTCCTCGGCGGCGATGAACAGCAGCACATCGCCGCCGTAGCGGCGCGGGCTGTGGCCGGGGGCGAACTGGGCCATGTTGCGCAGCACCTCCTGCATCCGGGACAGCACCCGGTCGCCGAGGTTGTTCCGGGCGTCGACCCCGGCGGAGACCTCGATCTCCTCCTCCATCAGCGTGGCCGACTGCTCCTCGGGGGAGATGTCGCGGCCCCGGGAGACGGACTTCCCGGCGCTGCTGGGGTAGGCGTCGAGCAGCGCGAGCAGGGCGACCTCCGCGCCGAGTTCCTCCAGCCGGCAGGCGATGGCCTGGGCGATCATGCCGCCGAAGGACCAGCCGAGCAGGTGGTACGGCCCCTCCGGCTGCACCCGGCGGATCTCGTCGGCGTAGTCCGCCGCCATGTCCTCGATGCTGTGCGGGAGTTCCTCGGGCCCGGCGAGCCCGCGCGCCTGCACCCCGTACACCGGCAGATCGGCCGGGAGGTGGGGGATCAGCGCCGCGTAGGACCAGCTGAGGCCCATGCTGGGGTGGAGGCAGAACAGCGGCGGGCGGGTGCCTTCGGGGCGCAGCGGCAGCAGCACCCCGAGTTCGCTGCCGCCCCGGCCGCCGGGGCGCGCGGTGCGGGCGGCGCGGCTCTCGCGCAGCTCCAGGGCTCCGTCCCGGTCGCGGCGGGCCCGCCTGCCGGTGCGCAGCATCCGGTCACCGGGCCGGTGGGGGTCGGCGACGAACACCTCGGCGGTCGTCGCGGGCCGCCCGGCGTAGCCGCGGGCGAGCGCGCTGCCCGTCACATAGAGGTCGCCCTCCACGCCGGTCGGCACCGGCCGCAGCCGCTGGTCGAGCACCTGGGCGCCGGTGTGCGGGAGGGTCCGGCCGGAGGGGGCGGCGAGCCAGTCGCCGCCGGTCTCGGGCAGGGCGTGCCCGGTGGCGGCGGGGGCGGGGGCGGGCTGCGCGTCGGCGAAGTGGACCGTGCCGCCGCCGGTCAGGGTGGTGAGCAGGGGGAGGGCGACGGTGGACTGCGGGGCCGCCGGGTCCAGCGGAGCGGGCGCCCCGGCCGGGGTGGTGGTGGCCGCCTGGGTGAGCCGGGCGGCCAGGACGCGGTGCTCCAGGACCGCGTGGGTGTCGTTCCCGGCGGGGAGCAGGAGGGCGGGGTGGGCGGGGTGCGGGGCGACCGGGTCCGCCTCGGCGGGGTCGGGCGCGTCGAGCGGGATCACCGGGACGTCCTGCGGCCAGGAGTGCGGGGCGTCGGGGGCTGCGGTGACCACCGCGGTGGGGCGGGGCGCTCCGGGGCCGGGGACCAGCCAGGCGGCGCCCGAGCGCAGCACGCCGAGGGCGGCGACCGGCAGCGCGGGGCCGGTGGGCAGGTCCACGGCCACCGTGTCCTCGGGGCCGATGCCCCGGGCGGCGAGCCGGCGGGCCAGGGCGGTGGCCCCGGCGTCCAGTGCGGCATAGCTGAGGCGGTCGGTGCCGGACGCCACGGCGGGCGCCTCGGGGTCCGCCGCCGTGAGCAGTGCGGTGACGGTGGTGGCGGGGACGGCCGTCAGGGGCTCCGGGACGATCCGGCGCTCGGTGTCGTCCAGCAGGATGTCGACGTCCCCGGCGCGCAGGGCGGGGTCGGCGGCGAGCTGCTCCAGGACGCGGGTGAGCCGGGCCGCGAAGGCGGTGGCGGTGGCCGGGTCGAACAGGTCGGTGGCGTAGGTCAGTTCGCCGGTCAGACCGCCGGGTCCGCCGTCGGCGTCCTCCGTCTCGGCGAGGCGCAGGGCGAGGTCGTACTCGGTGGCGCCGGGGCCGAGGTCGACCGGGCGGGTGTTCAGACCGGGCAGCTGCCAGGCGTCCCAGGGGTCCTCGCCCTCCTCGTGGACGTCCAGGGCGACCTGGAAGACCGGGTGGCGGTCGGGGGTCGGCGGCAGGTCGAGGGACTCCAGGAGCCGGGCGAAGGGCACGTCCTGGTGGCGGCGGGCGTCCCGGCCCGCCTCGTGGGCACGGGCGACCAGGTCGGTGAAGGCGGGGTCGCCGGACAGGTCGGTGCGCAGCGCCAGGGGGCGTTCGAAGGCGCCGATCAGGCCCTCCAGCTCCACTTCGTCGTCGCTGCGCTCCAGGACCGTGCCGACGGTGATGTCGTCGGCGGCGCCGAGCCGGCCGAGCAGCAGCGCCAGCGCCGCCTGGACGGCGGTGAAGAGGGACGCGCCCGCGGCGTCGGCGGCCGAGGCGAGCGCGGTGTGCGTGGCGGCGCCGAGCGTGACGGGCACCGATCCGGCGCGGCGGGTGGGCAGCGCCGGACGGGCCCGGTCGGCGGGCAGGTCGAGAGGGTCGGGGCCGCCGTCGAGGACGCCCCGCCAGTACTGGGTCTCGTCCCAGGCGAGGGTCTCGCGGTCCTGTTCACCGGCGAGCAGTTCGCCCTCCCACAGCGCGTAGTCGGCGAACTGGAGCGGCAGCGGGGCCCGTTCGGGCGCCCGGCCCCGGCGCCGGGCGCCGTACGCGGCGGCGAGGTCACGCATGAGGACCCCGGTGGAGCGGGCGTCGGCGGCGATCCGGTGGACCAGCAGATGCAGCACATGGTCGGTGGCGGAGAGCGCGAACAGGGTGTGCGTCCACGGGGTGTCGCGGGTGAGGTCGAAGGTGTGGGTGCCCGCCTCGGCCAGCAGCGCGGGGAGCTGCTCCTCGCGGGCCTCGGTCAGCCGCAGGGCGGGGCGGACGTCCTCGGCAGGCTGGATGTGCTGGCGCACGCTGCGGCCGGTGCCGGGGAACGTGGTGCGCAGGATCTCGTGGCGTCCGGCCAGGTCGCCGAGGGCGGCACCGAGGGCGTCCCGGTCCAGGGCGCCGGTGATCCGCAGGGCGAGGGCGTGGTGCTGGGGCGCGGCGAGGCCGTCGTCGGTGAGCCGGTCCAGGAGCCAGGTGCGGCGCTGTCCCGCGGTCACCGGCACGCTGTCCGGGCGGTCCTCGACCCGGCGCAGCGCCGGGCGGACCTTGGCGGCCAGCGCGCGGGCCACCCCGGCGGGGGTCGGCGCGGAGAACAGCCGCCGGATGGGCAGGTCGACGCCGAGATCCTCGCGGATACGGCGGGCGAGCCGCATCCCGAGACCGGAGTCGCCGCCGAGTTCGAAGAAGTTGTCCTCGGCGCCCACCTCGTCCAGGGCCAGCACCTCGGCGAACAGGGCGCACATCTGCCGTTCGGTCTCGCCCTCGGGGGCGCGTCCGGCGGCCCGGGTCAGGAAGTCGGGGGCGGGCAGCGCGGCCCGGTCGACCTTGCCGTTGGGGGTGACCGGCAGCGTCACCATCGCCATCACCATGGCCGGGACCAGGTACTCGGGCAGCGTCCGGGCGACCTGCTCGCGCACCTGCTCCGGGTCCAGGCCGGGTCCGTCGGCGACGACATAGCCGATCAGCCGTTTCTCGCCGGGGCCGTCGTCGCGGGCGGCGACCACGGCCTGGCGGACGCCGGGCACGGCGGCGAGGGCGGCCTCGACCTCGCCGGGTTCGACGCGGAAGCCGCGCACCTTGACCTGGTCGTCGGCCCGTCCGGCGAAGAGGAGTTCGCCGTCGGCGGTCCAGCGGGCCAGGTCGCCGGTGCGGTACATCCGGGCGCCGGGCGTGTACGGGTCGGCGACGAACCGTTCGGCGGTGGCGGCCCACTGTCCGGTGTAGCCGAGGGCGACGCCCTCGCCCGCGAGGTACAGCTCGCCCGCGACCCCGGCGGGGACCGGCTGGAGGAAGGCGTCCAGGACGTAGGCGCGCCGCCCGGCCAGCGGCCGTCCGACGGGGAGCGTGGCGCGGGGCGGGGCGCCGGGTGCCACCTGGTGCCAGGTGGCGCACAGGGTGGTCTCGGTGGGCCCGTACAGATGGCGGACCCGCAGCCCGGGGTGGGCCTCGCGGACCCGGGCGACGGCGCCGGGCGGGACGACGTCCCCGCCGGTCAGCACCTCGCGCAGCCCGGCGAAGCACTCGGGTGCCTCCTCCGCGAGCACCCGGAACGTCCCGGCGGTCAGATGGAGCATGGTGACCCCGGCGGCCACCTCCTCGCGGACCCGCAGCGCGTCGACGACGCCGGGTTCTGCGACCACCACCCGGGCGCCGGACACCAGCGGCACCCAGATCTCGAACAGGGAGGCGTCGAACGCGTGCGGAGCGTGCAGCAGTACGGCGTCGTCCGGGCCGAGCGCCCAGCCCGGGTCCCCGGCGAGCGCGGCGACCGCCCGGTGCGGCACGGCGACGCCCTTGGGGGTGCCGGTGGAGCCGGAGGTGTACATCACGTACGCCAGGTCGCCGGGGTCCGGGGCGGCGGCGGGGTCCACCGGGCCGCCGTCGCCGTCGAGTTCCTCCAGCGGGGTCGGGGCGACGGGGCTGTCGACGGGGACGGACTCGCGGGCGGCGCCGGTGCACAGGACCGCGGCGGGGTCGGCGTCCTTGAGGAGGTGGGTGATCCGCTCGGCGGGGTGGGTGATGTCGACGGGCAGGTGCGCGGCGCCGGTCCGCCAGATGGCGAGCAGCGTGGTGAGCAGGTCGGCGGAGCGGTCCATCAGGACGGCGACCCGGTCGCCGCGGCCGATGCCGCGCCGGGCGAGCTGTCCGGCGAGCCGGGCGGACGCGGAGTCGAGTTCGGCGTAGGTCAGGGTCCGCTTGCCGTCGGTGACGGCGACGGCGCCGGGGGTGCGGGCGGCCTGCGCGGCGAACAGGGCGGGCACGGTGGCCGGGGGCCGGGCGGGTCCCGCGCTGTTCCAGCCGCGCAGGATCTGGTCGCGCTCCGGGCCGGTGACGGTGGCGAGCCGCCCGACGGGGACGGCCGGGTCGGCGGCGAGCTGTTCCAGGACCCGGATCAGCCGGTTCAGGACGGCTTCGGCGGCGGCCCGGTCGAACAGCTCGAGCTGGTGGTCGAGTTTGACGTGCAGCCGGTCGCCGCCGGGCGCCACGACCAGGGTGAACGGGTAGTGGGCGGTGTCCCGGGAGAGCTTCGCCGGGCGCATGGTCAGGCCCTGGGAGCCGGGTTTGGAGGGGGCGTGCGGGAAGTTCTCGTAGACGACCAGGGTGTCGAAGCCCGCGCCGGGGCCGCCGAGGCGCTGTACCTCGGGCAGGCCCAGGTGCTGGTGGTCGAGGAGTCCGGCCTGCCGTTCCTGGAGCGCGGTGAGCAGCTCCACGGCGGGCCGCCCGCCGTCCAGCGGGACCCGGACCGGCAGGGTGTTGATGAGCAGGCCCACCATCGACTCGACGCCGGGCAGTTCGGCCGGGCGGCCGGAGACGGTCGCACCGAACACCACGTCGGTGCGCCCGGCGAGCTGGCCGAGGACGACCGCCCAGGCGCCCTGGACGACGGTGTTGAGGGTGAGGCCGTGGCCCCGGGCCAGCGCGGTGAGCCCGGCCGTCAGCTCCGGGGTCAGGTCGGTGAGGACGAACCCGGAGTCGGGCAGCCGGGTCGGGTCGGCGGGCGCGACCAGCGTGGGGGCGTCCAGACCGGCCAGCTCGGCCCGCCACATGTCCCGGGCGCGCTGCTTGTCCTGCCGTCCGAGCCAGCCCAGGTAGTCCCGGTAGGAGGCGGTGGCGGGCAGCCCGGAGGGGTCGCCGCCGGACGCGTACAGCGCGGACAGCTCGCTCATCACGACCGGCATCGACCAGCCGTCCATCAGCACATGGTGGCTGGTGACGACCATCCAGTGGCGGTCCTCGGCCAGCCTCACCAGCGCGATCCGCAGCAGCGGTGCGGCGGCCAGGTCGAAGCGGCGGGCGAGTTCCTCCTTGGCCACCCGGTCGGCGGCGGCCAGGGCGCCGCTCCCGGTGAACCCGCTGACGTCCTCGAACCGCCAGGGCAGGGTCACCTCGCGGGCGATGACCTGCACCATCTGGGCGCCGCTGACATGGCGGAAGCAGGCGCGCAGGGCGGCGTGCCGGGCCACCAGCGCCTCCCAGGCGGCCCGCAGCCGGTCGCCGTCGACCGGCTGGTCGAGGGCGAGGACGGCCTGCACGGTGTAGACGTCGGGGCCGCCGCGGTCGTCCAGGGCGGCGTGGAAGAGCAGCCCTTCCTGGAGCGGGGACAGCGGCCACACGTCCTCGACGAGGGATCGGGGCATCGCGTAACTCTCCTCACAGCAACATGCGGTCGGGTGCGGTCACTTGTCGTCGGCGAGTCCGGCCTCCAGCTCCTCGATCTGGCTCTGCGCGAGATCCAGGAGGGAGAAGTCGGAGGGGGTGTGGCCGCCGGCGGCGGGGTCGTCGGTGTGCGCGGCGAGGCCGCCGAGCAGTGCGTGCCAGGCCCGGCCGAGCGGTGCGAGACCGGCGGCGGGGCCGTGCAGTGCGAGGGTGAGTTCCGGTCCGTCGGGGGTGTCCCGCAGTCCGGCGACCGCCTCGACGGGGTGCGCCGGGGGCCGGGTGGTGCCGGGCCGGTCCAGCGGCTGCCAGGGGGCGCCGGGGACGGGGACGGGGTGCGGGTCGTAGCGGAAGGCGACGGCGGCCGGGTCCGGTGCGGACTCCGTCCGGGTCTGTTCCTTCACCGCCTTGAGCAGCTCCCCGGCGGCCCCGCCGCCCGCGCGTGCGCCGCGCAGATCGAGACCGTCCAGCTCGACACGGACCGGGACCGGCCGGGCGAACCGCCCTACCGTACGGGCCGGTTCCCGTACGGCGGGCTCGGTCTCCACCTCCAGCGCGACCGGCCCGGTCCCGGCCAGCGCGCCCACCAGCGCGGCCAGCACCACTTCGGCGGGCTCGCAGTGGAAGGTGGCCGGGGTGCGGTCGGTGAGGACGGCGGTGACGCCGGGCGGCAGGGACCAGGTCGCGTGGGCGCGGTCGTCGGAGGTGGGGTCGGCGGGGGCACGGTCGGCGTGGGTGTCGTCGCCGGGGACGGCGGCGGGCCGGGGAGCCGCCTCGGGCTGCTCGCCGGGCTGTACGGCGGGTACAGGAGCCGCCTCGGACTCCTCGCCGGGCCGTACGGCGGGTACAGGAGCCGCCTCGGACCCCTCGCCGGGCCGTACGGCGGGTATGGGAGCCGCCTCGGGCTGCTCCGTGTGCTGCCGGGCCCAGCGCCGGTACGACATCTCCGGCGGGTCCAGCGCGGGCGGCTGCCCGGCGGCGACCGCCTCGTACGCCGAGCGGAGATCGGCGGCGAGGGTCCGCCACGACCCGGCGTCCACGACCAGTTCGTGCACCACCAGCAGCAGCCGTCCGGGGCCGTCCGCGCCGGGCAGTACCAGCAGCCGTACGAGGTCGCCCGCCGCCGGGTCGAGGTGTCCGGCCGCCTCGCGGGCGAGGTCCTCGTCGGTGCGGTCGCCCGCGTCGGGCCGCTCGATCTGCCGGGCGGCGTCGGGCTGTCCGGGCTCCCCGACGACCAGGTCGGCGCCGATCCGGCAGCGCAGCATGGCGTGGGTGTCCAGGACGGCCCGCAGCGCGCCGGTGAGGGCGTCCTGGTCGAGACCGTCCGGGGCGGTGAGGGCGAGCCACTGGACGGGCCCGCCCCCCGCGGTGGGCACCGCCCGCATGGGCGCGGTCCACGGCACCTCGCCGACGGCCGTCTCCTCGGTCGCCGCCGCCTCGGCGAGCACGGCGAGCCGCTCCGGGGTCTTCTCCACGAACACCTGGCGCGGGGTGAGCACCACGCCCTCGCGGCGCGCCCGGGAGGCCAGCTGCATGGAGGTGATGGAGTCGCCGCCGAGCGCGAAGAAGCTGTCGTCGGCCCCGACCCGCTCCAGACCCAGCACCTCGGCGAAGAGCCGGCACAGCAGTTCCTCGGCGGGGGTGCGGGGGTCGCGTCCGCCCGCGCGGCCCGCGAAGTCGGGGGCGGGCAGGGCGCGCCGGTCGAGCTTGCCGTTGGCGGTGAGCGGCAGCCGGTCCAGGGGGACCAGGGCGGTCGGCACCATGTAGGCGGGCAGCCGCTGTTCGAGGCGGGTGCGCAACTCGGCGAGCAGGGCGCCGGTGCCGCGTCCGGCCGCCGGGTCGTTGGTCCAGGCCGCGGGGGGCGGTTCGGGCGCCGGGTACAGGTCGACCACCGGGGCCTCGGCGGCCAGTTCGGCCCGTACGAACACGGCGTCCACGGCGTCCGAGGCGGTGGCGGACCAGGTGACGCCGGTCCAGTAGCCCAGGCGGTCGCCGAGGGCGTACAGCTCCTCGACGTCCGGGGCGGCGGGCGGCTCGGACGCCGGGGTGGTGCCGTCGTCCAGGGCGCGGGCGAGGGCGACCTCGTGCGCGACCCGGGTGTTGGGCACGCCGGTCAGCCGCAGCCGGTCCGGGCGGGTCCGCTCCAGGTGGCGGGCGAGCGCGTCGGCGGTGCCGTCGGTGTCCGTCCAGGCCAGGGCGGGGGCGTCGGCGGCGGACCGGACGGGGGTGGTGCCGGTGCGGCGCAGCACGACGTCGTAGCGGTGGCGGCTCAGCTCGTTGTGGTGGGCGGCCCGCTTGAGCCGGATGTCCGCGCCCGCCAGGTCGGGCAGGGTGGCGCCGAGGGCGGCGAAGAACCCGGGGTCGACGAGGAGTTCCTTCTCCAGGGTGAGGTTCTGCTCCACGGCCCGGCGCAGGGCGGGCAGGTCGGCCCGGTCCGTGGCCCGCGCGCTCTCCACGGCCGTCGCGAAGGACCGCAGCAGCCGGTGGTCGCGGACGTCGCCGACGAAGACCGCGCCGCCGTGCACCACCAGGGCCAGCGCCTTCGCCAGGACGTCCCGCAGATAGTCCGCGTTGGGGAAGTACTGGGCGACGGAGTTGAGGACGACGGTGTCGAAGTGACCCTCGGGGAGCCCGGCGGGCTCGTCGGCGGCCTGCACCCGTAGCTGGACCTTGGCGGCCAGCGCGGGGTCGAGGTCGACCTGGCGGCGCAGTTCGGCCACGACCGGGGCGGAGAAGTCCGTGCCCCAGTACTCCTCGCACTCCCCCGCCAGCCGGGACAGCAGCAGTCCGGTGCCGACGCCGAGTTCCAGGACGCGGCGGGGCCGCAGTTCCCGGATGCGGTCGACGGTCCGCTCCCGCCACTCGCGCATCTCGGCGAGCGGGATGGGCTCACCGTCGTAACTGCTGTTCCAGCCCGCGAAGTTCTCGCCGAACGCGGCGTCGGTGGGCTCGGCGTGCACGGTGTCGTACAGCACCTGCCACTCGCCGACCTGGTCGCGGGCGACGCGCTGGTCGCGGTCCGGGTCTCGGTCGGCGGTGTCGGGCACGACATAGCCGACCAGGCGCCGGTCGCCCGGGGTGTCCTCGCGGGCGACGACCGCCGCCGCCGCGACCCCGGGGTGTCCGGCGAGCACGGACTCGATCTCGCCGGGTTCGACGCGGTGGCCGCGCACCTTGACCTGGGTGTCGGCGCGTCCGGCGAACTCCAGGAGCCCGTCGGGGGTCCAGCGGGCCAGGTCGCCGGTGCGGTACATCCGGCCGCCGGGGGTGAACGGGTCGGCGACGAACCGGGACGCGGTCAGCGCGGTCCGGCCGAGATAGCCCCGGGCGACCCCGGCCCCGGCCACGTACAGCTCGCCGGTGGCGCCGGGCGGCAGGGGCCGCAGGAAGGCGTCCAGGACGTAGGTACGGCCGTTGGCGATGGGGCGGCCGATGGGTACGGGGTCGGCGCCCGGCGTGAGGGGCGGGCTCATGGACGCGCAGACGGTCGTCTCGGTGGGCCCGTAGGCGTTGATCATCCGCCGGGTGCCGGACCAGCGGTCGGCCAGCGCGGGCGGGCACGCCTCACCGGCGACGATCAGGGTGCGCAGCCGCTCGGGCAGCTCGTCGGCGGTGGCCAGGGCGCTCGGCGGGACGGTGACATGGGTGATGTCCCAGTGGGTGAGGGCCTGGGTCAGCGTCACCTGCGGGGGCAGGGTCTCGGCGGGCGCGACCACGGCGGCGGCCCCGGACAGCAGGGCCATCAGCAGTTCGGACACGGCCGCGTCGAAGCCCAGCGAGGCGAGCTGGAGCACCCGGGCGTCCGGGCCGACGGCGAACCGGTCGATCTGCGCGGCGGCCAGATTGCCCAGACCGGCGTGCGGGACGACGACCCCCTTCGGAGTGCCGGTGGAGCCGGAGGTGTAGATGACGTAGGCGGCCTGCTCGGGCGGGACCGGCACCGGTTCCAGCGGCCGGTCCGGCAGGTCGGCGCCGTCCACGCGGACCACACCGCCTGTGTCGTCCAGGGTGACGATCCGCCCCGACCAGCCGTCGGGTACGGCGGCCCGGGTGCCGGGGGTGCACAGCAGGACGGCGGGGCGGGCGTCGGCGGTGAGATGGGCGATCCGGTCGGCGGGCAGCGCCGGGTCGAGCGGGACGAACGTGCCGCCCGCGTGGGCCACCGCGAGCAGCGCGGTCACCTGGCCCACCGAGCGCGGCAGCAGCAGTCCCACCCGGGTCTCGGCGGTGACCCCGAGGTCGCGGAGGTGGCGGGCGAGGCGGCCGGACGCGTCGGCGAGTTCGGCGTAGGTCGCCTCCCGGTCGGCGCCGACCAGGGCGGTCGCGGTCGGGGTGCGGGCGGCCTGCGCGGCGAACAGCGCCGGCAGCGCGGCCGGTTCACGGGGCGCGGCGGTGGCGTTCCATGTGCCGGTCACCAGGGCCCGCTGGGCGGGGCCGGTCACCTCAAGGCGTCCCACCAGGGTGTGCGGGTCGTCGACGAGCTGTCCGAGGACCCGGACCAGGGCGGCGAGGAGGTCCTCGACGTCGGCGCGGGTGAACGCGTCGGGCCGGTACACGAAGTCGCCGCGCACCCGGTCCTGTTCCAGCACCGCGACCAGGGTCAGCGGATAGTGCCCGGCGTCCTCGGGGGTCCCGGCGGGCTTGATGGACAGCGCGTCCGGGTCGTCGGAGCCCAGCGGGGGGCGCGGATAGTTCTCGTAGACGACAAGGGTGTCGAAGGTGGCGGCGGGACCGGCCAGACGCTGGATCTCGGTGAGTCCCAGGTGCTGGTGGGACATCAGCGCGACCTGCCGCTCCTGGAGGTCGGTGAGGGTCTCCAGCAGGGTCCGTCCGCCGTCCAGGGAGACCCGTACGGGCAGGGTGTTGATGAACAGCCCGACCATCGACTCCACGCCGGGCAGTTCGGTGGGCCGGCCGGCCACGGTCGTGCCGAACACCACGTCGGTGCGGCCGGTCAGCCGGGCCAGCAGCACCGCCCACACGCCCTGGAGCAGGGTGTTCAGGGTGAGGGACCGGCTGCGGCCGAGCGCGACCAGCCGCCGCCCGAGTTCCTCGTCCAGCTCGTACACGACCCGCTCGGGCTCCGCCGGGTCGGTGACCCGGTCGGCCGGGACCACCAGCGTCGGTTCGTCCACGGGGGCCAGCTCCGCCCGCCAGGCGGCGCGCGCGGCCTCCTTGTCCTGCCGGGCCAGCCACTCCAGGTAGGCCCGGTAGGAGGTGGCGGGCGGCAGGGCGCGGGCGGCGCCGCCCGCCTCGTAGAGCCGGGCCACCTCGCTCACCATCACCGGCAGCGACCAGCCGTCGGAGGCGATGTGGTGGCTGGTGAACGCCAGCCGGTGGCGCCGCTCGCTGATCCGCACCAGCAGCACCCGCAGCAGCGGGGCGGCCGTCAGGTCGAAGCGGTGCTCCTGGTCCTCGGCGGCGAGCCGTTCGAACGCGGCGAGCGCCTCCACCTCGGGCAGCGCGGACACGTCCTCGCTCCGCCAGGGGATCGCCACCTCCCGGGCGACGGTCTGCACGTACCGGCCCGACTCCAGCTCGCGGAACCCGGCCCGCAAGGTGGCGTGCCGGGCGACCAGCGCCTGCCAGGAGGCGCGCAGCCGGGCCACGTCCAGCGGTCCGGTCAGCTCCAGCCAGCGCTGCCCCTCGTAGACGTCGGGGCCCTGCTCGTCGTAGGCCGCGTGGAAGAGGAGGCCCTCCTGGAGCGGGGACAGCGGCCAGACGTCGGCCAGCGCGGGCACGGCCGCGTCGAGTTCGGCGACCTCGCCCCGGGTGAGGTCGAGCAGCGGGAAGTCGGACGGGGTGTGGCCGCCGACGGCGGGGTGGTCGCAGTGGACGGCGAGTCCGTGCAGCAGCGCCAGCCAGGTCCGGCCGAGGGCTTCGGCGTCGGCGGCGGCGAGCACCTCACCGGCCCAGCTGAGGCTGAGGGTCAGTTCCGGCCCGTCCGGGGTGTCCCGGACGGTCGCGCCCGCCTCCACCACGTGCTTGACGGGGGTGGCCGGGTCGACGGAGCCGCCGATGCCGCTCGTCGGCTGCCAGGGCTCGGCGTGCCGTCCGCCGGTGGGCGCGGCGGACCGGCCCAGGTAGTTGAAGCCGATCTGCGGGACGGGCAGCGCGGCCAGTTCGGGCGCGGTGTCCGGGTTGAGGTACCGCAGCAGTTCGAAGCCGAGCCCGTCGGCGGGCAGCGAACGGACCTGCTCCTTCACCGTCTTCAGCAGGTCCCCGGCGGCCGGTGAGCCGTCCAGCGCGGCCCGCAGATCGATCCCGGCCGCGTCGAGCCGTACGGGCTTGACGCTGGTGAACCAGCCGACCGTACGGGACAGGTCGGCGCCGCCGACCGCCTCCCGGCCATGGCCCTCGATGTCCACCAGTACGGCGGTGGACCCGTCGTCGCGGGTGTGGGCGACGCTTCCGGCGAGGGTGGCGAGGAGCACCTCGTGGACCCCGCAGTGGAACGCGTTCGGGGCGCGGTTGACCAGCGCGCGGGCCTGCTCGGGCGGCACGGTCCAGGTGGTCCGGCGGACGGTGGCCGCGGTGTCCCGGGCGGGGTCGAGGGGGCGGGCACCGATCCGTCCGACGCGGCCGGCTCCCTCGCCCGCGCCCAGCAGCTCCCGCCAGCGGGGCAGTTCGGCGGTACGGGTCTCGGTGCGGGCCTCGGTGGCGAGGTGTCCGGCCCACTGGCGGAAGGAGATCCCGGCGGGCGTCGGCTCGGGCGTCCGCCCGGCGGCGACGGCCTCGCAGGCGGCCCGCAGATCGGCGAGCAGCACCGGCCAGGACACGGCGTCGACGGCGAGGTGGTGCACGGCCAGCGCCAGCCGTCCCGGACGGGACCCGGCGTCGACCCACACGGCCTGGACGACGGCCCCGGCGACGGGGTCGAGCCGCCGGACCGCGTCCCGGGCGGCCTGCTCGGCGAGCGCGTCGAGTGAGCGGGGGGTGTCGGGGGCGGGGGGGACGTGGGACGCGTCAACGGGGTCGGAGGCGTCGGGCGCGTCGGGCGCGTCGGGCGCGTCGGGCGCGTCGGGCGCGTCGGGCGCGTCGGAGACGCTGGGCACATCGGAGGCGTCGGAGACGGCGGGCGCCTCGGAGGCATCGGAGGCGTCGGGCGCGGCGGAGGCACCGGATGCGTCGGATGCGTCGAGCGCGTCGGAGACGGCGGGCGCCTCGGAGGCATCGGAGGCGCCGGGCGCGTCGAAGGCACCGGAGACGCCTGGCGCGTCCGAGACGTCGGGCGCGTCGGCCGTACCCGAGGGTCGGGCCGGACCGGTCTCGTGGGCGGGGTCGCCCGTCCCCCCGGTCGCCGCGACCCGGCTGACCAGCGCCCCGGCGTCCCCGGCCCCCTGCTCGGCGACGAGCAGCCGGGGCGACTCGCCCGGTTCGACGCGGGCGCGGAGCATGTCGTGGGAGTCGAGCAGGGACCGCAGACCAGCGGTGAGGGTCTCCTCGCCGAGGTCCGGCGGGACCGCCACCACCGCCCACTGGGCGAGTCCGCCGGTCTCCAGCGCGCGCGGGGCACGCTCGCGCAGGGCGCGCATGACCGGCGTCCAGGGCACCTCGCCGCCCGGGTCGGCGGCGGACGCGTCCACGGCCGGGGTGTCGTCGGCGAGCCGGGCGACGGCGGCGATGGCGGCGGGCGTCTCGTGCTCGAAGACGTCCTGCGCGCTGAAGACCACGCCCTTGCGGGTACCGCGCGCGGCGAGCTGCATCGACATGATGGAGTCGCCGCCCAGCTCGAAGAAGCTGTCCTCGACGCCGACCCGCTCCAGGTTCAGCACGTCGGCGAAGAGTTCGCAGACCAGCTTCTCGGCCGGGGTGCGGGGCGCCCGGCTCTCGCTCGCGGTGAACTCGGGGGCGGGCAGCGCCCGGTGGTCGACCTTGCCGTTGACGGTCAGCGGCAGCGCGTCGAGCACCACGACCGCGGCCGGGACCATGTAGTCGGGCAGCGCGGCGGCGAGCCGCTCGCGCAGGGCGTCCGGCTCAGGGCGTTGCTCACCGTCTGAGACATCCGGGACGACATAGCCGACGAGCCGCTTCTCGCCCGGCCGGTCCTCGCGGAGGGCCACGACCGCCTGGGCGACCCCCGGGAGGGCGGCGAGCGCGGTCTCGATCTCGCCGGGTTCGACCCGGAAGCCACGGATCTTGACCTGGGCGTCGGCGCGTCCGGCGAAGAGCAGTTCCCCGTCGTCCGACCAGCGCACCAGGTCCCCGGTGCGGTACATCCGCGCCCCCGCCGCGAACGGCGAGGCCACGAACCGCTCCGCCGACAGCGCCGACCGGCCCAGATAGCCGCGGGCCAGTCCGGCGCCCGCGAGGTACAGCTCGCCCGTCACACCGGGCGGCACCGGCTGGAGGAAGGCGTCCAGGACATATGTCTGGCGGCGTCCGAGGGGACGGCCGACGGGCAGGACCGGGCCGGTCTCCTCGCCCGGCTCCAGCACATGCCAGGTGGCGCACAGCGCGGCCTCGGTGGGCCCGTACAGGTGCCGGACCCGGACCTCGGGGCAGGCGGCCCGGACCCGGGCGACGGCCTCCGGCGGGACGACGTCACCGCCGGTCAGCACCTCCCGCGCCCCGGCGAAGCAGTCGGGTGCCTCTTCGGCGAGGACCCGGAACAGCCCGGCGGTGACGTGGACATGGGTGACCCCGGCGGCGAGGTGGGCGCGGACCGCCGCCGCGTCCACGGCGGTGCCGGGGTCGGCGATCACCACGCGGGCGCCGGTGGCCAGCGGCACCCACACCTCGAACAGGGAGATGTCGAAGGCGTGCGGCGCGTGGAACAGCACCGTGTCGCCGGGTCCGACGCCCCAGCCGCCGTCCGCCACCAGGGCTGCGGCGCTCGCGTGCGGGACGGCGACGCCCTTCGGCGTCCCGGTCGACCCGGAGGTGTACATCACGTACGCGAGGTCGTCGCCGTCCGGCTCCACGGCGGGCGGCGCCCCGCCCTCGGCCGCCTCGGCGGACTCCAGCGTGACGGCGGGCGCGGAGTCCGCGAGGACGAACGCGATCCGCTCGGCCGGGTAGGCGCCGTCCACCGGCACATACGCGGCGCCCGTCTTCCACACTCCGAGGAGGGCGGCGATGAGCCCGGTGGACCGCTCCAGACGGACCGCGACCCGGTCGCCCCGGCCCACGCCACGGCTCGCCAGATGTCCGGCCACCCGGTCGGAGGCGGCGTCCAGCGCGGCGTACGACAGCTCCCGGCCGCCCTCGGAGACGGCGACCGCGTCGGGGTCCGCCGCGACCCGGGCCCGGAACAGGTCGAGGGGCGAGGCGGCGGGCTGGTCCTCCCCGGCGGAAGAGTTCGTGCTGTTCCACCCGGCGACCACCAGTCCGTGTTCCAGCGGGGCGGTGATGCCGAGGCGGCCGACCAGGACGGTGGGGTCGGCGGCGATCCGCTCCAGGACGCGTTCGAGCTGGCGGGCCAGGTGGAGGGCCTCGTCGTGGGCGAACAGGTCGGGGCGGTAGGTGATGTGCAGCCGCATCCGGTCGCCGGGCATGACGCCGACGGCGAGGGGGTAGCTGGTGCCCGCGCGGGTGCTGACGCGTTCGACGGTGAGCCGGTCCGGGTCGTCGGCGGGGGCGGCGGGGGCGGCTTCGCCGGGGTAGTTCTCGAACATCAGCAGGGTGTCGAAGGACGCGCCGGGGCCGCACAGCGACTGGATCTCGGCGAGGCCGAGGTGCTGGTGGGCGAGGAGCGCGGACTGCCGTTCCTGGAGCCCGGTCAGCAGGTCCAGCACGCGCTGCGCCCCGTCCAGCCGGACCCGTACCGGCAGGGTGTTGAGGAACATGCCGACCATCGACTCCACCCCGGGCAGCTCCGGCGGGCGGCCCGCGACGGAGATCCCGAACACCACGTCGGTGCGGCGGGCGAGCCGGGCCAGGACCAGCGCCCAGGCGCCCTGGGCGAGGGTATTGAGGGTGAGGCCGTGGGCGCGGGCGACGGCGGTGAGGGCGTCGGTGAGCGGGGCGGGCAGCAGCACCGAGTCGCCCTCGGTGGCCGCCGGGCCCCGGTTGCCGGTGGCGGGGGCGACGAGGGTCGGCTCGTCGGCGTCGGCGAGTTCGGCGCGCCAGGCGGCGCGGGCGGCGTCCTTGTCCTGCCGGGCGAGCCAGGCGAGATGGTCGCGGAAGGAGGGCGCCGGGGGCAGCGCGGCCGGGTCGCCGCCCGCGGCGTGGATCCGGGCGGCCTCGGCGAGCACGACGGGGGTGGACCAGCCGTCCAGCAGGATGTGGTGCGAGGTGAGCACCAGGCGGTGGCGGCGCTCGCCGAACCGGATGAGGAGCAGCCGCAGCAGCGGGGCGGCGGTCAGGTCGAAGCGTTCGGCGCGCTCCTGGCGGGCGAGTTCCTCGGCCTCGCCCTCTCCGGTCGTGCCCGTGAGGTCGGCTTCGCGCCAGCGGGGCTCGGCGGTGGCGGTGACGGCCTGCACGCTGCGGCCGTCGGCGAGTTCGTGGAAGCTGACGCGGAGCATGTCGTGGCGGGTGACGAGGGCGTTCCAGGAGCGGCGCAGCCGGTCGGCGTCCAAGGGTCCGGTGAGGTCCAGGACGCGCTGGGTGGCGTAGACGTCGGGGCCCTGGCCGTCGTCGTAGGCGGTGTGGAAGAGGAGGCCCTCCTGGAGCGGGGAGAGCGGCCAGACGTCGGTGAGGCCGGGGACGGCCGTCTCCAGCTCCGCCACGTCGGATCCGGTGAGCGGCAGCAGCGGGAAGTCGGACGGGGTGTGGCCGCCCGCCGCCGGGTCGGCGAGGTGCGTGGTCAGCGCGGTGAGCAGGGCGAGCCAGGTGGCGCCGAGGCGTTCGGCGGTGGCGGTGTCGAGGACGCCGGCGGCCCAGTTGAGGGTGAGGGTCAGGGCGGGTCCGTCGGCGGTGTCGCGGACGACGGCCGCCGCTTCCAGGGTGTGCTGGAGCGGGGTGCCGGGGGCCATGGCGCCGCCGAGCGCGGCCGGTCCCGCGGGCTGCCACAGGGCGTCCTCGCCGGTGGCGGCGGGGAAGCGGCCCAGGTAGTTGAAGCCGACCTGCGGGGCGGGCAGCGCGGCCAGTTCGGGCGCGGTGTCCGAGTTGAGGTGGCGCAGCAGTCCATGGCCGAGTCCGTCGGGTCCGGGCAGGGCGCGGGACTGTTCCTTGACGGCCTTGAGGAGGGCGCCGGCGGCCGGTCCGCCGGTCAGGGCGTCGCCGAGGTCGATACCGGTGGGGTCGAGGCGGACCGGGTGGGAGGCGGTGAACCAGCCGACGGTGCGGGACAGGTCGGTGTCGGCGAGCGCGGCGCGGCCGTGGCTCTCGACGTCGACCAGCAGGGGTCCGTCGGTGCCGCCGGGGCGGGTGCGGGCGACGGCCCCGGCGAGGGTGGCGAGCAGCACCTCGTGGACGCCGCAGTGGAAGGTCCCGGGGGCGTGGTCCACGACGGCCCGTGCCTGGTCGGCGGGGAGCGTCCAGGTGTGGTGGAGCAGGGTGGCGGCGGTGTCGCGGGCGGGGTCGAGGGGGCGGGCGCCGAGCGGGGTGTCGCCGTCGGCGAGGACGCCGCGCCAGGCGTCCAGTTCGGCCAGCCGGGCGGGGGCGTGGGCCTCGGTCTCCAGGAGGGCGGCCCACTGGCGGAAGGAGGTGCCTGCGGGGTCCAGCGCGGGGGTCCGGCCGTCGGCGGCGGCCTCGCAGGCGGCCCGCAGGTCGGGCAGCAGGACCCGCCAGGACACGCCGTCGACCACCAGGTGGTGGACGACCAGGACGAGCCGTCCGGCGCGGTGCGGTCCGGCGTCGACCCACACCAGCCGGGCCAGGGGGCCGTCCGCCGGGTCGAGCCGGTCGGCCGCCGCGCGGGCGGCGCGTCCCACAGCCGCGTCGAGATCCTCGCCGTCCTCGCCGTCCTCGCCGTCGTCCACGGCGACCCGGGTCACCAGGGCGGCCGGGTCGGCGGTGCCGGGCGCGGGGACGGTGAGCCGGGCGCCGTCGGCGGTGCGGGCGCGGAGCATGGGGTGGGTGTCGAGGAGGGCGCCGAGCACGGTGGCCGGGAGGTCGAGGCCGAGCGCGGGCGGGGCGGTGACCACCGCCCACTGGGCGAAGCCGGGACGGGCGGCGGCGGGTCCGAGGGCGCGCATGACCGGCGTCCAGGGCAGGTCGCCGGTGGCGTCGGCGGCGTCGGTGCGGGCCGCCGACGCGGGGCGGGCGGCGGCGGCCAGCCGTTCCGGCGTGCGCAGTTCGAAGATCTGGCGGGGCGTCAGCACCAGGTCGGCGCGGCGGGCCCGGGACACCACCTGGAGGGAGGTGATGGAGTCCCCGCCGAGATGGAAGAAGTCGTCGTCGGCTCCGGCGCGGGCGACGCCGAGCACCTCGGCGTAGATCGCGCACAGGATGTGTTCGGCGTCGGTGCGGGGGGCGCGGCCGGTGGCCAGGACGGCGAAGTCGGGGGCGGGCAGCGCGCGGTGGTCGACCTTGCCGTTGCCGGTCAGCGGGAGCGCGTCGAGCACGATCAGCGCGGCCGGGACGAGGTAGTCGGGCAGCAGCCGGGCGAGCCGTTCGCGCAGCAGCGCGGTGTCGGGCGCCTCGCCGTCCGGGACGAGATAGCCGGTGAGCCGCTTGTCGCCGGGGCGGTCCTCGCGGGCCACGACGACGGCCTGGGCGACGCCGGGCAGGGCGGCCAGCGCGGCTTCGGCCTCGCCGGGTTCGACCCGGAAGCCGCGGATCTTGACCTGGGCGTCGGCCCGTCCGGCGAAGAGGAGTTCGCCGTCGTCGCTCCAGCGGGCGAGGTCGCCGGTGCGGTACATGCGCTCCCCGGCGGTGAACGGGGAGGCGACGAACCGTTCGGCGGACAGCGCGGCCCGGCCCAGGTAGCCGCGGGCCAGTCCGGCGCCCGCGAGATACAGCTCGCCGGTCACACCGGGCGGCACCGGCTGGAGGAAGGCGTCCAGGACATGGGCGCGGCGGTTGGTGAGGGGGCGTCCGACGGGCAGCACGGGGGCCGGGCGGTCGCCGGGCTCCACGAGGTGCCAGGTGGCGCACAGGGAGATCTCGGTGGGGCCGTACAGATGGCGTACCCGGACCTCGGGGCAGGCGGCGCGGACCCGTTCGACGGCCCGCGCGGGGACGACGTCCCCGCCGGTCAGCACCTCGCGGGCGCCGGCGAAGCAGTCGGGCGCCTCCTCGGCGAGGACCCGGAACAGCCCGGCGGTGAGATGGACATGGGTGACCCCGGCGGCGAGGTGCTTGCGGACGGCGGCGGCGTCCAGGGCGGTGCCCGGCTCGGCGACGACCACCCGGGCGCCGCTCGCCAGCGGTACCCACAGCTCGAACAGGGAGATGTCGAAGGCGTGCGGCGCGTGGAACAGCACGGCGTCCCCGGACCGGGTGCCCCATCCGAGGTCCCCGACGAGCGAGGCGACGGCGCGGTGCGGCACGGCGACGCCCTTGGGCGTCCCGGTGGACCCGGACGTGTACAGCACATGGGCGAGGTCGTCGCCGTCGAGTGCCGGGCGTACGGCGGGGGCCGGGCCGCCGCTCCAGAGGGTGTCGTCGAGCGGCAGGAGCGGGGCGGGCGGGTCCTCGGTCAGCAGGGCCCGGGTGCGGGGGTCGCAGACGACGGCGGCCGGGGCGCAGTCGGTGAGCAGCCGGGCGATCCGCTCCGCGGGGTGCCCGGTGTCGACGGGGACATGGGCCGCGCCGGTCTTCCAGACGGCGAGCAGGGTGGCGAGGAGTCCGGCGGAGCGGTCCAGGACGACGGCGACCCGGTCGCCGCGGCCCACGCCCAGGCCGGTGAGCCGGGCCGCCAGCCGGTCGGCGGCGGTGTCGAGGGCGGCGTAGGTGAGCTGGTGTCCGCCGTCGGTCACGGCGACGGCGGCGGGCGCGGCGGCGACCTGCCGGTGCCAGAGCGCGAGGACGCTGTCGCCGGGGGGCGGGGCGGTGGGGGCGGTGCCGTGGGCGGTGACCCGGGCGCGTTCGGCGGCGGGGATCGCGTCGATCCGGCCGACGGGGGTGCGCAGATCGGCGGCGAGCTGTTCCAGGACCCGGACGAGCCGCTGGAAGACGGCCCCGGCGGTGGTGTCGTCGTAGAGGTCGGGGCGGTAGTCCAGCTTGAACAGCATCCGGTCCTTGGGGACGGCGACCAGGGTGAGCGGGTAGTGGGCGGTCTCCTGTCCGGCGGCGAAGCGCAGGGTGAAGGCGTCGGGGGCGGCGGGCCGCTCGGGCGGGCGGGGGTAGTTCTCGAAGACGACGAGGGTGTCGAACCCGGCGCCGGGTCCGGCCAGCCGCTGGATCTCGGCGAGTCCGAGGTGCTGGTGCGCGATCAGCGCGGACTGCCTGGCCTGGAGGTCCTTGAGCAGGTCGGCGGCGGGCCGTCCGGCGTCCAGCGAGACCCGGACGGGCAGGGTGTTGATGAACATGCCGATCATCTGCTCGACGCCGGGCAGGTCGGCGGGGCGTCCGGCGACCGTGGCGCCGAACACCACGTCGGTGCGGCCGGACAGCCGGGCGAGGACCATCGCCCAGGCGCCCTGGACGACCGTGTTGAGGGTGAGGCCGTGCTGCCGTGCGGCGGCGGTCAGCCGGGCGGTGGTGTCCTCGGGGAGGTCGGCGATCAGGCTGCGCGGCAGCACCGGGTCGCGGGACGGGTCGGCGGGGGCGACGAGGGTCGCCTCGTCCACGCCGGAGAGTTCGGTCCGCCAGGCGGCGCGGGCGGTGTCCTTGTCCTGCCGGGCGAGCCAGGCGAGGTAGTCGCGGTAGGAGCGGGGGGCGGGCAGGTGGGAGGCGTCGCCGCCGTGGGCGTAGACGTCGGTGAGTTCGTGCAGCAGGACCGGCATGGACCAGCCGTCCATGATGAGGTGGTGGCTGGTGACGATCAGCCGGTGCCGGTCGGCGCCGAGCCTCAGCAGCAGCAGCCGCAGCAGCGGCGGGGCGGCGAGCTGGAAGCGGTGGGCGCGGTCCTCGGCGGCCAGTGCGGCGGCCCGCGCCTCGGCCGCCGCCGGGTCGAGTCCGCTGAGGTCCTCGGTCCGCCAGGGCAGTTCGGCGGCGCGGGCGACGACCTGCACGGCCTCGCCGGACTTGCGGCGCCGGAAGCCCGCCCGCAGCACCGGGTGCCGGTCGGCGAGCGCCTGCCAGGACGCGCGCAGCCGTCCGGCGTCCACCGGGCCGTCCAGGTCCAGGAGCCGCTGCCCTTGGTAGACGTCCGGGCCGTCGCTGTCGTAGGCCGCGTGGAAGAGCAGGCCCTCCTGGAGCGGCGACAGCGGCCAGACGTCCTCGACCTGGGATCGGGTCATCGCGTAACTCTCCTCACAGCGGGCTGGGTCACGGGGTCTCGTCGGCGAACTCGGCCTCCAGCTCGTCGACGTCGTCCTGGTCGAGGTCGAGGAGCGGGAAGTCGGAGGCGGTGTGGCCGCCCGCCGCCGGGTCGGTGGTGTGGGCGGCGAGTCCGCCGAGCAGCCGCAGCCAGTGGTGGCCGAGGCGGGTCGCGGCGGCGGTGTCGAGCGGACCGGCCGGGTGGGTGAGCATGAGGGAGAGTTCGGGTCCGGCGGCGCTGTCGCGGATCACGGCTCCGGCGCCGAGGACGTGTCGGACGGGCAGGTCGGGGGCGTTCGCCCCGCCGATCGCGCCGGGTCCGGCGGGCTGCCAGGGGGCGGGTTCGGGGGCGGGCGCCGGGAAGCGGCCGAGGTAGTTGAAGGTGATCTGCGGGGCGGGCAGCGCGGCCAGCACGGCGGCCGTGTCGGGGTTCAGGTGGCGCAGCAGTCCGTAGCCGAGTCCGTCGGGTCCGGGCAGGGTCCGCGTCTGGTCCTTGACGGCCTTCAGAAGGGCTCCGGCGGCCGGTGTGCCGTCGGCGGCACCGGCCAGGTCGACCCCGGCGAGATCGAGCCGGACCGGGTGGACCTCGGTGAACCAGCCGACCGTGCGGGACAGTTCGGCCCCGTTCGGCGCGGTCCGCCCATGCCCTTCGACATCCACCAGTACGTCATGGTCCGCGCCGTTCATACGGTTCGTACCGGTGCGCCACTCTACGACGGCGGCGGCGAGGGTGGCGAGGAGCACCTCGTGGACACCGCAGTGGAAGACCCCGGGGGTGCGTTCCACGAGCACCCGGGCCTGGGGCGCGGGCAGGGTCCAGGTGTGCCGTTCGGCGGTCGCGGCGGTGTCGCGGGCCGGGTCGAGGGTGCGGCTGCCGATCAGCGGGTCGCCGTCGCCCAGCACGCCTCGCCAGCCGTCGAGTTCGGCGACCCGGTCCGGGTGCAGCGCGGCCCGCTCCAGCAGGGCGGCCCAGCGGCGGTAGGAGGTGGCGACGGGGTCGAGGGCGGGCGGGCGGCCCTCGGCGGCGGCCTCGCAGGCGGCCCGCAGATCGGGCAGCAGGACCCGCCAGGACACCCCGTCGACCACGAGGTGGTGGGCCACGAACACCAGCCGTCCCACCTGTCCGGGTCCGGCGTCGACCCAGATCAGCCGGACCATCGCCCCGGCCGCCGGATCGAGCCGCCCGGCCGCCGCGCGGGCGGCGCGGATGGCGGCCGGGTCCACTTCGGCGGGGTCGGTGACGCGCAGCACGGAGATCAGGTCGGCCGGGTCCGGTGCGCCCCGCTCCCCGACCTCCAGCCGGTGCCCCTCCGTCACCCGGGCGCGCAACATGCCGTGGGTGTCGAGCAGGGCGCCGAGCCCGGCCGTGAGGGTCTCCAGACCCAGCTCGGGCGGGGCGCCGACCACCGTCCACTGGGCGAACCCGGGTCCGGTGGCGGCCGGTCCGGCGGCGGTGACGGCCGGGGTCGGCGGGACCGGCCCGGTGTCGCCGTCGCGGTCGTCCGCGCTGGCCGACTCCAGCCGGGCGACGGCGGCGATGGCGGCGGGGGTCTCGTGCTCGAACACGTCCTGCGCGCTGAAGACCACGCCCCGGCGGGTGCCGCGGGCGGCGAGCTGCATCGACATGATGGAGTCGCCGCCCAGCTCGAAGAAGCTGTCCTCGACGCCCACCGCGTCCCGCCCGAGGATCTCGGCGAACAGCGCGCACAGCACGGTCTCGGCGGGGGTGCGGGGCTCCCGGCCCGCGGCGGAGGCGAACTCGGGGGCGGGCAGCGCCCGGTGGTCGACCTTGCCGTTGACGGTGAGCGGCAGCGCGTCGAGCACCACCAGCGCGGCCGGGACCATGTAGTCGGGCAGGGTGGCCGCGAGCCGCTCCCGCAGGGCGTCGGGACCGGGTGCCCCGGGGCCGGGCACCACATAGCCCACGAGCCGTTTCTCGCCGGGCCGGTCCTCACGGGCGATCACCACGGCCTGGGCGACACCGGGCAGGGCGGCGAGCGCGCCCTCCACCTCGCCGGGTTCGACCCGGAAGCCGCGGATCTTCACCTGGGCGTCGGCCCGGCCGACGAAGACCAGCTCCACGGCGGTGGTCCAGCGCACCAGGTCCCCGGTGCGGTACATCCGCTCCCCCGCCCCGAACGGCGAGGCCACGAACCGCTCCGCCGACAGCCCGGCCCGCCCCAGATAGCCCCGCGCGAGCCCGGACCCGGCGATGTACAGCTCCCCGGTCACACCGGGCGGCACCGGCTGGAGGAACGGGTCGAGGACGTACACCCGGCGGTCGTTCAGCGGCCGGCCCAGCGGCAGCACCGCGCCCTGCTGCTCCCCGGGTTCGAACAGATGCCAGGTGGCGCACAGGGACACCTCGGTGGGCCCGTAAAGGTGGCGGACCCGGACCTCGGGGCAGGCCGCCCGGACCCGCTCGACGGACGCGAGGGGCACGACATCACCGCCGGTCAGCACCTCCCGGACGCCCCGGAAGCAGTCGGGCGCCTCCTCGGCGAGGACCCGGAACAGCCCGGCGGTGAGATGGACATGGGTGACCCCGGCGGCGATGTGCGCGCGGACCGAGGCGGCGTCCAGGGCGACTCCGGGCTCCGCGACGACCACCCGGGCGCCGCTCGCCAGCGGCACCCACACCTCGAACAGGGAGATGTCGAACGCGTGCGGCGCGTGGAACAGCACCGCGTCACCGGGTCCCACGCCCCAGCCGCTCTCCCCCACCAGCGCCGCCGCTCCGCGGTGCGGCACGGCGACCCCCTTCGGCGTGCCCGTCGACCCGGAGGTGTACATCACGTACGCGAGGTCGTCCCCGTCCGGCTCCAGGACGGGCGGCGCCGCAGCCCCGACGTCCTCCACCGACTCCAGGGTCACGGCGGGCGCGGAGTCCCGCAGCACGAACGCGACCCGCTCGGGCGGATACGCGCTGTCGACCGGCACATACGCGGCGCCCGCCTTCCACACCCCGAGCAGGGCGGCGACCAGCCCGGCGGAACGTTCCAGCCGCACGGCGACCCGGTCACCGGGCCGCACACCCCGGCCGTGCAGACGGGCGGCCACCCGGTCGGAGGCGGCGTCCAGCGCGGCGTACGACAGCTCCCGCCCGGCCTCGGACACGGCGACCGCGTCGGGGTCCGCCGCCACCCGGGCGCGGAACAGGTCCAGGGGCGAGTCGGCGGGCGGGTCCTCCCCGGCGGTGGCGTTCCAGCCGTCCACCACGAGCCCGCGCTCCAGTTGTCCGACGAGCCCGATCCGGCCGACGGGTGTCAGCGGGTCGGCGACGAGTTGTTCCAGCACCCAGACGAGCCGGCCCAGCAGGTCGCGGGCCACGTCGGGGTCGAACGCGTCGGGCCGGTAGGTGATGTGGACCCGTGTCGGACGGCCCGGCATGACCCCGAGGGTGAGCGCGTAGTGGGTGGCCTGGTGGCCCTCGACATGGGTGAAGGCGAGGGCGCCGGGCGCGTCGGGACGGTCGGGCGGCAGCGGGTAGTTCTCGAACATCAGCATGGTGTCGAAGACCGCGCCGGGCCCACCCGCCCGCTGGATCTCGGGAAGGCTGAGGTGCTGGTGGTCCAGGAGCGCGGACTGCCGCTCCTGGAGTTCGGTCAGGGTGCGCAGCACGGGCCGGTCGGCGTCCAGCCGGACCCGGACCGGGACGCTGTTGATGAACAGCCCCACCATCGACTCCACGCCCGGCAGATCGGCGGGGCGGCCGGAGACGGTGGCGCCGAACACCACGTCGGTACGGCCGGTGAGCCGGGCCAGGAGCATCGCCCAGGCGCCCTGGAGCACGGTGTTGACGGTGAGGCCGTGGCGGCGGGCGAGCCCGGCGAGGGCGTCGGTGAGGTCCTCGGCGAGGGTCAGGGCATGCTTGGCGGGCAGCACCGGCGCGCGGTCGGGGTCGGCGGGGGCGACCAGGGTGGGGCCGTCGCCGTCGCCGAGTTCGGCGCGCCAGGCGGCGCGGGCGGCGTCCTGGTCCTGCCGGGCGAGCCAGCCGAGATGGTCGCGGAAGGAGGGCGCCGGGGGCAGCACGGCGGGGTCGCCGTCCGCCGCGTAGAGGGCGGCGAGTTCGGTGAGCAGCACCGGCATCGACCAGCCGTCCAGCAGGATGTGGTGGGACGTCAGCACGGTCCAGTGCCGGTCGGGGGCGTGCCGCACCAGCAGCAGCCGCAGCAGGGGCGCCTTGGTGAGGTCGAAGCGTTCGGCGCGCTCCTCGGCGGCCAGCCGCCGCACCTCGGCGAGCGCCTCCTCCTCGGTCGTCCCGTCGGCCGACAGGTCGACCTCGCGCCAGCGCAGCGCGACCTCCCGGGGGATGAGCTGCACGGTGGCGCCGGACGCGCGGCGGTGGAAGCTGGCCCGCAGCGCGGGATGCCGGGCCAGCAGGGTCCGCCAGGCCGCCCGCAGCCGCCCGGCGTCGACGGGGCCGTGCAGCGCGTCGGTGCGCTGGAGGGTGTAGAGATCGGGGCCGGGGCCGGGTCCATGGCTGGGGCCCTGGCCGTCGTACTGGGCGTGGAACAGCAGCCCTTCCTGCAACGGGGAGAGCGGCCATGCCTCGGCGAGTGCCGAGCCGTGGACCGGGGTTGTGGACGTCACCGGAAGAGCCCTCCTTCGAGGTCCGCTGCGATCGCTTCGAACTGCTCGACCTCGTCCTGGTCCAGGTCCAGCAGGGGGAAGTCGGACGGGGTGTGGCCGCCGACGGCGGGATGGTCGGAGTGGACGGCGAGACCGCGCAGCAGCGCCAGCCAGATCCGGCCGAGGGTGTCCACGGCCGGATCGCCCAGTACGCGCTGCGGGCGGCCGAGGGTCAGGGTCAGCTGGGGGCCGTGCCGGGTGTCACGGATGACGGCACCGGCCTCCAGGGCGTGCGGGACGGGCATACGCGGGTCGTCCGAGCTGTACAGGGCGCGCGGTCCGGCCGGTTCCCAGGGGATCGCCGGGTCGGCGGCGCCGGGGCGGGTGGGGGCGGCGAACCGGCCCAGGTAGTTGAAGCCGATCTGCGGGACGGGCAGCGCGGCGAGGACGGGCGCGGTGTCCGGGTTGAGGTGGCGCAGCAGGCCGTGGCCGAGTCCGTCGCCGCCGGGCACGGCCCGGATCTGCTCCTTGACGGTCTTCAGCAGCCGTCCGGCCGCCGCCTCGCCGTCCATCGCCCCGAACAGGTCGATCCGGGAGAGGTCGAGACGGACCGGGTGGGCGCTGGTGAACCAGCCGACGGTCCGGGACAGGTCGGCGCCGTCCGGCGCGGCCCGCCCGTGGGACTCGACAGTGATGAGGACGGGCGCGTAGGGGTCCTGGCGCCAGTGGGCGACGGCCCCGGCGAGGGTGGCGAGCAGGATCTCGTGCGGCCCGCAGTGGAACAGCGCCGCGGTGCGTCCGACGAGGGTGGCGGTGTCGTTGTTGCGCAGGGTCCAGGAGTCCTGGCGGACCGTTCCGGCGGTGTCCGCCTCGGGGTCGAGGGGCAGCACGCCGGGCAGCGGCGCGGCGTCACGCAGCAGTGCGGCCCAGGCGGGGAGTTCGGCGGTCCGGTGCTGGGCCCGCGCCTCGGCGGCCAGCCGCCGGGTCCAGTGCCGGTAGGAGGTGGCGACGGGGTCGAGCCGCGGGGTGCGCCCCTCGGCCGCCGCCTCGTACGCGGCCCGCAGATCGGGCACGAGGACCCGCCAGGAGACGCCGTCCACGGCGAGGTGGTGGACGGCGAGGACGAGCCTGCCGGACCGGTCGGGCCCGGCGTCCAGCCAGACGGCCCGCAGCATCCGCCCGGCCGCCGGGTCGAGGCCCCGGACCGCCTCGCGCGCCGCGTCCTCGGCGGCGTCGGCGAGTACGGCGGGCGGGGCGGGCGGCGCGGGGGCGTCGATCCGCGCCAGCAGCGCGGCCGGGTCCGTGCCGCCGGGCGCGTCGACGGTCATGCGGTGGGCGGCGAGTCCGTCGCCGCCGTCGTGCTCGACCCGGGAGCGCAGCACCGCGTGGGTGTCGACCAGGGCGGCGAGGGCGGCGGTCAGGGCGTCGGCGCGCAGTCCCGGCGGGGTGGCGAGGACGGTCCACTGGGCGAAGGCGGGGCCGGTGACGCGGGGGCCGAGGAAGTGCGCGGCGGGCGTCCAGGGCACCTCGCCGGTCTCCGCGCCGGCCCCGGCCGCCGGGTCGTCCGCCGTGCTGGACCGGGCGACCAGGGCGAGCCGTTCGGGGGTCTTCTCGTCGAAGATCTGCCGGGGCGTGACCACCAGTCCGGCCTGCCGGGCGCGGGTGACCAGTTGCAGCGAGGTGATGGAGTCGCCGCCGAGCGCGAAGAAGCTGTCGTCGGCGCCGACCCGGTCGAGCCCGAACATCGCGGCGATGGCCGCGCAGAACACCGACTCGGCCGCCGTCCGGGGTTCCCGGCCGAGCGCGACGGCGGTGAAGTCCGGCGCGGGCAGCGCCTCGCGGTCCAGTTTGCCGTTGGGCGTCAGCGGCAGCGCGGACAGCACGGTCACGGCCGCCGGGACCATGTGGTCGGGCAGGGTGCGCGCGGCATGGGCGCGGACCGCCACCGGGTCGGCGCCGCGGCCCGCGGCGGACACCGCGTAGCCGATCAGCCGGTCGTCGTGGACGGCGGCGACGGCCTGTTCGACGTCCGGGTGGTCGGCGAGCGCGGCCTCGACCTCGCCGAGTTCGATCCGGTGACCGCGCAGCTTGATCTGCTCGTCGGCCCGCCCGACGAACAGCAGTTCACCGCCGGGGGTACGGCGCACCAGGTCACCGGTGCGGTACATGCGCCCGCCGGGCGTACGGGGGTCGGCGACGAACCGGTGCGCGGTCAGCCCCGGCCGGGCGAGGTACCCGCGGGCCAGGCCGGTCCCGGTGACGTACAGCTCGCCGGTCACCCCGGGGCGCACCGGCCGCAGGAAGCCGTCCAGGACCCGCAGTCCGGCGCCGTCGACCGGCCCGCCGATGGTCAGCGGCCCGGACCCGGTGAGCGGGGCGGTGACGGTGGAGACGACGGTCGCCTCGGTGACGCCGTACTCGTTGTGCAGCGCGCAGCGCCCGGCCCAGCGGCGCCGGGTCTCCGCCGGGAGCGCGTCCCCGCCGGACACCAGCACCCGCAGCGCCGGAAGCGGCCGGTCGGGCAGATGCGTGAGCTGGACGGCGGGCATCACGGCGTGCGTGATCCGCTGCCCGGCGAGCAGTTCGCCGAGCGCGTCGCCGGTGGTGTGTCCGCCGGGCGGGGCCAGCACCAGCCGCCCGCCCGCACACAGGGTCGGCCAGATGTCCCCCATCGACACGTCGAAGCTGGGCGAGACGAGCTGGACGAGCCGGGTGTCCACGCCGATGCGGTAGCGCCGGACGCGGTCGTCGATCAGACCGGCGAGGCCCCGGAAGGTGACGGCGGCGCCCTTGGGGGTGCCGGTGGAGCCGGAGGTGTAGATGACGTAGGCGGTGTGGTCGGGATCGGGGCCGGGGTCGGGGTCGGGGGCAGGGTCGAGGTCGGGGTCCGCGAGGCGCCGTGCGGCTGCCGCCGGGGGCGGGGCGGAGTCCAGGCCCGGCACGGGAGCGGCCGGGGGCCGGGCGGAGTCCAGGTCCCGCGCGGGAGCCGCCTGGGGCGGGGCGGAGTCCAGGTCCCGCGCGGGAGCCGCCTGGGGCGGGGCGGTGTCCAGGTCCCGCACAGGAGCCGCCTGGGGCCGGGCGGAGTCCAGGTCCCGCGCGGGAGCGGTGTCCAGGTCCAGCACCGGACCGGTGAACCCGGGGGGCACCAGCGCGCGGGTCTCCCGGGTGCAGAGCACGGCCTGCGGGGCGGCGTCGGCGAGGACGAACGCGATCCGGTCGGCGGGGTGTTCCGGGTCGACGGGCAGATACGCGCCGCCCGCCAGCGCGATGCCGAGCAGTCCGGTGATCAGCTCCACCGACCGGGGGGCGAGGACGGCGACCCGCGCCTCCGGTCCGACGCCGTGCCCGGTGAGCCGGTGCGCGAGATGCCGGGCGGCGTCGGCGAGCCCGCCGTAGGTCAGCTCACGGTCGCCCGCGACGAGGGCGACGGCGGCGGGCGTACGGGCCGCCTGCTCGGCGAAGCGCCGGGGCGGGAGGGGGCTGGGGGTCCCGGACGGCCGGGGGTCGGCTTCCGCGGGTACGTCGGTTTCCGCGCCGCCGGTCTCCGCTTCCGGCAGCGGTATGTCCAGGCGGCCCACCGGGGTCGACGGTTCCGTGGTGATCCGGTCCAGCACCTGGACGACGGCGTCCGCGATGCCCGCCGCCTCGGTGGCGGAGAACAGGGCGAGGCGGTGGGCGAGGCGCAGTGCGAGCCGGTCGGTGAGGACCACACCGAGGGTGAGCGGGTAGTGGGTGCCCTCGACCGTGGCGAGGTGCTCCATGCGCGGGGCACCGGGGGGCGCCTCGTCGCCGGTCGCGCGCGGATAGTTCTCGAAGACCAGCACCGAGTCGAAGGCGGACCGCGAGCCGGTCAGCTTCTGGAGTTCGGCGAGGCCCAGATGGTGGGCGCCGATCAGCGCGGACTGCCGGGACTGGAGGCCGGTGAGCAGGTCCAGCGCCGACCGCTCGCCGTCCAGCGGCACCCGGACCGGCACGGTGTTCATGAACACCCCGACCATGCCCTCCACACCGGGCAGTTCGGTGGGCCGGGCGGCGACGGGCGCGCCGAACACCACGTCGCCGCGGCCGGTCAGCCGGGCGAGGACCAGCGCCCAGGCGCCCTGCACCAGCGTGTTGACGGTGAGTCCGGCGCCGCGCGCGAAGGCGACCAGCCGGGCGGTGGTGTCCTCGGACAGGGTCCGGGTGAGCCGTCCGGCGGCGGCCGAGTCCTTGCCCCGTTCCAGCGGGTCCACGAGGGTCGGCTCGTCCACCCCGGCCAGCTCCGCCCGCCACACGGTCCGGGCGGCCTCCTTGTCCTGCCGGGCGAGCCAGGCCAGTTGGTCGCGGAAGGAGGGCGCGGGCGCGAGGGCGCCGGGGTCGCCGCCGGACGCGTACAGCGCGGCGGCCTCCTTCAGGACGACGGACATGGACCAGCCGTCGAAGAGGATGTGGTGGGTGACCACGATCAGCCGGTGCACCTCGGCGGAGAGCCGGACCAGGACCAGACGCAGCAGCGGCGGCCGGGCCGGGTCGAAGCGGGTGGCCTGCTCCCGCTCGGCGGTCGCCGCGAGCCGCGCCGCGGTCTCGGCCGGGTCGAGCCCGGTGAGATCGACCTCGCGCCAGGGAATCCGTACGGAGTGTTCGACGGCCTGGACCAGGCGGCCGGTGGTGAGCCGGTGGAAACCGGCGCGCAGGGTGGGGTGCCGGGCGGCCACGCCCTGCCAGGCCGTGCGCAGCCGGTCCGCGTCGAGCGGCCCGCGCAGCTCCAGCACCCACTGGCCCTCGTAGACATCGGGTCCGCCCTCGTCGTAGGCGGCGTGGAAGAGGAGCCCCTCCTGGAGCGGGGTCAGCGGCCAGACCTCCGCCAGGTCGGGTACGGCCGCGGCGAGTTCGGCGGTCTCGTCCGGGGTGAGGTCGAGCAGCGGGGTGTCCTCGCGGGGCGTGGCGGGGTCCCCGGCCGCCCCCTCCAGCGTGGCTACGGCGGCGATGGCGGCCGGGGTCTCGTGCTCGAACACGTCCTGGGCGCCGAAGACCACGCCCTTGCGGGTGCCGCGCGCGGCGAGCTGCATCGACATGATGGAGTCGCCGCCCAGTTCGAAGAAGCTGTCGTCCACGCCGACCCGGTCCAGGCCGAGGACATCGGCGAACAGGGCGCAGAGCAGCCGCTCGGCCGGGGTACGCGGCTCGCGGCTCTCACTCGCGGTGAACTCGGGGGCGGGCAGCGCACGGTGGTCGACCTTGCCGTTGACGGTGAGCGGCAGCGCGTCCAGCAGGACCAGCGCGGCCGGGACCAGGTAGTCGGGCAGCGTGGCGGCGAGCCGCTCGCGCAGGGCGTCCGGCTCGGGGCGCTCCCCGGCCGAGACGTCCGGGACGACATAGCCGACGAGCCGCTTGTCGCCGGGCCGGTCCTCGCGGGCCACCACGACCGCCTGGGCGACCCCGGGCAGGGCGGCGAGCGCGGTCTCGGCCTCGCCGGGTTCGACCCGGAAGCCACGGATCTTGACCTGGGCGTCGACCCGCCCGGCGAACACCAGTTCACCACCGGGGGTACGGCGGGCCAGGTCCCCGGTGCGGTACATCCGGGCGCCGGGCGTGTACGGGTCGGCGACGAACCGCTCGGTGGTCAGGGCGGCCCGGCCCAGATAGCCGCGCGCCAGCCCGGCACCGGAGAGATACAGCTCCCCGGTCCCGCCGGGCGCCACCGGGCGCAGGGCGGCGTCCAGGAGATGGACACGCCGGTCGGCGAGGGGACGGCCGAGCGGCAGCAGCGAGCCGGTGGCGGCGCCGGGCTCGATGGTGTGCCAGGTGGCGCACAGGGTGGACTCGGTGGGCCCGTAGAGATGGCGGACCCGTACGCCGGGGCACGCCTCGCGCACCCGCCGGACCGCTTCCGGCGGCACGACGTCCCCGCCGGTCAGCACCTCGCGGGCACCGGTGAAGCAGTCGGGCGCCTCGTCCGCCAGCACCCGGAACAGCCCGGCGGTGATGTGCACATGGGTGACCCCGGCCGCGAGATGACGGCGTACGGCCGCCGCGTCGACCGGCGCCGCCGGGTCGGCCACGACGATCCGCGCGCCGCTCGCCAGCGGCACCCACACCTCGAACAGGGAGATGTCGAACGCGTGCGGCGCGTGGAACAGCACGGCGTCGCCGGGGCCGACGGCCCAGCCCGGGTCCCCGGCCAGCGCGGCGGCGCTCCCGTGCGGCACGGCCACGCCCTTGGGGGTCCCGGTCGAGCCGGAGGTGTACATGACGTAGGCGAGGTCGTCGGCGGTGGTGTCGGCGCCGTGGGCGCCCTGGACGCCCGGGGTGTCGAGGACGCCCGGGGTGCCGAGGACGCCCGGGGTGCCGAGGACGCCCGGGGTGCCGAGGACGTCCAGGGTGTCCAGGGTGACCGTCGGGGCGGCGTCCCGGAGCACGTACGCCACCCGCTCGGCGGGGTACGCGCCGTCCACCGGGACGTACGCGGCGCCCGCCTTCCACACCCCGAGCAGGGCGGCGATCAGCCCGGCGGAACGTTCCAGCCGCACCGCCACCCGGTCACCGCGCCGCACGCCCTGTCCCCGCAGCTGACCGGCCACCCGGTCGGAGGCGGCGTCCAGTGCGGCGTACGACACCTCCCGCGCACCGGCGGTCACCGCCACCGCGTCCGGCGCGGCCGTGAGCCGTGCGCGGAACAACTCCAGCACCGAGCCCGGCGCTGCCACCGACGTGCCGTTCATGTCTCCCCCTTCGCGGGCGACCGCTTCTCGGGTACCGGGATTGCTGACGCGCTGATCGATCGGGGACGGGGCTGGATGGGGGCATGGGGGGATGAGGCGAGGTGGGTGCGCCGGTGGGGGGCGGCGAGGGGAGGCAGGTGGGGCGGAGTACGGGGCGGGGTACGGGGCGGGGCGCCGGTCAGGGGGTGTCGTCGCCGTCGGCGCCGCGCCGGCGTGGGCCGCGGACCTTGCCGCCGCCGGGGGTACCGCCGTTGGGGCCGGGCGGGGAGCCGCCTCGGCGGCGGAGTCCGCCGCCCATGCCGCCGTCGGGTCCGGGGCCCATCCCACCGGGCATCCCACCGGGCATCCCGCCGCCGCCGCGGGTGCGGATGGCCGGCATGGGCCGCTCCTGGGGGTCCGGTCCGCGGTGGCCGTTGGCGTGCGGGCCGTCGGCCTGGGGGCCCGGCTGGGGGTCGGCGGACCTGCTGAACTGAGTGGTGTAGAGCTGGGTGTAGAGGCCCCCGGCGGCGAGGAGTTCGTCGTGGGTGCCGCGCTCCCGGACCCGGCCGTCGTCGATGACGAGGATCTGGTCCGCCTCGCGGACGGTGGAGAGCCGGTGGGCGATCACCAGGGAGGTGCGGTCGCGCAGGGCGGTCTTCAGGGCGCGCTGCACGGCGGCCTCGGCCTCGGAGTCCAGATGGGCGGTGGCCTCGTCGAGCACGACGACCGCGGGTGCCTTCAGCAGCAGCCGGGCGACCGCGAGGCGCTGCTTCTCACCGCCGGAGAGCCTGAAGCCCCGGTCGCCGACGACGGTGTCGAGTCCGTCGGGCAGCGACTCGATCAGCTCCCAGATCCGGGCCTGTTCGCAGGCTTCGGTGATCTCCTGCTCGGTGGCGTCGGGGCGGGCGTAGGCGAGGTTGGCGCGGATGGTGTCGTGGAAGAGGTAGGCGTCCTGGGCGACCACGCCGACGGTGGCGCGCAGCGAGTCGAAGGTCAGGTCCCGGACGTCCGTGCCGTCGATCCGGACCGCGCCGCCGGACACGTCGTAGAGCCGGGACACCAGATGGGTCATGGTGGTCTTGCCGGCGCCCGAGGGGCCGACGAGAGCGGTGAGGGTGCCGGGGGCGACGCTGAAGTCCAGGTCGTGCAGGACCTGGGGGACGGGGCGGGCGCGTTCGTCACCGCCGGCCGGGTGGGTCTCCAGGGAGGCGATCGAGACCTCTTCGGGGCGGGGGTAGGCGAAGGAGACCGACTCGAAGCGGATCTCGGGCGCCGGGGAGGTGCTGGGGGCGGGGAGCGCCACGGCGTCGGGGCGTTCCTCGATGAGGGGCTTGATGTCGAGGAGTTCGAAGATCCGGTCGAAGCTGACCAGCACGGTGAGGGCGTTGGCCTGCATGCTGGAGAGCTGGGTGATCGGGCCGAAGAGGCGGCCCAGCAGGGTGGCCAGGGCGACCAGGGTGCCCAGACCGATGGTGCCGTTCAGCACCAGCCCGCCGCCCACGCCGTAGACCAGCGCGGTGGTGAGCGCGGTGAGCAGGGCCATGAGGATGAACGCCAGTCGGCTGAAGACGCTCAGCCGTACGCCGACTTCCCGCACCCGTGCCGCCTCGCCCTCGTAGCGGCCCAGTTCCTCGGCGGGACGGCCGAAGAGTTTCGCGAGCATGGCGCCCTGCACATTGAAACGCTCGTGAATGGTGCCGCTGAGGTTGGCGTGCAATTCCATCTGCTTCCTGGAATACACCTGGAGCCTGCGGCCTATGTAGAGCCAGGGCAGGAAGAACACCGGGAGCAGCACGAGCGCGATCAGGCTGACGAGCCAGGAGAGATAGAACATCTCGGCGAGCACGAGAACGACGGTGAGCGCGCCGGTCGCGGACATCAGCAGGGTGGTGAGCGCCTGTTGGGCCATCACCACATCGGTGCTGAGGCGGCTGGAGAGGGCGCCGGTCTGGGTGCGGGTGAAGAAGGCGAGCGGCATCCGCTGCACATGGCGGAACACCTTGACCCGCAGGTCGTAGCTGACGCCCTGGCCGATCCGTCCGGACAGATAGCTCTGGGCGAGCTGGGTCAGCGAGCCGACGAGCGCGAGCGCGGCGACCAGGAGGGCGAAGACCAGGACGACCTGGGAATCGTCCTTCAAGATCCCGCTGTCGACGATCTCTTTCAGCAGCAAAGGAGTCGCGACGATGATGAGGGAATCGACGAGCGTCACGAGAATGAGCGCGATCACGGTCGCGCGATGCGGTGTGACAAAGGCGAGGACCCGCCGCGATGTTCCCGGCCTGATCTTGGACGGCTCCGAATCGTCGCCGCCCTTCATCATCACCCCGCCGGGGGTCTGAGTGATCAGCATGTCGAAGGGAACCTCCTGCGGTAGGGATTCGGGAATACGGCGGCCATGAATGGGCGGAGCGACTTCTCGGGCCATTCGGTCTCGCGTGATCCGGGAGCCGACGATACCTGTCTGAATTCCGGCCAACTACGCCTGTGGAGTGCGGTTCCGGGCAACCCGGACAGGGGGGTTGGAGAGGGGGCCGGAGGGGGTTCGGGGAGGGTTCGGAGAGGGTCCAGGGGAACGGTCTTTATACGTGGGCATGACAAATATGGAGAGTCGTCGCCTGGCACTCCGGAGACGGGACATAGGGGCGGGACCCATGGATGGGACATAGGGGCGGGACATGGGGGCGCGGCATACGGGCGGGACATAGGGGCGCGGCATAGGGGCGGGACATGGGGGCGGGACATAGGAGCGCGGCATGGAGAGGCGCGGAGGGGCTGCGGAGGAGCCGCGGAGGGGTTGGTGAGCGGCGGAGCAGGGGGCGCGGTTCACGGTCGTGCGGCCGTATGTCCGTCGTCCGGGTCCGGCAGCGGGCTGGGTGTGCCGCCGCCGGGCCGGGACGGCTCGGCGTGCCCCTGGCCGGGTACGCGCCCGATCGCCGGGTACGCGCCCCAGGGCGGTCCGCCCCGGGGCGCGGGGGCGTCCAACCGGCCGGATCGGCCAGTTGGACAAGGGCGTGAGGGCGCGAGGGCGCGGTCTCACATGGTGGGGATGGCCCGGGGGTCGGGCCGGGTGGCCGTCGCGTCGGGACCGGCCGACGGGTGCGTCCGGGCCCCTGCGGGGTGCCCGGAGTGCGCCGGACGGACGACCGGCCCGCCGTGCGCCGCGGGCGCCTGCTGCGGCACCGGCGCGGACCCGGGTCCGTCGTGGCCCTGCCCGGTGTTCTGCTCCACCCGGGCGGCGACCTCCTCCCAGATGTGCGCGCACTCCCGGGCCAGATGGGCGACCGTCCCGCTCCAGTAGGGCGGCACGGTGTCGATGATGCCCTCCCACTCGTCCGGCGGGAGCATGTGCACACTGAGCAGCCGCAGCAGTTGCCGGCCGGTCTCGTTGAGCCGCAGCGCCGGGTCCGCCTTGAGCCGGTTGACCGCCGAGAGGCCCTCCGCGAAGGCGGACACCGCGGCCGGGTCGTGCCGGGGCTGCTCACCGTACCCCGTCTGCGGTACGACCTTCAGGATCTCCTCGCGCGGCCGGGCGCGGACACCCCGCGGGCGGGGCGGCAGCAGGGGTTCCTCACCGCGGCTCAGCCGGTTGCGCACGTCCCGCGCGGTCTCCGGGGAGATTCCGGCGGCCCGTGCGATCTGGCGCAGCGACAGATCCGGGTTCTCGCTGATGAGCTGGCCCGCGCGGCGCCGTCCCTCGGCGATGTCGACCGGCCGTACCCGCCCGTCCCGGCCGATGCGGGGGATGTTCTCCCCGGCGGTGCCGGTCTGGGTGGTGCGGCGCAGATCGGCGACCGTGCCGGGCGCGATGCCCGTCACCGAGGCGATCTTCCGGTCGGACCACTGCGGGTGTGTGGCGATGATCCGCGCGGCGGCCCGTTTGCGGTCCGGCAGGGACAGCGGCAGCCCGTGCCGCACATTGGACTCCACGGCCAGGACGAAGGCGTCCGCCTCCGTGCCGTCGTAGAACGTCACCGCGATGCTGCTGTGGCCGCGCAGTTGGGCGGCGCGCAGCCGGTGCAGTCCGTCGATCACTCGCATCGAGGCACGATGCACGATGATGGGCGGCAGTGGAACATCCAATTCCGCGAGTGTCGCCACATGGTCCGGGTCTTCGCCCGCGTTTCTCGGTGAACCTTCCGCCGATAAAGATCGAATATCGACATCGATGATCCTGTCATCCGTACTCCCCCGTCGCACCCACATCTCCGTTCGCTCGGTTCAACGCCTTCCTCGTGCGTCACACCGTCCGCGACGCATGCCGCTGCACACCGATTCCGTTGTCGCGCGTCGATCCCGCGCCATGTCGGTGTGGTCGATTTCCTGGATCACTTCGGTTCGTAGACCTGTGGAGTCCGCTCACTGCGAGAAGCCGAACCGGGGGCGCACTCGCAATTTCGAACGAGGCTCCAGGCGAACAAGAGTCCTTTTTCCCTGACACTTCACTCTAACAGCCAACACACAGTCCAGACGGGCACCTCATGGCATCCAGCATTTGAGACGATCCGTCAATTCACCCCGAACAGCGGGCCGACCTCGGCACGGACGCCGGAACAAGCCATTCTCCCGCGGATTTACGCCCCTATTCATCGCCTGCTCAACCACCGCCCGACCGCTCGGTCGGGGTGCGGGGCAACTACGCGGGATAGGCAGCATTAAGCGACGGCTGAAGCAGCCGCCGACGCGACGGCCCACGGCAATGGCCGGGGCGGCGAAGGGAATTCCCCGCCCTTCCGCCGCGACCTCGGAGCGGCCCGGCCGAAATCACCGGCCGGCCAAAGCCGATTGCCGGTGCGGTAAGTGCGCGTGGCACGCTCCACCACCGGCGCCCGATGCTCTCACCGCCGGGGTTTCAGTGGCGTAACAGCGCCCTCTCCCGGGCCGTCGCGGCGGGGCACGCGCACATCGGGTTGCGGCGAGATGACGGCCGGTGTTCCGGCGCGGTAACCCCTGTCGCGCTGTACTGGACGTCGGATCGCGAAGACCCGCCCCCCACACCGACCATGGAGGCTCCATGCGCACCGCACCCGGTCTCTGCGCCACATGTGGCGTCGAGTTCGTTCCCTCCCCCCGCCGCCGGGGCCGCCCCGACTCCCGTTTCTGCACCCCCGACTGCCGGGTGCTGTGGGAGCGCGCGAACGCGGCCCGCGGGGTGGACACGGCACCCGAGGGCGCGGGCGGTACGGGCGAGGGGCCCGGCTCCGCGGTGGCCGGGACGGCGTCCGGGCTCGGGGCTGTGACGGGCGCCGGAGCCGGTGCCGGTGCTGGTGCTGGCGCCGGTGTCGGTGTCGGTGCTGGCGCCAGTGTCGGAGCAGGCGCGGGGGCCGTGGCGGGCCCCGGGGCCATGGCGGACGTGGGGGCCGCGCCGGAGCTGCCGCCGCTGGGCACCGAGCACTCCTGCCCGCACTGCGGCCACCAGCTCACCATCGTCAACTTCGTGCTGCCGAGCCTGGACGCCACCGGGGACACGGCCGCCGTCGCAGAGGCCGTCGAGGTACCGGGGCAGCGCGCCCCGCAACGCCCGGCCGGCTGATCCACGGCACACCGCCGGAGGTCCCCCGCGCGCACCGGCCCCGCCCCCACGACGGGGCCGGTGCGCACCCCGGCGGACGAGCGCCGGGCGCGCGCGGGCGGCTCACATGGCGGCGGCGATGACAGGAACGCCCCGGCCGGGGGTACGTAGCTGTGCATGACCCCTGCGCGCCCCGTCCCCCTGGTGCCCACCGCCACCTACCGCCTCCAGTTGCAGCCCGCCTTCCCGTTCGACGCCGCCGCGCGGGCGGTGCCCTACCTGGCCTCGCTCGGCGTGTCGCACCTGCATCTGTCACCCGTGCTGGAGGCGGTACCGGGGTCGTCGCACGGCTATGACGTCGTGGACCCCGCTCTCGTACGAGCGGAACTCGGCGGCGAGGACGGTCTGCGCGCGCTGGCCCGCACCGCGCGGGAGCACGGCCTCGGCCTGGTGGCCGATGTGGTGCCGAACCACATGGCGATGGCGCCGCGCCACAACCACGCCCTGTGGGAGGTGCTGCGCGAGGGCCCGCAGTCGCCGTACGCGCGCTGGTTCGACATCGACTGGGAGGCGGGCGGCGGGCAGGTGCTGCTGCCGGTGCTGGGCGGCCCGCTGGGCACGGAGGCGGCACGGCTGGTGGTGGACGGGGACGTCCTGCGCTACCACGAGCACGCCTTCCCGCTGCGCGAGGGCACGGCCGGGCTGCCGCTGCCGCAGTTGCTGGACGCCCAGTGGTACCGCCCCGTGTGGTGGCGGCTGGCCCGGACCGAGCTGAACTACCGGCGGTTCTTCAGCGTGTCGGAGCTGATCGGGGTGCGGGTCGAGGACCCCGAGGTGTTCGAGGCGACCCACGCGAAGATCCTCGGCCTGCTGCACGAGGGCGTGCTCGACGGACTGCGCGTCGACCATCCGGACGGGCTCGCCGACCCGGACGGCTATCTGCGGCGGCTGCACGAGGCGACCGGCGGGCGCTGGACGGTGGTGGAGAAGATCCTCGCCGACGGGGAGCGGCTGCCCGCCGCGTGGCCCGTCGCGGGCACCACCGGCTACGACGCGCTGCGCCAGGTCGACGGCCTGTTCACCGATCCGGCGGGCGCCGGGGAACTCCTCGGCCGCTACCGCCGGTTCGCGGCCCCGCAGCCGGACCGGGGCGGGGTCTGGGAGGCGACGGTGCGGCGGGCCGCGTACCGGGTGCTGGGGCACGAGCTGGTGGCCGAGACGGACCGGCTGACCCGGACGGCGAGCCGGGTGTGCGAGCGGGCGCCCGAGACGGCGCTGCGCGACCGCGCCCCCTGGGCCCTGCACACGGCCCTGCGCGAACTCCTGGTCCGGCTGGGGGTCTACCGGCCCTACGCCTCGACCGACGCGACCCAGGTGCTGACCGAGGCGGCGGCGCGGGAGGCGAAGACGGCGTACCTGGTCCCGGAGGAGTCCGGCGCCGTGGACGCCGTACGGGATCTGCTGCTGGGGCGGTACGGGGACGTGCCCGGCGCCGGGGAGCTGCGGGCGCGGTTCGCGCAGACGGCGTCGGCGCTGCGGGCCAAGTCGGTGGAGGACACGGCGTTCTACCGCTATGTGCCGCTGCTCTCGGCGAACGAGGTGGGCGGCGATCCGGGGGCGCCGGGCGTGTCGCCGGAGGACTTCCATACGTACTGCGCCCGGATGCAGCGGGACTGGCCGGCCACCGGGACGGTGGTGTCCACGCACGACACCAAGCGCAGCGCGGACGTCCGGGCGGCGCTGGCGGTGCTCACCGAGTGCCCGGGGCGGTGGGCGGACGTGCTGGCCGAGGTGACCCCCCGCGCGGGTGACGGCGTGCCGGACGCCCAGTTGGCCTGGGCGGCGTGGCAGACGGTGTTCGGGCTGGGCCCGGCCGCGCCGGAACGGGTCCTGGAGGCGCTGCTGAAGCACGCGCGCGAGGCGGGTCTCTACACGAGCTGGACCGAACGGGAGGCGCCCTACGAGGAGACGGTGGCGGCGTTCGTCGCGGCGGGTCCCTGCGGGGCGCCGGGCGAGCGGGTGGCGGCGCTGCGGGCGTCCCTGGAGCCGCATATCCGGGCCAATGTGCTGGGCACGGCGCTGGTCCACCTCACCATGCCGGGCGTGCCGGACGTCTACCAGGGCTCGGAGGGCGAGTACCGGGCGCTGGTGGACCCGGACAACCGGGGCGTCGCCGCGTTCCCGCCGCCGGAGCCGGGCGTCAAGGACGAGGTGACGGCGGCGGCCCTGCGGCTGCGCGCGCGCCACCCGGAGGCGTTCGGCGAGAGCGCCTCGTACGCCCCCTTGGCAGCCGAGGGCCCGGCCGCCGCCCATTGCCTGGCCTTCGCCCGCTCCGGCCGCGCCGTCACGGCCGTCACCCGGCTGTCCCTGCGGCTGGCCGAGACGGGCGGCTGGCGCGGGACCCGGCTCCCCCTGCCGCCGGGCCACTGGACCGACACCCGGGACCCGTCCCGCGTGTTCACCGGCACAGCTCCCCTGACGACCCTCTTCGACCCACTCCCGGTGGCACTGCTGGAACGGGTGGACGACGGGGGGTGAGGGACGAGCACGGGGGCGGTGGCCGGGCGGCGCAGGTCGGAGAGCGCCCCGCGCGATACGGCCACCGGAACACCTCGGACCGCTCCCGTATGCCACGGCTCCGGGTCCCGGCCGGGTCACCCGGCCTCCCTCCGGGGCCGCCCGGAAACGGCCCCACGCCGCTCTGGTCCTCAGGGCGGCCGAACCCCACACGGGGCAGGTCACCGGGATGGGGTCTGCCGCCGTCCCGTGGTGGCCGCCCGTTCGACGGTGACTGTCCGCGGCGGCGACCGCCTGTTCGAGGGCGACCGCCCGCCCGACGGCGACCGCCTTCGCGCGGGAGCCCACCAGGTGCGGCGTCGGCACACCGGGCGGCTCTCCGTGCCGAGGTGCGGCCCGGCGTGGTGGGCCCGCCCCACGCGGAGTGCCCGCGCGGGGCGTCCAGGACAGCGGCGAGTTCGGCGACTTCCTGGGGCGCCCGGCAGCCCCCCTCGCGGGTCGTCCCAGATATCCCCCCGCCGGTGGTCGGCCGACGCGCCGCCCCGGACCCGCCGCCGGGAGGCAGGTCCCGGAGTGCCACCCGCCAGAGCCCCTCCCCCGGCACGGCCCCACCCGGGCTGTGGACGCGCACGCCCGTGACCGCCCGTGGCCGATCCCCCGCAGCACCCCCGTCGCACACGGCGTCAGAAGTGCTCGTGCGCGCGGTCGTGGCGCACGGCGGTGGGGGTGGGTGCTTCCGGACGCCCGGGGATGCCCCCTTGCGCCTCCCCCGGGTCGTTCTTGACAGGTGCCGCGCCGCGTGGGGTACTGCGGATGCGAGGTCATGCGGACTCGGCGGACAGGTCGGGGGGTGAGTCTGCTGCCGCAGCTGCGCTATCCCACCGTCACCGAACTGGTGTGGTCCGCGCGGGCACTGGCCGCCGACCATCCCGGGCTGTGCGCCCTGCGGCAGGTGGGCGTCTCCCGCGCGGGACGGCCGCTGCACCTGCTGTCCGTGGGCCGGTCGGGCCGCGCGGTGCTGGTCGTGGCGGGCGCGCACGCCAATGAGCCGACCGGCGGGTGCACCCTGCTGGCGCTGGCCCGGCGGGTGCTGGACGAGCGGGCCCTGCGCGACGGGCTGTCCTGGCACTTCCTGCTGTGCGCCGACCCGGACGGGGCGAGTCTGCACAGCACCCCGGCGCCGCACAGCCTGCTGGACTACCACCTCGGTTTCTACCGGCCGCCCGCGCCGGAGCAGCCCGAGTGGTCCCCGGCGGCGCTGCCCCCGGACCGGCTGCCGCCGGAGACCCGCGCCCTCACGGGGGTGATCGACGAGCTGCGGCCCTATCTCCAGGTGACCCTGCACGGCACCGACCTGGGCGGCAGCTGGGTGCAGCTGACCAAGGACATCCCGGGGCTGGCGGAGCCGTTCGCGCGGTCGGCGGCGGAGCTGCGCATCCCGGTGGAGGCGGGCGCGTCGGACGCGGCGGGCTGGCCGGTGGCGGGACCGGGCGTCCATGTGATGCCCCCGCCGGACGCGGGCGCCGCGTACCCGAGTATGCCGGACGACGCGCGCAACAGCACCTGGTACCACGCGCACCGCTACGGGGGGCTCACCGCGGTGGTGGAGGTGCCGATGTGGGCGAGCGACCTGGTGACCGATCCGGCGCCGCATCCGGCCCCGGCGGCGGCGCTGCGCAGACTCGCCCAGCGGCTGCTGCGCGACACGCTGGAGGTGGAACGGGTGCTGGGCGAGGCGCTGCCCCGGCTGAACGGGTCGGGCGGTCCGCTGCTGCGGGCCGCGCAGTGGGGTCTCGACCTGGTGCCGGGGCTGGCGGCCGACTGGACGCACACCGCGCCGGCCGGTTCCACGATGGCGTACGTCGGCAGCGTGGACGCCTTCGCGCGGCGGCTGCCGCTGCGGGCGGCGGCGATGCTGCTGCGGGTCCTCCAGGAGCGCGACGACCGCGCGGCGCCCCGGCTGGAGCGGCTGGTCGCCGCCTGGAGCACCTCCTTCGCGGACCGTTTCCGGGCCCGCTGGGTGCCGCTGGAGGACCAGACGGAGCATCAGAGCCGTACGGTCCTGGCGGCGGCGCTGCACGCGCGGGAGCGGGCGTCCTGACCGTCCGGGGCGGTGCCGCGCGGGTCAGGCGTCGAGGGTGAACACGTCCCCGGTGCTGCCACGGAGTTCGCAGTCGTTGGAGTAGGTCTGGCGGAACTCGACGCTCCGGCCGCTCCACTGTCCGCGCGCGTGGGCGGTGACGGGGGCGTAGAGCAGGGGGCACCGGGTGGCGTCGGCGGGGATGTTCCCGATGTCCCCGTCGGCGGAGGAGAGTTGTTCGCAGGCCGTGGCGGCGTGGGTGTGTCCCTGGGGCGGGTTGCACATGAGCAGCGTCCCGCGCGTGTCGCTGGTCTGGGTGTCGCCGCGGGTGACGCTCAGATAGAACCAGTTGCCGGGCAGGGCGGGCTGGGCACCGGCGTGGGCGGGGAGCGCGGCGGCGGCCAGGAGCAGGGCCGCGAGCAGACCGCCGCGCGCGGCTCTGCGGGGGCGCGGGGATGTCGTGTACGTCATTCCTGGTGCATCGGCACGGCGGTGCCCGAACCCCACCCCGACTCACCCGAACGGGAGGGTCCGCCGGTCCGGCGCAGGGCGAGGTCGACGGTGTGCAGCACGACCTGCGTCTGGTAGGCGACCTGCCGTTCGACGGGTATCCAGCGGGCCCCGCAGCCGTCGTGGAAGTCGGCGCACCACAGGTCGAGCAGGTGGTCCAGTGCGGGCAGCGTGCCGGTGGGGTCGGTCCCGGCGCGGCGGACGAGCTGGTGCAGCAGTCCGGCGGTGCGCAGCGCGAGCCGCCGTCCGGCCAGCCGCAGCGCGGTGAGGTGGGCGGTGGTGAGCGGCGGCAGGGTGCGCGGGCCGTCCCGGTCGCGCGTGTCGGGGTCCCAGGCGTCGGCGAGGCGGGGGCAGATCAGCAGGTGGTCGTCGACGGGCGCGAGCAGCGCGGCGGCGTCGGGCGCGGCGGCGAGGTGCGGGCGGCAGCGGGCGAGGAGGGTCTCCAGGAGCCGTGTGTCGTGCCGCAGGGCGCCGCTGACGGCCCGCAGGGCGCGGTCGGGGTCGGCGGGCACGGACCCGTCCTGGACGGCGGCGACGCCCCACATGGGTGCCTCCACGACGGCGGTCACCGTGCCGTGGCGGTAGGGGTGCAGCCAGGTGGAGTCGACGGGGGCCGTGGTGACGGCGGCCGGGCCGTCGTGGCGGGGGTGCGGGATGCGGTACACGGAGGGGCCGAGGACGGGCCAGTAGAGCGTGTCGTAGGGGCCGAGTTCGCGCGGTACGGCGTGGCGGGCGGCGGTGCGGGCGAGTCTGCGGGCGATGCCGGGCAGGTCGTGGGTGAGTTCGAGGAAGCCGCCGCCGACGTCGACGCCGTGCAGCGAGCACTGGAGGACGGGGCGCAGTTCGTCCTGGAGGGCGAGCAGGGCCCGGGTCTCGGGCAGGGCGGCGGCGCCGGGGCCGCCGGGCAGCCATTCGGGCTGTTCGCGGAAGCCGGGGCGGAAGAAGTTCCGGAAGTAGTGGCTGAGGGTGTAGGGGCCGTGGAGCCAGCCCTCGTTGCGGCGCAGTCCGTCGGGGTCGACGCAGAGCAGCAGGTCGTAGGTGACGTCGGTGTCCGCGCCGGGGGCCGGGTCGGCGAGGACGCGTTCGGCGAGGTGCAGGGCGGTGGCGCCGCCGCACGGCTCGTTGGCGTGGGGTCCGGCGACGATCAGGACGTGCCGGGTGCCGTGGCCCACGGACAGCAGCCACAGGGGGGTGCCCGCGCGGGAGGTGCCTACGCGGCGCAGCCGGGCGTGCCGGGGGCTGCGGGCGACGAGGGCGGCGGCGCGGGTGACGAGTTCGTCGACGGTGGGATAGCGCGGGAGGGGCGGCAGGGCACACCTCCACATCGCGCCGTCGCTTCACCTGCTGTGCAGGCCGAGCGACAGTCAGTCACGCGCGGAGATGGGCGTCAACACCGCCTCGGGCGGAGGGGGTCGCTGTCGGCCAGGCCCGTCCAGAGGGGGGCACGGGGGGCGCGGGGCGGCGCACGGGGGCCGTGCGGGACGGGACCGGGGCGGGGGTCCGCGCGGGGCCGCGTTCAGCCCGCGGCCAGCCGGAACTCCATCGTGCCGAACGACACCTGGTCGCCCTCGCAGACCACCACCGCGCCGATGACCCGGCGTCCGTTGACGCTGGTGCCGTTGGTGGAGCCGAGGTCGCGCAGCACCCACATGCCGCCCTGCCGGGAGAGTTCGGCGTGCACGCGCGAGACGGTCTCGTGGTTGAGGCGCAGCCCGTTGGCGGGGTCGCGCCCGATGCGCAGGGCGTGTCCCGAGGCGGGGTGCGGCAGCAGCAGCTTGGGCAGCCGCTCCGCCTGCCAGGCGCGGCGCAGCCGGACGGTGAAGCCGGAGACCGCCTCGACCGTGCCGAACACCGCGCGCGAGAGGCGGCCCTCGGTGGGCAGGTCGGCGGTGAGCAGGGCGAGTTCGTCGGAGCGCCGGGCGGCCAGCGCCAGTTCCATGCGGCGGATGAACGTGTCATGCGAGAGGCGGCCCATGGCGACGCCGTCACGCAGCAGCTTCAGCGCCTTGTCGCGCTCCGCGTCGGACAGCCTCGCGGGGTACGTGGGGAACTCGAAAGACGACGTCACAGTCGTGATTGTCGGTCAGCCCGGCCCCGGGTGTCCAGAATTCGGCGAAAGGCCGCCCCGCGCGTGCGGCCCGGCGCCGACGGGCACGGGAGGGGCGGCACGTGGTCGCGGCGGAGGCGGCACCGCGCGGGGAACGGGGTAGCCCGCAAATGGGGGTATGCGCCAGCGGACCCCGCGCGCGTCGCGCACGATGGACGCGCTACGTCCCGGTGGGCAGACGAAGGGGAACCGTCCGTGCAGTTCGAGGTGTGGGCACCGAGGGCCGACCGCGTGACGCTGGAGTGCGGGGGCGGCACGCAGGAGATGGAGCGCGACCCGCGCAGAGCGGGCTGGTGGACCGGGCAGGCGCGGGCGGAGCACGGGACGCGCTACGGCTTCGCGCTGGACGGCGGACCGGTGCGGCCCGACCCGCGCTCACGGCGCCAGCCGGACGGCCCCGACGGCCCGAGCGCGGTCGTCGACCACTCCCGCCACCCCTGGCGCGCCCCATGGCCGGGGCGCCCGCTCCAGGGGGCGGTCCTGTACGAGCTGCATGTGGGCACGTTCACCCGCGAGGGCACCTTGGACGCCGCCGCCGACCGTCTGGGCCATCTGGCGGAACTCGGCGTCACCCATGTGGAGTTGATGCCGCTGTGCCCCTTCCCCGGACGGCACGGCTGGGGCTACGAGGGCGTGTCCCTGTGGGCCGTGCACGAGCCGTACGGGGGCCCCGACGCGCTGAAGCGGTTCGTGGACCGGGCGCATGGGCTCGGGCTCGGCGTGGTCCTGGACGTGGTCCACAACCATCTGGGGCCGTCCGGGAACCACCTGCCGGAGTTCGGGCCGTACTTCACCGACACCCATCACACGCCCTGGGGGGCGGCGGTGAACCTCGACGCGCCCGGGTCGGACGAGGTGCGCGCCTTCCTGCTGGGCAGCGCGCTGGCCTGGCTGCGGGACTACCGGCTGGACGGGCTGCGGCTGGACGCGGTCCACACGCTGGCCGACACCCGCGCCTACCCGTTCCTGGAGGAGCTGTCCGCGGCGGTGGACGCGCTGGCCGTCGAGGAGGACCGGCCGCTGTCCCTGATCGCCGAGTCCGACCTCAACGACCCCCGGCTGATCACCCCCCGCCCGGCGGGCGGGCTCGGACTGCACGCGCAGTGGAGCGACGACTTCCACCACGCCCTGCACACCGCCCTGACCGGCGAGTCGCGGGGCTACTACGTCGACTTCGCGCGCGCCCCGCTCGACGCCCTCGTCAAGACCCTCACCGGCGGATACTTCCACGACGGCACCTACTCGTCGTTCCGCGACCGGCACCACGGCCGCCCCCTGGACCGGTCCCGGGTGGCCGCGCACCGGCTGCTGGGCTACAGCCAGACCCACGACCAGATCGGCAACCGCGCCCAGGGCGACCGGCTGTCCGCCTCGCTCTCCCCCGGCCTGCTGGCCTGCGCGGCGACCCTGACGCTGGCCGGGCCGTTCACGCCGATGCTGTTCATGGGCGAGGAATGGGCGGCGGGCACCCCCTGGCAGTTCTTCACCGACCACACGGACCCCGACCTCGCGGAGGCGGTACGGCGTGGCAGACGGCGGGAGTTCGCGGCGCACGGATGGGCCGAGGAGGACGTCCCCGACCCGCAGGACCCGGCGACCCGGGACCGCTCCTGCCTGGACTGGTCCGAACCGGCGGACGAGCCCCACGCGCGGATGCTGGCCTGGTACCGCCTGCTGATCGCGCTGCGCCACGACCACCCCGATCTCACCGACCCCGATCTGTCCGGCCTCAAGGTCGCCCACGACCCGGTGGCCCGCTGGCTGGCGCTGCGCCGCGGCGATCTGTGCGTGGCCGTCAATCTCGGTGCCGGGACCGCGGCCGTCCCCCTGGGGCCGCGCCGCGCGGCGGTCCTGGCCGCCTGGGAGCCGGTGGACACGCCCGGCCCGGACGGGGTGCTGCGGCTGCCCGGGGAGTCGGCGACGGTCCTGGCACAGCCGTAAGGACACCCCACGCGGTCACGGCTAGTCGTCCACCGGGGCGTCCGCCCTGAAGCCCCCCACGCGGTCACGGCTAGTCGTCCACCGGGGCGTCCGCCCTGAAGCCCCCCGCGCGGTCACGGCTCGCCGTCCACCGGAGCGTCCGCCCTGAGCCCCCCGCGATCACGGCCCGTCGTCCACCGGAGCGTCCGCCCTGAGGTCCGTCACACGCTCCAGCAGGATCGGCTCCCAGGTGCGGTGCAGCCGGTCGCGCAGCGGGGGCAGGTCCGCGCGGGTGCCGAGCGCGGCGGCGAGGTCCCGTACCGCGTCGCAGCGCGCCAGCCACAGGCCGCGCAGACACGGGCGGGCGCCGTACCCGGCCAGGGTCGCGGCGCGGACGGCCGCCGGGGAGCCGACGGCGGCGGCCAGGCCCGCGATGTCCTCGGCCGGGTCGCCGAGGACCGCCGCGTCCCAGCCGAGGACGCCCCGCACCCGGCCGTCGGCGCTGACGACGAGGTGGTCGGCGGTCAGCGCGTGATGGACCAGGACCGCGGCGGCGCTCTGGGCACCGAGCTGAGCGGCGGCGGCCGGGGTGAGCTGGTGGACCCGCGCGGGGCCGGAGTCGTCGGACTCGTCGGCCGCGGCGAGCCGTTCGGCGGCGCGTGCGGCGGCCTGGCGCAGCGCCTCCAGGGAGCGGGGCGCCCGGCGCGGCACACCGAGCGCCTCGGCCTGCCGCGCGGGCACCTGGCGCAGCCCGGTGAGCACCCCGGCGAGATCGGCCTCGCCCACCGCGGACACGTCGTGGCGGTCGGCGGAGCCGCCGGGCACCACGGTGTCCAGGGTGTAGCCGAGGCCGGGCGCCCACTCCCCGTGCGCCACGCTGACCGGGACGGCGACCGGCAGGTGCGGGCGCACCAGGTCGCGCACCCGCAGCTCGCGGCGGCGCCCGCCGCCCGCCTCCGGGCCCGGGGCCAGGCGCAGGACGTGCCGGGCACCGACCCACCAGGTGGCGCCGCCCGGGGACGCGGGACGGATGTCCGGCCCCCCGGCAAACCCACCGGAGCGGCCGGGCGTACCGGACGTGCCGGAGGTCCCGGAGGAATCCGAGGAGTCGGAGGGGTCCTTGAGGAGTCCGCGCACGATCCGGCGGACGGTGTCCTCGGTGGGGATGGATGCCTGGGTCATGGTCACGCCGTCGCTCGGAGGGGCTCCTAGGGGGGCGGTTCAGTCCACGACGACGAGTTCGCGGGTGGTGTCGTTGAGGCGCCGCCCGCCGTCCTCGGTGACGGTGACGATGTCCTCGATCCGTACCCCGAACCGGCCGGGCAGATAGACACCGGGCTCCACGGAGAAGCACATGCCGGGCACCAGGGGCTGTTCCTCGCCCTCGATCATGTACGGCGGCTCATGCGTGGTGACGCCGATGCCGTGGCCGGTGCGGTGGATGAAGCGGTCCCCGTACCCGGCGTCGGCGATGACCGCGCGGGCGGCCCGGTCGACCTCCTGGCAGGCGACGCCGGGCCGCACGGCCTCGTAACCGGCCTGCTGGGCGGCGCGCACCAGGTCGTGCACCCGGCGCTCCTCGTCGGTGGGCTCGCCGACGTGGACCGTGCGGGAGGTGTCGGAGCCGTAGCCGTCCCGGAGGCCGCCGAAGTCGAGGACGACCATGTCGCCCCGCTCGATGACCCGGTCGCCCGCCTCGTGGTGCGGGTTGGCGCCGTTGGGGCCGGACGCGACGATGGTGAAGTCGACCTGCTCATGGCCGTGCCGGCGCAGCAGCGCGTCGAGGTCGGCGGCCACCTCGGACTCGCGGCGCCCGCCGAAGGCCACCGTCCGGATCTCCTCGAAGGTGGCGTCGGCGGCGGCGCCCGCGGCGGCCATCAGCTCCAGCTCGGCGGTGTCCTTGACGGCGCGGAGCATGGGCAGGGCGTCCGTGAGCGCCGCATAGGAGCTGTCCGGCAGCGCCCGCTGGAGCCCGAGCAGGTGCAGCGCCCAGGCGTTGTCGCTGACGCCGAAGCGTCCCGCGGCGGCGAGGAGGGCGGCGGTGACGGCGTAGGGGTCCTTGCCGTCGGTCCAGTCCCGCAGGCTGAGCGCGGGCGCCCCGGCGGCCTTGGCGGCGTCCGGGGCCTCCAGGGTGGGCACCACGAGGGCGGGGTCCTGGCCGGGGACCAGCACCAGCACGGTGAGCCGTTCGGTGGCCGCGGGCGGGGCGTAGCCGGTGAGCCAGACGAGGTCGGGGCCCGGCGCGACGAGCAGTCCGGCGAGTCCGGCGGCGTCGGCCTCCCGCGCGGCGCGTGCCATACGGGCCCGGTAGTCGTCGGCGGTGAAGGACGCGCGCGTACTGGCGGTCATCGGGTGCCTCCCTGGGCGGCTGGGTGACCGGGTCTGTCGGCAGCATCCTGCCCGCACGCCGGGTGCGGCGCGAGCGGTCTGCGCGGGTTTCGCACGGTCCGCTCGCGCCCGGTGGGACGCGTGGGGCGCACCGGACACGCCCCCAGGGAGGCCCTTGCGGGGTACGGCGGTCCGCGCGGGGCGTCAGACGACGACGGCGGGCGTGATGGACAACTGCTGATAGCCGCCGCTGTCATGGCGCACGGTGATGGTGACCGGGCGGCCGGGGTCGGCGGCGGCGACGGCCCGCACCAGGTCGGCGGCGGTGTCCACCCGGGTGCCGTCGAAGGTGAGCAGGACGTCCCCGTGGACCAGTCCGGCGTAGTGACCCGGACCGGGCACATGCACGCCGACCACCAGGGCGCCCGCCTTCTCGGCGTCCACCGCCTCCACGCCGAGGGCGGCGGGCGGTGCGGGCGGGACCGGTCCGGGAGCGGGCGCGCTCCGGGCGGCACCGCCCCCGGCTCCGGAATCCGCCCCGGAACCCGTCCCGGTGTCGGCCCGCCGCTGGAGTTCGGTGAGCGGGCCCAGGCCGGCGACGGTGGAGCCGACGCCACCGAGAACGGCCCCGCACAGCATCAGCAGGGCGCAGGCGAGGAGCGAGAACAGCAGGGTCCGCAGCCGCCGCCCCCGGCGCCGGGCGGCATGTGGGCGTCTGCCGGGCGCGGCCCTGGCCGCACCGGGTTCCCGGCCGGGCATCGGCTTGGGACGCAACGCAGTCTGTTCCATCGGATCGCCTCCGGCTGATGCCCTACCCGGCGCACCGGCCCCCGACGAGCCACGAAAGAGTGAGACTGGGCGACCCGTTTGACCCGTGGGCCGCCCGGCTCCGCGACCACCCGAACGGCCGCCGCCCCGGCGACGCCCCATGTCAGCCCCGCAGGCCGAGCCGCGCCGACCGCACCGGACACGCAGAGCGATCCGACCGGCCCCCGGCGGACCCCACCGACCCGACTGGCCCCACCCACCCCACAGAGCCCACCGGTCCACCCGCTCCAGGCCATGGGAATCGTCCAAGTCGTCCACAGGGACGGCCGGTTCGCCGGGCCCGGATTGTCAGTGCTCACTGTTACGTTCTGTGACATGACGGATAACGCGCTCCGGCTGCTGCGGCAGCACCCGCGGCTGGCCGGCCTGGCCGCGTTCCCCTTCGACTTCGACCTGGACCGGGCCACCCAGGTCCCCGTGGGCCCGGTGCGGCTCGCGTCCGGCGCCCCGCTGCACGCGGTGGCGGGCGACGACTCGGGGGGTACGTACTTCCTGTGCCCGGACGGCACCGTGCTCTACGCGTCGGCGGACGGCACGGCCGGAGTCATCGGCTCGTCGGTGACCGAGGCGCTGGAGATCCTGGTGGGCCTGCCGGGCTGGGCGGCGTACGCGGAGCTGGCGCCCGGCACCCCGGAGCCGGAGCTGCTGGACACGGTGGCGCGGACCGAGGCGGCCCTGCGCGCACACCGCCCGCTGGACGAGGCGCGGAGCGCGCTGCGCACCGGCCTGGGCCTCCCCGCGCGGTCCCCGGCCGAGCTGCTGATCCGCCTGCACACCGCGCTGGCGTGCACGGAGCCGGAGTTCCTCCTGCTGGACGATGAGGACGGACACGCGTTCCGGCCGCTGCACAGCAGACCGCGCCGCCCGCCCTGGGCGCCGGTGCTGGCGCGCGGTCGGGCCGATCTGGCGCTGCTGCGCGCCGGGGACGTGCAGACGGCGGCGGCGATGCGGCAGGACGCGGTCCGGCGCCGGGTGGTGCTGCGGGCCGCGCAGTTCGACCGGGCCGAGGGCGATCTCGGGCTGCTGCGGCGGCTGCTGCGGCTGGCGGCGACCGCGTCGATGACGGACGAACTGCGGCTGGCGGCCGTGCTGGTGGGCCGGTACGGCCGGGCGGCGGACCTGCCGCTGCTCAACGAGGTGCGGGAGACCGACTTCGACACGGCGTGCGGTCTGAGCCAGCTCCCCGGTCTGGACGCCAGCGGCGCGGAGCTGGCGCGCTGGGCACAGGGGCTGGACGAGTCGATGTTCGGTACGGACCCGGCGGACGAACCACTGCTCACCTGGACCGGTCTGGCACTGGACCAGGGCCTGACCGAGCACGCCCGGGTGGCGCTGATCCATGAGCTGGACGCCATCACGCTGGACCAGGGCCGGCTCCGCCGGCCGGACGCCCCGACCCGGCTGAATCCGGCGCCGGTCGGCGCGCTGGCCCGGGAGTTCGAGCGGCTCGGGGATCTGCGCCAGGCGCTGCGCGCCCAGCGGCTGTACGCGGCGTTGCAGGAGACGGCCTGGGACCGGGTGTCGGCGCGGCTGACCCAGGCCCGGCTGGAGCGGTCGGCGGGGCGCGCCGTCCAGGCGGCCGGGACGCTGGCGGCGGTCCGGGCGGTGCTGGCCGACCCCGGCGACGGCTCGCTGGCGTACTGGCAGCGGGTGAATCTGGGCCGGTTCATCGCCGAGGAGCACTACGCGCTGGCGGTCGCCCTGGCCGACGCGCGGCTGCCGCAGCAGGCGCGCGCGGTGCTGGCGGCCGGTGACGCGATACTCGGCGAGCTGTCGGACACGGCCGCGAAGGGCGTCCGGCAGCTCGCCGAGGAGACCGCCACCTGGGTGTGGGGCGTCAGCTGACCGACTGCAAGGACGGGGGCGGGGACGGGGACGGGGAGATCTGAGTGAACGGGGCGGACGGGGCGAACGGGGCAGGTGCCCGGTCCGGCAGGAAGCCATGGGTGCGCCGGGCCAGATACTCGGCCTTGTAGCGGTCGACCGTGCGGTGCCAGTGCAGGATGCCGGACATCCAGTTCTCCAGGTCGGTCACATAGTCGGCCATCTTCTGGCGGCCCTCGGCGGACAGCTCGAAGTCGTCGTAGACGACGGGCAGTTCCTGGGCCACGACATGCTCGAACTGTTTCATCCGCTGGGTCATCAGATCGTGGACGACACCGACCGCGGTGGGGTAGTCGCAGCCGAAGAAGTTCTGCACGACGAGGACCGCGTTGTGGATCTCGCCCTCGTACTCGATCTCCTTCTGGTACGAGAAGACGTCGTTGAGGAGACAGGCGTAGTCGGCGGCGGCCATCTCCAGGGAGCGGACGGGTCCGGTGCGGTAGATCTCGTCGGGGACCGCGGGGCCGTGGCCCATACGGCACAGCCCGAGGGTGAGGTCGGAGCCGAAGGTGTCGCGGCGCATCTCCAGATAGTCCACGGGGTCGGGGACGCGGTGGTGGAACTGGTTGACCAGCTCCCACATCCAGGCCGCCGTCATCCGGTCGATCCCGGCCTTGAGGCGTTCGCGGTGCGCGGTGCTCATGCCGGCGGTGGTGCGGGCCCACAGGTCGATCAGCCCGCGCTCCATGGCGTTGACGGGGACGGGGAGGACGTCCCCGTCGTGCACGGGCATGCAGTCGGAGAGCCGGGCGGTGGTGACGCGGGCGGCGGCGAGATCGCGCCGGTGGCCGTAGACGAGGGGGTAGTAGTCGTCGCCGTAGGTGCCCCAGGCGAGCCATCCGGCGCTGAGGTCGAGGGCCTCCTCGCTGCCGTCCGGGTCGATTCCGGCGGAGCACAGGGCGAGGTCACAGGCGCGGAGCTTGTCCTCGTCCCAGACGCCTTCCTGGAGGATGCCCATCTCCCGCGACCAGGTGAGGAGCCGGGCCCGGGTGGCGTCGAGATGGGGGCTGAGCTGCGGCTCGAACGGCATGTAGAGATCGGGCACGAGGGACGGGCCGACCTTGGGGAACGGGACGTGGGTGAAGGGGCGCAGCCGTCCCGCGCGGCCGAAGTGGGTGGGGGCCGAGGGCGATCCGGCGGTCTGGGCGAGCAGCCGGGCGAGTCCGGCGGCCGAGGTGCCGGGGCCGGTCGGCGCGGACCAGGGCACGGCGGGGGTGTCGCGGACGTTCTCGTTCATATAGCGGCTGGAGCGCAGATGCCACTCATGGCCGCCGGACTGCCAGTCCTGGAGTCCCTTGGTGTAGGCGGCGACGGCCGCCACCTCGCCGGGTGTGAGGCCGTGTTCCAGGGCGAGCGCGGGGACCTCGGTGAGGGCGGTGTGCTCGAACTGGTGGAGACGGGAGGTGAGGATGTCGTTGACGTGTTCGGCGGCCTCCTGGGTGGAGCAGCCGAAGAACGTCTCCAGGACCAGGACGCCGTTGCTGAGTTCGCCCTCGTCCTCGACCTCGCGCTGGTAGGAGAAGAGGTCGTTGCGCAGATGGACCCCGTCGGAGAACGTCTCCATCAGCACCCGCAGCGGACGGCTCGGCGCCACCCGCGCCGGGACCTCGGCGGTCGCGTACTCGACGAGCCCCGCCGACCAGGGGGCGCCGCCGACCTTGCGGCGCATCTCGATGTACTCGACGGGGTTGGCGATCCGCCCCTCGTTGATGTTGGACAGCTCCCACAGCGACTCGTTGAGCAGATGCTCGGTCGCGGTGGCGAAACGCTTCCTCCACTCCTGCGACATGGCCGGGACGGTACGGGCCCACAGATCGGCGAGCCCGGCCTCGACCGGGTTCCGCGGCTCGGGCACGGGAGTGCCGAGGTCGAGCGGCATGAACAGCGGCATCCGGTCCAGATACGCCTTGCCGCCCACGCGGTCCTGGGTGCGCTTGAAGGTCTCCAGGAAGTGGTCGTCGAAGAAGAAGACCCACACGTACCAGTCGGTGATCAGGGAGAGGGCGGGTCCGTCGCAGTCGGGATGGGTGTAGGCGCACAGCAGACCGTAGTCGTGCGCCTCCAGATCGGCCTGGTCCCAGATCCCGGAGCCTTCCAACATGCCCATGTCGCGCGCCCACGCGGTGCAGTGGCTCCGGGCCTCTTCGAGGTGCGGATTCAGGCGTGCCGGATACGGCATGTAGAAGTGCGGGAGTTCGAACGGCTGCGTCATGGCCCGGGGCTACCCGGGACCCCCCGGACCCATCCGCCCGAAGGCACATGATCACACCATCGCGTGAATCGAGGCGGAATCCGGCCGTTCGCGGACCGCCGTGTGACGCTGCTCGCGGTGTGGTGCGGTGTCGCGCGTGCGGTGCATCACGGCGCGTGCGGTGCGTGTGGCGCGTGCGGTGAGGTGGGCTCCGGCGCCGGTGCCTCCCGGCCCGCACCCGGTGAGGTGGGCTCCGGCGCTGGTGCCTCCCGGCCCACGCGGTGAGGTGGGGCCCGGCGCCGGTGCCTCCCGGCCCACGCGCGGTGAACGGCCGTTCTCCGCGGGAAGCCGGTACGGCAGCGCACGCGTGTCCCGCCGCCCGGTGCGCGACGAGCGGACCGGCCGCCACCGTGGACGGCGACCGGTCCGCCAGAGCATTCCGAGGTGTCCGGTGGCTCCAGAACTCCGAGGTGTCCGGGGAGCCCTGGGACTCCGGGGTGTCCGGGGAGCCCTGGGACCCCGAGGCGCCCCGGGGGGGGACCCGGGACCCCGAGGTACCCGGGGATACCGGGACACCCGGCACTCCGAGGTGCCCGGTGAGCCCAGGCTCAGCCCGTCTTCACCGCCGTCACCGTCTTCGCCGCGTCGGCCAGCCCGGCGCCGCAGCCGCCCGTGCACGTCCCCGGCAGGGCCCGCGCGTTGGTCTTGATCGCGGACTCGATCTGGGCCGGGGTCAGCGCCGGCTTCGCCGACTTCAGCAGCGCGGCGAGGCCCGCGATGTGCGGCGCGGCCATGCTGGTGCCCTGGTAGGGGACGTACGACTCGGCGCCCGCGGCCTTGGTGCCCGTGTTGAGCGTGGACAGGATGCCGTTGGAGGCGGTCGGGCTGGTCTCGCCGCCGGGGGCCGCGATGTCCACGAGGGCGCCGTAGTTGGAGTAGTAGGCGCGGTTCCCGGTGCGGTCGGTGGCGGCCACGCTGATGACGTTGGCGCAGCTCGCCGGGGAGTAGTTCGCGGCGTTGGCGTTGCTGTTGCCCGCCGCGACGACCACGGTCGTACCGCGTCCGACGGCCGCGTTGATCGCGTTCTGGGTGGCCGTGGTGCAGGCGCCGGGGCCGCCGAGGCTCAGGTTGACGACCTTGGCGACATTCCGGTTGGCGGGGACTCCGGAGACCGTGCCGCCGGATGCCCAGGTGATCGCGTCGATGATGTCGGAGTCGTAGCCGCCGCAGGTGCCGAGCACGCGCAGCGGGGAGACCTTCGCGCCGTAGGCGACTCCGGCGACGCCCTTGGAGTTGTTGGTGACGGCGGCGATCGTCCCGGCGACATGGGTGCCGTGCCAGGAGGAGTCGTAGGCCGGTTCCCCGGCGGCGCACTGGCCCGCGCCGGTCCAGTCGCCCGGGTCGGCGGGGTTGGTGTCCCGGCCGTTGCCGTCGGAGGCGACGGTGGTGTCGGCGATGAAGTCGTAGCCGGTGACGATGTTCGCGGCGAGGTCGGAGTGGGCCACGTACCCGGTGTCGATCACGGCGACCGTGACCCCCGTGCCGGTGGCGAGGTCCCAGGCGCCCGGCAGCCGCATACCCGCGGTGCTCTCGAAGAGGTCCCACTGCTTGGTGTACTCGGTGTCGTTGGGCGTGGCCAGCGGCTTGTTCAGCCGGTCGGGCACGACATAGGCGACCTGGGGGTCGTCCCGGTACTCGGCGACGATGTCGGCGACCTCGGCGCTGGTGGCGTCGGCGGCGAGGCCGACGAGGGCGGCGCCGGTGCCGAGGCGGCGCTCGAAGTCGAGCGGCTCGCCGGTCTGTTCGCCCTTGGCGGCGGCGTCGGCGGAGGCGGCGGCGTCGGAGGTGGCCTCGGTGGCGCCGGTCTCGTACCCGACGATCAGCCGCTCGGCGGGGGTGCCGGGGGCGGCCTCGGTGGCGGCGGTGGGGACGGGCGCGGGGTCGGGGGCGTTCACCGCGGCGGTGGGGCCGGCGGTGACCAGGGCCGCGGCGAGCGCGGCGACGGATATCGCCGACATCGCGGCGGCCCGTCCGTGGGAGGAGGTGTGCACGGTGTTGCCTTTCGGTGGCCGGCTCCGGACAGCGCGGAGCACGGCGGTCGAGGCGCTTGACGGACGCGTGGACGCGCCGCCGAAGCGGGTGGGGGTTGTTTCCCGGGGAAAAGCGGTGGGGGCGCTCGCGGAGAAAGAGCGGTGGGGCTGCGGAGAACTCCGGGAAACGGAGCGCTCCGGGAAATCACGGGCCGCCGGAAAAGAGCGCGCTTCCGGAAAAGGGCGCGCCGGGCGGTCCGCCGCTCCGACCGGGGGTTACCCGTCGGTAAGGCGGTGGTGGAACGATAAACACGCCCGGGGCCGCCGGGATACAGGGGAAACCCTCGATCCCGTGGACCGCCCCTTCTCGTCCGGGTCCCATCCGGGCCGTAACCCGGACGAACTCCCGCCGGGCGCGGCGGGGGCACACAGGAAAGGGCGGTGCCGCCGAGGCGTTTCCGCCCCGATGACACCGCCCGCACCGCATCGGACCGGCCCGGCCCGCCGGCCTGACCCGTCCGCCGCGCCGTACCCGGCGCTTACCGTGCGCGTCCGGCCGTCAGATCAGCCCCGCCGACTTCAGCCACTCCTGGGCCACGTCCAGCGGGTCCTTGTTCTCCAGCTGGACCTGGGAGTCGAGTTCGAGCAGCGTCGCGGTGTCCAGCTTGGCGGAGACCGCGTCCAGCGCGGCCACGCCCTCCTGGGACAGCCCCGACTTGTGCACCAGCGGGGTGACGTTGGCGAACCCGAAGAGGTTCTTCGGGTCCTGGAGGACCACGAACCCCTCCTTCTTGATGGTCGGGTCCGTGGTGAAGATGTCGGCCGCCTGCACGGTGTTCTTGGTCAGCGCGGCCTGGGTGAGCGGGCCACCGGCGTCCAGCGCCTTGAAGGACTTGAACTTCAGGCCGTACTCCTCCTCCAGGCCGGGCAGGCCCTGGCGGCGGGTCTGGAACTCGGGCGAGCCGCCGATGACCATCTCGGGGGCTATGTCCTTGAGGTCGGCGAGGGTGGACTCGGCGGTCAGACCGTATTTCTCGGCGGTCTCGGCGTTGACCGACACCGAGTCCTTGTCCTCCGCCGGGGAGGACTCCAGCAGCGTCAGCTTGCTGTCCAGCTTGGTCTTGACGGCCGCGTTGACCGCGTCGACCGACTCCTGCGCGGCCTCCGCGTCGAGGTACGACAGCAGGGCGCCGTTGTACTCGGGCAGCACCGTGATGGTGCCGTTCTCCAGCAGACCGTAGGTGGTCTCCCGGCTGCCGATGTTGGGCCGGTACTCGACCTCGATGCCCTTGGCCTTGAGCGCCTCGCCGTAGATGTCGGCGAGCAGGATGCTCTCGGCGAAGTTGTTGGAGCCGACGACGACGGTGCCGCTGTCCGCGCCACCGCCCTCCGCCAGCGGGTCGGAGGAGTCGTCGGACGAACCACAGCCCGCGACGAGCGCCGCCACGACGGCGAGCGCGGCGGCTGCCGCGCCGGGGTGTCTCGTACGGGTCCAGCTGCTCTTCGCGGTAGAAGTCACGATTTCCGTTCCGTGCTCGGAGAGGGGGATGGACTGTCGATGGAACCGCCGGTCGCGCATGGCGTTTTCTGATCCAATCCAGCCGCTTCTGGCGCAGTCAAGTGCCGCCATGGTCACCAAGCGGTTTCGAAACGTAATCGCTTGTGAAGGACGCGCGGACAACGCGCCACCGACTCGCAGCAGGTTGTAACGGATTCTTGACTTCCGGCCGCCAGGCGATCACCGCAAGAGGAGGTAGTCTCCCCGGAGTTGGCGGACGTCACACAGGCATACGAATGCCGCTTCCGTGTCGCTCCCCGCAGATGCCCGCACTCGTCACCACTCACCTCACCCCTCGCTCTCCCCTCTCACCATCAGCCGTTAAAAGCCGTCATAAGACGACTTCGACCGGTCGGATTCGGTCCTCGGTCGTTCTGTGACAGTCATGTGAATTCTTCGCGCGCGACACCTTGGAGGAGGCCCGGTGGCCACTGGAGGAGGCCCGGAGTCCACGACCGGACGGGGCGACGCGCCGACCCCTCGGCGGCTGCGCGACCTCGTCGTCCGCTGGCCGTTCCGGCGCAAGCTGAACGTACTGGTCGGTGTCCCGCTCGCCGGACTGGCCGTCCTGCTCTCCTATCTGATCGCCGGACAGGTCGCCCAGGCCCGGGACGCGGCCGAGGCCGCCCAACTGGTCCGGGACAGCACCCAGGTCGCGGAGCTGGTGGACCGGGTGCAGACCGAGCACCAGCAGGCGATCCTGCTCTCGGTGCGGTTCGAGGCGATCGGCACCAACCAGTCCGCCGCCGCCTACCGGGTCGCCCAGAGTGCGGTGGACGAGCAGCTGGACCGGGTCCGCGACACCTTCGGCGACCGGCTGCCGGAGGGCACCGCCCGTGCGATGCGCGAGATCAGCGGCCTCGCCACCCTGCGGGACACCATCGAGCAGGGCTATCTGCCGGCCGACAACATCGACCCCGCGTACACCAATGTCGCCAAGGCGCTGATCGACGGGCTCGGCCTCGACCGCAACTCGGCGCTCGCCGCCACCTTCACCGGCAATCTGCTGGACTCGCTGCTGCGCGCCGACACCGCGCACGCCGCCTTCGAGACCGGCGTGTTCTCGGCGGCCACCGGTGACTCCAACGCGCAGATCCAGTTCATCGGCGCGGTCGGCGCCCAGGAGCTCTACCGCCACCAGGCGGAACGGTTCGCCATGTTCGCCTCCGAGGAGCAGGCCGCCGAGCTGTCCGGTATCGAGCACAGCTCCGCGCAGGCCGCCATCGAGCTGGAGTTCGCGGAGCAGCAGATCGATCCCAGCGGACTCCAGGCGGAGACGCCGCAGGAGATCCGCGACTCCTTCACCCAGGCGCTCGCCGCCTTCCCCACCTACCGTGAGCAGTCCCAGGTCCGGCTGGAGATCACCGCCTCGCTGATCGACCAGATCGCCGACCGGGCCGACGCCGCCTCCACCGACGCCTGGTGGAACGCGGGCTGGCTGCTGGGCGCCGCGCTGCTCGGCTACGGGCTGTGGCTCGGGCTGTCGGTGGCGGTGCGCCGCTCGGTGGTGCGCCCGGTGCTGGCGCTGACCGGGGCGGCCCAGGAGGTCTCCGAGGCCGCCGCCCGCGAACTGGCCCGGGTCGCCGACGACGACACCGAGGACGAGGGCCCGCCGCTGCTGCGGGACATGCCGGTCACCGCCCGCGACGAGATCGGCGAGCTGGCCGACGCCTTCAACCGGGTGCAGACCACCGCCGTCGCGCTGCTGGAGCGGCAGGTCCTCAGCCGCCGCAATGTCGCCGAGATGTTCGGCAACGTCGGCCGCCGGGTCAGCAACCTCACCACCCGGCAGCTGGCCCTGATCGACGCCGTCGAGCGCGGCGAGACCGACCCGGAGCTGCTGGAGCGGCTCTACCGCATCGACCACATCGCGGTCCGGCTGCGCCGCAACGCCGACAGCCTGATGCTGCTGGCCGGGCTGCGCGAGACGGTCCTCGCCTCCGGCCCGACCGCGCTCACCAATGTCGTACGGGCCGCGCTCGGCCAGATCGAGGGCTATCAGCGGGTCGAACTGCACGCCGGGACCGAGGTGATGGTCGAGCCCGACATCATCGGCGACCTGACCCTGATGGTGGCCGAGCTGCTGGAGAACGCGGTGGCGTTCTCCCCGGCGGGCAGCCCCGTCGAGGTCACCGTGCGCACCGGCGCGGCGGGCGGCGCCACCATCACCGTCGCCGACCACGGTCTGGGCATGAGCGCCGAGCGGCTCGCCGAGGAGAACGCCCGGCTGGTACGGCGCGAACGGCTGGACCTGGTCCCCACCAAGGTGCTCGGCCTGTTCGTGGTCGGCACACTCGCCCGGCGCTGGGAGGTCGAGGTCACGCTGAGCCGCACCCTGGGCGGCGGCGTCACCGCCGGGATCGGCATCCCGGCCGCCCTGCTGCTGACGATGAGCGCGGTGGGCGCGGACACCGGCGACCGGGCTGACCGGGCCGACCGGGACAAGTCACCGGGTACGGTCCCGGAGGCCGCGTCGGCACCGGGCTCCGGGGAGTCCGGGCCGCGGCCCGCCGCCGCGCTGCCCGCCGGGCCCGACGCCGAGGCGCCACTGCCCCGCCGGGTCCCCCGCCGCGACCCGGCCCCCGACGAACCCGCGCTGATCCCCAAGGCCCGCACCGGCGAACCACCGTCCGCCGCCACCGGGGACACCGCCGCGCGTCCGCTACGCCGCCGGGTGCGGGGCGCGACCCTGCGCACCACCTCCGGCACCGACGCCGACCGCCGCCCCACCGCCACCGCGCCCGCCGACGCCGACGCCGTACGCGACGCGCTGGACGAGTTCGAGGCGGCGATCGAGCGGGCGCACCGGGACAGCGCGAACGGCACCGCCGCAGGTACCGACGCCGGACCCGCGTCAGCCCCCCGGTCCGACGCGACCACCGAATCCACCCCCCAGCACCAGCAGCATCACCTCCCGGAAGGAGCGGAGCAGTGAGTACGTCGACAGGTGGCACTCCGGCGCGGGGCGCCACGCCGGACGAACTGCGGGCCGCAGCCGCCGACTTCACCTGGCTGCTCAACCGCTTCGCGACGGAGACGGCGGGTGTCGTGGACGCCATCGCGGTCTCCTCCGACGGTCTGCTGATCGCGGTGGCCCAGCTCCGCGAACGCGCGCACTCCGAGCGGCTCGCGGCGATCGTCTCCGGACTGACCAGCCTCGCCGCCGGGGCCTCCGGCAACTACGGGCTGGGCGCCCTCAACAAGGTCATCATCGATCTGGAGGGCGGCCATGTGCTGGTCTCCGCGATCGGCAGCGGTGCCGTGCTCGGCGTGGTCGCCGACAAGGAGGCCAAGCTGGGCAACATCGCCTACGAGATGACGCTGTTCGCCAACCGGGCCGGTGCCGCGCTCAGTCCGCAGCTGGTGCTGGAGCTGAAGAACACGGTCGGCGTCGCGCCGGCCGGCTGACCGGCCGCGCCGCCCCCCTGACGGCAAAAGAGGAGAGAGCAGTCATGGCGGACGGCCGCAGCCCAGGTGCACCGGGTCCGGACCCGGTGGAACCGGTCGCCGCGGTACGGCCGTTCCTGGTCACCGCGGGCCGGGTGGCGGGTACGGCCACCGGCCGGACGATGCCCGTCGAGACCCAGGTGATCGCCACCGCCGGGGGTCTCGCCGCGCTCGGCCGGCTCTCCTTCGAGAACCATGACATCGTCGCCGCGTGCGCGGTGCCGCAGTCGATCGCCGAGCTGGCGTCCCGGCTGAAGCTGCATCTGAACGTGGTCCGGGTCCTCGCCGAGGATCTGCGGACCGAGGGGCTGCTGGCGGTGCACGTGCCCGACACCGCCGCCACCCATGACGCATCCGTGCTGCGCAGGGTCATCGACGGCCTGCGGGCCATTCCCGACTCCCGAGGGGTACTCCGTGACACCGACTGACCGTCTCGCCGTCGGCACGGCCGGGCAGACCGCGGTACGCCCGCCGCTGCCGGTCAAAATGGTGATCGCGGGCGGGTTCGGGGTGGGCAAGACCACCACCGTCGGCGCGATCTCCGAGATCGAGCCGCTCACCACCGAGGCCGCCATCACCGAGGTCGCGGCGGGGGTGGACGATCTGAGCCACACCCCGCGCAAGACGACCACCACGGTCGCGATGGACTTCGGGTGCATCACCATCGACCCGACGCTGAAGCTGTATCTGTTCGGGACGCCCGGACAGGAGCGGTTCGGGTTCATGTGGGACGACATCGTGGAGGGGGCGGTGGGGGCGCTCGTCATCGTGGACACGCGGCGGCTGGACGACTGCTATGCCGCGGTGGACTACTTCGAGCATCGGCGGATTCCGTTCGCTGTCGCGGTGAACGCGTTCGACGGGACCGTGGAGCATGCGATGGAGGAGGTGCGGTGGGCGTTGGACGTGGCTGAGCGGGTTCCTGTGGTCGTTTTTGATGCGCGTGAGCGGGGTTCTGTTCGGGATGCGCTGCTTGTTGTGCTGGAGCTGGCGTTGGAGCGGGCGGAGGGGTAGGGGTGGGGGGTCTGGTGCGGGTGGGTGGGGGCTGGTCGCGCAGTTCCTCCCCCAGAGGGGGTACCCCCAGCGCCCCTGAGTACCTCTCCTTGGCCTGCGTGATCAGGGGCCGTTCCTCTTGGCCGCCGAAAAGATTGCGCAGTTCCCCGCGCCCCTAAAAGCAGAGCCCCCCCTCTTACTTACACAGTGCCCGGACGTCGTACCCCCCTCGATACCGTCAGTTTTGCCACCGTCCAGAACAGGGCCAGGGTCACCAACGCCATCACCGCCACCAGCGTCGCGCCGCCCACCACCTTCTCGTAGTCGCGTTGGTAGAGGCCGTCCACGATGTAGCGGCCCAGGCCGCCGAAGCTGACGTACGCGGCGATCGTGGCCGTGGAGACGATCTGGATGGCCGCCGAGCGCAGGCCGCTGAGGATGAGCGGGAGGGCGACCGGGATCTCCACCCGGAACAGGATCGCGGGTTCGGCCATGCCCATGCCGCGGGCCGCGTCCACCGGCGCCGGGTCGACCGAGCGGACCGCCTCGTACGTGGTGACCAGGATCGGGGGGATCGCGAGGACCACCAGGGGGATCATCACGGGGGCCAGGCCCAGGCCCAGCAGGACGAACATCAGGACCATCAGGCCGAAGCTGGGCAGCGCGCGGGCGGCCGTGGCGATCAGGGCGAGGGTGTTGCCGCCCCGGCCGGTGTGCCCGGTGATCAGGCCGACCGGCAGCCCGACGGCGGCGGCGATGCCGAGCGCCAGCAGGGTGTACCGGACGTGTTCGAGGACCCGGGTCGGGATCCCGTCGTAGCCCTTCCACTGGGCGCTGTCGCTGAAGAAGGCGTCGATGAAGTGGAGGATGTTCATGAGGCGGCTTCCTCCAGGGCGGCGCCGGCCGGTTTCCGGGCGTGGGTCTTGGCGGTGCCCGCGCCGCCGCGCGGCATCCATGGGGTCAGCAGCAGCCGCAGCCCGATCAGGGCCGCGTCCACCAGGACGGCGAGCACGGCCGTGCCGATGACGGACAGCCAGATCAGCCGGGGCTGGTTGTAGATCATGCCGCTGTTGAGGAGGTTGCCCAGCGCGCCCTGGTTGCCGATCAGCATCCCGACACTGACCAGGGAGATGCTGGACACGGACGCGACCCGCAGCCCGGCGATGATGGCGGGCGCGGCGATCGGCAGCTGCACCTGGAGGTAGCGGCGGACCGGGCCGATGCCCATGGCGGTGGCGGCGTCCAGCGTCTCGCGCGGCACCGAGCGCACCCCGTCGACGATCGCGGGCACGAACACCACCAGGCTGTAGACGGCCAGCGGGATCATCACGGTGGTCTCGCTGAGCCCGGTGTAGTCGATGAGGACGACGAAGAAGGCGAGCGAGGGGATGGCGTAGAGGACCGTGGTGATCCACAGGACGGGCGGGTACAGCCAGCGCAGCCGGACGCAGAGCTGGGCGACGGGCAGCGCCACCAGCAGACCGATGAGGACCGGTACGAGGGCGTTGCGCAGATGCAGGCCGATGAGTCCCCAGTAGGTGTTCTGGAGGTCGCTCGGCATGTCGAAGAGGCCGTTCACGGGGTGACCTTCCCGGTCTTCGCCGGATGCGCGGTCTTCTCGGTCTTCTCGGTGCGCGGGCCCGGCGTCCGGGCCGTGCCGTCGCCGCTCTTGGCGTGTTCGCCGCGGATGGTGTCGCCGATGGTGGCCTGGGACACCACACCGGTGGCGCGGCCCTCGGTGTCCACGGCGACGGCCCAGCCGGTCGGGGAGAGCACGGCGGCGTCCAGCGCGGCGCGCAGCGAGTCCCCGGCTGGGTGGAAGGGATGGCCGTAGGGCAGCAGCTTCTCGGGGCGGATCTGGCCGGCGGTGAGATCGCCGCGTACGGCCCAGCCGAGGGGGCGGCCGTCGAGGTCGGTGACCAGCAGATAGGGCACGTCCTCGGCGTCGCGGGCGGCGAGCTGCTCGGCGGTGGCGTCGACGGCGACGATCGGCGTGGTGAGCAGCGGCAGTCCGGCGGACGGGAAGAAGGAGAGCCTGCGGACGCCCCGGTCGGCGCCCAGGAAGTCCTCGACGAAGTCGTCGGCGGGGTGCGAGAGCAGCTCGGCGGGCGGCGCGAACTGGGCGAGCTGTCCACCGGTGCGCAACACGGCGACCAGGGTGCCCAGCTTGACGGCCTCGTCGATGTCATGGGTGACGAAGACGATGGTCTTGCCCAACTCGGCCTGGAGGCGCAGCAGTTCGTCCTGGAGTCCCTTGCGGACGATCGGGTCGACGGCGGAGAACGGCTCGTCCATCAGCAGGACGGGCGGGTCGGCGGCGAGGGCGCGGGCCACACCGACGCGCTGCTGCTGGCCACCGGAGAGCTGGTAGGGGTAGCGACGGGCGAGGGCGGCGTCGAGGCCGACGCGCTCCATCAGCTCCCGGGCGCGGGCGCGGGCCTTGTCCTTGCTCCAGCCGAGCAGCCGGGGCACGGTGGCGATGTTGTCGACGATCGTGCGGTGCTGGAACAGGCCCGCGTTCTGGATGACGTATCCCATGGAGCGGCGCAGGGTGTTGACCGGCTGCTGGGTGATGTCGGTGCCGTCGATGAGGATGGTGCCCTCGCTGGGCTCGACCATCCGGTTGATCATGCGCAGGGTGGTGGTCTTGCCGCAGCCCGAGGGGCCGACCAGGACGGTGATGGAGCGGTCCGGTATGTCCAGGGAGAGCCGGTCGACCGCCACCGTGCCGTCCGGATACCGCTTGGTGACTGAATCTATCCGTATCAAAGCGCCGAATACCCTTCGGGTTTGGCAGGTGCTGAGCGCGTTCACGCACGTGGTGCGCGGTCTCGGCCGGTCGCGGAGAGAGTCTAGACCGGTTGTGTTGCGGAAACTTGGCGGAAGCCCACCGTTTTCCGACCGTAACGGTAGGACAACCGTCCCTTCGCACACGAGAAGCACCTGATTCGGCCACCGGATCGTCACACGGCGACGGGCAGCCCCTCGGTCCTGCGCACCCGCCGGAGCCCGTCCACCGCGAACACCTCGCACCCGGTCCGTCCGGCGGCCCAGGCGATCCCGTCCGCGCCCATCGCGAACGCCGCCGTGGCCGTGACGTCCGCCTCGGTCAGGGTGGGCGCCACCACGGTCAGGCTGAGCAGTCCGGTCGCGGGGCGCCCGGTGCGGCCGTCGAGGATGTGGTCGCCGCGTGCGTAGCGCGCCGAGGTGGCCACCGCGCCGTGCTCGATCTCCAGCACCACACACACCTGGTCGGCGATCTCGGGATGGCGCACCCCGACCCGCCAAGGTCCCCCGGCGGCCACCACATCGCCCCCGGCGTTCAGACAGAACCGGCGCACCCCGGCCCCGTGCAGCAGTCGCGCCGCCCGCTGCACGGACCAGCCCTTCACCACCGCGCACGGATCGAGCCCGCGCCCCGGCAGCCGTACGTCGAAGGCGCCGCCGGTCTCCCGCCGGTAGCGCTCCGCGACGGACAGCACCTCCGCGAGGTCCGCGCTGACACCGTCCGCCGCGATCTCGCCCCGGCCGAGCCGGCTGACCTCGCTGTCCGGCCGGAACGGGCTGAACCGGCGGTCGGTCTCGCGCAGTCCGTCGAACACCGCGTCGGCGAGCCCCTCGGGCACCTCCTCGTCGTCGATCCGCAGCGACACCGGGAACCCCATCACCTGCTCGACGCGGTGCACGTCAGACGCCCTTCGCGTCGAGCACGGCCTGCAACGACTCCTTGTAGGCGTCGCTGGTGATCGTCGCCCCGGACACGGTGTCGATGTCCGCGCCCTGCGCCGACAGCGTCTCCTCGATCAGCGTCGGCACCGCCGCCTCCGTCTGCGGATGATCGGGCTGCTGGAGCATCCGCACGGCGCTGATGGTGTCGCCCTCGAAGGTCACCTCCACCTGGACCGGTCCCTTGTCGGTGGTGACCGTCGGTCCCGCGAGGACCTCGGCGGCCGGCTCCGTGGCCGGCGGGTCGGGGGCGGCTGCCCGCTCGTCCAGCGCGGCCTGCAAGGACTCCTTGTACGCCTCGCTGGTCATCGTCGCCCCGGACACGGTGTCGATGTCCGCGCCCTGCGCCGACAGCGTCTCCTCGATCAGCGTCGGCACGGCCGCCTCCGTCTGCGGATGGTTCGGCTGCTGGAGCAGCCGCACCGCGCTGATCCGGTCCCCCTCGAAGGTCACCTCCACCTGCACGGGGCCCTGCTCGGTGGCGACGACCGGTCCGGTGAGGACGGTGGCGCCCGGGGCGGTCGCGGCGGGAGCGGGGGCGGGGGCGGCCTCGACGGTGGTGGTGTCGCCGTGCGAGGGGGCGTAGCGCCAGACGGGGATCAGCCCGGCGACGGTCAGGGCCAGGACGGGCAGTACTCGCTTCACGGACGGTTCCTTGTCGTACGACGCTTCACGGGGCGCTTCCTTCTCGTGCTCGTACCGGAGGTGGGGGGTGGGTCAGCCGGCCAGGCTGAAGCGTTCGAAGTGGATCTGCGGCCGGGGCACGCCCAGGGTCCGCAGATGTCCGATGACGGCCGTGGTCATGCCGGGCGGGCCGCACACGTACACATCGCGTCCGGCGATGTCCGGGACCAGCCGGGCGAGCGCCTCGGGGGCCAGCGGGTCCGGTGCGATCGGGCCGCTGACCAGGTGCAGTTCGGCGCCCCGGTCCAGGGCGAGGCCGCGCAGCTCGTCGTAGAGGACGGCGTCCTTGTCGCTGGCGACGCGGTAGACGACCACGGTGTGGCCGCGCAGCTCCTCCAGCAGGGCGCGGATCGGGGTGACGCCGACGCCCCCGGCGATCAGTACGGCGTCGGGGCGGGTGCGGTGCAGGGCGGTGAAGGCGCCGTAGGGGCCCTCGGCGAAGACCCGGGTGCCGGGCTCCAGCCGGCGCAGGGCGGCGCTGCCCGCGCCGGTGGCCTTGGCGGTGAGGCGCAGGGTGCGGCCGTCGGGCGCGGCCGACAGGGAGAACGGGTTGGCCTGCCACCAGCGGTCGCGGGTGAGGAACCGCCACAGGAAGAACTGCCCGGCGCGGGCGGGCAGCCGGTCCAGGTCGCGGCCGGTCATGTACACCGAGACGACGGTGTCCGACTCGGGGACCACGGCGGTGACGACCAGCCGGTGCCGCCAGTTGCGCCACAGCGGCAGCACCACCCGGCCGACGAGCACCGCGCCGAGCGCGCCGCCCCACAGCAGATACCAGTACGCGGTGGCGAGGGCCGAGGAGGCGAAGGATGTCCCGACGGCGACCTGGTGGGTGAAGGCGAGGACCACCGCGAGGTAGGTGTAGAGGTGGATGAAGTGCCAGGTCTCGTAGGCGAGGCGGCGCCGGGCCCAGCGCGCGGAGACCGCGCCGACCAGGAGGATCAGGACCAGCGCCACGGTCGCCCGGAGCACGCCCTCCACGGTCTCGGCGAGGTCGACGAGCTGGTTCACCGGGTCGAGGCCGGAGGACCGGGCGTAGCCGAAGACGATGAAGACGGTGTGGCCGAGCAGCAGCCACAGCAGGGCGAAGCCGGTCCAGCGGTGCCAGTTGGTGAGCCGGTCCATACCGATCCGGCGGTCCAGCCAGGGCAGCCGGGCCACCAGCAGCAGCTGGAACGCCATCAGCAGACCGGCGTACAGGCCGGTGAGGCGGCCCAGCACGATCAGCGCGTTGGAGGCGAAACCGCCCTGGACGAAGAAGTAGGCCACGACGGCGGCGTTGGCGGCGAGAACGGTGTACAGCCCGGTGCGGGCCACGACTTTCGGCCGTACACCCGTGGTGGGGGCGCGATGGGATGCGACGGTCGGCACGGACGGCAGCTCCTTGCTCGGGTCTGGGAACACCGAGCTTGGCCGGAGGGAGCTGTCGATCCCCTGTCGGACGACTTTCAACTGGTTATCGATCGCCTCCGGGCCCGTCCCGGGGTCTGGCGCGGACGGCCGGTTGGCGCAGTATGGGACGCGTGGACAAAGTTCGAGTGCTGGTCGTGGACGACGACCCGCCCATCGCCGACCTGGTGGCGACCGTGGCGCGCTACGAGGGCTGGGACGCGCTGACGGCCAACTCCGGCGAGGACGCGCTGCGGCTCGCCGGTGAGTTCCGGCCGGACATCGTGGTCCTGGACCTGATGCTGCCGGACGTGGACGGCTTCGGTGTGCTGGACCGGCTGCGCCGCTCCGGCACGATGGTGCCGGTGGTGTTCCTGACCGCCCGCGACGGGGTCGCGGACCGGGTGGCGGGACTGACCCGGGGCGGTGACGACTACCTGGTCAAACCGTTCGCCGTGGAGGAGCTGATGGCCCGGCTGCGGACCGTGCTGCGGCGCAGCGCGGGCCCCGGCTTCCAGCGCTCGGTGCTGCGCGTCGGGGACCTCAGCATGGACGAGGACACCCGCGAGGTGCGCCGCGCCGACAAGCTGCTCACCCTCACCCCCACCGAGTACGAGGTGCTGCGCTATCTGATGCGCCGCTCCCCCACCGTGCTCACCAAGGCGCAGATCCTCGACCATGTCTGGGAGTACGGCTTCGGCGGGCGGTCGAACGTGGTGGAGCTGGTGGTCAGCAGGTTGCGCCGGAAGCTGGACGACACCGGTGACCCGCTGATCCACACGGTCCGCGGCTTCGGCTATGTGATCCGGCAGGCCGCCGGGTGAGCCGGGTCCTCGGCCGGATCCGGCACATCTACGGCAGGCTGCGGCTGGGCACCCGGCTGGCGCTGGGCCTGGGCGCCCTGTCCCTGGTGGTGTTCGCGGTGGTCGGCACGGTCCTGACCACGTACATGCACGACTATCTGGAGACCCAGCTCGCCGATCGGATGGAGTCGGCGCAGGTGGTCCAGGCGGAGGACGCGGTCGAACACGGGGCGGTGCAGCGCGAGACGTACATCGGCTGGTACCAGGCGGTGTACGACGTCTCCGGCGGGGAGCCGCAGGTACGGTCGCCGTCCGCGCTGCCCGAGGACACCTCCGCGTTCGCCGGGCTGGCCGGGCAGCTCGTCCGCGACCGGGCCGAGGACGCCTACGCGACCCGGACCATCGACGGGGAGGGCACCTACCGGCTACGCGCCTGCGAGGTCCAGCCGGGGGTGGTGCTGGTGACGGCGGCGCCGCTGCACGACATCGAGAACACCGTGACCCGGCTGGTCACGGTCCAGGTGATCGCGTTCGCGGTGGCGCTGCTGGCGCTGGTGGTGTTCGGCCGGCGGATGCTGCGGCGCGGGCTGAAGCCGCTGAGCGACATGGCGTCCACCGCGCACGGCATCGCCTCGCACGATCTGAGCGAGTCGGCGGCCCGGCTGCCGCTGCGCGCGGACCGGCGGGGCGGTGGTCCTGAGGTGGAGGAGCTGCGCACCGCGTTCAACACCATGCTGGAGCACATCGACGACTCGCTGGCGGTACGGGCGGAGGCGGAGCAGCGGCTGCGCCGGTTCGTCGCGGACGCCTCGCACGAGCTGCGCACCCCGCTGATGTCGGTGCGCGGCTACGCGGATCTGTTCCAGTACGCGGCGGCGAACGCCCCCGAGGAGCGGGACCGGCATCTGTCCCGGCTGCGCGCGGAGGCCGCCCGGATGGGAGTGCTGCTGGACGATCTGCTGATGCTGGCCCGGCTGGACGCGGCGGAGGTGGCGGCGCCGCTGCGGCTGGCACCGGCGGATCTGGTGGAGCTGGTGCGGCAGGCGGCGGACGCGTTCGAGGCGACCCGGCCGGAGCATCCGCTGACCGTGACGACCGGTCCGGGTCCGGTGCGACTCGCGGTGGACGCCCCGCGGCTGCGCCAGGTCCTGGACAATCTGCTGGCCAACGCGGCGGTGCACACCCCGCCGGGGACCCGGGTGGCGGTGGCCGTGACGGCGGCGGACGGGGAGGCGCGGGTGAGCGTCACCGACAGCGGGCCGGGGATTCCGGCGGCCGACCGGGAGCGGGTGTTCGACCGGTTCTACCGGATCGACAAGGCCCGCAGCCGGGACCGGGGCGGCAGCGGCCTCGGCCTGTCGGTGGCGGGCGCCCTGGTCCGGGCACACGGCGGCACGATCGAACTGACCAGCAGCCCGGGACGGACGGTCTTCACGGTACGGCTGCCGCTGGGGGAGGAGCGGGACGAGCGGGGGGACTGGGAGGGCCGGGAGGGCCGGGAGGACATGGAGTGCCGGGCGGACGGCGACGTTCCGGTTCCCTCGACGGCGGGGGACCCTGCGGAACGGCCGCAGCCGCAGCCATCGGGCCGACGCTGACGGAGGGCGGGGACGCGCTGACGGACGGCGGACGCGGGCCGGAAGACGGCGGCCGGAGCGGATGTACCGTGCTCACGTCACATCCGCTCCGCCCTCCGCCCTCCCGCGCAGGCTCGCCGCCAGCACCGCCACATCGTCCTCGGCGTGGGCCGCGTCGAGCCGGGCGAGGACGGTGTCCAGGACCGCCTCCACGCCCTCGGTGCCGGTGAAGCGGACGGCGGCCAGCCGGTCCAGGGAGTGGTCGATGTCCTCGCCCCGGCGCTCGACCAGTCCGTCGGTGAACAGCAGCAGCGTGCGAGCCGGGTCGAGCGCGTAGGTGACCGGCTCGTAGCCGCCGAGCCCGGTGCCCAGCGGCGGCCCCACCGGCACGTCCAGCAGGGTGGTGCGGCCGTCGCCGTCGATCACGGCGGGCGGCAGATGTCCGGCGCTGGCCAGCGTGATCCGCTCGCGGACCGGGTCGACCCGGACGATCAGACAGGTCGCCGGACGCCGGTCGGGCTCGCCCGCGGCGATACCGTCCAACTGGCGCAGCACCCGGTGCGGGGGCAGGTCGGCGGCGGCGACGGACCGCAGCGCCTGCCGGTAGGCGGTCATGTCGACGGCGGCCTCGACGCCGTGCCCCATCACGTCCCCGACCACCAGCAGGGTGCGCCCGAAGTGCAGCCGTACCGTCTCGCACCAGTCGCCGCCGACCAGGGCGCGCCGCCCGGCCGGGAGATGGCGGACGGCGACATCGAGGTTGGGGTGCGGGCGGCCGGGTTCGGTGAGCAGCGCCCGCTGGAGTTCGCCGACGATACGGCTGACCCGGTGATGTTCGCGGGCGTGCCGGATGTGGGAGGCGGCGCGTTCGGCCAGCAGGGCGAGTGCCTCGGCCTCGTGCCGGATGAACGGGACGCCTCTGCGGGCGCACACCAGGACGCCGAAGTGGTGCTCGCCGGTGGCCAGCGGCAGGCTGAGGGCGGGCCGTGTCCCGGCGCGTACGGCACGCCGTCGACGGCCGCCGCGCAGGGTGGCGGTGGTCCAGCGCATGTCGGGCAGGACGGCCGGGTCACCGCTGACCGCCTCGTAACCGCTGGTGGCGCCGGTGCCGCCGGACGGCTCCCAGGGGATCCGGACGACCGCCGCCGTACCGCCGATGTGGGCGGCGGCCCCACGGGTCAGCTCCTCGCAGGTGGTCAGCTCGTCCAGGGTGGTCCCGATCCCGGCCACCGCCGCGCGCAGCACGGTGAGCGGCCCCGGCCCGTCCCGTCGCGCGGACCAGGGTCTTCGGATCGATCGCAGCCAACGTGACTCACCGCACACCCCTAAAGAGTGGCAAATCCCCCCGCCGAACGCACAGAATCCCGGCAGACCGGCCGCAACAGGTCACCCGGTGTGGTGTGGCACGGCGTGCCCGCGGGGATGACGTTCTTGGTGGATTCGAGCGGCGTCGGAGGCCGCGTCGCCCATCCGCCCGCACCTGGTCGGCTCCTGGACACCCGTCCGTCACGCCGAACGGAGACCTTTCCCTGGGGTCCCCACCCCCGTACCCCCACCCCGGTCCCCCACCGGGTCACCCCGTCCCCCTCCCGCTCGCCTTGCATCCGTCCGCCCCGCTCACCGTCGGGCGTGATGCGGAAGGACGACGTTCGCCGTGACGCTGATGCCGCTCGACGGCCTGCCCCAGTCCGCGCCCACCACGGACCCGCCCCCCGCCGCCCCGACCACCGCCGAAGCGCCCCGCACCGGTCTGCGCTCCCCCGCCGTGGCCCGTGCCGTCCGGCTCTCGGTGAGCCTGCTCCCGCTGCTCCTGATCGCCGCCTGGGCGGTGGTGGACTGGCGGTCCATGTACGACGGTGCCGCGCGGCTCGCCTCCGCCGACCCGGGCTGGCTGCTGATCGCCGGGGTCTTCACCGGCCTCGGCTGGGTCGCCGCCGCCTGTGTCCGGCAGGGGGCGCTGCCCGAGCGGCTGCCGCCGGGGCTGCTGCTGGCCTCGCAGTTCGCCGCGGGCGCCGCCAATCACGTCCTCCCGGCGAGCATCGGCGCGCACGCCGTCACCCTGCGTTTCCTCCAGCGCCAGGGCGTGCCGCTGGCCCGGGGCACCGCGTCCCTCGCGCTGTACTCGCTGGTCAAGCCGGTCGCCAAGACCGTCGTCCTGCTGGTCTTCCTGATCGCCTTCCCCGACATGCTGCACTTCGGCGATCTGCTGCCCGACTCATGGACCCTGGTGCTGCTGGCGGGCGGCACCGCCGCCGCGCTCACCACGACCGTCGTACTGCTCGCGGTCGTCCCGTCGCTGCGCCGCCCGGTGACCGGCTTCCTGGGCACCGCGCTGACCGACGCCCGCGTGCTGCACACCCGCCCCAGCCGCTATCTGCCGCTGTGGCTGGGCGCGGCGGCCACCCCGCTGCTCCAGGGCAGTGTGATCGCGGCGGTGGGCTTCGCGCTGGGGCTGCCGCTGTCCTGGGCGCAGGTGGTGTTCGCGCTGCTGATCGCCAGCACGGCGGTGGGCGCGGTGCCCGCACCGGGCGGGATCGGCCCGGTGGACGCGGCGATGGTGTTCACGCTGAGCGACTTCGGCGCCCCGGTCGCCCTCGCCACCGCCACGATCATCGGCTACCGGGTGCTGACGGTGTGGGTACCGCTGCTGCCGGGCGCGCTGGTGCTGTCGGCGCTGGTCCAGCGCGAGGTGCTGTGACCGGGGCGGGGCGCGAGATGCCGTGACCAGCGGCGCTTCAGCGCCTGGCGCCCCGCCCGACCACCGTCCCGAACCTACGCCCGACCACTGTCCCGAGCCCCCGCCCGCCCGACCACCGTCTAGAGGCCCGCTCCCCCCACTAGCGTCCGCTCCCCCAGCCGGGCCGCCAGCACCGCCACGTCGTCCTCCGCGTCCTGGGCGTCCAGCCGGGCGAGGACCGTGCCGAGGACCTCCTCCACGCCCGTGCCCGCCGCGAAGCGCAGCCGGGTCAGCCGGGCCAGCGACCGGTCGATGTCCTCTCCCCGGCGCTCGACCAGACCGTCGGTGAACAGCAGCAGCGTCTGCCCCGGCGCCATCCGGTGCGTGGCCGGTTCGTAGCCGCCGTGACCGGTGCCGAGGGGCGGCCCGACGGGCACCGGCAGCAGCGAGACCCGCCCGTCGGTGCCGACCACGGCGGGCGGCAGATGCCCGGCCGAGGCCAGGTTCACCAGCCCCCGCACCGGGTCCATCCGGGCGATCAGACAGGTCGCCGGGCGCCGGTCCCGCTCCCGCGCGGCGAGGTCGTCGAGTTGACGCAGCACCCGGTGCGGGGGCAGGTCGGAGGAGGCGATGTAGCGCAGCGAGGAGCGGTACGCCGCCATGTCCACGGCCGCGTCCAGACCGTGCCCCATGACATCGCCGACGATCAGCAGGGTGCGCCCGAAGTGCAGCCGTACCGTCTCGCACCAGTCGCCGCCGACCAGGGCCCGCTGCCCGACCGGCAGATAGCGCAGGGCGACGTCGAGATTGGGGTGCGGGCGGCCCGGCTGGGCGAGCAGCGCGCGCTGGAGCCGGCCGACGATGCCGCTGACGGCGTCGTGCTCACGGGCGTGCCGGAGGTGCGCGGCGGCCCCTTCGGCGAGGAAGGCGGCCACCTCCGTCTCACCGCGTCCGAAAGGCGCCCCTTCGCGGGCACAGACCAGCAGCCCGTACCGGTGTCCGTGCACGGCGACCGGCACGACCAGCACCGCGCGGGGGCCGGTGGGCGCGGGCGCGGCTTCGGCGGGGGCGGGCAGCACCGCGCCCGGCTCGGGCAGCACCTCGGCGTTCCCGGCGACCGCCTGGTAGGCGGGTCCGGTCCGCTCGTGGGCCCGCAGCACCCCGGCCGCGGCCCCCAGTTGCGCGGCGACCTCCCGGGTCAGTTCCGCCCAGGTGGTCGCCTCGTCCAGCGTGGTACCGATGCGTGCGGCGACCGGGCGCAGCACGCTGAGCGGCGGCGCCCCGGTGTCCCGGGACGCGCCGGCACCGGTCGGCTCCGCGGTCGCCGGCCCTTGCGACGATTCGAACGTTCGCGCCACGCGCACCACTGTAGGAGGCGGGCGCGGGAGCGCGGGTAACGACCGGGTTACCTGCCCCCCATCGAACCGTCACGAATACCTGTCACGACGGATCGGCATGACGAACCGGCACGACGAACGCTTACGCGTCCGGCGTCAGCCGCAGCGAGATGCTGTTGATGCAGTACCGCTGGTCCGTCGGGGTCGGATACCCCTCCCCCTCGAACACATGTCCGAGATGCGAGCCGCAGCGGGCGCACCGCACCTCGGTCCGCACCATCCCGTGCGACCGGTCGGCGATCAGCTCCACGGCGTCCGTGTCCTTCGGATCGAAGAAGCTCGGCCAGCCGCAGTGCGACTCGAACTTGGTGTCGGAGGTGAACAGCTCGGCCCCACAGGCCCGGCAGGAGTAGACGCCCTGCGTCTTGGTGTCGGTGTACTCACCGGTGAACGCCGGCTCGGTGCCGGCCTGGCGCAGCACCGCGTACTCCGCCGGCGCCAGTTCCTCGCGCCACTGCTCGTCCGGCTTCTCGACGTCGTACGACATGGCTCTCAGCCCCTTGTCCGACTCTCGAAGAGTCTCGAAGTGTCGAAGTGTCCGGCCCGCCGCGGGTCAGCGCGGCAGCCGGTCCAGGATGTGCGGGCCCAGGTCCGTGACATCGCCCGCGCCCATGGTGAGAACGAGATCGCCGGGCTTCGCCATTCCCGCCAGGACCGCCGGGGCCTCGTCCTTGTCGTGGACGGCGGTGACGTCCGCGCCCGCCGCGCGGGCGGCCTCGATGATCAGCGCGCTGGTGACCCCGGGCAGCGGGTCCTCGCGGGCCGGGTAGATGTCCAGGACGACGGAGGCGTCGGCGAGCGCGAGGGCGTCGCCCATCTCCTTGCCCAGCTCCTGCGTGCGGGAGAACAGATGCGGCTGGAAGAGGACCAGGATGCGGCCGTCCCCGGCCGCCGACCGCATGGCCTCCAGGTCGGCGGTCATCTCGGTGGGGTGGTGGGCGTAGGAGTCGATCACCTGGACGCCCCCGGCCTCGCCCTTGAGCTGGAGCCGCCGCTTGACCCCGGTGTAGGCGCCGAGCGCGGTCGCCAGCTCCGCGGCGGGGACCCCGAGCGCCACGCCCGCGGCCAGCGCGGCGACGGCGTTGTGCGCGTAGTGCCGGCCGGGCACCGACACGGCGAACGTCAGCTCCGTCCCGTCGATCAGCACGGTGACCTCGCTCTTCAGCCCCTGCGCGACGACCGAGGTGATCCGTACGTCCGCGTCCGCGGACTCCCCGTACGTCACCACCCGCACATCCCGCCCGGCGACCCGGCGGGTCAGCTCACGGGCGCCCTCCTGGTCGGCGGCGATCACCAGCGTGCCGCCGTCGGTGATCCGGTCGACGAAGGTGACGAAGGAGTCGTGGATCTCCTCCATCGAGGCGTAGTTCGCGTGGTGGTCCAGCTCGACATTGAGGACGACGGCGACGGTGGGGGCGTACTTGTGGAAGCTCCGGTCGCTTTCATCCGCCTCGGCCACGAAGATGTCTCCGGGGCCGTGGAGGGCGTTGGAGCCGGGGGCGTCGAGGTCGCCGCCGATGGCGTAGGACGGGTTCAGGCCCAGCTCGGTGAGGGACACGGCGAGCATCGAGGTGGTGGTGGTCTTGCCGTGGGTCCCGGCGACGGCGATCGGGCGCAGCCCGTCCATCAGCGCGGCGAGCGCGTCGGACCGGTGCACCACCGGGACGCCCAGCTCGGCGGCGCGGGCCAGCTCGGGGTTGTCGGCGCGGATCGCGGAGGACACGACGACACAGCTGGCGTCGTCGGCGAGATGCCCGGCCGCGTGTCCGATGTGCACCACCACGCCGAGCCCGCGCAGCGCCTCGGCGGTCGCCGACTCCTTGGCATCGCTCCCGGCGACGACGGCACCGCGCTGGGCGAGGATCTTCGCGATCCCGGACATCCCGGCCCCACCGATCCCGATGAAGTGCGGCCGTTCCATGGCGGGAGGGATGCCGGATGCCATGCGTGTACTCCTCAAAGACCAGACTCAAGCGGACCAGATTGCCAAAACCCCTTCACCCTATTCCAGCCCCCACCCCCAACCCCGCCCCACACCACCGAACTGGGACAGCTGAATATCACCGGGCCGGGCAACCCCCTCAGGGGCGCGTGGAACTGCGCGACCAACCCCCCACGACCCGCAGACAAGACCCCTGACCGGCCGCACCCATCACCGCCGGTAAGGGCAACCCCTCAGGGGCGCGGGGAACTGCGCGACAAGCCCCCACCGACCCGCACACACACCCAACCCCAACCCCCACTACACCTTGCTGTGCGAGAACAACTTCAACACCGGCACCCCCACCTTGTGCCGAGCCCGAGAAGCCCAGTCCCGATGAAAGAACTCCTCCACATAGTGGGGATCGGTCAGCACGATCACCTCATCCGCCCCCACCTCATCCACCAACCGCTTCAACTCATCCAGCGGATGCTCCTCGATCAGCCGCCCCTCCGCCGCACTGCCGGACGCCCGCAACGCCTGGAGCGAGACATCCAGCGCCTGCTGCCCCTCCCCCCGCGCGTCCACCCCCTCCGGCGTCTCCCGCTCACGCGCCGCCTCGTCCAGCTCGCCGAGCGCGAGGTCGTCGATGGCCCGCAGCAGCCGGTCCGCCTGGTCCCCCCGCGGCTGGAGCAGCACATGGAAGGCGACCGGCTCGTCCCCGTGCAGGGTCGTGACGAACTCCACGTCGGCGGACGTCAGGGCCTTCTCGATCATCAAAACGCTTGTGAACACCAGACGCCCCTTCTGTTCGAGGGCTCGAAGCCCTCCGTCCTGCGTGGGCCGTTCCGGGCCCTGCGGAAACCATCCTGCCCCGCGCTCGCACGGGCACTGCGTGTCTAGTGTGCCCACCCGAAGCTAAACGGAACGGCAGATTCCGCTGATTTACGGCCGACGGTAGCGCCCGAACACATACCCGGCCTCCTCCAGCAGGGACACCAGTTCGAAGCGGGCCGGAACGCGCACCTCCGGCCCGCCCGCGATCCGCTCCGCACCCCCCGCGGTGAGCAGCGGCGCAAGGGTCAGACACAGCTCGTCCAGGACCCCGGCCGCCACGAACTGCCCCAGCAGCCGCGGCCCGCCCTCGGTCAGCAGCCGCCGGTACCCCAGGTCGGCCAGCGTCGCCACCACCCGCGCGGGCTCCACCCCGGCACCGGTACCGGCGATCACCACGCGGGCCCCCGCGCGCTCGGCCGCCGCGATCCGGTCGGCGGGCGCGGCGGCGCCGGTCAGCACCAGCGTCGGCACCAGCGGCGCGGTGAACAGCGGCTGTGAGAAGTCCAGGTCGAGACCGGCCGAGACCACCGCGACGGCGGCCACCGGCGCCTGTCCGGCCGCCGCCCGCCGGGCCGCGAACCCGCTCCGGGCGCGAGTCGGCCGGTACTGCTCCTGACGTACCGTTTCTGCGCCGACGACCACGGCATCCGCGAGCGCCCGCAGGGTGCCGAAGATCCGCATGTCCGCCGGGTGGGACAGGGGCTGGGACCGGCCGCCGTGGTGGGCGGCGCCGTCGAGGGTGGACACCATGTTGGCCCGCAGCCAGGCCCGACCACCCGCGCCACGGGTACCGCCCGTACCGCCGATATCGCCCGCACCACCGGTACCCCCCGTGCCGCCCATGTCCTCCGGATAGGCGTACGCGTCGGCGAGCGCGTCGAGGCTCCACTCGCCGGTCCCCCCGGCGTCCCCCTGCCCGGCGTCCCCCTGTCGGCCCTCCCCCTGTCCGGGGGCGCCGCCCTTCGGGGCGGTCGTTGTCTGGTCGGTCACAGGGAACAGGCGTCGCATGTCGTGCAGTGTTCCATGCCGCCTACCATGGTGAACCGTGTCGTCCTCCCCCGCCGCCCCCGGCCCCGGCGCTGGCTCCGGCCAGATAGCCGACGCGGCCCCGCTGTCCCTGTGCGCCCGTGAGCCCCGTGTCCCCGCGGAGCGACTGGTCGCCGAGATGGTGCCGCCGCCCCGCTTCGACTCGGTGCGGTTCGCCACCTATCTCCCCGACCCGGGCCAGCCCAGCCAGACCGAGGCGGTCCGGGTGCTGGAGGGGTTCGCGGCCGGACTCACCGGGGCGCCGGGCGGCTCGGGCGGCCCCCGCCGCGGCTTCCTCGGCTTCGGCCGGACGAAGGCGCAGAGGGCCCAGAAGGCACCGAAGGCGCCCACCGGCCCGCGCGGCGTCTATCTGGACGGCGGCTACGGCGTAGGCAAGACGCACCTCCTGGCCTCCCTGTGGCACGCCACCCCGGCCGCACCGGACCGCAAGGCGTTCGGCACGTTCGTGGAGCTGACCAACCTGGTGGGCGCGCTGGGCTTCCAGCAGACCGTGCGGACCCTGTCCGGCCACCGCCTCCTCTGCATCGACGAGTTCGAACTCGACGACCCGGGCGACACCGTCCTGGTCTCCAGTCTGCTCGCCAGGCTGGTCGAGGCGGGCGTCGCGCTCGCCGCCACCTCGAACACACTGCCGGGCAAGCTCGGTGAGGGCCGGTTCGCCGCCGTCGACTTCCTGCGCGAGATCCAGGGCCTGTCCGCGCACTTCCGCGCCCTGCGCATCGACGGCGAGGACTACCGCCACCGCGGGCTGCCCGAGGCGCCGGCGCCGTACTCCGACGCGGTCGTGACGGCGACCGCGCGGGCCACCCCCGGGGCCTCGCTCGACGCCTTCCCGGATCTGCTGGACCATCTGGCGCGGGTGCACCCCAGCCGCTACGGCGCGCTGACGGACGGTCTGACGGCGGTGTGCCTCACGGATGTGCGCCCGGTCCCCGACCAGTCGACCGCGCTGCGGCTGGTGGTACTCGCCGACCGTCTGTACGACCGTGAGGTCCCGGTGCTGGCGTCGGGCGTGCCGTTCGACCGGCTGTTCGACGACGAGATGCTGAACGGCGGTTACCGCAAGAAGTATTTCCGGGCGATCTCCCGGCTCACCGCGCTGGCCCGCGAGGCGCGCCCCCTCACCGAAACCGCCTGACATCCCGGGTTCCGGCCCAGGGCGCCCCGCCCGCGACACGCGATCAAAGGCGGGTTCGCGCCAGCCGACCCGCACTTTTGAGGCTCTCTCCCACTCGAAACGTCGAGTTAACCCTGCAAACAACTTTGCCGCGTTAACGTGTTTCTTGACCAACTGTTGACCAATAGTTGAGCCATGTATGAGGCGCGCAAGGGAGCACAAGATGCGAGGTACGACGGTTCGGACGGCGCAGCCGCCCCGGTCCGTCCTGTCACGCCCCCGGCGGCTCCACGCGTCGGCGTCACCGTTCGCGACCGTGTACACACTCCGTCAACCCAAGGCCAGCGCTCAGCTCGGCCCCCGGTACGCCCGGAGCACCACGGCTGACGCCGACGTCATCCGCCGCCCTCGGAGGATCGATCCGGCACCGGCGTCCGGCGCCGGGCCCGACGGCTCGTCGAGACCGTCGCCCATATCGAGATAGCTGACCCGGCCGGACGCCGCGTCGCGTCGGATCCCGGCCACCACCTGGTGCTCAGCCGCTGAGCGCGGACTCGTTCCGACCCGTCCCCGCTCACCGGCCCGGAGGGGCGCTCCCGCTCACTCCGCCCTGTGCGAGGGCGACGGCGGACGGCCCCCTCTTTTCCCCGACCCACGAGCCCCACGCGCGAACCCCCCAAGCCGCGCCAGGAGGAGACACGACCTATGCAGCCCCTCATCGACAACGCCCGTTCGTTCGGACAACGCCCTGAGGAGTTCGCCCCGCTGGCCGAAGGCCAGTCCCCCCAGGTGCTGTTCATCACCTGCTCCGACTCCCGGGTCGTCCCGGCCCTGATCACGGGCGCCCGCCCCGGCGAGCTGTTCGAGCTGCGCACCGCGGGCAACATCGTCCCGCCGTACGCCTCGCTGCAGCCCACCGGCGAAGCGGCCACCATCGAGTACGCGGTCCAGGTGCTCGGCGTTCAGGACATCGTGGTGTGCGGCCACTCCCACTGCGGCGCCGTCGGCGCCCTGGTGCGCGGCGACGACCTCGACGCCGTGCCCGCCGTACGCGACTGGCTGGGCCACGCCGCGGGCGAACCCCGCTCCGACGACCCCGCCGACCCCACCGTCGCCGCCGCCGTACAGCACCATGTGCTGGCGCAGTTGCTGCGGTTGCGGTCCTACCCGTGTGTGGAGCGCGGGCTGGCCGACGGCCGGCTGACGCTGCACGGCTGGTACTACGAGGTGCACACCGGTGCCGTGCGGGCCCACCGCGCGGACACCGACGGCTTCGAGGCGCTGTGATCCCTGCCATGAACCCACACCCTCACCCCGAGCGGGCCTCCGGTCCGCACAAGTACCCGTTCCTCAAGCAGGACTTCGCGGCCTCGCTGGTCGTGTTCCTCGTCGCGCTGCCGCTGTGCGTGGGCGTCGCCGTCGCCTCCGGTGTCCCGGCCGAACTCGGCCTGATCACCGGCATCGTGGGCGGCGTCGTCACCGGTCTGATGCGTGGCAGCAGCCTCCAGGTGTCGGGCCCGGCGGCGGGCCTGACCGTGCTGGTCTTCGAAGCCGTCCAGGAGTTCGGGCTGGCGGCGCTCGGCGCGATCGTGCTCGCGGCGGGCCTGCTCCAGCTGCTGATGGGCGCCCTGAGGCTGGGGCGCTGGTTCCGGGCCATCTCGGTCTCCGTCGTGGAGGGCATGCTCGCCGGGATCGGCCTGGTGATCATCGCCGGACAGCTCTACGCGGCGGCCGGGATGTCCGCCCCGGTCTCCGGCCTGGACAAGCTGACCGGCCTCCCGGGGGCCCTGGTCGAGGCGCTGGGCGACACCACCGCCCTGGCCTCGCTCGCCGTCGGCGCGGGCACCGTGGCCGTGCTGGCGCTGTGGCGGCACGCCCCGGCGAAGGCGCGTGCCGTGCCGGGCGCGCTCGCCGCCGTCCTGCTCGCGACGCTGGTCACGCTGGTACTGGACCTGTCCGTGGCCACGGTCGAGATCCAAGGTCTGCTGGACTCCGTCCAGCCGCCCGGTCTGGACGCGCTGGGCGGCCTCGCCACCCCGGCGATCCTCGGCACGGTCCTCGCCTTCACCCTGATCGCCTCCGCCGAGAGCCTGTTCAGCGCGGCGGCGGTGGACCGGCTGCACGACGGGCCGCGCACCCGCTACGACCAGGAGCTGATGGCCCAGGGCGCGGGCAACGCCGTGTGCGGGGCGCTGGGCGCGCTGCCCATGACGGCTGTCATCGTGCGCAGTTCCGCCAATGTGCAGGCGGGCGCGAAGACCAAGGCGTCCCGGGTGCTGCACGGCGTCTGGCTGCTGCTGTTCGCCGCGCTGCTGCCGGGCGCCCTCGCGCTGATTCCCATACCCGCCCTGGCCGGTGTGCTGGTGCACGCCGGCTGGAAGCTGATCCCGTTCCGCCAGCTCGGGGCGCTGTGGCGGGAGCACCGCGGGGAGGCGCTGATCCTGGTGGTCACGGCGGTGTCGATCGTCGCCGTGAACATGTTCGAGGGCGTGCTCATCGGTCTGGCGCTGTCCGTGGCCAAGACCGCCTGGGAGGCGTCCCACCTCAAGCTGGAGATCATCGACAAGGGCGCCGGACCGGTCCAGGCGTATCTGTCGGGCAACGCGACCTTCCTGCGGCTGCCGAAGATCCTCGACAGTCTGGAGGCGCTCCCCCAGGACCGCCCCGTGGAACTGGACCTCTCCGGACTGCACCACCTGGACCACGCCTGTCGTACGGCCCTGGAGAACTGGGCGGAGCGGCACAGCGCCGCCGGGACGGAGCCGGTGCGGATGACGGCGCAGTGAGTGCGCGCTGACGTCTGAGGTGTCCGGCCCGGGGCCCGCGCGGCGCCGGGCCGGACATCGGTTTCCCTGATTCCCGCTCCTCGGGCATATCGTGGAAGAGACGGCGAAAACGGACCTCTGTGCGAGGAGGTCGAGATGCTCGAAGCACTCCTGGTGACGCTCGTGGTCCTCGGCTCGGTCGGCGTGGTGTACCTGGCCGCGGCAGCCCGGGTCGTCAAGCAGTTCGAACGCGGTGTGGTGCTGCGCCTCGGCCGGCTGAACGGCGAGGTGCGGGGCCCCGGACTGACGATGATCGTCCCGTTCGTGGACCGGCTGCACCGGATGAACATGCAGATCGTGACCATGCCGATCCCGGCCCAGGAGGGCATCACCCGGGACAACGTCACCGTGCGGGTGGACGCGGTGGTCTACTTCAAGGTCGTCGACGCGCCGAGCGCGCTGATCACCGTCGAGGACTACAAGTTCGCGGTGTCGCAGATGGCCCAGACCTCGCTGCGGTCGATCATCGGCAAGAGCGAGCTGGACGACCTCCTCTCGAACCGGGAGAAGCTCAACCAGGGCCTGGAGCTGATGATCGACAGCCCGGCCGTCGGCTGGGGAGTGCAGATCGACCGGGTCGAGATCAAGGACGTCTCCCTGCCGGAGACGATGAAGCGGTCCATGGCCCGCCAGGCGGAGGCCGACCGTGAGCGCCGGGCCCGGGTGATCAACGCGGACGCCGAACTCCAGGCGTCGAAGAAGCTCGCCGAGGCCGCCCAGCAGATGGAGGCCACCCCGTCGGCGCTCCAGCTCCGGCTGCTCCAGACGGTGGTCGCGGTGGCGGCGGAGAAGAACTCGACTCTGGTCCTGCCGTTCCCGGTGGAGCTGCTGCGGTTCCTGGAGAAGGCCCAGCAGCCCGCGGACGCCCCTGAGCCGAGGCGGCGGCGCCTGGAACCGCCGACGCCGGACCCGACGCCGGACCAGCCGACGGAGTCCCCGAACGGCCTCCTGGAGACCCTGGGCGAGCCCCCGGCTCCGCCCGCGATGTCCCCGGTACCCCCGGTACCGGACGCCGTGGAAGCCCCGGACGACCCGCTGAAGCCATGAGCACGGGGGGCTGCCGGTAAAGCCCCCTTCTGGCCCTCTCACACGCCCGTTAGCCCGATCAGCCCCACCACCCCCCGACCTCACCTCCCCCCGCGCACACAATGCGCAGCTTGTCGTATTTGTATAGTTACGTTCGTCAGGTGATCCTCTCCGCCCGACGTGTACGACGTCCCCTCGTGGCCGGTGTTCTCGCCGCCGCCGCGCTGTCCTCCCTCGCCGCCTGCGGCACCGGTCCCGCCGAGCGTGCCCCGAAGACGTCCGCCGCCCCCTCCGCCGCCGCCGTCTCCCGTCCGCCGACCCTCGCGCCCGGCCCCGGCGGTGTGACGCCGGTCTTCGAGAGCGCCGCCCAGAGTCGTGACAAGACCGTCGCCCTCACCTTCGACGCCGACATGACCGCCGATCAAGGCCCCCGCGCGGCCTCCGGCGAGCACTTCGACAACCCGGAACTGATCACCACCCTGCGCCGCCTCAAGGTGCCGTCGACGGTGTTCATGACCGGCCGCTGGGCCGAGGAGTACCCGGCACAGGCCCGCGCGATCGGCCGGGACCCGCTGTTCGAGGTGGCCAACCACTCCTACAGCCACTACGCCTTCACCGGCGACTGCTACGGGCTGCCGACGGTGGCGCCGGACCGGATGGCCGCGGACGTGGAGCGCGCGTTCGCGGCGTTCCGCGCGGCGGGCGTGGAGCGTCCGATGCCGTACTTCCGCTTCCCCGGCGGCTGCTACGACCAGCGGGCGCTGCGCGCGCTGAGCGCGACCGGCGTCACGGCGGTCCAGTGGGACGTGGTGAGCGGTGACGCGTTCGCGACGGACGCGGACCCGGTGGCCCGGCAGGTGCTGGACGGGGTGCGGCCCGGGTCGGTGGTGGTGCTGCACTGCACCCGCAGCGCGGCCCCGGTGACCGAGCGGGCGATCCGGACGATCGTGCCCGAGCTACGGGCCAAGGGCTTCCGGTTCGTGAAGGTGTCGGAGCTGATCGGGAACACCTCGGGCCGCTCCTGACCGTTCCTGGCCGCCTACGCTGGAGGGATGAGCGAGGACGACGGCCCCGGCGGCGACGACCGTGACTACTGCCTCATCGACGCGACCCGGCCCCCGAGGGCCGACGGCCCGCCGTACGCCGAGTGTGTGCTGTGCCGGGAGCCCACGGAGTACCCGGAGGCGTACCGGGGCGTCACCCTGTGCCCGGTGTGCGAGTGGCAGGAGGCGCAGCGCACGGCGTGCTCGGGCTGACGGAGTGCGGCCCGGCGCCGGTCACGTACCCTGCGGTCCGTGAGCGAGAGCCCTTTTCAGCCCGAGACCGGTGACCGGGACACGGCACGGCAGTTCGTGCTGCCGCTGGTCGTGCGGATCGAGCGGGACGCGCCCCCGCCGCGCACGGACGCGCTGGAGACGGCGGCCCGCGCGGTGCTGGTGATGCTGAGCGACCCGCGCTCGACCGGCGACGGCGAGTGGGCGCAGACCATGCGGGACTGGCAGGACGCCCGTATCCGCAAGGTGGTGCGCCGGGCCCGGGGCGCGGAGTGGCGCCGCGCCGAGGCGCTGCCCGGCATCACGGTCGCCGGGAAGGCGGCGGAGGTACGGGTCTTCCCGCCCGTCCCGCTGGACGGCTGGCCCAAGGACCTGGCCCGGCTCCAGGTGTCCGGCACCGATCTGGACGACCCGGAGCCCCCGGCCGCCGCCGACCGGGACGCGCCGGTGCTGTGGCTGAGCCCGGAGGTGGAGATGTCGGCGGGCAAGGCGATGGCGCAGGCGGGCCACGGCGCCCAACTCGCCTGGTGGGAGCTGTCGGACGAGGAGCGCACGGCCTGGCGCGAGGCCGGTTTCCCGCTGGCGGTGCGCACGGCGGACCCGGCCGAGTGGCGGACCCTGACGGCGAGCGGGCTGCCGGTGGTACGGGACGCGGGGTTCACGGAGATCGCCCCGAATTCCTGCACGGTGATCGCGGACCACCCGGCGCTCCGCTGACCGACTCCGCCGTCCGGACCCCTCGTCATCACCTGGCGCTCCACTGACCCCCGCCGCCCTCCAGACCCCGCCCCTCCACCTACCCCGCCGCCATCCCGGCGTCCGGGCGTCCGGTCAGGCGGGCCATTCCCACGGCTCGGTGAGGAGTTCCCGCAGGGAGGCGGCCGTCTCGGTGGGGCCGGCCGCGCCGGTGCGGGCGCCGGGGAAGAGCCTGCCCCAGGCGGACGCGCGGCCCAGCGCGGCGAGCCGGGTGGCGGTGCGCAGGGCGTGCCGCAGTTCCGCCCGGCCGGGCCCGGCCCCGGTCCAGGGCTCCAGGTAGGCGTCCCGCAGCCGGGGCAGGACGCCGGGGCCGTACCGCTCGACGGCCTGGCGGGCGGGGACGAGGAAGCTGCACAGCGGGTGGGTGACGAGGGCGTCGCCCCAGTCGAAGAAGACGAACCGGCCGGGGCGGGGCCGGAACATCTGGCCCTCGTGGAGATCGGCGTGGTCGAGGGTGTCGCGGAGGCCGAGGGCGGCGAGTTCGGCACATCCCTCGGCGAGCCGGGGCCGCAGCGCCCCCAGCCGGGCCCGGTCCTCGGGCGTCAGCGCGGTGTCGGCGTCGACGAGCCGGTCGAACAACGCGGTCAGGTCGGCGGTGCGGGCCTCGGGGACACCGAGCCGTGCGACGGCGTCGGCGTGCGGGACCAGCGCGCGTTGCAGCGTGGCGTACTGGGTCAGCGGCGCCTCCCAGGCGCGCGGGTCGACGGGCTCGCGGGCGAGCAGCGTACGGAGGTCGTCGCCGCCGTCGGGGAGCAGGGACCAGCCGTGCGCGGTGTGTACGGCGAGCGGGGTCAGCACCTGGCCGGGGACCCAGCGGGCCAGCGCCTGTCCGAGGGCGGCCTCGAAGGCGCTCGCGGGCGGGTTGGCCTTGAACCACACGGTCCCGCCGTCGGCGACGGTGAACCGGACGAGCACCGACCAGGGCCGCAGCCGTACCCGCCACTCCCCCGCCGCGGGGCGTCCGGCGGCGGCCAGTTCCCGGTGCGCCCAGGCGAGGGCGGTCGCCCGCCAGTCGGGGTCCTCCCACGGGGTCACGGTGTCCGGGTAGGAACCCCGGTCGACGGCGGCGGGCTCGGTGTACGGCGGCTGCATGGCGGCATTCCACCACTCCCGCGACCCGGACTCGACCGGTTTTCCGCTGGTCAGCGCGGTCGTGACGGTGATCGGCGCGCGGATCTCACGGGGGCGCGAACCTCAAATGTTGCTCTGAACGACCGCCTTAGGGGGTTCGCCGCGCTCCGGCGGGGCCATACCCCGTCTCACCGGGATCGTGAGGTACGTGGAGAGGCTGTAGCAGGGCCGTAGGAGGAGGGGGACATGGGGACAGCACAGGCGGAGAGGATCGCGCGGGGAACGGCACGGGCACTGGGGACGGGGATCGGGTGGCGGCCGGAGATCGCGGACGCCGTGGAGCAGATGCCCGGCATCGACTGGGTGGAGGTCGTCGCGGAGAACGTGTGCCCGGGGCATCTGCCCGCGTCGCTGGAGCGGTTGCGCGGGCGGGGGGTGACCGTCGTCCCGCACGGGGTGTCGCTGGGGCTGGGCGGGGCCGAGCCGCCCGACGCCGGGCGGCTCGCGGCGCTCGCCGAGCGGGTGGCGGCGCTGGGGGCGCCGCTGGTCACCGAGCACATCGCGTTCGTCCGGGCGGGCGGGGCGCTCACCGCGTCGCCGCCGCTGGAGGCGGGTCATCTGCTGCCGGTGCCGCGCACCCGGGACGCGCTGGACGTGCTGTGCGCCAATGTACGGATCGCCCAGGACGCGCTGCCCGTGCCGCTCGCCGTCGAGAACATCGCCGCCCTGCTGTCCTGGCCGGGCGACGAGATGACGGAGGGACAGTTCCTGTACGACCTCGCCGACCGGACCGGCGTACGGCTGCTGATCGATGTGGCGAATCTGCACACCAACCGGGTCAACAGCGGCGCCGATCCGGCGAAGGCGCTCGCCGAACTGCCCCTGGAGGCGCTCGCGTACGTCCATGTGGCCGGTGGCGTCGAGCGGGACGGCGTCTGGCACGACAGCCACGCCCACCCGGTGTCCCGGCCGGTCCTCGATCTGCTCACGGATCTCACGTCCCGGATCGACCCGCCCGGTGTGCTGCTGGAGCGGGACGACGACTTCCCGGCCCCACGGGAGCTGGAACGGGAACTGATGGCCGTCCGGACGGCACTCGCCCGGGGACACGCCAGACGACGCGGGACCCCGACGCCGACGCCGACCACCGGCCCGGCGGCACGGGACGCCGGGGAGATACCCGGGGTCGACGGACCCCGGCAGCGCATCGGGCTGGCCCAAGCCGCGCTGCTGTCCGCGCTGGTCGCCGGGACCCCGGCGCCCGAGGGGTTCGACCGGGCCCGGCTGCGGGTGCAGTCCCGGGCGCTCGCCGGGAAGCGGGCGGACGTGGTGGCCAAGGTCGCGCCCGAACTGCCCCGCATCCTCGGGGGCGGGTACCGGGGGGCGTTCCTGGCGTACGCGCACCGCCGTCCGATGGCGGGCGGCTACCGGCGGGACGCGCTGGACTTCGTCCGGCAGGTGCTGCGGGACGGGCAGGACGTGGACGGGCGGGTACGGGGGGAGTTGCGGGAGTGGCTGCTGGACCGGTCGGGTCCGGCGCCGCGGTCCGCCCGGCCGGGCGCCCGGTTCGCGCGGGCCACCCGGCGGGTGCTGCTGCGCCGCTGACCGTCCCGGTGGCTCCCGGGCCACTGTCGTCCCTCCCGTCCGCCGGAACGTCACATACGCGCAACGCTCCGTCCGGATGGTGAACAAGGCATGGCGTTTCGCCTCCTCTTGTCATACAAACGCGGCATGTTCTGGGTGGTTCTCCTGCTCCTGGCCTGGGCCGTCGCCGGTGTGGCGTGCACCCGGCTGTGCCTGGCCGCCGTCCGCGCGGCGGCGCCCGACCCGGGCGCCGGGCGCGGGCGCGACCTGACGCTGTACGAGGCGGCGTTCCTGTCCGGCGGTCCCGGGCGGGTCGCCGAACTGACCCTGGTGTCGATGGCCCGCCAGCGGCGGCTGCTGCTGGCCCGCACCGGTTGGGCGACCGTCGTCGATCCGCGCGGGCGGGACGAGATGGAGCGCACGGTGATCGGCGCGATCGGGCCCGAGGGACAGTCCCCGATAGCGCCGGTGCGCAGCGCCACGGCCGCCGCCGACCCGGTGCGCGGGCTGGCCGACGCCTTGGTGCGGGCGGGGCTCGCGATGCCGGACGGCACCGGGTCGCCGGTCGCGGCGGGGGTACGGCAGGTGCGGGGCGCGGCGGTGCTGGTGGCGGCGCTGGGCGCCGTCGCGCTGCTGATGCCGACACCGACGGAGCTGCCCCGCCATCTGGTGGCGCTGTGGTTCGCGCTGCCGCTGGCCCTCACCCTGAGCTGTCTGGTCCTCGCCCGGATCGAGGTCCATCCGTACTCGCGCTGGGCCTCGCCCGCCGGGCAGCGGCTGATCGGCGGGCTGGCCCGGCACGGCGGACGCGGTGGCGCCGGGGACGACCGCGCGTTCCTGACGTCGGTGGCCGTGCTCGGGGTGCACGCGGTGGGCGAACCGGACCTGAGGGCGGCCTTCGCCCACCGGGACCGCGCCCCATGGGACGCCGACCCCGACGCGTGACGCCTGACGCCTGACGCCTGACGCCTGACGGGAGCGTCCCCCCGGGCCGCGGCTCCATGGGACGCCGACCCCGACACCTGACGGGCCCCATCACGCCCCTGACCGGCCTCCCACCCCACCGGTGACGGCCGACAAGCGAGAGCCGAGCCCCCCGCAACACCACGGAGTGCGAACGCATCGGAGTGCCCGCCGCGCCACGCCCCCTCCGGTGCTTGCCTTCCCCCACCCCCGCACGAAACATCCCTTATGTCGCCATCGTGCGTCCGCGCACGCTCCGAAGGGATACCTCGTATGCGAGCCGCCGCTCTCCTCTCGGCCGCCGGGTCCTTGCTGCTCTCCGCGCTGACCGCGGTCCCGGCGGGCGCCGCTCCCGGGCTTCCCGGCGCGGTCGAGGCGCACGGCACCCGGATCGCCGCCGAGCGCGCCCGCGCGGCCGGTGTCGCCTTCGGACCCTGCGCCGACGCCGAGGACCTGCCCGGCGCCATGGAGTGCGGCACGGTCACGGTCCCGCTGGACTACGCCCACCCCACCGGCGCCCGGCTGAAGCTGGCCGTCAGCCGGGTCAAGGCCACCCACACCGACCCCGGCAACAGCAAGCGCAAGGTGCCGCGGCAGGGCGCGCTGGTCTACAACCCCGGCGGACCCGGCGGTTCCGGCCGTTACTTCCCGCTGATCGGGCTGCTCCCGGAGTGGAAGCGCATCGGCGCCGCCTACGACCTGGTCGGCTACGACCCGCGCGGTGTGGGCGGTTCGGCGCCGCTGTCCTGCCAGGACCCGGCGCGGTTCTTCAAGGGGCCGAGCCAGTCACCGGCCCGCCCGTCGGCGGCGTACAAGAGGGAGCGGGTCGCCGAGGCCACGGCGTACGCGCGGGGCTGTGCCGAGCGGTCCGGGAGCGCCCTGCGGCACTACCACTCGCTCAACAACGCCCGCGACCTCGATGTGATCCGCGCCGCGCTGGGCGAGCAGAAGCTGACCTTCATGGGGTCGTCGTACGGCACCTACTTCGGGGCGGTGTACGCCACGCTGTTCCCCTCGCATGTGCGGCGGATGGTGTTCGACTCGGCCGTCGACCCCGACCCGGCGAGTGTCTGGTACCGCAACAACCTCGCCCAGTCCGCCGCGTTCGAGGGCCGCTGGGCCGACTTCAAGGCGTGGGCCGCCCGGCACGACACGGTGTACGGCCTCGGGGCCACGGCGGACGCGGTGCAGGCGGGCTACGAGCGGGCGCGGACCCGGCTGGCGGCCGAACCGGCGGGCGGGAAGGTGGGGCCCGGACAGCTCCAGGGGATGTTCCTGGAGGCCGGGTACTACGACGACCACTGGCCGTACCGGGCCGAGGCGCTGTCGGCGTATCTGAAGGGCGATCCGCAGCCGCTGGTCGACATCGCGGCGCCGGTCGAGGAGGCGGCGGCGGAGGCGGAGAACGCCAAGGCGGTCTACACGGCCGTGGAGTGCAACGACGCTCCCTGGCCGACGGACTTCGCGGTGTGGGACCGGGACAACACCCGGCTGGCGCGGGTGGCGCCGTTCGAGACCTGGGACAACGTGTGGCTGAACCTGCCGTGCGCGTACTGGGCGGGGCCCCGGCAGACACCGGTGGATGTGCGGACCGGGCCCGGTGAGCTGCCGCCGACGCTGATCGTGGCCGCCGAGCGGGACGCCGCCGCGCCCTACGAGGGGGCGCTGGAGTTGCAGCGGCGGCTGTCGGGGGCGGTGCTGGTGACCGAGCGGGACGCGGGCTCGCACGGGCTGGTCGGCGGGCCCAACGCCTGCGTCAACGGACATGTCGACGCGTATCTGCTGGAGGGGCGGCTCCCGGTGCGGCGCGCTGCGTGCGCGCCGCACCCCGAGCCCCGCCCCGGCGGCGCGAAGTAGCGCTCAGGCGAGCCCGGCCACCAGGTCCGCGACCGACTTGCGGCGGCCCGTGTAGAACGGGACCTCCTCGCGGACGTGACGGCGGGCCTCGGAGGCGCGCAGATGGCGCATGAGGTCGACGATCCGGTGCAGTTCGTCGGCCTCGAAGGCGAGCATCCACTCGTAGTCGCCGAGCGAGAACGAGGCCACCGTGTTGGCCCGGACGTCGGGGTAGCCGCGGGCCATCTTGCCGTGGTCGGCGAGCATCCGGCGGCGGTCCTCGTCGGGCAGCAAGTACCAGTCGTAGGAGCGCACGAACGGGTACACGCTGACGTAGTCGCGCGGGTTCTCGTCGGCCAGGAACGCCGGGATGTGCGAGCGGTTGAACTCGGCGGGCCGGTGCAGCGCCATGTTCGACCACACCGGGGTCAGCGCCCTGCCGAGCCGGGTACGGCGGAACAGGTTGTACGCCTCCTGGAGCTGGTCGGCGGTCTCGGCGTGCCACCAGATCATCAGGTCGGCGTCGGCCCGCAGTCCGGAGACGTCGTAGGTGCCGCGCACGGTGATGTCCTTGGCGGCGAGCTGGTCGAACAGCTCCTGCACCTCTTCGGCGTACCCCGCGCGGTCCTCGGGCAGGGCGTCCTTCAGCTGGAAGACGGACCACAGCGTGTAGCGGATGACCTCGTTGAGGTCCTTCGCCAGCTTGCCCTTGTTCGGAATCCGGTCGGTGGTGGGGGCGTCGTCACTCATGCGGCTATTCTCCCGCTCCGCCGTGCAGGCTCTGCACCGGGGCCTCGGTGAGCCGCCGCACGGCCCGGTCGTCGCCGTCCAGCGCGTCCACGGCCGCGTACGCGCTGGCGACGCAGGCCGGGACGCCGACCCCGTCGTAGACCGCGCCGCACACGGCGAGCCCGGGGAGCGCGGCGATCCCCTCGCGGATACGGGCCACCCGGGCGTGATGGCCGACGGGGTACTGGGGCAGCCCGTCCTGCCAGCGGGTCACGGCCGTGTCCACCGGGTCGGCGGTGAGGCCGGTGGCGGCCCGCAGATCGTGCCGGGCGACGGCCACCAGGTCGGCGTCGGGCCGGGCGAGGATCTCCGCCTCGCCGTACCGTCCGACCGAGGCGCGCAGCACGACGGTGTCCGGGTCCTCGGCGGCGATCCAGCCCCATTTCTGGGAGGCGAACGTCGACGCCTTGATGGTGTGGCCGTCGACCGGCGGGACGAGGAAGCCGCTGCCCTCGGGCAGCCGGACGTCCGCGCGGCGGTAGGCCAGGGTGATCAGCGCCATCGAGGCGTACGCGACGGCCGTGAGGTCGGCGGCGGCGGCCGGGGCCTCGGCGCGCAGCAGCCCGGCGGCGGCGGGCGCGGGCAGGGCCACCACCACGGCGTCCGCGCGCGGCGCCCGGTCCCCGGCGACGACCCGCCAGCCGTCCGGCTCCCGCCGCAGCCCGGTCACGGCGGTGCCGGTGACGATCTCGCCGCCCCGGGCACGCACCGACGCGGCCACCGCGAGCGGCAGCGTGCCGACACCGCCCTCGATGCCCATGAACACCGGCCCGGTGGTGGCGGCGCCCGCCGCTCTCGCCTGGATCGCGCGGACCGCCTCGGTCAGCGAGGTGTGGGTCTGCGCCGCCTCGAACAGCTGGGGGACGGCGGAGCGCATCGAGAGACGGTAGGCGTCCCCGGCGTAGACCCCGCCGAGGAGCGGCTCCACCAGCCGGTCGACGACCTCGCGCCCGACCCGGGCGGCCACGAACTCCCCGACCGCCACGTCCTCCCCGACCTCCGTGCGCGGGAGTTCGGCGTCCCGCGCGATCCGCCGCAGGCCCTCCTCGGACAGCACCCCGGCGACCGCCTCGGCCGTTCCCGGCACGCCCATCACATGTCCCTTGGGCATCGGGCGGAGCGTGCCGCGGGTCCACAGTGACGCGGACGCGGTGGCGGGCGGCTGGAGCCGGTCGGCGAGCCCCACCTCACGGGCCAGTCCGACCGCCTCGGGGCGCCGGGCGAGCAGCGACTCGGCGCCCAGGTCGACCCGGACCCCGGCGATCCGCCCGGCGAGCAGCTTGCCGCCGACCCGGTCCGCCGCCTCCAGGACGGTGACTCTCGCGCCTCGGTCCAGCAGCCGGTGCGCGGCGGCGAGCCCGGCGATGCCGGCCCCGATGACGACGACGTGCCTGCTGCCGGGGGCTGCTGCTGTGCTCATGGCCCCAGCCTCTCAGACCCGGCCGCCGCCCCGCGGGAAGGGGGCGTGCCCGGCCCGAGTCCCGACCGTGACCGCATCGGGACCGGCCGGGTCAAACGTATGGGCCCGTCCCGGCGTCGAAGAAGCGTCCGATCGTCACGACCCTGGGGGGCGCACATGCGCACACTTCACACCCGGCCCACCAACGCCGCCGTACGGCGCTCCGCGCGGCGCCCGGTCCGGCTGCTGGCGGGCGTCCTGCTCGCCGCCTCGCTCGGGATCGCCGGGTGCGGCGCCAACGACATGGGGGCGAGTTCGGCCAAGGACGCCGCCGCGGGCGCGCGAGCGGACGCCGACGACAAGGCGGCGGCCGAGGGGGCGCCCGGGGCGGTCGAGGCCGACGCGGGCGGGCAGAAAGCCGACCCCAGTGACGGGGAGGAGTCGGGGGACGATCTCCCGGCGAGCCATGTCATCCGGACCGCCTCCCTCACCGTGCAGGTCAAGGACGTGCCCAAGGCGCTGCGGGAGGCCCGCTCGGCGATCGAGGGCGCGGGCGGCCATGTCGGCGAGGAGCACACCAGCCGGGACGAGGACGACGCCGAGTACACCGAGGTCACCCTGCGCGTGCCCGCGGACCGCTACGACGCCGTCCTGGGCGACCTGGAGGGCGTCGGCTCGGGCAAGCTCCTCGACCGCTCCACCAAGGCGGAGGACGTCACCGAGCAGGTGGTGGACGTCGAGAGCCGTATCCAGACGCAGCGGGCCAGCGTGAACCGTATCCGTGACCTGATGGACCAGGCCGAGCGGCTCAGCGACGTCGTCACCCTGGAGGGCGAGCTGAGCCGGCGTCAGGCCGATCTGGAGTCCCTGCTCGCCCGTCAGTCCTCCCTCAAGGACCGCACCACCCTGGCGACCATCTCCCTCATCCTCACCGAGACCCCGGTCGACCAGGACGGCAAGGACGACGACCCCGGCTTCCTGGACGCGCTGTCCGGCGGCTGGGACGCGTTCGTGGCGATGCTGCGCTGGCTGCTCGTCGCGCTCGGCGCGGCCCTGCCGTTCGCGGCGGCCCTGGCCGTGCTCCTCCTGGCCTGGTTCCGCCTCGTACGGCCCCGGCTGCCGCGTCGTGCCGCAGCGGCACCCGCGCCCGTGACGGCACCGGAGGGCGGACCCGCGCGGGAGGCGGACTGACGTACCGGGCGGGAGCCGCCGCGCGGGGGCCCGTAGCGTGGGGCCCATGAGCAGCAGCGGGGCGCGGAACGCGCGAGAACGACTGGTCGTGATCGGCGGTGACGCCGCGGGCATGTCCGCGGCGTCCCAGGCCCGGCGGTACAAGGACCCCGGCGCACTGGAGATCGTGGCCTTCGAACGCGGCCACTTCAGCTCCTACTCGGCGTGCGGCATCCCCTACTGGGTCGGCGGCGACGTACCGGAGCGCAACGAACTGATCGCCCGGTCGCCCGAGGAGCACCGCGCGCGGGACATCGATCTGCGGATGCGCACCGAGGTGACGGAGATCGACGTCCCCGGCGGACGGGTCCGCGCACGGGACCTCACGACCGGGGCCGAGTCCTGGACGTCGTACGACCAGTTGGTCATCGCCACCGGGGCGCGTCCCGTGCGGCCCGACCTGCCCGGCATGGACGCGCCCGGAGTGCACGGGGTGCAGACGCTGGACGACGGTCAGGCGCTGCTGGACACCCTCGCGGCGACCCGAGGGCGGCGGGCGGTGGTCGTCGGCGCCGGGTACATCGGCGTGGAGATGGCGGAGGCCCTGATCAACCGGGGCTACCAGGTGACCGTCGTCAACCGGGGCGCCGAGCCGATGGCGACGCTGGACCCGGACATGGGGCGGCTGGTGCACACCGCCATGGAGGGTCTCGGCATCACCATGGTCAACGACGCCGAGGTGACCCGGATCGTCACCGGGCCCGACGGGCGGGCGTGCGGGGTGGCGACCGCCGACGCCGAGTACCCGGCGGACGTGGTGGTGCTCGGGATCGGGGTCCGGCCGGAGACGGCGCTCGCCCGTGCGGCGGGGCTGCCGCTCGGGGCGCACGGGGGGCTGCTCACCGATCTCGGGATGCGGGTGCGCGGGCAGGAGAACATCTGGGCGGGCGGGGACTGCGTGGAGGTGCTCGACCTGGTCTCCGGGCAGGAGCGGCACATCGCGCTCGGCACGCACGCCAACAAGCACGGGCAGGTGATCGGGGCCAACGTGGGCGGCGGGTACGCCACATTCCCGGGGGTGGTGGGGACCGCGGTCAGCAAGGTGTGCGATCTGGAGATCGCGCGGACCGGGCTGCGGGAGAAGGACGCGCGGCGGGTGGGGCTGCGGTTCGAGTCGGTGGTGATCGAGTCGACGAGCCGGGCGGGGTACTACCCGGGGGCTTCGCCGATGACCGTGAAGATGCTGGCGGAGTGGCGGACCGGGCGGTTGCTGGGCGTGCAGATCGTGGGGCGGGAAGGGGCGGCGAAGCGGGTGGATGTGGCGGCGGTGGCGTTGACGTGCGGGCTGAGTGTGGAGCGGATGGTGATGCTGGATCTGGGGTACGCGCCGCCGTTCTCTCCTGTGTGGGATCCGGTGCTTGTCGCTGCGCGTAAGGCGGTGGCGAAGGTGCGGGGGGTTGTTTGAGGGGGCGGCTACTGAGGGGGGTGGTGGGAGTCGTTGCCGGGTGCGGGTCGTCTGTGGCTGGGCGCGCAGTTCCCCGCGCCCCTCGTAGGCCCGGGTTCGTTGTCCGGTGCGGGTGGGCTGTGGCTGGGCGCGCAGTTCCCCGCGCCCCTAAAAACCTTGGTCCCGCCGTTCCCTGAAGCGGCTCCGCGCGCCTGGAATGGCCTGGGGGTGTTCTCGGGCACTGTCTTGTCGTGGTGATCCCTGTTCATGACGTCAATCCGGTGCGGCGTACGCCCTGGGTGACGTACGCGCTGATCGTGGCGAATGTCGTCGTGTTTCTGGTCATGCCGGGGATAGCGGGGTCGGTGACCGGTGGGGAGGAGAGTCTGGCCGATCTGTGTCGGCTGGAGGCGTTTCTCGACCACTACGCGGCGGTGCCGCAGGAGCTGATCCATCATCGGCTGCCGCGGCTCGTGCCGACCGGGGCGACGGGCGTGGGACCGCAGGGGCCCGGGTGTGTCATCGGGCCGCCCGGGTACGTCAAGTCGCCGGTGCTGAGTGTGCTCACGGCGATGTTCCTGCATGGCGGCTGGCTGCATCTGCTGGGCAACATGCTGTTCCTGCTGATCTTCGGCAACAACGTCGAGGACCGTATGGGCCACCTCGGCTACGCGCTCTTCTACGGCGTCTGCGGCTACGCGGCCACCTATGGCTTCGCCCTGCTCAACGCGGGCTCGGCGGCCCCGCTGATCGGCGCGTCCGGGGCGATCGCGGGGGTGCTCGGGGCGTATCTGGTGCTGTTTCCGAAGGCCCGGGTGTGGGTGCTGGTGCCGTTCCTGATCTTTCTGCCGCTGCGGCTGCCCGCGTGGATCGTGCTGGGCTTCTGGTTCGTGCTCCAGGCCGTGTACTCGGCGGGCCAGGGCGTCTCGGCGGTGGGCACGGTGGCCTACGCGGCGCACATCGTGGGGTTCCTGGTGGGGCTGCTGATCGCCGTGCCGCTGCGGCCGGGGACGCCTCCGCCGCCGGAGCCGCGCGGGCTGCTCTTCGGCAGACGGGCGCGGCCCCAGCGACCGTGGTGAGGTGCTGCGGGGCGCCGGTCAGCGGGCGCTGTGCGCGTGGACGTACTCCACGAGGCGGGTGAGGGCGTCCGGGTCGGTGGACGGCATCACACCGTGCCCGAGGTTGAAGACATGGCCCTCGAGCCCGGCCGCCGACGCCAGCACCTCGCCCGCCTTGGTCTCGACGGCCTCCCGGGAGGCGAACAGCACGGTGGGGTCCAGGTTGCCCTGGAGCGCCTTGCCGGGGCCGACCCGGCGGGCCGCCTCGTCCAGCGGGACCCGCCAGTCGACGCCGACGACATCCGCTCCGGCCTCGCCCATCAGCCCGAGCAGCTCGCCGGTGCCGACGCCGAAGTGGATACGCGGGACGCCGTAGCCCTCGACCGCGCGGAACACCTTCGCGGAGGCGGGCAGCACCGAGCGGCGGTAGTCGGCGGGGGCGAGGGCCCCGGCCCAGGAGTCGAAGAGCTGTACGGCGCTGGCGCCCGCCTCGATCTGCACCTTCAGGAACATGGCGGTGATCTCCGCGAGCCGGTCCAGCAGCTCCGCCCACAGCTGCGGGTCGCCGTACATCATCGCCTTGGCGTTCTCGTACGTGCGGGACGGGCCGCCCTCGACCAGATAGCTCGCCAGGGTGAAGGGGGCGCCCGCGAAGCCGATGAGCGGGGTCGCGCCGAGTTCGGCGGTGAGCAGACCGATGGCCTCGGTGACGTAGGAGACGTCGTCGGGGGTCAGGTCGCGCAGCTGGGCGAGGTCGGCGCGGGTGCGGATCGGACGTTCGACGACCGGGCCGACGCCGGGCTTGATGTCGAGGTCGATGCCGATCGCCTTGAGCGGGACGACGATGTCGCTGAAGTAGATCGCCGCGTCGACGCCATGGCGGCGGACCGGCTGGAGGGTGATCTCGGTGACCAGTTCGGGCCGCATACAGGAGTCCAGCATGGCGATGCCCTCGCGGACCTTGCGGTACTCCGGCAGGGAGCGCCCGGCCTGACGCATGAACCACACCGGTGTGTGCGGGACCGGTTCACGCCTGCACGCCTTCAGGAAGGCGGAGTCGTAGGTGGCTGTCGGGGGCTGGCCCGTGGGGCGTCCGTTGGCACTCACGGGGTCAGTGTCCCATGGGGGTGGGGGCCGGGATCGCGGGGTGGGCGGGTGCGGGCCCGTCCGGCGGGGCGTCGCGGCCGGGGTGTCTTGCCCTGCGCGCGGGCTCCGTTCCGCTTAATCTTCCCCGCATGGCTGCGGCTCAGGGACGACTGTCGGACGGCGCTGGCGGAATGGACGATCCGAAGGACAAGGGGGAGGGCTCACTGCATCCGGACGGTACGGCCCCGCCGGCCTTCACGGCCGCGGTCGACGCGCTGCGCTCGGCGCGGCTGCGTCCGCAGGTGGAGATCGAGCCGGTACCGGCGCCGAAGCGGCTGGCGCCGTACGCGTACGCGCTGGAGGCGACGGTCGTGGACGGTGAGCAGGATCTCGCCGACGGACGGCTGGTGCTGCTGCACGACCCCGCCGGGCACGACGCCTGGCGGGGCACGTTCCGGCTGGTGACCCTCGTACGGGCGGAGCTGGAGCCGGAGATGGCGGTGGACCCGCTGCTGCCGGACGTCTGCTGGTCCTGGCTGACCGGTGCGCTCCAGGCCCGCGGGCTGACGTACGGCGAGCCCAGCGGCACGGTGACGCGCGCCGGTTCGCACTACTTCGGCGGGCTCTCCGCGCGCCCCGCCGTCTCCCAGATCGAGATCCGGGCGTCCTGGACGCCGCGCGAGGGGCTGGGCGGGGTGCCGGACACGGGCGCGCATCTGGCCGCCTGGAGCGATCTGCTGGCCCAGGTCGCCGGGCTGCCCCCGGCCGGTCCCGGGGACGCGTCCGTCGTGACGCTGCCGCAGCGGCGCGGGCCGCAACCGCGGTGATCAGGGGCTGAGCGGAGCGGGAGGGCCGAGGGGCACGTGCGGTGGACGTGCCCCTCACGCATGTCCGGGGCACGCGCCCAGGCCGTCGCGGCTGCCGCTCACCCGCGTCGCCCGAACGCCGGGTTTCTATGCCATCACTTTGTCGATTCGGCCACTTTCCGCCACTCAATCGGCCCCGAGCGATCCGATTCGATCTTCGGACGATCGACCGCGTGTCCGAATTGCACGGATTGTTACTCACTGGATCGTGATCATTCTCTAAAGGACCCCGGGTTTGCTGCCGAAGACCTCTGTGACCTTGAAAGCACGGTTCGTACCGGCTTCATCCCCACGAGCCGGCCCCGTCCCGCACCCCAGGAGGCCTGGTGTCCGTTCTTCTTGAGCAGCCCGCAAGCCTGGTCGCCTACCGCCCGAACAAGCCCACCGCGATGGTGGTCGTAGCCGATCCCCGCGTCCGTTCCACCGTCACCCGCCATCTGTGGGCGCTCGGCGTGCGCGATGTCATCGAGGCTTCCTCCGTCGCCGAGGCTCGTCCCCGCATCGGCAACCCCCGTGACATCTGTGTCGCGGACGTCCACCTGCCCGACGGTTCCGGCCTCACGCTGCTGTCGGAGACCCGCGCCGCCGGCTGGCCCAACGGCCTCGCCCTGTCCGCCGCCGACGACATCGGCGCCGTGCGCAACGCCCTCGCGGGCGGTGTGAAGGGCTATGTCGTCACCGGCACCCGCACCAACGTCGGGCTCCCCACCCGTCCCGGTGCCGCCCCCATCGGTGCCGCCGCCGCCCGGCTGCACCGCCGCCCCCCGGGCGCCCCGAGCCACCCGGGCGGCTACCGCGAGCTGTCCGGCCGTGAGGTCGAGGTGCTGCGGCTGGTCGCGGAGGGCCAGTCGAACAAGGCGATCGGCGTCTCCATGGGCCTGTCGGCCCTGACCGTCAAGAGCCACCTCGCCCGGATCGCCCGTAAGCTCGGCACCGGGGACCGCGCGGGCATGGTGGCCGTGGCCCTGCGCACGGGGATCATCCACTGATCCCCGCCCCCGACCCCGATCCCTACCCCGTTCCCTGCCTTGTGTCCCCGCCCCTGTCCCCCGCCGTCCCCGCCGTCCTTCCTCCGCGTGAACCCCGCCTTTCACCGACATGACTGGTTTACGACCCCCGCGCGCCCGTCGACGGAACGTTCCGTCGGCGGGCGCCGTCCGTACACGGATACCCTTGACAGGTGACCGACGCCCAAGACACCGCAGCAGCCAGTTCACTGCGAACCACCGGGGGCGCCCCTCCGGACGACGGCGGTTCCACTGCTCCTGGGGCGCCGACACCGCTGCTCGAACCGCGTGACGGCATTCCGCCGGTGATCGCGGACGCCGATTCCCTCGCCGCCGCCGTCGCCGCGTTCGCGGCCGGATCGGGACCGGTCGCCGTGGACGCCGAGCGGGCCTCCGGCTACCGCTACGGCCAGCGGGCGTATCTGGTCCAGCTACGCCGCCAGGGCGCGGGCACCGCTCTGATCGACCCGGTCGCCTGTCCGGATCTGTCGGGCCTCGGCGAGGCGCTCTCCGGCGTCGAGTGGGTGCTCCACGCGGCCACCCAGGACCTGCCCTGTCTGCGCGAGATAGGCATGCTGCCCAGCACGCTCTTCGACACCGAGCTGGCCGGGCGGCTCGCCGGGTTCCCCCGGGTGGGGCTCGGCGCGATGGTCGAGAGCGTCCTCGGCTTCGTCCTGGAGAAGGGGCACAGCGCGGTCGACTGGTCGACCCGTCCGCTCCCCGAGCCCTGGCTGCGCTACGCGGCGCTCGACGTGGAGCTGCTGGTCGACCTCCGGGACGCGCTGGAGAAGGAACTCGACCGCCAGGGCAAGCTGGACTGGGCGCGCCAGGAGTTCGCGGCCATCGCCGCCGCCCCGCCCGCCGAGCCCCGCAAGGACCCCTGGCGGCGCACGTCGGGGATGCACAAGGTGCGGCGCAGGCGGCAGCTCGCCGTGGTGCGGGAGTTGTGGCTGGCCCGGGACCGGATCGCCCAGCGCCGGGACGTCTCGCCGGGCAAGGTGCTGTCGGACGCCGCGATCGTCGAGGCGGCCCTCGCGGTGCCGATCAATGCCCAGGCGCTGGGCGCGCTGAACGGGTTCGGGGCGCGGATCGGACGGCGTCAGCTGGAGCAGTGGCAGGCGGCCGTGGACCGGGCGCGGGTGCTCCCGGAGTCCCGCCTCCCGCAGCCGGGGCAGACGGTGACCGGACCCCCGCCGCCGCGGGCCTGGGCGGACAAGGACCCGGAGGCGGCGGCGCGGCTGTCGGCGGCCCGTGCGGGGGTCACGGCGTTGGCCGAGCGGTTGGGGTTGCCGCAGGAGAACTTGATCACGCCGGATACGGTGCGGAGGGTGTGCTGGGAGCCGCCCGCTGCCGCGGATGTGGCCGGGGTGAGTGCGGCGTTGGTGGGGCTGGGGGCTCGGGCGTGGCAGGTGGAGTTGGTGGCGCCTGTGCTGGTGGGTGCGTTTTCCGCCAAAGCGTCGTAGGGGGCGGGGGGTGCGTGGGCGGGTGCGGGTGCGTTGTGGCTGGTCGCGCAGTTCCTCCCCCAGAGGGGGTACCCCCAGCGCCCCAAAAGAGGCGCGACCGTCGCCCCTCGTCGGAAGTCGACGTTGGCAGCTACGTTACTCGGCAGTAGTGTGGGGGTGAGCAAGCGCTCAGCGCCCCGCACCCTGGAGGAGAGCCATCGTGCCTCGTACCGTCAGGGACGTCGTCTTCGTCGACGGCGTCCGTACCCCGTTCGGCAAGGCGGGCCCGAAGGGCATCTACCACGAGACCCGCGCCGACGATCTGGTCGTGAAGTCCATCCGGGAGCTGCTGCGCCGCAACCCCGGTCTGGACCCCGCGAAGATCGACGAGGTCGCCATCGCCGCGACCACGCAGATCGGTGACCAGGGGCTGACCCTGGGGCGGACGGCCGGCATCCTCGCCGGGCTGCCGCAGTCCGTGCCGGGCTACTCGATCGACCGGATGTGCGCGGGCGCGCTGACCGCCGTCACCACCACCGCCGGGTCGATCGCCTTCGGCGCGTACGACGCCGTGATCGCCGGTGGTGTGGAGCACATGGGGCGCCACCCGATGGGTGAGGGCGTCGACCCCAACCCGCGGTTCGTGAGCGAGAAGCTGGTGGACGAGTCGGCCCTGTTCATGGGCATGACCGCGGAGAACCTGCACGACCGCTACCCGGGCATCACCAAGCAGCGCGCCGACGAGTACGCGGTGCGCTCGCAGGAGAAGGCCGCCAAGGCGTACGCCAACGGGAAGATCCAGCAGGACCTGGTGCCGATCTCGGTGCGCAACACCAACGCCGAGGTCGGGGAGACCGGCTGGGGTCTGGTCACCGCCGACGAGCCGATGCGGCCCGGCACCACCCTGGAGAACCTGGCCGGGCTGAAGACCCCGTTCCGGGTGCACGGCCGGGTCACCGCGGGCAACGCGGCCGGGCTGAACGACGGCGCCACCGCCTCCATCATCGCCGCCGAGGACTTCGCCCGGGAGCACGGACTGCCGGTCCGGATGCGCCTGGTGTCGTACGCCTTCGCGGGTGTCGAGCCCGAGGTGATGGGGTACGGGCCGATCCCGGCGACCGAGAAGGCGCTCGCGCAGGCCGGGCTGTCCATCTCCGACATCGGGCTGTTCGAGATCAACGAGGCGTTCGCGGTCCAGGTGCTGGCCTTCCTGGAGCACTACGGCATCGCCGACGACGACGCCCGGGTCAACCAGTACGGCGGCGCGATCGCCTACGGCCACCCGCTGGCCTCCTCCGGAGTGCGGCTGATGACCCAGCTGGCCCGGCAGTTCGAGGAGCAGCCCGAGGTCCGCTACGGCCTCACCACCATGTGCGTCGGCTTCGGCATGGGCGCGACCGTCGTCTGGGAGAACCCGCACTTCGAGGGGGACAAGTGAGCACCACCGCAGAACTGTTGAAGGGCGCGGCCGAGCTGTTCCCCGACGAGGTCGTCACCCAGGCGCAGGTACGCCATCTGGAACTGCCGTCCGGCGCCGGGCGGTTCGCCCTGATCACGCTGGACAACGGCTTCGACCACACCAAGCCGACCACCTTCGGCCCGGCCTCGCTGGCGAACCTCGCCACCGCGATCGACCAGGTGGAGAAGGAGGCCGCGGCCGGGGAGATCACCGGGGTCGGCATCACCGGCAAGCCGTTCATCTTCGCCGTCGGCGCCGACCTCAAGGGCGTCGAACTGGTCAAGGAGCACAGCGACGCCTTCGCCATCGCCAAGGGCGGCCACGACGTCTTCAAGCGGCTCACCGCGCTGGCCGTACCGACCTTCACGTACTACAACGGCGCCGCCATGGGCGGTGGGGTCGAGGTCGGGCTGCACTGCACCTACCGGACCGTCTCCAAGGCGCTGCCCGCGTTCTCGCTGCCCGAGGTCTTCCTCGGGCTGGTCCCCGGCTGGGGCGGCTGCACGCTGCTGCCGAACCTGATCGGCGCCGAGAACGCGATCTCCGTGATCGTGGAGAACAGCCTCAACCAGAACCGGCAGCTGAAGGGGCAGCAGGTCTACGACCTCGGGATCGCCGACGCGCTGTTCGAGGGCGCCGACTTCCTGGAGCAGTCGCTGATCTGGACCGCCCAGGTACTCAAGGGCGAGCTGACCGTGGAGCGGCCCGCGATCGACCGCGGTGAGGCGTGGGACCAGGCCGTCGCCAAGGGCCGGTTCCTCGCCGACGGCAAGGTGCACGGGGCGGCGCCCGCCGCCTACCGGGCGCTGGACATCATCGCCGCCGCCAAGGACGGTGACGTCCAGAAGGGCTTCGACGCGGAGGACGCGGCGCTGGCCGACCTGATCATGGGCGGTGAGCTGCGCTCCGGGATCTACGCCTTCAATCTGGTCCAGAAGCGCGCCAAGCGGCCCGCCGGGGCGCCGGACAAGAACCTGGCGCGGCCGGTCACCAAGGTCGGGGTCGTCGGTGCCGGTCTGATGGCCTCCCAGCTCGCGCTGCTGTTCCTGCGCCGTCTTGAGGTGCCGGTCGTGCTGACCGACATCGACCAGGAGCGGATCGACAAGGGCGTCGGCTATGTCCACGCCGAGATCGACAAGCTGCTCGGCAAGGGCCGGATCAACCAGGACAAGGCCAACCGGCTCAAGGGCCTGGTCACCGGTGTCCTGGACAAGGCGGAGGGGTTCTCCGACGCGGACTTCGTCATCGAGGCCGTGTTCGAGGAGATGGGCGTCAAGCAGCAGGTGTTCGCGGAGGTCGAGGCGGTCGCCCCGGCGCACGCGATCCTCGCCACCAACACCTCGTCGCTGTCCGTCAGTGAGATGGCCTCGCAGCTCAAGCACCCCGAGCGGGTCGTCGGCTTCCACTTCTTCAACCCGGTCGCCGTGCTGCCGCTGCTGGAGCTCGTGCGCGGTGAGCGGACCGACGACGCCTCGCTGGCGACCGCGTTCGCCGTGGCGCGCAAGCTGAGGAAGACGGCCGTGCTGGTGAAGGACGCGCCCGCGTTCGTGGTGAACCGGATCCTCACCCGGTTCATGGGCGAGATCCAGAACGTCATCGACGAGGGCACGCCGGTCGAGGTCGCCGAGCGGGCGGTCGAACCGCTGGGGCTGCCGATGTCGCCGCTGGTGCTGCTGGAGCTGGTCGGACCGGCGATCGGGCTGCACGTCTCGGAGACCCTGAACCGGGCCTTCCCCGACCGCTTCACCGTCTCCCCCAGCCTCAAGGCGGTCGTGGCGGCGGGCAAGCGCGGCTTCTATGTGTACGACAGTGGGAAGCCGGAGCTTGATCCCGAGGTCGTCGCGCTGCTTCAGCAGGGGGATTCCGTGCTGACGGAGGAGCAGGTGCGGGGGCGTGTGCTGGACGCGGTGGCTCAGGAGATCGGGCTGATGCTGTCCGAGGGGGTTGTCGCGGAGGCGCAGGATGTCGATCTGTGTCTGATCACGGGGGCGGGGTGGCCGTTCCATCTCGGGGGGATCACGCCGTACCTCGACCGTGAGGGAGTCTCCGAGCGGGTGAATGGAACGCGGTTCCTGTCCCCGGGCGTCGCAAGCGTCCCGGCGTAGTTCTGTGACGCCGGTCCTCTGTACGCGAGCCGCACGGGGACCGGCGTTCTTCTACGGCCTGCTCTTCGACTGCGGGCAGCGGTCGCTCTGTCGCGCAGTTCCCCGCGCCCCTGAGATCCCCGGACCTGCCAGTACGTCGGGTGCGGGCTGTGGTCGCTTCTCGCGCAGTTCCCCGCGCCCCTGAAAAGCAGGGGCGTGGTGACGTCCTTGTCTTTAGGGGCGCGGGGAACTGCGCAAAAGCCACCCACGACCCGCACCCGACGTACCAGCGGGACCACGCACCTCAGGGGCGCGGGGAACTGCGCGAGAACCACCCACGGTCCGCACCCGAAGTGCATCTCAGGGGCGCGGGGAACTGCGTGGATCGGAACCGCCGGGCCGCGCCCGACAGCGCATCGCTCGTCGCATGGTCACGGGATCTCCTGCCACGCGGCCAGCGCCAGGCCCGGTTCCGCCTTCTGGCGGGAGACGCGGAGGACCCCCTCCGGGGTGAGCGTCGCCGCCACCACCCGGCCCTCCTCGTCCACGGTCAGCGACACCCCGCTGCCCGCAGGGAGTTGGGGGCCGGACTCCGTCCACCACAGGCCCGCCGACTCCCGCTCCGTCGGGTACGCGGCGAAGGCGATACGCCCCGAGGCGGACCGCTGCGCGAGGACCGTGCAGTCGTGGCCGTCGAGGTCGCAGCGCAGGGTCGTGACCGGACCGGGCCCCGCCGCCGGGAGGAGCGGGATCGGGTCCTCGCCGGGGCGCCAGGCGTACAGCGTGCCCGCGGGGTCGGCGAAGTACAGGGTCGTGTGGTCCTTGGACGTGGGCAGGGCGCTGAGCGTGCCCGGTTCCACGGCGGTGCGCAGCGGATCGCCGGGCAGCGGACGGGCGCCGGGCTCCTCCTGGTGCCAGCGCAGCACACCGTCCGGGTTGGTGGCGTACACGGCGACGAGGCCCGACTCGGCGGTGACGGCGACGAGTTCCTCGTGCACCTTGGACCCGCGCAGGTCGTGCCACGCGTTCCAGCCGCCGCGCGACTTCTGGTTGACGGTCTGCACGCCGAGTCCGCGGTTGCGGACGAAGAGGTAGGCGCGCCCGGCCTCGTCGACGGCCAGCGCCGGGGCTCCGGTGCGGGCGCCCGTGCGGTTGGGATGGCCGACGGGGAGCCAGTCCAGGGGGGCGAGGAGCGGGCGGAAGTGGGTGGAGTGGACCAGGCCGTGTTCCTCGGCGCGGGTGGGCCGCCAGGCGGCGAGATGGGTGTAGCCGTCGGCTCCTCTGGCCAGCGCGAAACCTCCGTGCAGGCGCTGTTCGCCGCCCACCCGGCGCGGGGCGCCCCAGGGGCCGCCGGGGACGCTCTCGGCGCGGCACAGCACCGCCTCGTCGGTGGAGAGGTAGACGCTGAGCCGGCCGTCTCGGCCGCGTATGAGCCAGTCGCCGTTCACTGTACGGACCATTGACACGACCCCACTTTAATCCGGCCGCGGGGCGAACCCCGCGCGGGTCCGTGCGACCCTGACCTCATGAGTGACGGCCTGCTGGTGATCGTGGACGCGGCGAACGTGGTCGGGTCGGTGCCCGACGGCTGGTGGCGGGACCGCCGGGGGGCGGCGGAGCGGCTGCGGGACCGGCTGGCGGCGGACGGGGTGCCGGGCCGGGAGGGGCCGGTGGAGATCGTGATGGTGGTCGAGGGCGCCGCGCGGGGCGTGGCGTCGGTGGCCGGGGTGCGGGTGGTGGACGCGCCGGGCGGCGGGGACGACCACATGGTGGAGCTGGTGGCCGCGGCGGCGGGGCGGCCGACGCTGGTGGTGACGGCCGACCGGGAGCTGCGGCGCCGGGTGACGGAACTGGGCGCGGAGGTGACCGGGCCGCGCTCGGTACGGCGGTGAGGTACGGCGGTGAGGTGCGCCGGGGTCAGGGCGCGCGGGCGTAGAGGATCGCGCCGTCGACGCGTTCGACCTCCTGGTAGCGGGCGGTGAGGACGCGGCGCAGGGTCCGGACGCGGTGCGGGGCGTAGGGCTTGCCCCGGGAGTCGTCGACGATCAGGGCGGGCGCGTGGGCGGCGAGTTCGGCGCGGAAGACGGGCAGGGTGCCGGGGACCGCGTACGCCTCGCCGACCTGGGGGCCGTCCCGGCCGCCGCTGTAGTTGGTGAGGAGCCCGGCGGTGAGGTAGCGGCTGGCGGGGGTGCGGTGGGCGAGCCAGTACGTCTCCGGGTGCATCCCCCAGACGAGGACGGTGTCGCCGGGGGTGGTGCGGCGGGCGGTGGCGTCGGCTAGCCGCTGGGCGTGGGCGAGTTCGGGGCGGGGGGCGAGCAGGCCCCAGGTGAGGAAGAGGGCGCAGGAGCAGGCGGTGAGGAGCAGGGCGCGCCTGCGGTGGTCGCGCGGGGTGTGCTGGAGGGCGGCCGTGGCCAGCAGGGCGAGCGGGGGCAGGAGTTGGAGGTAGTAGTGGCCGAAGAAGTGGAATCCGGCGCAGACGGCGGCGGCGGAGGCGGCCAGCCACAGTCCTAGGTCGCGGGGTCGGCCGGGGGTGCGGGCGAGGGGCGCGAGGAGTCCGGCGCAGGCTACGGCGAGCAGGGCGGCGTTGCCCAGCGCGCGGGCCAGGACGTGCAGTTCGGAGCCGGTGAAGGAGGCGTAGGCGCCGGAGCCGGTGACCGTCCAGAAGAGGAAGCCCGCCGGGTCGGTGAGCAGGGCGGCGGCGAGGACGGGGGGTACGGCCCCGGCGGTCAGGGCGAGCAGGGCGCGGCGGTCGGCGCGGGTGGTGCGCAGCCAGAGCCACAGCACCGGCAGGAGCACCGCTCCCCCGGTCTGTTTGACCAGGAAGGCGGCGGCGACGGCGAGCCCGGCGAGGGTCCAGCGGCGGCGGTCGGCGCACCACAGGGCGGCGGCGGTGCAGGGCAGCATGAACACCTCGAACCCGGCGGCCTGGGCGTCCTCGGGGTTCACACCGATGGAGATCAGCAGATACAGCACCCCGGCGGTGCGCCCGGCACGGTCGCCCCAGCGACGGCGGGCGAGCGAGACCAGCAGTACGGCGGTGAGGAGTTGCGCGACGACGGCGAGGACCCGGACGCCGGTGAGGGTGTCCGAGCCGGTGACCGCGAAGGCGCCCTGGTACAGCAGCGGCACCAGGGGCGGTTTGCGGTCGACGACGGTGTCGTAGAGCGTGCCGCCGTGGGCGAGTATGCGGGCCTGGACGGCGAGGTAGCCCTCGTCGGGGCTCCACAGGGGGTGCAGGAAGGACGGGAGGCGGGTGACGCAGGCCAGTGCGGCGAGCAGCGGCAGCAGCCGGGTCCAGTAGCCCGTCCGCGCGGTCGGCTCGGTGGTGGACGGGGTCGGGCGGATCTCGGAGGCGGCACGCACGCTCCGTACGCTATCCGGCCCCGTACGTCCTGCCTAAGCGGGACATACGGGGCCGGTAGGGATCGGGGAACGTTACTGACCGTCACCTGCGGGTGGGGTGGCGGGCTCCGGCTCCTCCTGGGCCAGGCGGCTGTGGCTGCGGCTGTAGAAGAAGTAGACGAGGACGCCGAGGATCATCCAGCCGGCGAACCGGACCCAGGTCTCGGCGGGCAGGTTCAGCATCAGCCAGAGCGAGGCGGCGACCGAGACGATCGGCAGCGCGGGCACCCAGGGGGTGCGGAAGGAGCGGGGCAGGTCGGGGCGGGTCCGGCGGAGCACGATCACGCCGATGGCGACCACCACGAACGCGAACAGCGTGCCGATGTTGACCAGTTCGGCGAGTTCGCTGAGCGGGGTGAACCCGGCAACGATCGCGATGATCACACCGAGCAGGATGGTCGGCCGGTAGGGGGTCTTGAAGCGGGGGTGGACATAGGAGAAGAAGCGGGGCAGCAGTCCGTCGCGGCTCATCGCGAAGAACACCCGGGTCTGGCCCAGCAGCAGGATCATGCAGACCGTGGTGAGTCCGACGGCGGCGCCGAAGCTGATCAGCCCCGCGTACCAGGGGTGCCCGGTGGCCTTGAAGGCGTCCGCGAGGGGGGCGGTGACGGACAGTTCGCTGTAGTGCTGCATCCCGGTGACCACGATCGACACGGCGACATACAGGGCCGTGCAGATGAACAGCGAGCCGAGGATGCCCCGGGGCATGTCCCGCTGCGGATTGCGGGTCTCCTCGGCGGCGGTGGCGACGACGTCGAAGCCGATGAAGGCGAAGAACACCACGGACGCGGCGGTGAAGATGCCCATCACCCCGAAGTTCGACGGCGCCCAGCCCACCATCAGCTGGATCAGCGGCGCCTGGAGGTCGGCGCCCGCCGGAACCGGCTGCGACTTCGGGATGAACGGGTCGTAGTTGCTGCCGGTGATGAAGAAGGACCCGGCGATGATCACGATCAGCACCACCGCCACCTTGATGGCGACCACGACGGAGGTGATCCGCGCGGACAGCTTCATGCCGAGGACCAGGATGAAGGTGAGGATCAGCACCAGCGCGGCGGCGAGGATGTCGAAGCCGAAGCCGGTCGCCCCGTCCCGGCTGCCCAGCGAGGCGGGCAGCACCCAGCCCGCGTTCGACAGCAGTTCGGCGACATAGCCGGACCAGCCGACCGCCACCACCGCCGTACCGAGCGCGAACTCCAGCACCAGGTCCCAGCCGATGATCCAGGCGGGCAGCTCCCCGAGCGAGGCGTAGGAGAAGGTGTACGCGGACCCGGCGACCGGGACCGTGGAGGCGAACTCGGCGTAGCACAGCGCCGCGAGCGCGCAGACCACACCGGCCACCACGAAGGCGAGGGCCACGGCGGGTCCGGCGTTGTTCTTGGCGACCGTCCCGGTGAGGACGAAGATGCCGGTGCCGATGATCACACCGACGCCGAAGACCGTCAGATCGAGCGCCGACAGGGATTTCTTGAGGGCGTGCTCGGGCTCCTCGGTGTCGCGGATGGACTGCTCGACCTTCTTCGTCCGGAAGAGGGTGCTGCTCACGGGCGTACCTCCCACGCTTGCCGTCCCCGACATGATCGAGAGGGGGTGCCCTGCGTATGCCCCGGCACGAGCGGGATCACGCGAACGGGCCGGTTCCACCACCCGTGTCGGGGAGGGAACCGGCCCGTTCGGGTGCCCCGGCGGCGAGCCGCCTGGACACCGGTGCGGCTCAGTCGCGGGTGGCCTCGACCTCGTTGGCCGCCTGCTGTCCGAACTTGCCGTCCAGCTTGGCGACCAGTCCGGTGACCTGCCGGGCGATGTCCGGCGCGGTCAGCCCGATCTCGGCCATCACCTCGGCGCGCGAGGCATGGTCAAGGAACCGCGGCGGGATGCCGAAGTCACGCAGCGGTACGTCCACGCCCGCGTCCCGCAGCGCCTGGGCGACAGCGGAGCCGACGCCGCCGACCCGGGAGTTGTCCTCGACGGTGACGACCACGCGGTGCCGTTCGGCGAGCGGGGCGAGCGCCTCGTCCACCGGCTTGACCCAGCGCGGGTCGACGACGGTGGTGGAGATGCCCTGCTGGTCCAGCAGCTTGGCGATGTCCAGGCACATCGGGGCGAGCGCGCCGACGGAGACCAGCAGCACGTCCGGTGTGTCGGTGCCGGGCTCGCGCAGCACGTCCATACCGCCGACGCGGCCCACGGCGGGTACGGCGGGGCCGACGACGCCCTTGGAGTAGCGCAGCACGGTCGGCGCGTCCTCCACGGCGACCGCTTCGCGCAGCTGCGCCCGTAGCTGCTCGGCGTCGCGCGGGGCGGCGATCCGCAGGCCCGGCACCACCTGGAGCATCGACATGTCCCACATGCCGTTGTGCGAGGCGCCGTCGTCCCCGGTGACGCCCGCGCGGTCCAGCACGAACGTCACTCCGCACTTGTGCAGGGCGACATCCATGAGCACCTGGTCGAAGGCGCGGTTGAGGAAGGTGGCGTACACCGCGAAGACCGGGTGGACGCCGCCGGTGGCGAGTCCGGCGGCGGAGACCGCGGCGTGCTGCTCGGCGATGCCGACGTCGTAGATCCGGTCGGGGAACTCCTCGGCGAACTTCTTCAGGCCGACCGGCTGGAGCATCGCGGCGGTGATGGCCACCAGGTCGGCGCGCTCCCGGCCGAGCCGGACCATCTCGTCGCCGAAGACGGACGTCCAGCTCGCGGCGGACGCCTTGATGGGCAGTCCGGTGTCGGGGTGGATGGGGCCGATGCCGTGGAAACGGTCCGCCTCGTCCTGCTCGGCGGGCTCGTAGCCGCGGCCCTTCTCGGTGAGACAGTGCACGATGACGGGGCCGCCGAACCGTTTGGCCCGGTTCAGCGCGGACTCCAGCGCCTCCATGTCATGGCCGTCGATCGGGCCGACGTACTTGAGGCCGAGATCCTCGAACATGCCCTGCGGGGCGATGAAGTCCTTCAGCCCCTTCTTGGCGCCGTGCAGTGTGTCGTACAGCGGCCGGCCGACGACCGGGGTGCGCTCCAGCAGGTCCTTGCCCCGGGCGAGGAACCGCTCGTACCCGTCGGTGGTCCTGAGGGTCGCGAGATGGTTGGCGAGGCCGCCGATGGTGGGCGCGTAGGAGCGCTCGTTGTCGTTGACGACGATCACCAGCGGGCGGTCGCCGTCGGCGATGTTGTTGAGCGCCTCCCAGGCCATACCGCCGGTCAGCGCCCCGTCGCCGATCACGGCGACGACATGGTCGTCCTTCTTCAGCAGCTGGTTGGCCTTGGCCAGCCCGTCCGCCCAGCCCAGCACGGTGGAGGCATGGCTGTTCTCGATGACGTCGTGCTCGGACTCGGCGCGGGAGGGGTAGCCGGAGAGCCCGCCCTTGCTGCGCAGCGCGCCGAAGTCCTGTCGTCCGGTGATCAGCTTGTGGACGTACGCCTGATGGCCGGTGTCCCAGAGCACCCGGTCCTTCGGCGAGTCGAACACCCGGTGCAGCGCGATGGTCAGCTCGACCACGCCGAGGTTGGGTCCGAGGTGGCCGCCGGTCTTGGACACGGCGTCGACCAGGAAGTTCCGGATCTCCCCCGCCAGCTGGTCCAGCTCCTCCGGGCTGAGCCGGTCCAGATCGCGCGGTCCCCTGATGCGGGTCAGCAGCGGCACCCGTGCCTCCTTGCAGTAGAGCTGTTCGAGCTGTTGCCGGGCTCGTCGAGTCTAATCTTCCGCCCCGAGCGCCGACGCCCGGAGAGTGCGTCATACATCACGCGATCGGCTCTACCCATAAGCAGCCTTCCGTATGACATACAGAAACCCCGGCACCATGTTCGATACCGGGGCCTGCACGCCCTCAGGGCGCGGGGCACTGCACGCCCTCAGGGGCGCGGGGAACTGCGCGAGAAGCGACCACTACCCGCAGTCGCTCCCCTACCTGATCACGCTCGACCCGCCGTCTTCTGCGTACGCCGAGTAACCGAGTCAATGACAACCGTAGTCAGCAGCACGCCCGCGGTGATCATGTACTTCACCGGCTCGGCAATGGACTCAAGCTGCAACCCGTACTGAATGGACACAATCACCAGCACACCCAGCAACGCGTTCCACGTCCGCCCCCGCCCCCCGAACAGCGACGTCCCACCGATGACCGCGGCGGCGATGGCATTCATCAACAGATCACCCGCACCGGCGCTCTGGTTCGCCGACGCGATCTTCGACGCCAGGAACAGCCCACCGATCGCCGCGAACCCACCGGAGATCGCGAACACCGAGATCCGTACGGCGGTGACATTGATACCGGCCCGGCGGGACGCCTCGACGCTGCCGCCGAGCGCGAACACCTTGCGCCCGTACGAGGTGCGCCGCAGCACGAAGTCCGTGGCGACCAGGAACACCAGGAAGATCACGGTGGCCAGCGGCAGCCCCTTGTACTGGTTGTACATGAACGCCGCGGCGAACGAGATCACCGCGAGCAGCCCGGTCCGCAGCAGGGTGTCGCTCATCGGCCGGGACGGCACACCCGCGGCCTCCCGGCGCCGGTTCCCGAGGAACGACGTCACGAAGAACACCCCGGTGACCACGGCGGCCAGCCCGTACGCGGCGGCCACATCGGTGAAGAAGTACGTGGTCAGGTTGCCGATCAGCCCGTCGCTGTCGAGGTTGATCGTGCCGTTCTCGCCGAGCGTCTGGAGCATGAAACCGAGCCAGAACAGCAGCCCGGCCAGGGTGACCGCGAAGGCGGGCGCGCCCAGCACCGCGAAGAAGAAGCCGTGCGCCGCGCCGATCAGCGCGCCCGCGCCGATGGCGAACAGCACGGCCGCCCACTCGGGCCAGCCCTGGTTGACGGCGAGGACGGCCGCGATGGCGCTGGCGGCGCCCGAGACCGAGCCGACGGAGAGGTCGATCTCGCCGAGCAGCAGCACGAAGACGATGCCGACGGAGATCATGCCCGTGCCGACCATGGTGACGGTGATGTCACTGATGTTCTGCGCGGACAGGAACGCCGAGTTCATGGACTGGAAGACGACACAGATGACGATCAGGCCGATGACGACCGGGATGGAGCCCAGCTCACCGGCGCGGATCTTCCGCTTGAACTCGCCGAGGTATCCGGCGAGGCCCTGCTCGCGCACCAGCAGCCGGGGGTCGACGGCGGTCACCGCCGCGGCGGCGGCCTCCGGGTTCTCGACCACCGTGGGCGCCGGTTCGGGCGTCTTGTCGAGGCTGGTCACTGGGATACCTCCCCGGTCGTGCGCGCCGCACGGCGGGTCACGGCATTGTCGGTGGCGCCGGTGATGGCGGAGATGATCTCCTCCTGCGAGGTCGTCTTGACCTCGAAGACGCCGTTGTTGCGGCCCAGGCGCAGCACCGCCACCTTGTCGGCGACGGCCTTGACGTCGGCCATGTTGTGGCTGATCAGGATCACGGCGAGGCCGCGTTCCCGGAGCCGTTCGACCAGGTCGAGCACCTGGGCGGTCTGCTCGACGCCGAGCGCGGCGGTGGGCTCGTCGAGGATGACCAGCTGGGGCGCGCCGAGCATGGAGCGGGCGATGGCCACGGTCTGGCGCTGACCGCCGGAGAGCGAGGCGATCGGGATACGGACGCTGGGGATGCGGATCGACAGCGTCTGGAGCAGCTCGCGGGCGCGGCGCTCCATCTCGACCTCGTCCAGGATGCCGAACTTCTTCAGCTCACGGCCGAGGAAGAGGTTGCCGACGACATCGATGTTGTCGCACAGGGCGAGATCCTGGTAGACGGTCGCGATGCCCAGGGACTGGGCGTCGTGCGGCCGGTTGATGGAGACGGCGGTGCCGTCCCATTCGATGGCACCCTCGTCGATGGGGTGCACGCCCGCGATCGTCTTGACCAGGGTGGATTTTCCGGCGCCGTTGTCGCCGACCAGGGCGACCACCTCACCGGCGTGGACCTCAAGCTCTACGTCGGTGAGCGCCTGGACGGCACCGAATCGCTTGGAGACCCCGCGCAACGCCAGCACGGGCGTAGCGGACACGTGAACCATCTCCTTCGCCGCCTGACCCGGCGGAAGGTTTGTCCGAAGACTGGGGTAGGGGGGAGGGTTCCGTCCGGCGCCCCGCACTGGCTTTGCGGGGCTGGCAGCGGGGCGCCGGAGGAGTCCTGTGACGGCGGCCCGGTGCGGGCCGGGCGGATGTGCCCGGCCCGCGCGGGGTCCGTCGTGCGCTACGGCGGTCAGCCGCTGATGCCCGCCGCGTCGCAGGCGGCCTTGTACTTGGCCGTGCAGATCTCGGCGACGGTGTAGACGCCGTCCTTGAGGACGGTGTCGTTGATGTTGTCCTTGGTCAGCGAGGTGACCGGGACCAGGACGGACGGGACGTCGGTGGCGCTGTCGCTGGAGACCTTGTCCTTGGCGATGGCGGCGAGGTCCTCGCCCTTGGCGAGCGCCACGGCCATCTCGGCGGCGGCGTCGGCCTCGGGGGCGTACGGCTTGTAGACGCTCATGAACTGCTCACCGGCGACGATCCGCTGCACGGCGGCCAGCTCGGCGTCCTGGCCGGTGACCGGGACGGTGATCCCGGCGGCCTTCAGGGCGGTGATGATGCCGCCGGCCATGCCGTCGTTGGCGGAGTAGACACCGACGATCTTGTCCTTGCCGATCGCCGAGATCGCCGCCTCCATGTTGGCGTTGGCGTTGTCCGGCGACCACTCCTTGGTGTCGTACTCCTTGCCGATCTTCACCTTGCCGTCGAGGACGGAGTGGGCGCCCTCCTTGAACATGGCGGCGTTCGGGTCGGTGACGGAGCCGTTCATCATGACGATCTGGCCGCTGCCGGCCTTGTCGCCGAGCTGCGCCAGCAGGGCCTCGCCCTGGGTCTTGCCGACCTCGACGTTGTCGAAGGAGGTGTAGGCGCTGATCGGGCCCTCGGCGAGGCGGTCGTAGGCGACGACCTTGATGCCCGCGTCGACGGCCTTCTGCACGGAGTTCTTGATCGCCTTGGCGTCCACGGCGTCCAGGATCAGCACGTCCACCTTGTTGGTGATCATGGTGTCGACCTGCTGGGCCTGGAGGTTGGCGTCCTGGCGGGCGTTGTTGTACTGGATCTCCGCCTTGTTGTTCGTCAGCTCCTTGATCTTCTTCTCGATCAGCGGGCGGTCGAACTTCTCGTAGCGGGCGGTCTTGTTCTCCGGGAGCAGGAGACCGACCTTGATGTCGTCGCCCTTCGCGGCGGCGGAGCTGCTGGAGTCGCTGCTTCCGCCGTCCGCTTCCTCGGCGCTGCCACAGGCGGCGAGCGAGACGGCCATCGCACCTGCTGCGACGGCTACGGCGGCACGACGCATACGCGTGTTCACTTCAGAAACCTCCCTGACGAGGCCGCGTCGTTGCGGCCGAGGTGGCTGGAAGTCAACTCGGCCACACGTGCGACGTCAAGAAGTAAATCCTTAACGAGATGGCAACGGTGCCATACGTTCTCTAAGTGAAGGCAGGTGTCGCGCTCGGCAGCGTGCCGTCCAAAAGAGTCGAATCCCCCATCTCGCTGAGCGCGAGGGCGAGCGCGCCGAGCACCTCGGCCCGGCCGCCAAGTGCCCCGGGCAGCAAGGTGAGTTGGCGGGCGGCGCTGGGGATCGCGTAGCGGCCGACGGACTCCCGGATGGGGCCGAGGACCAGCTCACCGGCCTCGGCGAGGTCACCGCCGAGGACGACCCGGCTGGGGTTGAGCAGATTGCAGAGATTCGCGACGCCGCTGCCGATGTGCCGTCCGACGTCGGCGATCACCCGGCGGCACCCCGGGTCGCCGTCCCGGGCGAGCCGGACCACGCTCTCCATGGTCAGGTCGGTGCCGTGGCTGGAGTGCAGCAGCGGCAGGACGTGCCGGGCGGCGGTGAAGGTCTCCAGGCAGCCCCGGTTGCCGCAGCGGCAGACCGGGCCGGACTCGTCGAGGGTGATGTGCCCGATCTCCCCGGCCGTGCCGCCGGGGCCCCGGTAGATCGTGCCGTCGATCACCAGACCGGCCCCGACCCCGCTGCTGACCTTGATGTACGCCAGGTCCCTGACGCCCTTGCCGGCGCCCCAGACCAGCTCGCCGAGGGCGCCCAGATTGGCGTCGTTGTCCACATGCACCGGGACGCCGAGCCGGCCGCGCATCTCCTCGGCGGGCCGGGTGCCGGTCCAGCCGGGCAGGATGGCGGTGGAGCCCAGCGTGCCGGACTCCACGTCGATCGGTCCGGGGACGCCAAGACCGATCCCGGCGATCGTCGCACGGTCCACTCCAGTGGCCGCGATCAGCCGGTTGACCAGCGCTTCCGCCGCGTCGAAGCCCTGCGCCGCGGAGGCGTCCACATCGAGCGGCTCGGCCTCCTCGGCGAGCACCTGGTGGGCCAGGTTGCCGACGGCGACCCTCAGGTGGGTGTGCCCGAAGTCGACGCCGATCACGATCCCGGCGTCACCGCGCAGCGACACGCTCCGGGCCCGGCGGCCACCGGCCGAGGTGGGGGTGACCTGGACGGTCCCGCCGTCCTTCAGTTCCCGCACGATGTTGGAGACGGTCGCGGCGGACAGACCCGTCGTACGCGCGATCTCCGCCTGCGTGAGCGACCCGGCCAGGCGTACGGCGCGTACGACCCGCTCCAGGTTGGCTCGGTGCAGCGACGACTGCGACCCCGGAGTCTCCACGACGACCTCCCGCGCACGGGACCACAGCGATGGGGCCCCGTCTATGTCCAACTAGTGAACTCTAAGCTGAGCCGTTCGGGTCACCTCCCGTCAAGAGGTTGAACTAGATCCCCGGTCCCGCACATGCCTGACACGCCGCTGCCCTGCGCGGGGAGCGGCGTGTCAGTGGTCGGTTCCGGAGGGTCACTTCATGGCGTACCGGGAGGTCACCCGGGGGCGCGCCGGGGAGGTCACTTCAGGGCGCCCGCCGTCAGGCCCTGGACGACCTGGCGCTGGAAGATGATGTACGCGGCCAGCACCGGCAGCATCGCCATCACCAGTCCGGCGAAGAGTCCGGACCAGTCGCCCTTGTAGCCCTGGCTGACGGCGAGCTGCACCAGGCCCTGGGTGAGGACGCGTTTGTCGGGGTCCGTGTTGAGGACCGTGGGCAGCATGTACTGGTTCCACTGGCCCAAGAAGTTGAAGATACCGACGCTGACCAGGCCGGGCCGGGCCATGGGCAGCATGATCTGGAAGAACGTCCGCGAGTGCGAGGCGCCGTCCACGAAGGCGGCTTCCGCGATCGAGGTCGGCAGGGTGCGGAAGAACGCGGTCAGGAAGAACACCGTGAAGGGCAGCGAGTAGGCGATGTACACCAGGATCAGCCCGTGGATGGTGTTCAGCAGCCCCATGTTGTTCACCACGTAGAACAGCGGGACCAGCGCCAGCATGATCGGGAAGCTCATGCCGCCGACGAACAGGAAGTAGATGAACCGGTTGCCGGGGAACTCGAAGCGGGCCAGGACATAGGCGGCCATGGAGCCCAGCAGCAGGGTCCCGATCAGCGAACCGCCCACCACCAGCACGGTGTTGAGGAAGTAGTCGCTCATATGGGCCTCGCTCCAGGCCCGGGACCAGTTGCCGAAGTTCAGCCGGTCCGGGAGCGACCAGGGCGAGGAGAAGATCGAGCGGTCGTCCTTGAAGGAGGTCATCACCGCCCACAGCAGCGGCATCACGACCATGATCGCCCAGATGACCAGGACGCCGTGGGAGAAGACATTGAGGACGGCGCCCTCCTTCTTCCCCTTCTTGCGCGGCGGCCCGGCCGGGCCGGAGGTCTTGGCGAGGGCCACGCCGCCGGACTCGGTGGGCTCGGCGGCGGGGGTCTCGGTCGTCTTCATCTCTTCAGTACTCCAGCCGCTCGCGCCGACCCAGCCGCATCACGACGGCGGCGAAGGCCAGGGTGACGACGAGCAGGGCGACGCCGATGGTGGTGGCGTAGGCGGCCTGTCCGTCCCGGAACGCCTTCTGGTAGACGTACAGGACCATCACGGTGGTCGAGTAGTCGGGTCCGCCGGGGCCGACCGTCATGATCTGCACGACGGCGAAGGACTCGGCGCCCAGGGCGAGGATGCCCATGTAGACCCAGCCGGACTGCACGGTGTCCCAGAGCAGCGGCAGGGTCACCTTGAAGAAGGTGGTGGCCCGCCCGGCGCCGTCCAGCAGCGCCGCCTCGTACATCTCGGCGGGGATGGACGCCATGCCCGCGGAGAAGAGGACCACGAAGAAGCCGACCGTGGACCAGACGAGGACCGCCATCACGGCCCACAGCGCGAGGTTCGGGTCGCCGAGCCACAGCGGCTGGATGCCGTCGAGCCCGATGCCGCGCAGTACGGAGTTGATGGCGCCGCTGTCCGGGTTGTACGCGAAGGCGAACAGCAGGGCCACGATCGCGATGGACAGCACCTGCGGGAAGAAGTAGACGATCTTGTAGAAGGACGAGCCCCGGACGCCGGTGATCGCGGGGCCGCCCTTCCGCTTGCGTCCGCCGACATTGATCATGAAGGCGAAGAACAGTGCCAGGCCGATCGTCACCAGCGGCACCAGCAGCGCGAACAGCAGGCTGTGCTGCAACGACTTCCAGAAGACGTCGTCGTCGAGCATTCTCTCGTAGTTGTCAAAGCCGACCATCTTGAAGTCGGGACTCAGTCCGGTCCAGTCCGTGAACGAGTAGTAGATGGACTGGATGAACGGCCAGACCACGAAGAGGGCGTACAGCCCGAGGGGGACCGCGAGGAACCCCACGATGAACCGGTACTTGCCGTGCTGCATCGCTACCGACCCCGTTCTGTGCGCGGGTGCCGCCGCTGGTGACGGATACTCACCTGACCACTACCGCCCTACTGGTGCTTGTAGTGCTTGATGGAGTCGTCCTTGGCCGCGGCGTCGGCGTACCCCTGGATCTTGGTGATCGCCTCGGCCGGGGTGAGTCGTCCGGCCATCATCTCGCCGAGCCCGCCGACACCGATCTGCTCCTTCTGGAGCTGGACGTACCAGTCCTGGAGGCGCGGGTTCACCACGTTGTCCCCGGCCAGCTCCAGCGCCGCCACACCGGACTGGAGGCCCGGGGTGAGGGTGATGCCGTCGGTGCCGCCGTCGTAGGCGGTCAGCGACTTCACCTTGCCGGTGAAGTTCTTGGACGACGCCTCGCTCAGCATGATGCGCAGCTGCTCCATGCCGCCGGCGGTGTTCTTCGCCTGGGCCGGGACGATGAAGGGCTCACCGCCGGACGCCCAGATCGTGCCGAAGGGCATCTTGTCGGAGCTGTCGATGCCGGTGGGCGCGGAGACGGCGAGGTTGAAGTCGGCGGGGATCACATTGGCGGACTCGTTCTCCACCCAGGACCCGTTCGGGATGAACAGCGCCTTGCCCTCGGCCCACGCGGTCTGCGACTGGATGTGGTCGAGCCCGGGGGTGCCCTTGAGGACGTACCCCTTCGCCTGAAGCTCGTAGTAGGCCTCGAAGCAGGTCTTCACCGCCGGGTGCTTCCAGGCGTTCGGCTCCAGGTTGTCGATGGCGTCCAGCACCTCACGGCCGCCGACCTTGCCGATCATCGGGTACAGCGAGAACGGCAGGTAGTACGGGTACTTGCCCGCGTACGTCCAGCCCGCGATGCCCTTCTTCTTCGCCGCGGCGCACACGGCGAGCATCTCGTCCCAGGTCTTCGGGTACTCGACCTCCAGGGAGTCCAGCGTCTTCTGCGAGTACCAGACGCCGTACACGGTGTAGGCGTAGTACAGGATCCACACCGGGTCGCCGTCGAACTGGCCCATCTCCACGATCCCGGGGCGCAGGGTGTCGCGGACCTTCTTGTTCGGGTCGTCGTACGAGGGCGCGTCCAGCAGCGGGGTGAGGTCGGCGAGCTGCTTCTTGCCGACCAGGACGCCCATGTCCATCTGCTCGGCGCCGGAGTTGTCGATCAGGTCCGGCGGGCTGCCCTGGTTGAAGCGGGGCTGGAGGGTGGACTGGATCTTCTGGGTCGCCGAGAACTTGACCGTGGCATCGGGGAAGGCGCCCTCGTAGATCTTCACGGCGTCCTCGGCGTACTCCTTGCCGAAGCCGCCGTCGAACAGGACGAACTCCATCTGGGCGGAGTTGTTGACGCCCAGCGGGTTCTTGTCGGTCTTCTCACCGGACTCGGCCTTCTCCTGGCTGTCGCCGCCGCCGCTGGCACAGGCGGACAGAAAGCCCATCGTGGGGACGGTGATCAGGCCGAGTGCGGCCGACCGCTTGATCAGATCACGGCGGCCGACGCCGCTGCCACGCTCGTTCTCGGCGGAAAGGGGTTCCATGCTCAAGTCCTCGCCTTCTCCAGGACTCAGGCGGTGAACCGGAGACTCGCCGGGCACCGCGATCGGGTCTAGCTGGGTTGTGCAGGCAGGTGCGAAAGGGGTGGTGCGGCTGCGGAACGGTGGTGCGGGAACTTCCGGGTCGTGAGGGGCTTGCAGGGCTTGCGCGTGGTCGTGCTCGGGGTCGTGCTCGTGCGTGCTTCTCGTGGTTCGAGGGTCGTACGAGACGCACCGAAACAGTGCGTGACATGCCGCGTTCCCCAGGCGGACACCACCCGGTGGCCGACAGGTATAGTCCACTTCCCGGCGGCTGAGCAAGATCGAAGCACGGTTCCCCGGTGGTCTTTTCCGAGTTGAGACCTCTTCGACATGTGTGGCCGCTGTGAACCGGTCCGCCGGTCTTGGCATGTCCGGCGCCGGGGGCGCTCAGACCTGCGGAGCGCTCACCGCGAGCACCAGCGCCGCGCTGGGCGCGCACCGCAGGCGCCCGTCCCGTACCGCGCGGACCGCCTCGGCGAGGGGTACGTGACGCACGCGCAGGTCCGCCTCCACGGCCTCGGGGGACGCGGGGCCCGGCAGGGGCCCGGTGGTCCGCCACAGGTGCACCCGGCAGGCGGTCAGTCCCGGGAGCGGGTAGAGGTGGCCGTGGTCGTGCCACTCGCCGCCGCGGTAGCCGGTCTCCTCGGCGAGTTCCCGCTCCGCCGCGGCGCGCGGACCGGCGTCCTCGGGGTCGACCGATCCGCCGGGCAACTGCCACAACTGACCGGCCAGGTAGTGGTGTTGCTCCACGACGAGGATGCCGTCCCCGACCAGGGCGGCGACCCGGATCTGGTCGGGCGCCGCGACCCAGTCGTAGCGGCCCCGTGCCCCGTCGGGGCGGGTGACCTCGTCGCGTTGTGCCGTGAAGTGGGGGGTGGTGATCAGCTGCCGGGTCGCGTGGCGCCGCCAGGGGCCTCGGTTCTCCATGGGGGGACCGTACGGTACGGGTGGGGGGTGGGCGAGGCGGCGTGGGGGCCGTGGCTCAGGGAAGCGTCGGGGGGCCGTGGCTCAGGGCGGGGGGCTGGGGGTGTCGGCCATCCGTTCGGCGTCCTGGACGCCCGCCAGCCGCGCGAAGCCGATGACGTACTGCCGGGTGCGCCCGTGGAGGGCGCGCAGTTCGGAGCGGCACGCGTCGGCCGCCGCCCAGTCGCTCTCGGGGGCGTCCGGCTGGGTCTCCTCGAACGAGCGCAGGCGCGGATGCCACTTGGAGAGGAAGGGGCGCAGCTCCTGGTTGAGGAAGGTGATCGCCAGGTACTCGACGGTCATGCCGGTGCCCACGACGGTCGAGGGGCGGCCTCCCTTCAGGGTGTCGCGGACGGTGCCGAAGAGGCCGTACAGCGAGTTCATGGCCTCCCTGATCCGGCCGTCGTCGTCCGCCAGGCGCTGGACGGACACCCGGGTGACGGACTCGACGAACAGCTGCCAGGCGACCCGCTGGGCGTCGTCGTCCACCACGAAGGTGAGTTCGCTGAGCTGCGGCACCGTGACCTTGACCTCGGTCAGCCGGGCCGAGCGCCGGTAGGTCTGCGCGCCCAGCACCGCGAGGACGGCGACGGCCGCCCCGACGACGGCGAACACCAGCACTCCCCCGACCTGGACGAGCGCGTAGACGCCCGCCCCGGCCAGGGCGCCGCCGATCAGCGCCAGTGCGATGCGGAGCGGTCGGCCGCCCCGCCCTGTGCGCGCCTGTGCTCCGGACATCGTCCGCTCCCGCTCTCTTTCCGGTTCCGGGCGGGCCTTGCGCGGCCCACCGGAGCGTCACCTTCTGGGTCAACTCCGCTGTGTGTCAAGGTGGTTGGGACCTGGTCGCGTCAGGCGCCGAGCATCCGGCGCAGTGCCGGGCTCACCGTGACGATCCGGGTCCGCCCGCCCGGGGATTCGAGGAGTTCCACGAGCCGCCGGTCCGCCAGCTCGGCCAGCTGTCTGCGGACGACCAGCCGCTCGGTGCCCGCGGTCTCGGCGAGTTCCTCCACGGCCCGTGCCGTGCCCCTGGGAGGTGCCTCGACCAGGGCGCGCACGATCCGGTGATGCGCGTCCCGGTGGTCGGGGACGACGGCGGGGAGCGCGGCCAGGTAGCCGGTCGGGGTGAGGGAGATCCGGTGCACCCGGCCGCGACGGCGGTCGACGGTCACGGCGTCCAGTGCCTCCAGGACGGGGACGGAGGCGAGGAGTTGGGGCATGTCCAGTGGGTCGGGCTCGGGGGACTCGGGGGGCTCCGGGTGGTGTGTGAGTGGTGGCCAGGGCAGTGGGCCCAGGCGGTCCAGGCGTACGGCCGTGCGCAGCAGCCCGGTCAGCAGAGCGCCGTCCGCCGGGCTCAGGCCCGGGACCGAGGGCCGGGGCACGACGGGGATCGGCGGTTCGACGCCGTGGATCAGGTCGGCCACCCGGCGGGCGGCCCGTGCCGCGCCCTCGGCCGTGTTGTCGGCGCCGATCCAGTGCCGGAAGGCGAGGGCCAGCGGGGGTTCGGTGCCGTCCAGGCACACCGTGACCATGCGGCGCTTCTTCTCGACCCGCAGGAAGACCGCGGCGTCCAGTTCCTCGCGGACCCAGGGCTTGTCCACCGAACCCGGGGACACGATCAGCACGATCGCGTCGGACCGGTCCATGCCCTCCGGGAAGATCCGCCGGGGCAGGCTGTCGCCCGGGGGGATCTCCCAGGCGTCCAGCCAGGACCGCACGCCGTGCCGCGCCAGCTCCCCGGCGAGCGGTTTGACGAATGTCTCCTTCACCTCGCTGGCGTGCGACAGGAACGCGAGGGGCGGTTCGGCGCTCACGCGGGCGGCTCCCGCAGCAGGGCGTCCAACTGCGCAGCGGCGGAGGTGAGTTCGTCGTGCCGGGCCCGCTGGGCGGCGCGCAGACTCTCCGGGGGACTGAGCGCGCGCAGCGCGGACCGGGCGGGGTCCACGGTGGACTTCGCCCACTCCGCGCTCACCGAGCGGACGACGGCGTCGGTCACCTTGCCGAGGTCGGCGCTGAGCCTGGCCCGCTGCTCCCGGCTCTTGCGGGCCCGTACCTCGGAGAGGTAGGTGAGTCCGAGGGCGAGGGCGCCCTCCAGTCCGGTGTCGATCAGGTCGTGCGCGAAGCCGCCGGTGTCCGGGGAGTCGGGGGCGGGGGCGTTGGGGGCGGACGCGTCGGGGGCCGGTCCGTCGGAGGCGGTCTGTTCGGTTCCGGTCGGGGGGTTCGCGGGGTCTCCGGTGTTTGCGGGGTTTGCGGTGGCCATGTCCGGCGCGGTGGCCATGTCCGGCTGGGGGTCGGACTGGGAGTCCGGCTGGGGGTCCTGCTGCCCCATGTACGGGTCCGTCCCCGGGAGTTGGTCTGGGCCGTACGGGTCCGTGGCCGGGGCGCCGAAGACGGTCTGTGCCGGGGTCGCGGGGACCGCTTCGGTGGCGGTGCGGGCCTCGGTGTAGCGGGTGATCTCGGCGCGGGCCGAGGGGGCGGCGGCGCCGTGGTGGCGGTCGAAGCTGGGGCGGGTGCCGCCCCGGACCGCGTCGCCTAGCGTCCCGAAGAGGTGCATGCCGCCCAGGATGCCCAGCGGGTCGAGCCGGGCGTCAGGGCGGGGCACGGAGGTCGTGGCGAGGCCGGTCATGGCGTCGAGGTGGTTGGCGAGGAGCTGGGCGGCCGGACGGGTCCGCGCGGTGTCGGCCTGGGCGCCGGCCCTCGCCAGGATCAGCGCGACCTGGTGGCGCAGGTCCGACTGCCCGCTGTCCAGGGCGACGGTGAGCTTCTCCGTCGCCGTGGTCCGCAGCGCGTCGGCCGCCGCGCCGGGCGCCGACTCGGCCAGCCACCCCAGTTGCTGGCGCACGGTGGAGCGCAGCGCGGTCGTCGCCGCCGCCACGGCGGTGTCCAGTTCGGACTCCAGCGAGGCCAGGTGCCCGGCCTGCCGTGCGGACTCCTCGGACAGCGTCTTGGCGCGCTCCCCCTCCGCGCGCACCTCGGGCAGGGCACGGGCCGCCGTCACGCTCCAGAACCGGACGACGGTGGCGGCCCGCAGCTCCGCCCGGCGCTCGCGCAGGGCGCCCAGCGCTTGCCGCAGCCGGGTGATGCCGTCCAGGTCGCCCAGGCCCGCGTAGTCCTCGGGCAGCGGAGCCGGACGGGCGCCCACCATGCCGTCGAGGTCCGCGACGACGGCATGGACGTCGGTGTCCGGGGCCGCTTTGAACAGGACGGCCAGTTCGGCGCGTTTGCGGGCGACGGCCTCGGTGAACTCGTCCGGGGCGTCGTCGGGGGCCGGTCCGATGGTGTCGGCCTGGGCGATGACGCTGAGCAGGGCTCCGGGGGGCAGCGGCAGCGGGGTGACCGGGTCGAAGTAGGTGCCGGTCACCACCGAGAGCACCTGTTCCGGGCGGGTGACGACCAGGTGCGAGGGCAGCACCAGCAAGAGGGCGTCGCAACGGTCCAGGGCGGCGCGGGCCTCGTCCTCGTCGCCGCCGTCGGACGCGCCGATGCCGGGGGTGTCGACATAGGTGAGGCCGCCCGATTCGATCGCGCGGGCCGTCGAGGTCTCCCGGCGTCCGCTGACCGTGAGCCAGCCGGGGACCGCCGTGCCGTCCTCGACCAGCAGACGCTTCAGGAGGGTCGACTTGCCCGCGTCGTACGGGCCATAGAGGGCGACCGTCACGTGTTCCAGCGTGGCGAGCAGGTCGCCGTGGGCCTCGGCGGCGGACAGCCAGGACCGTTCGACGACGGGTTCGAGCAGTGCGCGGACGCTCGCCGTCCAGGCGTCCGGGGTGGGCCCGCTCATGCCGTGCCTCTTCCTTCTCGTGTCCGTGGGTGTCCGTGGGTTTCCGTGAGTGTCCACGGGTGTCCTTGGGTTCCATGCGTGTCCATGGGTGCCCGTGGGTGCCCGTGGGCTTCCGTGGGTCGATGACCCGGGCCGCCGTCACTGTGGCGCCCGCTGTCCCTGGGCGGCTGCGGTCGGTTGCGCCCGCGAATCCGGCGGTGGCTCGGGGGTGCCGGGGCGCAGGGCCCGTTCCGCCTCGGCCGTCGCGGAGGTGCACAGGCTGATGAGCCGCTGCGCGGAGGCCACGTCCCCGAGCCGGTCGAGCCGGGTCTCGCCGAGGGCGAGGGCGGCCGTGTCGAGGCTCTGGCACTGTGCGGCGAGGTGGGCCGGCAGACCGTCCTGGCGGATCTGCCCGGTCCAGGCGACGGCGGACTCCCGCATCCCGGTGAGCACGCCCTCGCGCAGTTTCTGCGCCTCCGCCTCCTTGTCGAGCGCGTCGAGCAGGGCGCTCAGCTCCACGACCGCGTGGATCACCTTCACGACGCCCCCGACGGCGTCGAGCCCGGCGAGCCCGTCGAGGAGTTCCATGGTCTCGACCGGTATCGCCTCGGGGTCCAGAAGGTCACCGGCGTCGCTGAGGTCGCCGAGGTGCTGGAGCGTCCCGGCGTCGATGACCTTCGTGAGGTCCACGACCGATTCGGCGCTGTGCAGGAGGGTCCTGAGCGTGGCCTGCGCGGCGGGGTCGACCAGGAAGCCGATGTCGATGTCCGGCCGGTGGTCGGGGAACGCCTGCTTGAAGGACGGGGAGTCCATCCGGCGCTGGAGGGCGCTCTCGACGTCGGTCCGCCAGGTGTCCACCCGGCGGGTGAACCGGCGGTGCCACTCCGTCCGGAGCTGCTGGAACTCGGGGTCCTTGGACCAGTCCCGGCAGCGCCGGGCGCGGATGGCCCGTTCGTCCTTGTCCACGGGGCCCAGGGCGTCCTGGGCGAGCGTGGCGGTGAACCCCTCGGCGATCCGTCCGAGCGCGTCCGTCTCGTCGCGCAGCAGGACCCGCCCCAGCTCCGCCCCCGCCGTCAGATCGGCGGACAGGGCGGAGAGCTGGGCGACCTGGCGCTCCGCCTCGGCCGAGCGGTGCCGGGCGTCGGCACGCAGTACGCCGAGCCGTACCAGGCCGCCGTGGAGGAGCGTCACGTCCCGGGCGTTGGAGCGCAGTTCGTCCCGGACCTGGGCGAGGGCGGTGGCGAAGTCGCGGAAGCCGTCCCAGGAGCGGTACGGGTCGAACCCGGCGGCGGAGGCGGGGGCCGTCTCGAAGGGGGCGGCGGCGACGGAGACGATCCGGTCCTGCCGGAGCCGGGACGGGGTGCCGGTCCCGGGCGAGTGGGAGCGCAGCCGTTCCAGTGCCTTGGCGAGCCGGTCCTCCTGGGCGGCGACGAGCTGACCGAACTCGTCGGGGGCGTCGAAGGGGTCGGGGGCGAGGTCGTCCACGCGGTTGATGACGAACAGGGTGCGGTCCAGTTTGGCCGGGAAGCCGCGCGGCGGGTCGCCGTTCAGCAGCAGCCGCAGATCCGCGCGGTCGCCGAGGGCGAAGCCGGAGGGGGTGAACAGATGGATGACGACGGCGGCGTCGGCGAGCGCGGCGCGGGCCGCCTGGGCGTGGGTGTCGTGGCCGCTCTGGAATCCGGGGGTGTCGATCAGCAGCATGCCGTCCCACTCGTACTCCTGGGCCGACGACGTCTCCGGGGCGCCCGCCACCCGCAGCCGGTCGGGCACGGGCAGGCCGGTCTCCAGGAGCAGCCGGGCGACGAAGGACGACTTGCCGGTGTTGTAGTCGCCCGTGACGACGATCCTCGGGCGGGGGTCGGCGGCGAGGGCGTCGAGTTCGGCGAGCAGGGTACGGGCGTCGGGCTCGGCGCCGAGCGTGTCGCGGAGACGTTCCAGGAAGGCGCGGCCCGATCCGGGCCGGGGTTCGGGCCGGGGCCGCAGGAGCGCGCCGCGCAGCCGGGTGAGCAGACCGGGGCCGAAGGAGGGGCTGCGGCGGCTCGCCCCGGAGACCGTCTCGTCCGGCTCGTCGGTCTCGGTCAGTCCTTCGGGGTCGTCGACCCAGTCGGCGCCCAGCCACAGATCGTCGGCGCGCCGGCTGCCGGGGACGCCCGCCCTGGTCTCGCAGCGCCGGACGGCACGGGCCAGGACGCCGGTCGGGTCACCGGTCTCCGGGGTGACCGCGCGTACCCGGCGGACGGCCTGGCGGCTGCGGATCGCGGTGGCCTCGATCTCCCGCAGGACCAGCGCGGCGTCGACCTCGGGGCGGAGCACCAGCAGCGCGGCGCGCCGGATCTCGCGTTGGCACTCGGCCGCCGCCCAGTCCCGCAGCGCGTCGAAGAACTCGCCGACGACCCGGCGGGCCTCCGTACGGCCCACGCGCCGGGCCTCCTCCGCCTGCTGGGCGGCCCGTTTGCGGCCGAAGCGGGAGAAGAGGCGGGTGGCGAGGCCGGTGAGACCGGACGCGATGGCCAGCACCCAGCCGACCGGGGTGGCGAGGGTGACCAGGGCGGCGATGCCCAGCCCGATCGAGGCGCCGTTGCCGAGGAATCCGGCGGCGTAGCTGGAGGTGCGCAGCCGGCGTCCCCGGTGGCCGTCGATCGCGGTGCTGCGGCCCGCCACGGCACTGGCGTCGGCCTTGACGTCCCCGAGGGTCAGCTCGATGCGCTCCGCGACATGGCGCCGGAAGGTGTCGAGGGCCTTCTGCGCGGCCCGGTCGATGGCGGGGCGGTCCAGTACGGCCGCCTCGAACGCCTCGGCCGTCACCGCCGTACGGCTCTCGAAGGCGCGCTCCACCACGCCGTCCGCCTTCTCCTGGGCGCTGTCCCTGAGCGTGCCGAACTCGGCGCCGAGCAGATGGCGTGCGTACTGGTGGGCCTCACCCTGGACGGGGGCCACGAAGGCGCCGCCGCGCAGGGTCTCCAGGCGGGTGAGGGAGACCAGCAGGGCGGCGTACTCGGCGTCCGCGGCGAGTCGGGCGGGGTCCACGGCGCTCGGGGCGCCGTTGACCACGGCCTGGACGGCGGTCGCCGCGCTGTCGGCGAGGTCTGTGCGGCGGGGGGCGCCCAGGATGCGGAGGTAGTCCTCGATACCCCGCTCGTGCTGTTCGGCGAGTTCTTTGGCAGGCGTCTCCAGGAGGTCGCGGAGGTCGGTCTCCACTCCCTCCAGGGTGGCCCGGACCTGCCGGGTGAGCGCCCCGAGCCGCAGGCCCACGGCGTCGGTGGTGAGGGTGGTGGTGAGCAGGTTCTCCAGCACGGGGAGGTTGGAGCAGGTGAGCAGGCGCTCCGGGCCGACGCGCTCGCGGAGACCGGCGACGGTCTTCGGGTAGGGCCCTCGGTAGTCCGCCGTGGCGCGCGCGGCGACCGCCTTCTGTGTGTGCAGGGCGACGACGGGCACGCCGGGCAGTCCGATGCGCGCCAGCCCGCCACGGATGGACGCGGCGTGCTCGGCGACCGTGCGCTGGAGCGCCCGGCGCTTGCGCCGGCTCGCCACCCGGCCGGGGTCGCGCCACGCCTTGTTGCGGCAGTTGAGCACCGCGATCACCGGCTTCTGGTACTCGGCGATCCAGGCGGCGACCTTCTGGAACTCGTCCTCCTGCTGATTGGTGCTGTCGAAGCAGAGCAGGACGACATCGGCGGCGACGACGGCCCTCCGGGCGCGTTCCTCCAGTCGGGCGGAGGGACCGGCGCGGTCCCATCCGCCGATGCCGGGTGTGTCGACCATGCGGCAGGCCGCCCAGCCGAGGGCCCGGACGCCGGTGGTGAAGTCGCTCTCGCCGGGTGAGATGGTCTGTCCGTCGCCGGACGAGACGGCCTCGATCAGGCTGCTCTTGCCGACGGTGGTCCGGCCGAACAGGGCGATGTCGATGGTGTCGATGCTTCCGAGCCGTTCCTGGAGCAACTCCCCCAGTCCGCCCGCGACTTCGGCGCGCAGCCGGCGCTCGGCCTCCAGCAGCCGGAGGGTCGCCTCGTCGCCATGCGCGTCCGGGACGAAGCCGCGTTCCAGCTCCGCGATGAGCTGTTCCACGCGGGCGGCCATCGCCTCGGCGACGGGTCTGCTCCGGGCGACCGCGTCGGCGACGGCCGCGGCGAGCCCTGGGTCACCTTCCTGACCGCCGCCCTTTGATTCCGCTGATTCCGTCGCAGGCATGACTGCCTCCCCCGATGCCGCACGCGACCGGCTGTCAGCAGGAGGCTACTCCAAGTGGAGTTTCTGTGAAGGAAGTTGGGGGACGATGCTCGTTCTCACCGACCGTGTGTCAGCACCACGGACATCACGAAGGCGAACACGGACGACCAGACGAGGCCCATGAGGAGCCCGCCCCAGAAGACGGGGTCCGAGCGGAGGCTCTTGGTCCGGGGGTTCTCGTCAGTCACGCCGGAGCCCGCGGGCGGGGACGGGTACGAGCGCGGCGATGGCTGTGGCGCGCCGGAACATACGGGCCTTGATCAGCTGGTCCCGGTCGGGGCGGCGGATGTCGTCCGGGTCGGCGGTCCAGAGTTCACCGGGCTCCAGGGGACGGAGGAGACAGCCGATGAACTCGCCGACGCGGTCGGTGGCGAGGTCGAGGACGGTCTCGCCGGTGAGGGGGCGGTGGGGGCGGTCGGCGAGGAGGCTGGGCGGGTTGCGCTGATCGAGCGCGGCGGTGAGGGCACGGTTGAGCCGGTGCACGTCCGTGAGGGTGAGGCGGCCGAGGAGGACGGGGGCGGTGTGGTGATGGGTGGCCCAGTCGACGCGGGCGTAGGTGGGGGTGACGCCGAGGCCGGTGAGCAGCTCCATCAGGGTCTCGTAGGCGTCTTGGGAGGGGTTGCGGGTGGATGCGCGGGGGGTGGGAGTGGGGGTGGGGTGGAGGTGGCCTTGGGTGGTGGTGGTTGGGTCGGAGGATGGGGTGGGCGTGGGGGTGGGGATGGGGTCGGGAGTGGGGTTGGGCATGGGGGCTCCCATTTCAGCCATGGGTCACTGTGTGTGCATCACCTTGGACTGAATGTGAGTAGCCTCAAAGGGGTTCGCGGCCCGACCTCAGTTTTGGGCACACCGGCACATGCCTGGTCGTCCGACCAGGGGGAGGGGACGGCACGCTTTGGTGACCATGAGCGTTGGCACGCGGGACGAGTCCGACGAGTTGAACGCTGCGGAGGCCCGACGCCGATTCGGCGAAGAGCTGAGGAGCCACAGAGAACTGTACGGACCGGGCCCGTTGACGCAGACGGCGCTGGGTCGGCTGGTTCGCACGTCGAAGTCAACCATCAGCCGGTTGGAGTCGTCAGACTCCCCCATCCCACCTGAGTTGCCCGACCTGTTTGATCAGGTCTTCGCCACGAACAGGCTTTTCAAGTCCCTGTACGAGGATTGCATCGCCGCCACCTTTCCTGAGCTCTACCGGCGCCGAATGACGTGGGAGCGGCAGGCGGAGGCAATCTGGGAGTGGTCACCAACCATCGTCCCTGGACTCTTCCAGACTGCGGCCTACGCGCACGCTCTCCTCTCGAAGGGGGCGCCCCGCGCGAGCGCAGACCAGATCGAAGCCGATGTCGCCAAGCGGTTGGCCAGGCAAGACGTCCTGCGGTCGGCTGCACCCCCAGACATGCGGGTAGTTCTCTGCGAATCAGTCCTCATGCGTCATTTCGCCAGCGCGGCAACAATGCGAGAGCAATTGAAGGCTCTCCTGGACCGCGGCAAGCACCCCACTACACAGGTCCACATCCTGCCGCTCACCGCACGGGTCCATCTGCTCATCGACAACGCCATCTCCGTTCTCACGCTGCCAAATCACGTGATCAAAGTGTGTGTTGAGGCGTACCGAGCAGCGGGAATCATCGAGGAACCCGAGCACGTCAGAGCTGCCGTACGCGCATACACTGACCTGCTCGCCGAGGCTCTGTCTGCACAGCAGAGCGCCGCCCTCATCACTGAGCACCTGGAGAAGCTGTGACCCCCAACGCGCACATGGGCCCAGCTCGATGGATCAAGTCGAGCTACAGCAGTCCCGATGGCGGGAACTGCCTGGAGGTGGCACCCAACGCGGTTGCCGTCCTGGCGGCGCTCCCCGTCCGGGACTCCAAAGTGGCTGGCGGACCTGTTCTCCTGATAGCCGTGCCCGCCTGGTCAGCCTTCGTCGGTCATGTGCGGGATCTGTCTGTCTAACTCTGGCCGTCTTCCGTCTCTCCGTAGATCTGGAGGAACTTCACGATGAGCAAGTCCTCTGAGCCCACCTTCATCCTGTGGGTCGCGTCGAGCTACAGCGGCAACGGAGGGGGAAACTGCGTGGAATGGGCCCCCGACGTGGCTGCGGCATCTGGCGTCGTCCCAGTCCGGGACAGCAAGGTGCCAACCGGAAACTCCCTGACAATCGCCGAGCCCGCCTGGTCGGCCTTCGTGGACCACGTGCGCGACCTGCTTGCCTGACTCGGATCTGGAGGAGCTTCCCGATGGATGAGTCCCCTCAGCCCACCACCACCCGGTGGGTCAAGTCGACCTACAGCGGCAACGGTGGGGATACCTGCGTCGAGTGGGCCCCCGACACAGCCACCGCGTCCGGCCTCGTCCCCATCCGCGACAGCAAGACGCCCACCGGCCCCTCCCTCCTGATCCCCGAACCCGCCTGGTCGGCCTTCATAGGCCACCTGCGGGACCTCTCCCCCTGACCCGGACCCCTCCTCACCCCTCGACCGGCTTCTGGAAAGCCAGCTCCGGGTAGCCGGTCCCGGGGCCGTCCAGGATCGGCGCCGCGCGCCCCCGCAGCTGCGCATCGAAGAAGCCCCGCAGCACCGCCCTCTGGACCGTCACCGACCGCCTCCACTCCAGCGGGCCGATGACGCCGGCCACCTGCTCCGGCGTCGCCCCGATCCGCTCCGCCGCCTGTGGCAGCAACGGCTCATAGTCCGTGAACGAGAAGTGCAGCGACCCCTTCAGCGTCACGAACCGGCGCCAGCCCCGCAGCCTCGGCCAGACCCCCAGCCAGCTCCCGTCGTCCGGCAGATCCGCGCCGAACAGAAGCACCGGCCGGTCCACCCCCGACACCGCCGACCTCCCGAACAGACTGCCGTCGAGATTCGCCCCCGCGACGATCGGCAGCCCCTCGTACATCGCCTCCAGGGCCGTCGCCCCGCCCAGCGAGTGACCGAACATCGCCGTCCGGGAGAGATCCAGCACGCCCCGAAGCCCGGCCGGGAGCCGGTGCCCGCCCCCACCGACCACCCGGGTCAGCTCCTCCAGCACATGCCGGACATCGTCCACCCGCACCCCCAGCGCCTTCGTGACGATCCTCCGCTCCTCCTCCGGCGGCAGATCCGGCGTCAGTTCCGGCATCCCATACGTCTCGACCCGGCCACCAGGGAACTCGACCTGCCCCGCGTCATACGTGTGGTCGACGGTGACGACGACATACCCATGGCTCGCCAGATCCTCCACCAGCGACAGGCTCGCGCTGCGGTGCTGCCCATGGCCGTGGGAGTGCAGGATCACCGGACGCCGACCCCCCGCCGTGCGCGCGGGCAGATCCGTCCCCGCGTGCGACCGAGGCAGGGTCACATACCCGGCGGGAAGCAGTCCCGCACTCTGGAAGTGCCGGGCCGCCCCCGGCGTCATCCACGGAGCCCGCTCCCGACCCGCCGGACGCGCGGCGGGGTACCAGAACTGCACCATGAACTCCCGCACCGGCCTCCCCGCCACCCACGGGTCCCGGCGCGAGCGGTCCACCAACCGGAGGGCATGCGTACCGATCGGATACGGACCGGTCGGGGCGGGCAGCGTCAGCCTCACAGGCGGCGGCATCCGCCCGGGAACGGCGGACGCGGCGGGCGCGTACGCCGCAGACCCCCCAGCCACCCCCGCCAACCCTGCCATCCCCGCCACCAGCACCCTACGCCGGGACCAGTCGCCCCGACCCCTGTCCTTCTGATGTGTCGTCATATCCCAAGCCTGGGCCCCACTCCGCCCCCTCACCAATGCCGTCTGTCACCGGCATTCCTGACACATGTCACGTACGTGACCGACTCCGACCGCTCACCCCAGCACGAGCACGGGCATCTCCGGATGCCGAAGCCACTGCCCCGTCCCGTCCACGGTGAGGCGGAACTCCTCCGAGCCGGGACGCCCCGCCGCCTCATACGCCGCGAGAACCTCCTCCGCCCGATCCCAGAGCCGAACCGGCCCCGCCTGCCGCACCCGCAACTCATCACCCTCCGAGACCAGTTCAGCCACTGACCCGCTGTCGATATCGATCAGACACGTCACGCCATCGACCCCAGCGACCTGACTGGTCGGCAGAGCCGACTGGATCAGGAAGCGAGTGAAGAACGCCTCCTCCGTCCAAGCGTCGAGCCAGTCGATTTCGGGGTGACGAGCGAGCGTCGGGCGCGCGTCTGCCACGAGCGAGAGCCAGTGCGCCGGGTTCCCGAAGCCAGGAGGTTGGTGAGGGCGAGCCAGCATGAAGGAGATCGTCCCCGGCAGCAGCGGACCGCTCGCAGTGCCGTCCTCCCGCACCGTCAGCAACGTCCGACCGAAGCCGTACTGCCAGCCGCCCAGAGTCGTCAGGATCTTCCCCCCTGGTCGGGTCTGCGCGATCCACGCCCGAGGGATCACGCGCACCGCGCACGCTGCCACGATCCGATCGAACGGGGCCGACGGCCAGTAGCCGTACAGACCGTCCGCGACCGCCAGGCCAGGAACGTATCCGAGCCCGAACAGCGCGCCAGCCGCCCGCTCCAGCCGGTGGTTGTCGACTTCGATCGACGTGATCGCATCGGAGCCGTAGCGCTCGCACACCAGCGCCGTGGAGTAGCCGGTACCCGTCCCGATCTCCAGGATGTCCTGGCCCTCAGCCAAGTCGGCGTCCTCCCACATCTCCACGACCAGCGACGGCAGCGTGGACGAGGACGTGGGTGAGCCGCCGTCGCGAGGCTCGGGGCGGTCCCAGTCGGGCTCGTCGCCGTCGAACTGGGTGACAAGGGTCTGGTTGGTGTAGGCGGCGGTGAGCCACCGCTCCGGGTCCAGCTTGGCGGTGACCGGCTCCCACCATGTGAGCCCCCGTGGAGAGAGTTGCTCGGCGGGCAGGTAGAAGCCCGGCACGAATCGGTGCCGAGGCACCGCCTCCACAGCCGCACGCCACCCGTCAGCCACCGCAGCCGCCAGCTCAGCCCGCATCCGCCGCGCTCGCTCAGAGTCACCCGTGCGCGCGGGAGCAACATCAGCAACAGCCCCGATCACCGACGGTCCGTCACATCGCTTCAGCCCCAACGACGTACACCCCTCCCCCTCATCGCCTACGCACAGGAATCCCCCAGTCACCCCGAGAAATCGGCTCGACCCTACCGACCAGCCCCCACCGCGACCCCAGCTCTCCCCCACGCCACCCCTTCGGCTCCACCGGCCATCAACACCCTTGACATCACCGTCCCCTTACACCCCTACTAGTCCTTGCGTACAAAAGCTGACAACGTTGTCCAGCAGGGAGGGTGGTGCTCGCGCATGGAGCACAGAACGCGGCACTTGGTCCGGTACAGATGGCGCAGGGGGGTCGTACTCTCCGCCGCGCTCGCGCTCACCGCGGGCGCGCAGGGCGCGGCGATCGCGTTGCCCGGTCTCGCCGACGCGGCCGGTGCCCCGCAGGAGTTCAGCTCCTCGTTCGAGGCCGGTCAGCCCGCGCCGGACTGGCTCAACACCGTCGACACCGGGGCCGGTGGCGTCAAGCGGGCCGCCGGAGTCGATGGTGGGTTCACGACCGGGATCCCCGGCAACATCACCAACCAGGTGACCGATGTCCGCGCCAGCGCCGAGAACACCGGCGGTGGTGAGGTCAAGGAGAATCTGATCGACGGTGAGCCGGTCACCAAGTGGCTGGCGTTCGCGCCCACCGCGTGGCTGGAGTTCCAGCTCGACAAGCCCGCGAAGGTCGTCACCTACGCGCTCACCTCCGCGAATGATTTTGACGAGCGTGATCCGAAGGCGTGGACCCTCAAGGGGTCCGCCGACGGCAGCGACTGGAAGACCCTCGACACCCGGGACGGACAGTCCTTCGGCGAGCGGTTCCAGACCAAGTCCTTCGATCTCGCCGAGGCGGCCGAGTACCGGCACTTCCGGCTGGAGATCACCCAGAACAACGGCGGACCCATCACCCAGCTCGCCGATGTGCAGCTCTCCACCGGCGGGACCGACAATCCCGTACCGCAGGACATGCTGTCGCTGGTCGACACCGGGCCCGTCGGGTCCGCCACCGCCAAGGCCCGTGCCGGGTTCACCGGGAAGCGGGCGCTGCGGTACGCCGGGCGGCATCTCGCCGACGGGCGCGCCTACTCGTACAACAAGGTCTTCGACGTCGATGTGGCCGTCCAGCGGGACACCCAGCTGTCGTACAAGGTCTTTCCGTCCATGGCGGATGGGGATCTCGACTACGACGCCACGAATGTCGCCGTCGATCTCGTCTTCACCGACGGGACCTATCTGAGTGATCTGCGCGCCACCGACCAGCATGGGTTCCCGCTCACCCCGCGCGGTCAGGGTGACTCCAAGGTCCTGTATGTCAATCAGTGGAACAGTGTTGTTTCCGGGATCGGGTCCGTTGCCGCCGGGAAGACCGTCGATCGGGTGCTCGTCGCTTACGACTCGCCCAAGGGGCCTGCCAAGTTCCGTGGGTGGCTCGATGATGTGACCATCGAGCGGGTCGCGCCCGAGAAGCCCAAGGCGCATCTGTCGGACTACGCCGTCACCACCCGGGGGACCAACTCCTCCGGTGGGTTCTCCCGGGGGAACAACTTCCCCGCCACCGCCGTCCCGCACGGGTTCAACTTCTGGACCCCGGTCACCAACGCCGGTTCGCTGAGCTGGCTCTACGACTACGCGCGGGCCAACAACGCGGACAATCTGCCGACCATCCAGGCGTTCAGCGCCAGCCATGAGCCCAGCCCCTGGATGGGTGACCGGCAGACCTTCCAGCTGATGCCGTCCGCCGCGTCCGGCACCCCGGACGCCGGGCGCACCGCCCGCGCGCTGCCGTTCAAGCATGACAACGAGACGGCCCGGCCCTATTACTACGGGGTCACCTTCGAGAACGGGCTCAAGACGGAGATCGCGCCCACCGATCACGCGGCCGTCATGCGCTTCACCTACCCCGGCGACGACACCAGCGTCCTCTTCGACAATGTCACCGACCAGGCGGGGCTGACCCTCGACAAGGAGAACGGGGTCATCACCGGCTACTCGGACGTCAAGTCCGGGCTGTCGACCGGCGCGACCCGGCTGTTCGTCTACGGCGTCTTCGACAAGCCGGTGACCGAGGGGTCGTCCAGCGGGGTCAAGGGGTATCTGCGGTTCGACGCCGGGGACGACCGTCAGGTCACCCTGCGGCTCGCCACTTCCCTCATCAGCATCGACCAGGCCAAGGACAATCTGCGGCAGGAGATCCCGGACGGTACGTCGTTCGAGAGTGTGAAGAAGAAGGCTCAGGGGCAGTGGGACCGGATTCTCGGGAAGGTCGAGGTCGAGGGGGCGACAGCGGATCAGCTGACCACGCTCTACTCCAGCCTCTACCGGCTGTACCTCTACCCGAACTCCGGGTTCGAGAAGGTCGGCGGTACCTACAAGTACGCCTCGCCGTTCTCGCCCATGCCGGGTCCTGACACCCCGACCCACACCGGGGCGAAGATCGTCGAGGGCAAGGTCTACGTCAACAACGGCTTCTGGGACACCTACCGGACCACCTGGCCCGCGTACTCGCTGCTCTCCCCCTCCCAGGCCGGTGAGATGGTCGACGGGTTCGTGCAGCAGTACAAGGACGGCGGCTGGACCTCGCGCTGGTCCTCCCCGGGGTACGCGGATCTGATGACCGGTACGTCGTCGGATGTCGCGTTCGCCGACGCCTATGTCAAGGGCGTCGACTTCGACGCCGAGGCCGCCTACGACGCCGCCGTGAAGAACGCCACCGTCGTCCCGCCCACCTCCGGTGTCGGACGCAAGGGGATGCAGACCTCGCCGTTCCTCGGCTACACCAGCACCCAGACCCACGAGGGCCTGTCCTGGGCGCTGGAGGGCTATCTCAACGACTACGGCATCGCCAAGATGGGCGAGAAGCTCTACAAGGAGACCGGCAAGAAGCGGTACAAGGAGGAGTCCGCCTACTTCCTCAACCGGGCCCAGGAGTATGTGAGTCTCTTCGACTCCCAGGCCGGGTTCTTCCAGGGGCGCAGCCTCGCGGGCGACTGGCGGGTGCCGTCGGACAAGTACGACCCCCGGGTGTGGGGCTACGACTACACCGAGACCAACGGCTGGGGCTACGCCTTCACCGCCCCGCAGGACAGCCTCGGGCTGGCCAACCTGTACGGCGGGCGCGACGGCCTCGGCGACAAGCTGGACGAGTACCTCGCCACCCCGGAGACCGCGTCCCCCGAGTTCGTCGGGTCGTACGGCGGTGTCATCCATGAGATGACCGAGGCACGGGACGTCCGGATGGGCATGTACGGGCACTCCAACCAGGTCGCCCACCACGCCCTGTACATGTACGACGCCGCCGGGGAACCCTGGAAGACCCAGAAGAACGTGCGCGAGGTGCTGTCCCGGCTCTACACCGGCAGCGACATCGGACAGGGCTACCACGGCGACGAGGACAACGGCGAGCAGTCCGCCTGGTTCCTGTTCTCCGCGCTCGGCTTCTATCCGCTGGTGATGGGCAGCGGCGAGTACGCCATCGGCTCGCCCCTGTTCACCAAGGCGACCGTGCACCTGGAGAACGGGCGCGAACTGGTCGTCAAGGCGCCGAAGAACAGCACCAAGAACGTGTACGTCCAGGGGCTCAAGGTCAACGGCAGGCCCTGGAACTCCACCGCGCTGCCGCACTCGGTGATCGCCAAGGGAGGGGTCCTGGAGTTCGACATGGGCTCCAAGCCGTCCCGGTGGGGCACCGGCAAGAACGCCGCGCCGGTCTCCATCACCAAGGACGGTGACGTACCGGAGCCGCGCGGCGATGTCTCGCGGGGCGAGGGCGCGCTGTTCGACAACACGTCCGCGACCGAGGCCGCCGTCACGACGGTGGACCTGCCGGTCGAGAAGCGGACGAAGGCGGTGCAGTACACGCTGACGTCCGGCAAGGACCGGACGACGGCGCCCACCGCGTGGACGCTCCAGGGCTCCACGGACGGGAAGAAGTGGCGGACGCTGGACTCCCGCTCGGGTGAGTCGTTCGCCTGGGACCGCCAGGTCAGGGCGTTCTCCATCGACCGGACCGGGTCGTACGGCCAGTACCGGCTGGTGTTCGGCGAGGGTCAGACCGCGACACTCGCGGAGGTGGAGTTGATCTCCTGATCTCCCGGGTACAGCACGCCCCGGTCCGTCCGTTCTGCGGGCGGGCCGGGGCGTTTCCCCTTTTACGGCCCCGGCTTCTCCTGGTCCTCGCTCAGTGCCTCGCGGATCAGCTGTACCGGGTGCCATGCGTTTCGCCGTGTCCCGTGGAAGATCTGCTGGCGGCACGAGACCCCGGTCGCGACGATCACCGTCTCCGCCGGTTCCGCCGTCACGGCGGGGAACAGGCGGTCCTCCCCCACCGTCATCGAGACGTCGTAGTGCTCCGACTCGAAGCCGAACGAACCGGCCATCCCGCAGCAGCCCGCGTCCAGTTCGACCACCTCGGCGCCGGGGATGCGCTCAAGGAGCGCGATGGTCGCCGCCGTGCCGACCTCGGCCTTCTGGTGGCAGTGGCCGTGGTAGAGGAGACGGCGGCCGGCCGGCCAGGACGCCTCGCTCAGGCGCAGACGGCCCGCGTCGATCGCCTCCACCAGCAGTTCCTCGACCTGGCGGAGGCGGCCCGCGATGTCCTCGACCGCCTTGTCGCCGGGGAGCATCGCGCGGTGTTCGTCGCGCAGGGTCATCAGACAGGACGGCTCACAGCCCACGACCGGGGAGCCCGCCGGTGTGGTCTCGGCGAGCAGGTGCGCCAGCTTGAACGCCTTCTCGTTGGCCTCGTCCACCAGGCCCTTGGAGAGGCTGGAGCGTCCGCAGCAGCCCCGGCTCTCCAGCCGGACCTCCCAGCCGGAGGCTTCCAGCAGCTCCACGGCCGCCTGGCCGATGCTGGGTTCGGTGTAGGTGGTGAAGGAGTCGGCCAGGTACGTCACCACTCCCTGGGGCGCCGGGAGCGCGGTCCCCTTCCGCCGCCTCCTTCCGCCGAACCAGCGGACCAGGTTGCGCCGCTCGAAGCGGGGCAGTGGGCGGGACGCGGTGATGCCGAGGAGGCGGTCCATCAGGCGGCGCAGGACGGGGACGCGGCCGGGGAGGTTGGAGAGGGGGGCGGTCGCCGAGCCCAGGCGGTTCAGGAGGCGGATCGAGCCGAAGATCCGGGAGCGCAGGGGTACGCCGTGCTGGTCGTGGTGGTGGGAGAGCGCCTCCGCCTTGAGTGTGGCCATGTCGACGCCGAGCGGACACTCGCTCTTGCACGCCTTGCACATCAGACACAGGTCGAGGACCTCATGCAGGCGCTCGTCACCGAGCGCCTTGCGGGGGTCCGGCTCCGAGAGCGCCTTGACCAGGGCGTTCGCCCGGCCCCGGGTGGAGTCCTGCTCATTGCGGGTGGCCATGTACGACGGGCACATGGCGCCGGTGTCGCTCTTGCGGCACAGCCCGATGTTCATACAGCGGTCGGCGGCGCCCCGCATCCCGCCCACCACGTCGAAGGTGAGGCGGGTACGGAGTTCGGGGGCGGGCGGCAGCGCCGGGTCGCGGAGGTGGTCGGTCATCGCGGGGGCGTCCACGATCTTGCCGGGGTTGAGGCGGTCGTGCGGGTCGAACAGGCCCTTGACCGCGCGCATCGCCTCGTACAGCTCGTCGCCGAAGATCTCCCGGTTGAACTCGCTGCGGGCCAGCCCGTCGCCGTGTTCGCTGGAGTTGACCCCGCCGTACTCGGTGACCAGGTCCTTGATCCGTTCGGCGACCGTGCGCATCACGGTGATCTGGTGCGGGTCGGCGAGGTCCACGAAGGGGCGGATGTGGAGGCAGCCCACGGAGCAGTGGCCGTAGAAGCCCGCGGAGAGGCCGTGTTCGTCCAGGATGCCTTTGAACCGGCGGGTGTACTCGGCGAGGTGCAGCGGGTCGACGGCGGTGTCCTCCACGAAGGCGAGGGGGCGCCGGGTGCCCTCGCCCGCCGCCATCAGCAGGCCCAGGCTGGACTTGCGGACCTTCAGCAGCGCCGACTGCTGCTGCGGGGTGACGGCCTGGAGGGTGTGGTAGCCGTGGCCCCGGTGTTTCCATGAGGTGGTCAACTGGCGTAGCTGGTCGATGAGTTCGGTCTCGTCGTCGCCGGTGAAGCTGACGAAGAGCAGGGCTTCCGGGGCGCCTTCGAGGATCGTGCCGAGCGAGGCGTACTCGATCTTCTGGCGGGACAGGTCGAGGATCGTGCGGTCCATCAGCTCCACGGCGGCGGGATGGCAGGCGAGCGCGGACTCGGTCGCCTCGATGGCCGCGACGACCGAGGTGAAGTGGCCGACGGCGATCACGGTCCGGCGGGGTTTCGGCACCAGGTCCACCAGCGCCCGGGTGGTGATGGCGAGTGTGCCCTCCGAGCCCACGATGAACTTCGCCAGGTCGAAGGGGGTGTCGTCGCGGGCGAGGCGGTCCAGGCGGTAGCCGCAGGCGCGGCGCCAGAAGTCGGGGAAGCCCGCGGCGATGGCGTCGGCGTTGGCCCGGACGAGCGCCGGGAGATCGCGGTAGAGGCGGCCCTCCAGGGTGGGGAGGCGGGCGCGGCGCTCGCGTTCGGTCTCGTCGACGGGTTCGAGGCGGGCGGTGGTCGTGTCGGACAGGACGACGTCCAGGGCGCGGACGTGGTCGATGGTCATGCCGTAGCGCAGGGAGCCGCTGCCCGCGCTGTTGTTGCCGATCATCCCGCCGATGGTGGCGCGGTTGCTGGTGGAGGTGTCGGGGCCGAACATCAGGCCATGTGCGGCGGCGGCCCGGTTCAGCTGGTCCTGGACGACTCCGGGTTCGACCAGGGCGGTGCCCGCCTCGGGGTCGAGGTCGATGATCCGGTTCATATGGCGGGAGAAGTCCAGCACGAGGCCGGGGCCAACGGTCTGTCCGGCGAGGCTGGTCCCGGCGCCGCGCGCGAGGACCGGGACGCCGTACTCGACGGCGGCGGCGACGGTGGCCTGGACGTCGGCGGTGTGGCGGGGGAAGACGACGCCACGGGGGGTGATGGCGTACATGCTCGCGTCGCGGGAGAAGAGGTGGCGGGTGTAGTCGTCGAAGGCGACTTCGCCTTCCAGGTCGCGGCGGAGGCGGTCGTGGAGGTCGTGGTCGTCGGGAGTGGTTCGGCTGGGGGTCGAGGTGTGGGGCGCTCCGGGGGGCGGGGTCATGGATGCGGCTCCAGGCGGGAGGTCGGTGAGCTGCGGGGTGGGGTGGGGCGGGGCGGGACGATCGGGGTGTGCCGGGTCGGCGCCGGGGTCAGGGGGTGCGCAGTACGTCGAGCGCGGCGCCGAGACCGGTGGGGTCGATCGGGACGCCCGACAGCTCCAGGCCCATCTGGACGCCCGCCAGGGTGCCCGCCAGGGTGAGGTCGTTGAAGTGACCGAGGTGGCCGATGCGGAAGATCCGGCCGGCGAGCTTGCCCAGGCCCGCGCCGAGGGACATGTCGTAGCGCTCCAGGATCACCTTGCGGAGCTTGTCGGCGTCATGACCGTCGGGCATCAGTACGGCGGTGAGGGAGCCGGAGTGTTCGCGCTCGTCGGCGCACAGCACCTCGAGTCCCCAGCCGCGCACGGCAGCGCGGGTCGCGGCGGCGTGCCGGGTGTGGCGGGCGAAGACCTCGGGGAGTCCCTCGGCGGCGAGCATGTCCAGGGCTTCGGACAGGCCGTAGAGGAGGTTGGTGGCGGGCGTGGAGGGGAAGTAGCCGCGCCGGTTGGCCTCGATGATCGGCAGCCAGTCCCAGAACGACTTGGGCAGCCGGGCGTCCCGGGTCGCGGCGAGCGCCTTGACGCTGACCGCGTTGAAGCTGAGTCCGGGCGGCAGCATCAGCCCCTTCTGCGATCCGGCGACGGTGACATCGACGCCCCACTCGTCGTGCCGGTAGTCGATGGAGCCGAGTGAGGAGATGGTGTCGACCAGCAGCAGGGCGGGGTGCCCGGTGGCGTCCAGGACCTCGCGGAACTCGGGGACGCGGCTGGTGACGCCGGTGGAGGTCTCGTTGTGGACCACGCAGACGGCCTTGATGGAGTGGGTGAGGTCGGTCTCCAGACGGCGCCGGAGATCGGCGGGGTCGGCGCCGTGACGCCAGTCGCCGGGCACGAAGTCGACCTCCAGGCCGAGGGAGCGGGCCATGTCCTGCCAGAGCGTGGCGAAGTGGCCGGTCTCGAAGCACAGGACGCGGTCGCCGGGGCTGAGCGTGTTCACGAGGGCGGCCTCCCAGGCGCCGGTGCCGGAGGCGGGGTAGATCACGACCGGTCCCTCGGTGCCGAACACCGGCTTGATCCGCTGGAGCAGACCGAGGGTCAGCTCGGCGAACTCGGGGCCCCGGTGGTCGATGGTCGGCGCCGCCATGGCGCGCAGCACCTGGTCGGGGACGTTGGTGGGGCCGGGGATCTGGAGGAAGTGGCGGCCGGTGCGAAGCGTCATCAGAGGGCTCCTCCAAAGGACTCAAGGGGATTCGAGGGGTTCACTGGGGGCTCAAAGGGCTTGTGCCGTGTGGCGGCACGCTATACCGTCATGTGGCATGGCGGAGCATAGGTACCGCTGCGCGAGGGCGTCAATGGAGGGGGCGACCTCCGGAAAGTTCGGTCGCACCCCCTTGACGTATGCGGATTTACGGGGCTTCCATACTCCCCATTGCGGAACAGCCCTTCCGCGAAACGGAATTCGTCGCGTCGGAATGCCGGGGCGGCACAGCCCGGCACCATGCCGGGTCGCGGCACACATCCACCTGTTCGCTTTCCTCTGATATCCGGCTGTCCGGTTACCGGTCGCCCGGATGCCGGACAACGAGGGCCGCGCCGGTGCGCCCACACCATGACCGTCGACCGAAGGCGAGGAAGCCTCGTGTCAGATCACGTCATCTCCATCATCGCGTTGGTGCTGGTATTCACCATCGCCACCTTCACCTCGGTACATATGGGAGCGCTGGCGATCGTCGCCGCTTTCCTGGTCGGCACGCTGTTCGTCCATGAATCCACGGACGAGATCTTCGGGGGCTTTCCCGGCGATCTGTTCGTCGTCCTGGTCGGCGTGACCTTTCTGTTCGCCATCGCCAAGAACAACGGCACGATCGACTGGCTGGTGCAGGCGTCGACCCGGGCCGTGCGGGGCCGTATCGCCTTGATTCCCTGGGTGATGTTCCTGGTCACCGCGGTACTGACGGCCGTGGGCGCGGTCGTGCCGGCCGCGGTGGCGATCATCGCGCCGATCGGGATGGGATTCGCGGTCCGCTATCGCATCAACCCGGTGCTGCTCGGGCTTTTCATCATCAACGGGGCGAGTGCGGGCGGATTCTCACCGGTGAGCATTTTCGGCTCCATCACCAATGGAGTGGTCGAGCGGAACGATCTGCCGGGGAATCCGACGCTGCTGTTCGCCAGTTCGTTCATTTTCAACGCGGTGCTGTGTGTGATCGTGTTCTTCCTGTTCGGCGGGAGAAAACTCCTCGGACGGCGGGCGGACGACCTCGGCGGGACGGTGGCGGCGGGGACGGACGCCGGGGAGAGCGGGGGCCCTTCGGGGGCGGGGGAAGGGGGCGGCGGTACGGCGTTGCGGGCGGCGGCCACGGCGACGGTGGTCCGTCCTGGGGCGCCGGTGCCCGACGACGTGGTCCGTCTGAACCGGGTCCGGGTGCTCACGCTGGTCGGGCTGCTCAGTCTGGTGGTCGGGGCGCTGTTCTTCGATCTCAACGTGGGGCTGCTCGCGCTGACCGTGACCGTCGTGCTGTCGCTGCTGTCGCCCGAGTCCGCGAAGGGGGCCGTGGACCGGTGTGCCTGGTCGACCGTCCTGCTGGTCTGCGGGATCGTCACCTTCGTCGCCATGATGGAGCGCATCGGCACCATCGACTGGCTCGGCACCAGCGTGGCCGACATCGGGGCGCCGCTGCTGGGGGCGCTGCTGATCTGCGGGATCGGGGCGGTGGTCTCGGCGTTCGCCTCCACCACGGGCATCCTCGGCGCGCTGATTCCGCTGGCCGTGCCGTTTCTGCTGGCCGGTGAGGTGGGGGCGGTGGGGATGGTGACGGCGCTTGCCATCTCGTCGTCGGTGGTCGACTCCTCGCCCATCTCGACGAGCGGTGCGCTGGTGACGGCGAACGCGCCGGAGGAGCAGCGGGACGAGGTGTTCCGGAAGCTGATGACGTGGGGGCTGAGCATGGCGGTGATCGCACCGCTGGTGACCTGGACGATCTTCGTGGTGCCGGGCTGGCTCTGAGCTGTGCGGCGCCCACTCCACCTCACCGGTCGCCTGCCGACCTAATCCGCATCTTCCCTTACATGTCCGAAAACGTCTCCTTCGGTCCGTCACAGGCTTGCGCGTTCCGTGGAGGGACGGAGAGCCTGTGGCGGGCCGTGGCGGTGCACCATCCGGTGGGGGGATTTCGGAATGGTCGTGGCGATCGACGATGTTCATCCCTATCCGGCGGGCGACATGTCCGAGGGACACTTCGCGGGGATGATCGATTTCCTGCGCCGCAGATATGCCGCCGCCCCACTGGAGGGCGATGATCCCGACCGCCTCTTCTGCCGCGTCGACATGACGGCAGCCGGGGTAACGGTCGGGGTTTATGTCATCAAGGACAGCCTCTACCTGATGGGCTGGTCGATCGGCACCGGAGCCAATGAACGGTATTTCGCCGTCGATCCGAAGCACCTGCCCTCCGCCCACCGGATCGGCGCAGATCAGAGAATCCCCGTCACCTACACTGCCACCGCCGCGGACAGCTTCCTCTCGATCATGGCCATGACGAGCGATATCAAGGAACTCCACACCTTCGCAACTGTCGTGGCGAGCGGGAAGAAACCCAAGGATATCGACAAGGCGACGAAGTCATTCCACCGAATCGTCGGCCTGACCGCGGAGATGGCCAGATTCGACGGATTCTGCGCCCACATACGCCGCAACTGGATGAAACAGTGGTCACAGGAGAACCGGCTACGGAGAACCACCGGCGAGGGAAAGACCATCACCTTCGCCAGCACCATCAAGAAGTGGCAGAACCTGACGGAACTGGCGTCCGCCACCGACGCAGGGGCCACGCTGACCGACGGCAAGGACACGATCACCCGGGCCGACGCCCTCCAGATCCTGGGCACCGGCGGCGCCCGCCACCGGGGGGCGTGAATGGACCTCGACGCCCTCGCCGCGCACCTCACCACCCAGCCCCAGCCCCCCGCCCTGCGCGCCACGGACACCGCGCTCCCCCCGCGACTGACCGACGTGCTCACCACCTTCCCCGGCGGTGTCTGCCAGGGGACGGACGGCTCAGGGCAGCCCCGGTTCGACGCCGGGCACACCACGCTGACCCTCGACCTCACCTGCGCGTCCACCGTCTGGCCGGTCGGCGGGAAGGTCACCCTCGCGGTCACCGGCGTGACCGTGACCGTGTCCGCCGACGGCTCCGTCCGCGCGTACCTCAGCGGCGCTTTCGACTCCGTCGCTGTCGTGGCCACCGTCACCGGGGACGAGGACGGACGTCTGACCGCCGCCGTGCGCGCCCGGAAGGCGGGCGCCTTCGCCGACGCGCTCGACACCCTGGGCACCCGCCTCGGCGACGCCGACGTGTGGCGGACCGCCCAGGAGGGGCTGCGGGCCCTGGACTTCGCGCCCCGGGCCGTCGCCGGGTTCGACTACCGGCTGACCCCCAAGGACGGCACCGCCTTCGAGGTGACGTCGATGGCGGTGGTCGCCGCGCTGGACCTCAAGGCGCTGGCGCTGGACATCGCGCTGTGGCTGCCCGACCTGCGCGTCACCGGCAGTCTCCAGGACGGCGAGACCGTGGAGATCCGTGCGCTGCTGGCCTCGTGCGGCATCCCGGCGGACGAGATACCCGCGTCGCTGACCCTCACCGAACTCACCCTCTCCTCGCACCTCGGCAAGACCTGGGTCCTGCGGATGACGGCCACCGGGGACTGGGGCATCGGCCCCTTGTCCCTCACCGCCCTCTCCTTCCAGCTCTACTTCGACCCGGTACGCACCTTCGTGGCGCAGGTCGCCGGTACGGTCGCGATCGGCGAGTCCGTGTCCGTCGACCTCTTCGCCGTGCAGAACGGCGGGGCGGGCGGCGGCTGGACCTTCCGTGGGGGGATCGCCGCCGGGGAGATCGGCATCGGGGACGTCCTCAGCGGACTGCGTCTGCCGGACGTGCCCCAGCCGCTGAAGTCCCTGGAGCTGACCGCCCTCGGCATCTCGTACGACACCGGCACCAAGGCCGCCGACTTCTACTGCCAGGGCCACCTGGCCCTCACCGACACCATCACCGCCTCCCTCGCTCTCACCATCACCCGGGACGGCACCGCCACCCGCTACGGCGGCACGCTCGACATCGGCGGGTTCACCTTCGGCGTCACCTTGGACGAGGAGAGGGCCGGGGCCGATCTCCTCGTCGCCACCTATCACTCCCCCGACGACAGCGACACCAAGGTCACCCTGCGGGACTGGGTCGCCCACTTCTCCGACGAGCTGGCCGCCGGGGTCCCGGACGGGCTGCGGATCGGGCTGAAGGACGCCAAGTTCGTCCGGGTCAAACCTCCCGGCGGGACCGCCGTCTTCTGCGTCGGTATCGATCTGTCCGCCGGGATCGATCTCGCCGCGCTGCCGCTGGTCGGCGGATTCCTCGCGGAGATCGGCGGGGATCTCGCCGTCGACAACCTCCAGATCCTCTACTCCTCCGGCGTCCTCGACGCCACCGCCGTCGGCGCGGCCAACGCGCTGCTCGGCGCGGCCCAGGTCGTGGAACTGCCCTCGGGTGGGCTGAAGGCCGGGCCCGCCGCGCTCGCCGACCTGCGGATCGGGCAGGAGCGGACCCCCGTCGCCCTCGGTCTGCCCCCGGGCCCGAACAACGCCTCCGCCGCCAACGGCGGCAGCAATCCCGCCCCCTCCACCACCGCCCCCGCTCCCGCCGGTGTCTGGATCACCGTCCAGAAGACCATAGGCGTCCTCCAGATCAACCGCGTCGGTGTCATCTACCAGCACAACGCGCTGCTCTTCGGGCTCGACGCCGGGATTCAGCTCGGGCCCCTCGTCATGTCGCTGGACGGGCTGGCCGTCGGCTCGGCGCTGGAGAAGTTCGCGCCCGTCTTCCAGCTCAACGGCCTCGGTGTCGGCTACGCGGCGCCGCCCATCGTGATCGAGGGCGCGCTGCTGCACCTCCCCGCCGACCGGCTCGCCCCGGACGTGGCGTTCCAGTACGACGGGACGGCCACCGTCGCCGTACCGGACTTCTCGCTCGCGGCCGTCGGGTCGTATGCGCAGCTCACCAGCGGGCAGCCGTCGTTGTTTGTGTTCGCGCAGGTGGAGGCGCCGATCGTGGCGGCGCCGCCGGTGCTGATCACGGGGCTGATGGCGGGGTTCGGGTTCAACCGGGAGCTGACGCTGCCGACGCCCCGGGAGGTGTCCGGGTTCCCGCTGCTCGCGCTGAACAAGCAGGGGCCGGACGCCAATCTGAAGCCGTCCGGGGTGCTGGAGGTGCTGGAGGGCGGGGCGCCCGCCGTGCAGGGGAGTCCGGCGCGGACGTGGATCGCGCCGCGGCAGGGCGCGTACTGGCTGGCGATCGGGATGGAGTTCAGCGTCGCCGAGGTGGTCAACGCCAAGGTGCTGCTGGCCGCCGAGTTCGGCGGGGAACTCGCCCTGGCGCTGCTGGGGACGGCCACGATCCAGCTACCGCTGCCCGCCGAGTCCGCGACCCGGACATATGTGTACGCCGAGTTGGGGATCGAAGCGGTGGTCCGGCCGCTCGCCGGGAGCTTCGAGCTGGCGGCGGAGCTGGCGCCGGTGTCGTACGTGCTGACGCCCGCGTGTCATCTCACCGGGGGGTTCGCGGCGGCGGCGTGGTTCGGGGACCATCCGGACGCCGGGCAGTTCGTCGTGACCCTCGGCGGCTACCATCCGTCGTTCAAGCGGCCCGCGGGCTACCCGGATGTGCCCCGGCTCGGGATCGACTGGGCGGTCAGTGACAATCTCACGATCACCGCGCAGGCGTATCTCGCGGTGACGCCGTCGTGCGCGATGGCCGGGGGGCGGCTGAGCATCGTCTTCCACGCGGGGGACTTCCGGGCGTGGTTCACGGCTCAGGCGGACGTGCTGCTGTCCTGGCGGCCGTTCTTCTTCGACGCGCGGATCTCGGTGAGCATCGGCGCCTCGTACACGATCAACATCGGGATCGTCCACAAGACGGTCAATGTGTCCGTGGGGGCGGATCTGGCGCTGTGGGGGCCGCCTACCGCGGGGTCCGTCACCGCGCACTTCGCCTGCTTCTCCAAGACCATCCACTTCGGGCCCACGCCGTCCGGGCGCGACGCCCGTCCGCTCGGCTGGGACGACTTCGCGAGCATGTTGCCGAAACCGGCGGACGTCATCACCGTCGGGCCGGTCAACGGCCTCGACAAGACCGCCGACGACAAGGGCCAGGACCCCGGCAACAGCGGCAAGGTGTGGTACGTACGCGCCCGTGATCTGCGGTTCTTCACCCAGGCCGCGCTGCCCGCCAGTCACTTGCGGCTCGGGGAAGACCCCCTGTCCACGCCCGCCGCCGACGACGACAGCGGCGGGGTCGACATCCGGCCCATGGACCGCGCCGGGCTGATCGGCGAGCACCGGCTGCGGCTGACCTGCGCGGGCGCGCCCGCGCCGATGGACGGCTGGACGGTGACCCCCCGCACTCACAACCTGCCCGCGTCGCTGTGGGGCGCCCCGCCGTCGCCCTTCCGCCACACCCCGGACGCGCCCGGCGCCGAGGTGCTGCCCGACCGGCCGGTCGGGTACGACATCCAGGCGCCCCGGCCCGAACTGGCGCCCTCGCGCGGGGTGGTCCCGCTCAGCGAGTACCGGGCGGACGAGATCCCGCCGGGGCTCTCCCCGCTGCCCACGGTCCCGGTCGCCGACGGCGAGTACACGGGCGTACCCGACGACTCGTGTGTGGCGCGGATCGGGGAGACGGACCGGGGGGCTGCGCGGTCCGGGCGGGACCAGGTGGGCGCGGCGCTGGCGGACGCCGGGCTGTTCGACGGCCCGGCGGAGGCGCTGACCGCGCTGGCGGCGGACGCCGGGCATCTGTACCGCCGGGCACCGCTGGTGCGGAACCCGTAGACCCGCCCCGCCCCGTACAAGGCACCTGGCAAGCAGCGCCCCCGTGGCGAGACCCGGAGCAAGCAGCGCCCCCCGTAGCAAGAGCCGTAGCAAGAGCCGTGGCGAGAGCCGTAGCCATAGCCGAGAGCGACAGCCGTTGCGACTGACCAGGATCGAGGGACCCGGACGTGAGCGCGAGCAGCAGCCCGCAGCACCCCGCCCGTGACACCATCCCCGTCGGGGACATCGAACTGCACGACCGCTACCGGCCCGCGCTGCCCGCCGGTGACTACCGCGTCGAGGCCACGCACACCCTGCGCACCGGTCTGGGCGCGGGCGCGGGGACCGTCGGCGGGTCGTTCCGGGCCGTGCAGCGGTTCACCGTACGGGCGCCCCAGGTGGCCGTGGACGCCACGGCCGTGGTCGCCCGGCAGCCGCCGGACTCCGCCGAGGGGCGGTTCGCGGAGGTGCTGCCGCATCTGGTGCTCGGCGATCCGATGCTGCCGTGGGAGCGTCCGCTCGGCGGGGCGGACCGTGACACGCCCTGGCTGGCGCTGCTGGTGCTCACCGACGACCAGCTCGTCGGGGCGACGACCGCGCCGACCCGGGCCGAGACGACCACGGTGGGCGCGTTCCTCGCCGACGACCCGGACACGCTGAAGCCCGCGCTGACGCCGGAGTCGGACGTCCGGCCGGACGATCCGTGTGCCGTCGTCCGGATTCCGGCCGCCGTGTTCCGGGCGGTGACGCCCCGGCTGGCGGAGCTGCCGTATCTCGCGCACTGCCGGGGCGCCAACACCGGGGACCGGCCGATCCTGGGTCTCCAGGAGGACGGGTTGTTCTCCGTGGTCGTGGCGAACCGGTTCCCGGCCGTCGCGCCGCCCGGCTCGCCCCCGGAGGCCCGCACCAAGAACATCGTGCATCTGGTGTCCCTGGAGGGCCACCAGACACTTCTCGGCCCGGACGAACCGGACTTCCAGGGCCGTACGTCGGTGGCGCTGCTGTCGCTGTGCGGCTGGACGTTCTGGGCGCATCCGGACGGGGCCGTGCACTTCCGGGCGCTGGCCGAGGGGCTCGCCCACACGCCGGACGGGGGGCGTCCGGCGGACCGTGCGGAGATGTGGCTGCGGCTGCCGCCGCCGTACCAGGACACCGGCTCCGTCCCGGCCGCGCGGCGGCAGGTGGCCCGGCGGATCGCGGACGGGTATGTGCCGCTGCCGTACCGCCTCCGGTCGGGCGAGCGGACGTTCGGCTGGTACCGGGGGCCGCTCACGCCCGTACTGCCCGCCGCCGTGGACCGGGTGGCGACCGCCCGCAGCGCGGACGAACTGCTCGTCTACGACCCCGGGTGGGGCTGCTTCGACGTGTCGCTGGCGACCGCGTTCGAGACGGGGCGGGCGCTGGCGCTCGCCGACTCGGCGTATGTGGGGCAGCTGATCGCGTTCAAGCGGGCGACGCATGATCTGGTCGACACGCTGTACCAGCGGGAGAGCAGCAGTCATCTGCCCGGTGGCGGGCAGGGTCCGGGCTCGGCGCGGGACGCGTTCGGGGCGCTGCTCGACGGGCCGCTGCTGGCCTCGCTGGGGGCGGTCCCGGCCCGGCCCGACGCGCCTTGGTCGCCGCCCGCGCCCGACGCGCCGCCGGGCGATCCCACCGGGGAACTCGCCGCCTATCTGCGCTCCGACGCCGCCCGCGCGGCCGTCACCGCCGCGCTGGAGAGCGACGAGCACGGGCTGAAGGCGCGGCTGGCGCCGGTCGTGGACTGGCTGGCGCGGCTGTTCCTGCTGCTGCCGGTGCCGTTCAGCCGGCTGGTGCCGGACGCGCGGATGCTGCCGCCGGAGTCGCTGCGCTTCTTCCACACCGACCCCAACTGGCGGGACGCGCTGATCGGCGGCGCGCTCGGCATCGGCGCGCAGTCCAGCCGGGACACCCTTCAGGACGCGATCGTGGCGGGCGCGGTGCGCGCCGAGGTGGCGAAGGCCGCCGCCGCGCACCGGGACGGCCTGCGGGACGTGCCGGACGACGACGGCGGTGGCGCTTCCCCGGCGCCGCCCGGCCCGGTCTGCGGGCTGCTGCTGCGCTCCGCGCTGGTCTCCGGCTGGCCAAACCTGGCCGTGCGGGCGGTGGACGCGTCGGGCGCCCCGCTGCCGGTGCTGCGGCTGGACCATCTCTCGTCCGCCGTGCTGCTGTGCCTGTTCGACGGGGTGCCCGCGACCGTCGAACTCGCCGAGCCCCAGGAAGGGTTCCGCTTCGGGGTGGAGGACGACGGGCTGATCCCGCTGCGGAGTCTGCTGCCGGACGCCGGGCCCCGGCTGCCGCTGGGCGAGCAGCTCGGCACGGACGTGACCTTCCCGGTCCTCCCCCATCTGCGGCCGTCGGCCGACCCGGGCGTACGGGTCCTGGACTTCGGGGCGCTGGTGCCCGCGCTGAAGGCCGCCCTGGACGCGGCGCACGGCACGTCCGTGGGTCCGGTCGGGCCCGCCGACCTCGCGCTGCAACTGGTCAAGGTGCCGGAGGCGATCCGGTTCGCCGGGCCGGACGGCGACCGGTTCCCCGCCCCTCAGGAAGGACGCCGATGAGCCCGTCCCCCGCCCTCGTCGTGCCGGTCACGCTGGACGCGCTGGTGGTGACCCCGGCCGTGCTGCGCCGGGACGGCTTCCGGAGCTGGCGGCAGAACTATCTCGCGCTGCGCGACTACATGAGCCCCGAGCCCGACGAGGGCGACCGGCAGAGCGACGACCCGCTGTTCCGGCACACCGGGGTGCATCTGCACTGGACGCTGCCGCGCGGACTGCGGCACGGCGTCCAGGACCCGGCGACCGGCGAGGTGGACTACCCGCTGCTGCCCAACCGCTGGCTGGTCACCCGGTTCAGCGGCGGCGCCACGCGGCGGATGCGGGCCTGGGTGATCGAGAGCGACTGCCCGCACACCACGTACGCGGGACAGCGCGGGCACGCCCTGGAGCAGGCCAGTATGCAACTGGTCGACGACGCCGTCCTTGCCGCCTGGCGGTCCAGCGCCGATCCCTACCGCGGCGCCCGGACGTCCACGTCGACGCAGGTGTCCCTCGGGCTGGCGTTCCCGCACACCGATGACGCGCCCTGGTCGGAACGGGCCGGGCGGGACCCGCTGTTCCTCACCGCGCTGAGCGGCGGCGACCCGTACTTCACCACCTACACCCCGCACAACACCAACGTCTTCTCCTTCCTGGACGACCTGTCCGACGTGCTCGCGGCGGACACCCTCGGGTACCAGGTCGTCGGCTGGTACTCCGACCCGGGCGCCGACGTCCTCGCCGCGCTCCCGCCCGGCACCTCCTACGCCGACCTCCTCACCCGGCTGGACTGGCGCGACCCCCGGCTCACCGGGAACCCGGTGCTGGACGGCGCTGTCACCCCGGCCGTGCGCAGCCTCTACCAGGGGCTCGCGCTGACCGTCGGCTGGGACCCGGCGGCGTCCGACCCGCCCGCCCCCGACCCGCTGCACGAGGTCAAGGACAGCGGGGCGCTGAACGTGGCGCTCGGCGCCACCACCGAGGACGCGTTCACCGCGCTCGCCGGACACGCCCTGAAGGCCACCGGCGCCCGGCCCGCCGCCGAGGACATGCAACTCCTGCGGGCGTTCCTGCACGATCTGCTGCCGGTCGCCGACGAGAAGGGCGGCGACGAGCGGGTACGGCGACAGGTGCACGCGGCGTCGTTCGGGGCGTCTTCCGGGGGTTATCGGTGGACGGTGACCCCGCCTCCGGCAGACGCTGCCGCACCGGCAGACCCCTCCACAGCTGACGGCCAGGCAGGCGCCGGGCAGGCAGCCGACGGGGGGCAGACCCCGGCCGACCCGTCCGCAGCCGCCGACCCCACCCCCGCCGACCAACCCCCCGCCCCCTTCACCCCGCCCACCTGGCTGGCGACCCTCAACGACGACCAGCACCAGCTCGACACCCTCCTCGGCGAGGTGTACGCCCTCCAATGGTGGCTGAACTCCCTGTGGCTGAAACAGGGACTCCTCGGCATCCTGGACCCGCCGCCCGCCGGAGCACCGGACCAGGAGGACCTCAAGGCCGAGCTGGACCCCACGAGTGAGGGCTCCCTCGCGCACACCCTGCGGGAGACGACCGCGCGGGCCCGTGTCCTCGCCGCCCGGGTGCCCCAGCCCGACACCTCCGCCGCGCACACCACCGCGCACGACGCGCTGCTCGCCGGGATCGGCGCGTTCGCCGAGGCCAAGGGGCTGACCGGGGGCGCGACCCTCAAGGCGGTCCCCCGGCCCGCGTTCTGGCACAGCGTCAACCCGGTGATCAGCGTGTCCGGGATCATGCCGCCCGCCGACACCACCGTCACCGACCGTCCCGTCCCCGTCCGGCCGCTCGGCGAGGGCTCCCCCGCCGCGCTGGTCGGCGCGCTCACCGTCGGCGGCACCGCGCTCACCGTGGCGCCGGGACGCGGCGGGATGCCCGCGCTGCCGGGGCCCGGGGGGCTTCCGGCGCAGGTGCCGGGGCTGCTCGCGGAGTTCTTCCTGCTGGACCCCGGCAGCGCGGCGGCCCTCGCCGGTGCCGGGAAGCTGTCGGCCGCCGAGGTGGGCGCCGCCCTCGCGGCGCACCGCCCCGCCGACTACACCGGCACGCTGCCCGCGCTCGGCCTGGACCCCTGGACCCAGCCGTGGGAGCCGCTGTTCATGGAGTGGCGGACCTCCTACCGGCACATCCCGCACACCGGCGGCGCGGGACAGAGCTGCTGGGCCTTCGACGGCACCGACTACCGCTATGTGCCGGGCACCGCCCCCGCCGCGAAGCCGGTCACCGTCCGGGGCGTCTCCGCGCTCGGCCCGCATCCGCGCGCGCTGTTCGCCGCCCGGCTCAAGGAGTTCGTCACCCGGCACGGCTCCGACCTCCAGCGCGACCGGCTGGACGGCTGGCTCGCGGAGATCGGCGGCTGGGGCATCCTCGCCCAGGAATTCACCGGCTTCCACGACCGGATCGCGGCCCGGGACACCCGCGCCTTCCGCCGCCCCACGTCCCAGGACCGGCACTTCACCGAGGTCGCCGGGCTCGCCGGGTTCCCCGACGCCGCCACCGAGGACGGCCTGCCCGCCCGCTACCGGGGCAGGGTCACCAGCGTCCCCTACCTCCCCGGCGGCGAGAGCGCCCCCTTCCACCCGGTCCGGCAGGGCCAGCTCCACCTGGAGGAACTCTTCCTCTACGACAAGTTCGGCCGGGTCCTCGACGTGGTGAGCCCCGACCTCAAACAGGGCGGACTGCACGACTACCGCAGCTTCCCGCTGGTGGTCGACACCGCCCTGACCACCGCGTCGTCCCTCACCCCGACCGTCGCCGCCGTCGCCCAGCTCCCCCCGCGCCCGGTCCAGCCCGCCCGGCTCGACTTCGACCTCCTCGACGCCGCCACCGGCACCCGGGTGACCGAGACCGCCGCCGACCCCAGCCCCGTCACCGGCTGGCTGCTGCCCGACCACCTCGACGCCGGACTGCTCCTGTACGACCCGGCGGGCCGGTTCCTCGGCAGTTACCGGGCGCTGGCCGACGGCGACGGCACCCGCACCGGCCGCTGGGAACCCCCGCCGGACGGCACGCTCACCTCCCTCGACCAGGTCGAGGCGCTCGCCCCGCAGATCGCCGGGCTGCTGCGCTCACGGCGGCTGGCCGGGGAGGCCGGTCTCAGCGCGTTCCTCGACGTCATCGACTCGACGCTGTGGACCACCGATCCGCTGGGCCGCCGCAGCGACCAGACGCTGTCCGCGCTGATCGGACGGCCGCTCGCGCTGGTCAGGGCGCGGCTGCGGCTCACCCTGGACGGCCCGCCGCTGACCGACACCGGCTGGCGGGCGAGCCTGCGCCCACCACAAGCCGACTTCACCGCCGACGCGTTCGCCGTCCGCCTCGGCGACCAGGCCGCCCGCGACGACGGTCTGATCGGCTACTTCCGGACCGCGCCCGGCGGCGGCTACGACTACGAACGCTTCGACAGTGTCACGGCCCCCGACGACGGTCAGGACCTGATCGTCCGGATCGGCCCGCCCGGCGCCGGGACCCCGCCGCAGGACGCCACCTACCCGCTGCTGACGTTCGGCGACGCCGAGCCGACCGGGCTGCTGCTGCTCGTCGACCCGCGCGCGGGCGTCCACGCCGTCACCGGCATCACGCCGACCGCCTCCGTCACCGTGCCGCAGCAGCATGTCGACGGTCCGCTGCGCCGCCTCGAAGCCGTGTTCCGGTTCGGCCCGGTCCTCGGCGGCGAGGACGGGTCGGTCGCCTTCCCGCAGCCCAGCACCCGGCACTGCGCCTGGTCCTGGCTGCGCCCGCCCGCGCCGCCCGGCGGCCCCTGGACCCCGTACGACCTGGCACCGGCACCGGCCCAGGCCGGGTTCCCGGACCGCCCGCCCGCCCTCGAAGAGGGCCTGCTCCGCCTGCTCCCCGAGCCCGACGAGCAGTAGCGCCCACCCGTACGCCATCGATGGAGGTCCCGCCATGGCCGATCAGCCCCTGCTCACCTACCGCCTCGCCACCAGCCCCGCACCGCTCCAGGCGAGCACCCCGGACACCGCCGCCCAGGGACGTATCACGCTCGCGGTCACTCCGGGCGATCAGGACACCTACGTCGAATCCGTGCAGATAGCCGTACCGGCCGACGGGCTGAGCGGCGGCGCCTACTTCGCCGAGCAGCCGGACTTCTCCTCGGACGACGACCAGTGGGTGACGGGCTCGGCGGTCCAAGTGTCCGCCGAGCACCTCGGGCTGGACGGGGACGCCCAGTTCTACCGGGCGATCTTCCACTACCGGGGCGACGACTCCCAACCGGTCAGCGGCACCGTGCACCTCGGCGTCAGCGGCCCGCTCGGCGACAGCACCGGCACTCTCGAACTCCACATCTCCGAGCGCTCCGGCCCCGACCCCGACGAGTTGGAGGTCCGCCGGCGGACGGTCCCCCTGGTCGTCACCGCGCCCGTGTTCTACCTCCAGGCGTTCCTGGCCCGCTCCGACGAGAGCGCGACCGTCCCGAAGACCAAGTTCGCCGCCGGAAACTCCCCCTACCTGTCCTGGGAGAGCAACGGCGCCTATTTCCGGGTGTACGGCGGCGACGGCCAGATCGTCCACCAGGGGCCGGAGACGTTCTTCACGCTCGACGCCCGCTACCTCACCATGGACACCACCTACACCGTCGAGGCATCCATGTCCCCGGGCGGCGAGGGCAGCGGCAGCAGCTTCGAGCAGATCTACCAGTACGCCACGCTGACCCTGACGGTGACGGACCCGACGCTGGCCGGACTGACCGTCCAGGGCGGTATCGAGGGGCAGTCCGGGCTGAAGCTGAGCGGGGCCGCCGACCTGCGGTCCACGCTCGCCGTGGGGGGTTCCGTGACCGCCGACAGCGAACTGACCGTCTTCGGGTCCGTCTCCGCACGCGGCGACATCGACGTGAACGGCGATATGACCGTCTACAGCACCCTGGACGTCAACGGCACGCTGAAGGCGAACGGCGACCTGGGCGTGAACGGCACCCTGACCGCCAACGGCCAGGTCGAGGCGGTCGGCGGCGACCACTACGTCCGCATCCGCGAACTGCGCGGCCCGTACGGCGAGCATCTGCACATCAACAGCGCCATCGATGTGCTGTCCGGCTGCGACGTCACCATGCAGGAACACCTGAACGTCATCAAGGACATCAAGATCAACGGCCACGGCGTGCTCTCCGACAAGGACAACATCGGGCTCTACAACAACTATTACGGCGGCTACCTCTACGCCAGCACCTACGAGAAGGACAGCGACCGCCGCATCCCCTACGTGTGGGTGCCCGGCAACCGGGTGGACGAGTCGCACTGGCAGATCTCCCGCGACTGACCGCCCCTGAGGCGGACGCGCGAGGGCCGCACCCCCGTCGCCGGGGATGCGGCCCTTTCCGTACGCGGAGGCGTCAGCCGCGGATCAGGTTGCGCAGCACGTACTGCATGATGCCGCCGTTGCGGTAGTAGTCGGCCTCACCGGGGGTGTCGATACGGACGACCGCGTCGAACTCGACGCCCGTGTCGGTGGTGACCTTGACCGTGGCGGGGGTCGTGCCGTCGTTCAGCTCGGTGACGCCCGCGAAGGAGAAGGTCTCCTCGCCGGTCAGCCCGAGGGTCGCGGCGGACCCGCCCTCCGGGAACTGGAGCGGCAGGACGCCCATGCCGATCAGGTTGGAGCGGTGGATGCGCTCGTAGGACTCGGCGATGACGGCCTTGACGCCCAGCAGGGCGGTGCCCTTGGCGGCCCAGTCGCGGGACGAGCCGGAGCCGTACTCCTTGCCCGCGAGGACGACCAGCGGGATGCCCTGGTCGATGTAGTTGCGGGAGGCGTCGTAGATGAAGGAGACCGGGGCGTCGTCCTGGGTGAAGTCGCGGGTGTAGCCGCCCTCGGTGCCCGGCGCGATCTGGTTGCGCAGCCGGATGTTGGCGAACGTGCCGCGGATCATGACCTCGTGGTTGCCGCGGCGCGAGCCGTAGCTGTTGAAGTCGCGGCGCTCGACGCCATGCCCGGTGAGGTACTTCCCGGCGGGGGTGTCGGCCTTGATGGCACCGGCCGGGGAGATGTGGTCGGTGGTGACCGAGTCGCCCAGCTTGGCGAGGACGCGGGCGCCGGAGATGTCGGTGACCGGGGCAGGCTCCATCCGCATACCCTCGAAGTACGGGGGCTTGCGGACGTAGGTGGACTGGGCGTCCCACTCGAAGGTGTTGCCGGTGGGGATGGGCAGCGCCTGCCACTGGGCGTCACCGGCGAAGACATCGGCGTAGGACTTGTTGAACATGTCCTCGCCGATGGCGTTGGCGACGACGTCGTTGACCTCGGCCTCGGTCGGCCAGATGTCGGTCAGGAAGACCGGCTTGCCGTCCTGGTCGGTGCCCAGCGCGTCGCGGGTGATGTCCACCTTCATGGACCCGGCGAGGGCGTAGGCGACGACCAGCGGCGGGGACGCCAGGTAGTTCATCTTGACGTCGGGGTTGATCCGGCCCTCGAAGTTGCGGTTGCCGGAGAGCACCGAGGTCACGGCGAGGTCGTGGTCGTTGACCGCCTGGGAGACCTCGTCCGGCAGCGGGCCGGAGTTGCCGATGCAGGTGGTGCAGCCGTAGCCGACCAGGTTGAAGCCGACCTTGTCGAGATACGGGGTCAGGCCCGACTTGTCGAAGTAGTCGGTGACGACCTTGGAGCCCGGGGCGAGGGTGGTCTTGACCCACGGCTTGCGGGTCAGGCCCTTCTCCACGGCCTTCTTCGCGACCAGCGCGGCGGCGACCATGACATACGGGTTGGAGGTGTTGGTGCAGGAGGTGATCGCGGCGACGGTGACGGCACCGTGGTCCAGCTCGTACGTCGTGCCGTCGGGGGCGGTCACGGTGACCGGGTTGCTCGGTACGCCGTTGGTGGCGGCGGGGGCGTCGGAGGCGGGGAAGGACTCCTGGCCGGCCTCGTCGGCGGTGTCGACGTAGTTGAGGACGTCCTTCTTGAACTGCTCGGCGGCGTTCGCCAGGACGATCCGGTCCTGCGGGCGCTTGGGCCCGGCGATGGACGGGACGACCGTGGCGAGGTCCAGCTCCAGCTTCTCGGAGAAGTCCGGCTCGGCGGCCGGGTCCAGCCACAGGCCCTGCTCCTTGGCGTACGCCTCGACCAGCGCGACCTGCTGCTCGCTGCGGCCGGTCAGGCGCAGGTAGTTCAGGGTCTCGCCGTCGATCGGGAAGATGGCGGCGGTGGAGCCGAACTCCGGGGACATGTTGCCGATGGTGGCGCGGTTGGCGAGGCTGGTGGCGGCGACGCCCTCGCCGTAGAACTCCACGAACTTGCCGACCACGCCGTGCTTGCGGAGCATCTCGGTGATGGTCAGCACCAGGTCGGTGGCGGTGGTGCCGGGCTGGAGCTCACCGGTCAGCTTGAAGCCGACGACGCGCGGGATGAGCATGGAGACCGGCTGGCCCAGCATCGCGGCCTCGGCCTCGATGCCGCCGACGCCCCAGCCGAGCACACCGAGGCCGTTGACCATGGTGGTGTGCGAGTCGGTGCCGACCAGCGTGTCGGGGTACGCCTTGCCGTCGCGGACCATGACGACCCGGGCCAGGTGCTCGATGTTCACCTGGTGGACGATGCCGGTGCCGGGCGGGACGACCTTGAACTCGTCGAACGCGGTCTGGCCCCAGCGCAGGAACTGGTAGCGCTCCTTGTTGCGCCCGTACTCCAGGTCGACGTTCACCTTGAAGGCGTCGTTGGTGCCGAACTTGTCGGCGATGACGGAGTGGTCGATGACCAGCTCGGCGGGGGCGAGGGGGTTGATCTTCGCGGGGTCGCCGCCCAGCTCCTTCACGGCCTCACGCATGGTGGCGAGGTCCACCACACAGGGCACGCCGGTGAAGTCCTGCATGATCACGCGGGCGGGCGTGAACTGGATCTCCTGGCTCGGCTGGGCCTGCGAGTCCCAGCCGCCGAGGGCGCGGATGTGGTCGGCGGTGATGTTCGCGCCGTCCTCGGTACGGAGCAGGTTCTCCAGCAGCACCTTCAGGCTGTAGGGAAGGCGCGCGGAGCCCTCGACCTTGTCCAGCCGGAAGATCTCGTACGACTCGTCGCCCACGTGCAGCGTGCTGCGGGCGTCGAAGCTGTTCGCCGACACGACAGTCTCCTTCATTCATGTGCGCGTACCACCGCATCCTGCCGCGACGCGGTCTTGGCCGATCCGCTAAGGTAAGGCTAAGTTAGGCAAGCCTTACCGCCGGACTCGACGGGGCGTACGGCTCGTGGTGCGCCTTGGCAGATATCTCGATGTCGAGATAACTCTAGTACATGGGCGCGGGACGGTCATGTCCTGGGTGCTGTGGGCGGGGTCTCAGTGCGCCTCGATCCGCCGGGGCGGATGACGCGGCGCCCGGATTCTCCAGATATCTTCTGCTTTCCCCGCCGATCATCTACATCCGCCCCCTGCCCGTCCTTCCAGCCCGCTCAGGAGACGGCGTTCGGCGGTGGTGAACGGGGGGCCGTCCAGCGGGGGCCGCAGCGGACCGGCGAGAGCGGTCAGGAGCACCCCGGGCTTCACCAGGGAGACGGGCCGGGCCCGCAGGGACAGGACGTCGGTCAGTGCCGTGGCGGCGTGGAACGAACCCGTCGCGGTGTGCGAGAGCCGGCCGACATAGCGGCGCAGAAGGCGGTCGGCCGCCGTCGGCCGCCGTCCCCGGGTGCCGGCGAAGTGGATGTCGGAGCCCACCGCCAGGGACCAGGCATCGGTGACACGTGTCCCCACCGCGCGCTGCGCACGGCGGGCGAGACCGGGCACCAGCCCCCCGGCCGCCAGTTGCTCACGCAGGGCGACGGCGGCCCGCGCGGCGGACGACATGCCCTGTCCATAGACGGGGTTGAAGGCGGCGACGGAGTCCCCGAGCGCCACCAGGCCGTCCGGCCACGCGGGGAGCCGCTCGTAGTAGGAGCGGCGGTTGGTGGTGGTGTGGGTGACGCTGACGCCGGAGAGCGGTTCGGCGTGCCGCAGGAGGTCCGCGACGAGAGGGTGGCGCAGGGTGCGCGCGTAGTCCTCGAACGCGTCGGGGTCGGCGGTCGGATGGCCGCCGGGACCGCCCATCAGGCTGACGTGCCAGCGGTCCGCCTCGACCGGCAGGATGTGCCCCGAGCGGGCGGGACCGGGCAGGCCGGGGTCGGCCTGGACGGCGACGACGGGCCAGCCCTCGGTCGGGACCGGGGCGCGGTAGAAGCGGCTGGCGTACGCGAGGCCCGAGTCGATCTCGTCCTGCACGAGGCCCGTGATCCCCAGCCGGGCGAGCCAGCCGGGGGTGCGGGTGGCCCGGCCCGAGGCGTCGACGACCAGATCCGCGCACAGGGCGCGCTCCGTGCCGTCTGCGGCACGCACCCGGACCCCGGTGACCCGGCGGGCGTCGCCGAGCAGGGCGACGGCCCGGGTGCGGGTGCGGACGGTGACACGGGGGTCCTTGAGGACCTGGGCCCGGATCACGGAGTCGGTCAGGTCCCGGCTGGCGGTGAACACCTGGTGGGTGGTGCGGTTCCAGCGGCGGTACCAGCCGTGGGGGGAGTAGACCACCATGTTGGTGGTCACGGGTATGCGGTGGGCGCCCGCGGCCAGCAGCAGACCGGTCGTGCCGGGCAGGAGCCGTTCGACGGCGTCGGCGCCGCCGGTCTGGAGGAAGTGGATGTGCGCGGCCTGCGGCACTCCGGTACGGGGCGCGGGTCCTTCGGGCAGGTCGTGCGCCTCGATGATCTCGACGGTGCGGATGTGGTCGCGGAGGGCCGCGGCGGCGAGCATTCCGGCGATGCTGGCGCCGATGACTATGGCGTGGGTGGGGGTGGGGGTGGAGTGGGGGTCCCTCATGGTGGGCTGCCTTCTGTGGGGGGCGTGCGGGTGGGGGTGAGCGGGGTGGCTGATGCCTGGTGGCTGGTGGCTGGTGGCTCATGCCGGGTGGGCCGGTGGCCGGTGGGCGGTGGCGGTGATGGGCGTCCGGGGTCCCGGGTTCGTGCCTGCGGGTGACCGGGTTTCCCCGCCGGTGCGGGAGTCAGCGGGTGGCGGCGGGGGTCGGGGCCGGGCGGGGTGTGCGGCGAGTGTGGAGGTATTCGCGGGTGAGGGCGAGCAGCGCCGGGAGCGGGGCGGGGGACGCCGGGGCGCGGAGCAGGGCCGGGCCCTTCGCGCGGGCCGCCTTCAGGGTGAGGGTGTCGAGGGTCAGCAGGGCCCGGACCAGCGGGCGGTACGGGGCCGGGGTGGCGGCGGGCAGCGTGGCGCGGGCGGCGGCGTGGGGGACGGCGGCGCGGTCGAGCTGCTCGGCGATCAGGGCGCGGACGGCGGCGGTGTCGCGGGCCTGTTCGAGGTCGGCGCGGGTGACTCCGTGCCGGACGAGGGCGTCGGCGGGCAGCGTGAGCCGGCCGTCGGCGAGGTCCTCGGCGAGATCGTTGGTGAAGTCCAGCCGCTGGCCCGCGTCGATGAAGCTGCGGCAGGCCGCCCGGTGCGCGGCGGCGCCCTCCGGGTCGGTGGGCGCGACCAGACCGGCGACCAGCAGGAACGCCGGGAGGGAGTAGGCGTCGACGTACGCCTGGTAGTCGGACTCGGTGGCGAAGCCGGTGAAGTCCCGGTCGGCGGTGGCGGTTTCCAGGTACGCGGTGATGTGGGTGGTGAGGGCGGGGTGGCGGTCGGCGGTGTGGGCGACGGTCCGCAGCAGCGGGTCGGTGCCGGGTCCCGGGGCGGCCCCAGTGGTGAGGGTCGCGCGGGTCGCCGCCGCCCAGCCGTCCCAGTCGGTGCCGGGCACCTTGCCCTCCAGCACATTGTCGCTGTGGTGCATGAACGCGGTCGCGGCGAGGGCGTGCGGCACCAACGGGCGCGGCAGCAGCGCCTGGAGGGCGACGGCGGCGGTCCGCCGGTACCCGAGGACGAGGGCCCGCTGCCGGGTGTAGGCGGTCCGCAGGGCGGGGTCGGTGATCCGGGCGGCGTCCAGGGCGGTGGTCCATGCGCTCATGGGGCACGAGGGTAGCGACGGCGACCCTGGCCGGAACGCCCCGGTCCGGGCGGCGGCGTGAACCGGAACGCCCGGTCAAGGCGAGGGTGGCGCGAACCGGAACGCCCCTCAGGGCCGCAGGATCTGTCCCCGTCCGTCGCCTTCCACCGCCGTGACGTAGGCCGTGGCCACCTCGGCGACCGGGGTGCCGCCGGACCCGTCCCGTCCCATGGCCTGGAGGGTCTCCCGGATCCAGCCGGGCGCGACCAGGTTGATCCGCACCCCGCGCGGCAGTTCGGGGTCGGCGTTGCGGACGAAGCCCTCCAGACCGCCGTTGACCAGCGCCCCCAGCGAACCGCCCGCCAGGGGCTCGGCGAAGGTGCCGCCGGTGAGGGTGACGGACCCGCCGTCGGACACCTCCCGCGCCGCCCGCCGGGCCAGCGCGGTCTGCCCCAGCAGCTTGCCCCGCACCCCGGCGGCGAAGGCGTCGTCGGTCACGGCGGCGAGATCGACCAGCGGTCCGTTCGCGGCGCAGCACACCACCGCGTCCAGTCCGGTCACCGTCGTGAACAGGGCGTCCAGGGAGGCCGGTTCCTCCAGGTCCACCCGGACGGGTCCCGTCCTGGACGCCCGTACCACGTCGTGCGCCCCTTCCAGCGCCCTGACGACCGCCGTTCCGATGGTTCCGCTCGCGCCCACCACAAGTACCTTCATGGCGCCCAGGTTAGAGGGCGGGGGCGGCGACGCCGGGGTCGGCCGGGGTTGGCCGGAATCGGTCAGGCCGCCGCCGGGCTCGGCCCGGCGCCCGTTCAGGCCGCCGCCTGTTCCTCCCGCGCGCCGCCGTCCGCCGCGCCCGTGTCCCGGTGGATCGGGGTCCGGCTGCCGGTCAGGGGGGCGCCGGTGCCGCCCCGGCGGGCGGCGATGATCTCCGCCGCGATGGACAGCGCGGTCTCCTCCGGGGTGCGGGCGCCGAGGTCCAGGCCGATCGGGGAGTGCAGCCGGGTCAGTTCGGCGTCGGTGAGGCCCGCCTCGCGCAGCCGGGTCTCCCGGTCGGCGTGGGTACGGCGGGAGCCCATCGCGCCGATGTACGCGACCGGCAGCCGCAACGCCTCGACCAGCAGCGGCACATCGAACTTGGCGTCATGGGTGAGCACGCACAGCACCGTACGGGCGTCGGTGGGGGTGGTGCGCAGATAGCGGTGCGGCCAGTCGACGACGATCTCGTCGGCGTCGGGGAAGCGGGCGCGGGTGGCGAAGACCGGGCGGGCGTCGCACACCGTGACCCGGTAGCCGAGGAACGCGCCCGCGCGGACCAGGGCCGCCGCGAAGTCGATCGCGCCGAACACGATCATCCGGGGCGGGGGCACGCTCGACTCCACGAACAGGGTGAGTCCGCCGGGGCAGTGCGAGCCGTTCTCCGAGATCTCCACGCTGCCGGTGCGGCCGACCTCCAGCAGGGCGCGGGCCTCGGCCGCCGCGATCCGGTCCAGTTGGCGGGAGAGCCCGAGCCCGCCCTCGTACGAGCCGTCGGGGCGGACGGTCAGCGCCCGGCCCAGTTGCTCGCGCGGGCCCCGGGCCACCCGGACCACCGCGGCGGCCTCGCCCCGCGCGGCGGCGGCCAGCGCGGCGCCGAGCACCGGGCGGTCCGGCGACCCCGCGGCGACCGGGGTGACCAGCACCTCGACCGTGCCGCCGCAGGTCAGACCGACGGCGAAGGCGTCGTCGTCGCTGTAGCCGAAGCTCTCTCTGAGAGTCTCGCCATCGCGCAGGGCGCGCTCGCACAGCTCGTAGACCGCGCCTTCGACGCAGCCGCCGGAGACCGAGCCGATCGCCGTGCCGTCGCTGTCGACGGCGAGGGCGGCGCCGGGGCCGCGCGGGGCGCTGCCGCCCACGGACACGACGGTGGCGACGGCGAACGCGCGTCCTTCGGCCACCCAGTGGTCCAGCTCCCGGGCGATGTCGAACATCCTTGCCTCCGTGCACCGGCCCGGTGGACGGGCCGGCGGGTTCGGCCCCGGTGTCCCGCTCACCGGGGGTGTGGCGTGTGTGGTCCTAGGAGAACGTGGTGGTCGCTCCTCCGGTTCCCGCCGCGGTCTCCGAGTACCCCGGCGGCGCCTCGGTGACGCGGAGGGGGCGACGGGCCCGCTCAGGGCCTTGAGAAGCGCCGCCGCCGGAGGGTCAAGGGCCGGTGCTCCCCCGCCAGGAGGCGCCCCCAGGAGGCGCCCCCGAAAAAGAGCCCTGCCAAGGAGGCGCCCCCAAAGGAGCCCTGCCCAGGAGGCGCCCACGAAGAGCCGCCCAAGGAGGCGCTCCCAGGAAGAGCCGCCCAAGAAGGCGTCCTCACCCCTGTCCCCCCTCCCCCGCCATCAGCACCCGGTCCGGTCGCAGCGGCAGGTCCCGGTGGCGGACGCCCGTCGCGTGCCGGACCGCGTTGGCGATGGCCGCCGCCGTGCCGACGATGCCGATCTCGCCGATGCCTCTGATCCCGAGCGGATCGCCGTCGTCCGGCGCGGCCAGCCAGTGCGCCTCGACGGCCGGGACGTCGGCGTGCGCGGCGAAGTGGTAGCCCGCGAGGTCGGCGCCGACGGTCGCGCCCGAGGCGTGGTCGCGGGCGGCCTCCTCGTGCAGGGCCATGGACAGGCCCCAGATCATCCCGCCGACCAGCTGTCCGCGCGCGGTCAGCGGATTGACGATCCGCCCGGCGGCGAACACCCCGAGCAGCCGCCGTACCCGGATCTCCCCGGTGACCGTGTCGACGGCGACCTCGGCGAACTGGGCGCCGTAGGAGTGCCGTTCGCTCGGGGGCAGGGCGGCGAGGGCTGCGGTGGTGTCGGCGCGGGCGGTGATGCCCTCCGGGGGCAGGTCGGCGCCCGGGACCAGCCGTTCCCGCAGGGCGCGGACGGCGGCGGTGACGGCCCAGGCCCAGGAACGGGTGCCGGTGGAGCCGCCCGCGATGCCCGCCGGTCCGAAGTCGCTGTCGCCGATGCGGACGCGGACCCGGTCCGGCGCCACGCGCAGCGCCTCGGCGGCGATCAGGGTGAGCGCGGTACGGGCGCCGGTGCCGATGTCGGCCGCCGCGATCCGCACGGTGAAGGTGCCGTCGGCCTCGGCGGTGACGGCCGCGGTGGAGGGCATGGCACCGGCCGGGAAGCAGGCCGCCGCGGTGCCGGTGCCGATCAGCAGCGGGCCCTCGCGGCGCACCCCGGGGCGCGGGTCGCGGCCGGACCAGCCGAAGCGGTCGGCGCCTTCGCGGAAGCAGTCGAGCAGTTGCCGTCCGGCGAAGGGCAGCCCGGAGACCGGGCCGAGCGCGGGCTCGTTGCGGGCGCGCAGTTCGATGGGGTCGAGTCCGAGGCGTTCGGCGAGTTCGTCGAGGGCGCACTCCAGGGCGAAGGAGCCGGGTGCCTCGCCGGGCGCGCGCATCCAGGTCGGGGACGGCACGTCCAGCCGTACCAGCCGGTGCGAGGTGTGGTGGGCGTCGGCGGCGTACAGGGTCCGTCCGGGGCAGGCGGCGGGCTCCATGAACTCATGGACCGTGGAGGTGAGGTTGAGCCCCTGGTGCTCCAGTGCGCGCAGCCGTCCGTCCGGCCCGGCACCGAGCCGTACCCGCTGGACGGTGGGGCTGCGGTAGCCGGCGACGGAGAACATCTGGCGCCGGGTCAGGGCGACCCGGACCGGGCGGCGCAGCCGGGTCGCGGCCATCACGGCGGCCACCTGGTGGGCGCGCAGCCCCTTGGAGCCGAAGCCGCCGCCGATGTGCTCGGAGCGGACGCGGACCGCGCCGGGGTCGAGCGAGAACAGCCGGGCGAGGGGGGCCTGGACCCAGATCGCGCCCTGGTTGGAGTCGATGAGGTCGAGCCGCCCGCCGTCCCAGCGGGCGGTGGCCGTGTGCGGCTCCATGGGGTGGTGGTACTGCTCGGGGGTGGTGTAGCGGGCGTCGATCCGTACGGCGGACGCGGCGAGCGCGGCGTCCAGGTCGCCCACGCGGGCGGTCGCCTGGACGTGCGGTCCGTCGGCGGGGACGTAGGCGCCGGGGTGGTCCTCGCGCAGCGCGGTGTCGTGGGGCTCGGTGTCGTAGCGCACGACGAGGGTCTCGGCCGCCTCGCGGGCCTGCTCGGGGGTCTCGGCGACGACCAGCGCGACCGGCCAGCCGCGGTGCGGCACGCGGTCGTGCTGGAAGACGGCGGTGGTGGGGTCGTCGGTGTCGGCCACGTCGAGGTGGGGCGCGTCGCCGTGGTGGAGCACGGCGAGGACGCCGGGCCGGGCGAGCGCGGACGCGGTGTCCACGGAGCGGATACGGCCCCGGGTGACGGTGGACAGCACGAGCCAGCCGTGGGCGAGTTCGGCGAACGGCACCTCACCGGCGTAGCGGGCCCGGCCGGTGACCTTGTCGGGCCCTTCGACCCGGGTGTGCGGGACGCCGACGGGGGACGGGGGGCGTAGGGGGGTGCTGGGGGTGACGGTCATCGGGCCGCCCCTTCGGTGGGTCCGGCGGATTCGGTAGCTGTTGTGGGTCCGGCGAGTTCGATGAGCAGGGCGGTGACGAGATTGCGGACCAGGGGGACCTTGTAGGCGTTGTCCCGCAGGGGCGTGGCGGCGGCGAGTTCGGCGGCGGCGGCGCGGGTGAAGGCGGCCGGGGTGGCGGGTCCGCCGATCAGGGCCCGCTCGGCGGTCCGGGCCCGCCAGGGCCGGGAGGCCACCGCGCCGAACGCCAGCCGGACATCGCGTACGCGCCCGTCCGACACATCGAGCGCGGCGGCGACCGACCCGATGGCGAAGGCGTACGAGGCGCGTTCGCGCACCTTGCGGTAGCGGGAGCGGGCGGCGACCGGGGCGGGCGGCAGGGTGACGCCGGTGATCAGGGCGCCGGGCGGCAGCGCGGTCTCGCGGTGCGGGGTGTCGCCGACGGGCGGGTAGAGGTCGGCGAGCGGTGTCTCGCCGGGGCCGTCCTCGGTCTCGTAGGTGACCACCGCGTCGAAGGCGGTGAGGGCGACGGCCATGTCCGAGGGGTGTACGGCGACACAGTGGGCGGAGGCGCCGAGGATGGCGTGATTGCGGTGCTCGCCGGTCACGGCGGGGCAGCCGCTGCCGGGGGCGCGCCGGTTGCAGGGCGAGGCGAGGTCGGTGAAGTAGGCGCAGCGGGTGCGCTGGAGGAGGTTGCCGCCGACGGTGGCCATGTTGCGCAGTTGGCCGGAGGCGCCCGCGAGGACCGCCTGGGTGAGCGCGGGCCAGCCGCGGCGGACGTCCGGGTGGGCGGCGAGGTCGCTGTTGGTGACGGTGGCGCCGATCCGCAGCGAGCCGTCGGGGGCGCGGTCGATCCGGTCCAGGGGCAGACCGCGGACGTCGACCAGCCGGGCGGGGCGTTCGACGCCGGACTTCATCAGGTCCACGAGGTTGGTGCCGCCGCCGAGGTAGCGGGCGTCGGGGTCGCGGGCGAGGAGGGCGAGGGCGGTGGGGATGTCGTGGGCGCGGTCGTAGGCGAACTCCTTCATCGGACGGACTCCTCGGCGGCACGGGCGACCGCGTCGACGATGGCGACATACGCGCCGCAACGGCACAGGTTGCCGCTCATCCGCTCCCGTATCTCCTCCGGACCGAGCGGCGGCGGTCCGGCCTCGGGGCGGGGATCGGCGGTGACGGCGCTGGGCCAGCCGGCCGCGTGCTCCTCCAGGACGGCGACGGCGGAGCAGATCTGTCCCGGGGTGCAGTACCCGCACTGGTAGCCGTCGAGGTCGAGGAACGCCTGCTGGACGGGGTGCAGCCGGTCGCCGTCGGCGAGCCCCTCGACGGTGGTGATGTCGGCCCCCTCGGCGGCGACGGCGAGGGTCAGACAGGACAGGGCGCGGCGCCGGTCGACCAGGACCGTGCAGGCGCCGCACTGTCCGTGGTCGCAGCCCTTCTTGGTGCCGGTGAGGTCGAGCCGCTCGCGCAGGGCGTCGAGGAGGGTGGTGCGGTGGTCGGCGGTCAGCGCGTACTTCTCTCCGTTGATGTGCAGGACGAGTTCGCTGGACGTCGACACGGGGGCCGAAGCCATGGTCAGCCTTCTTTCACGGTTTCTTCGCGGCTCTTTCGCGTTCTTCGCGGTGCTTTCGCGGTCCCGGGCGTCGTGGGGGGGGCCGGCGCCGTGCGGGAGGACGACCGGGGGAACCCGCGGGGGCGGGCGGACGGGGGTGGCGACCCGGCGTCGTCACGCTGGGAGACTGGGGCGGGGCGGGCCACCCCCCGGAGCCCAACCGGACAACTGTCCGGTACAGTCAGGAACGTAGCGGACAGCTGTCCGGTTGGCAAGATCGGGTCCGCTCAAGACGCGTCGGGAGAAGCGAATATGAGCCAGTCGAGGGACGGGGCGCCGCCCGGGACGGACGGGGCCCCGCAGCGGGTGGACGCGCAGCGCAACCGCGAACGCATCCTCGCCGTGGCCCTCACCGAGCTGACCCGGGACGCGGGGACCCCGCTGAGCGCGATCGCCAAGAAGGCGTGCGTCGGACAGGGCACCCTGTACCGGCACTTCCCGAACCGCGAGGCGCTGGTCTTCGAGCTGTACCGGCATGAGATGCAGCAGGTCGCGGACGCCGCGCCGGAACTGCTGCGCACACACGCCCCGCAGCGGGCACTGCGGGAGTGGATGGACCGTCTGGCCCGCTACTACATGACCAAGATCGGCCTGGCCGAGGCGATCCGCCGGGCGACGAGCAGCCCCGCCGGCGGTACGGCCCCCCGCCCCACGCCCCTCCTGGAGGCGATCGAACTCCTGCTGGCGGCCAACGAGAAGGCGGGCACCGTCCGCCCCGGCGTCAGCGCGGACGACTTCGTCCTGGCCATCGCGGGCCTGTGGCAGATCGACCCGGCACAGGACTGGCAGCCGAGGGCGGAACGGCTGCTGGACCTGGTGATGCGCGGCTTGAGCGCGACGAACACCCCACAGGGGAACACAATGGACATCTCACATGATCCCCCACCCTGCCCGACATGCCCCCCTCCCACTCCCCTGCTCTCCCCACCCCCCACCAGGGACTCTTGACGCCGCTTCACCCGAACGGACCCCCCGGCGAGCGCGATCTCATATCTGAGATAGCCTCAAGGTCATGGCAGACGACTACCTCGAACGCATCGGCAAGCTCATCCGTGACGCCCGTCAGCACCGGGGCTGGACACAGGCGCAACTCGCGGAGGCGCTCGGCACCAGCCAGAGCGCCGTCAATCGCATCGAGCGCGGCAACCAGAACATCAGCCTTGAGATGATCGCCCGAATCGGTGAAGCGCTGGACAGTGAGATCGTCTCGCTGGGCTACGCGGGCCCGATGCATCTGCGGGTCGTCGGCGGACGCCGTCTGTCCGGCGCGATCGACGTCAAGACCAGCAAGAACGCGTGTGTGGCGCTGCTGTGCGCGACGCTGCTGAACAAGGGCCGTACGGTGCTGCGCCGGGTGGCGCGCATCGAGGAGGTGTACCGCCTGCTGGAGGTGCTCGGATCCATCGGCGTCCGCGCCCGCTGGATCAACGGCGGTGTGGACCTGGAGATCGTGCCCCCGGCCGACCTGGACATGGCGGCGATCGACGCGGACGCCGCCGTCCGCACCCGCTCCATCATCATGTTCTTCGGCCCGCTGCTGCACCGCATGGACCGCTTCAAACTGCCGTACGCCGGGGGCTGCGACCTCGGTACCCGGACCATCGAGCCGCACATGATCGCGCTGCGCCGGTTCGGTCTGGACATCGCGGCGACCGAGGGCCAGTACCACGCGATGGTCGACCGCTCGGTGCGCCCCGACCGTCCGATCGTGCTGACCGAGCGCGGCGACACGGTGACCGAGAACGCGCTCCTCGCCGCCGCCCGCCACGACGGTGTGACCACGATCCGCAACGCGTCCTCCAACTACATGGTCCAGGACCTGTGCTTCTTCCTGGAGGCGCTGGGCGTCCGGGTGGAGGGCATCGGCACCACGACCCTCACCGTGCACGGCGTCCCCACCATCGACGTGGACGTGGACTACTCCCCCTCCGAGGACCCGGTCGAGGCGATGAGCCTGCTGGCCGCGGCGGTGGTCACCGAGTCCGAACTGACCGTCCGCCGCGTCCCCATCGAGTTCCTGGAGATCGAACTCGCGGTCCTGGAGGAGATGGGCCTCGACCACGACCGCAGCCCCGAGTACGTCGCCGACAACGGCCGCACCCGCCTGGTCGACCTCACGGTCCGCCCGTCCAAGCTGGAAGCGCCGATCGACAAGATCCACCCGATGCCGTTCCCGGGCCTGAACATCGACAACGTCCCGTTCTTCGCGGCGATCGCGGCGGTGGCCCAGGGCAAGACCCTGATCCACGACTGGGTCTACGACAACCGCGCCATCTACCTCACCGACCTCAACCGCCTCGGCGGCCGGCTCCAACTCCTCGACCCCCACCGCGTCCTGGTCGAGGGCCCCACCCGCTGGCGCGCCGCGGAGATGATGTGCCCGCCCGCGCTCCGCCCCGCGGTGGTGGTCCTGCTGGCGATGATGGCGGCGGACGGGACGTCGGTGCTGCGCAATGTGTACGTCATCAATCGGGGGTACGAGGATCTGGCGGAGCGGTTGAATTCGATCGGGGCGCAGATCGAGATCTTCCGAGACATCTGAGCCCTCCTCACCAAGAAGCCGCCGCACCCCTCCTGAACAGCTCCGCCGGGAGACCGGAAGGGGAGTCGGGACGGGGCGCGGCGGCAACTCTTTGCCCTCCATGGGGCGTTGAGCCGGGAGCGAAAGCGTGAACCGCGCGGACGCGCAGCCCAGCAGACCCGGAATGCCCGTTGACAACGTCAACAGGCAGGTGTGATGCTCGTCAACAGGGTGAAGGTATACGCTCCCTACGGAATGTACCCACCTTGTGTGCGACGGGTGAGAACGGGGAGGGCCAGTGGGCCAGGAGACGGTCGCCGGACGGTTCCGGATCACGGGGGTACTGGGCCGCGGGAACATGGGCGAGGTGCACCGTGCCGACGACCTCCAGGCGGCCCCGGACTCCCCGCACCGAGAAGTCGCCGTCAAGACGGTGCTGCGCAGCCGGACCGGGCTCGCCGTCGACACCTCGGGAGCCGGAACGGAGATCGACCGGTTCCGCCGCGAGGTGCGGATCATGCGGATGCTCTCCCAGGGCCACCCGAACCTCACCCTGCTGATCGACGGTGGTGTGGACGAGGCACCGGGCGGCAGCGGTCTGCCCTATCTGGCCATGGAGTTGCTGGACGGGCATCCGCTCGCGGACCTGATCGACGAGGAGCCTCAGGCGCCGGTCTCCTGGGTCGCCGCCATCGGGGCGCAGCTCTCCGCCGGTCTCGCCGCCGCCCACACCGCCGGGGTCGTCCACCGCGATCTGAAGCCGGCCAACGCGATGCTGACCCGAGACGGCACGGTCAAGGTCCTCGACTTCGGCATGGGGTCGGTCGTCGACGACCCCGACCAGACCCGTCTGACCAGCACCGGCGTCAGTGTCGGCACGGCCCGCTATATGGCGCCCGAGCAGTTCCGCGCCGAGCGGGTCTCCGCGTCGGCCGACCTCTACGCGCTCGGCTGCATCCTGTACGAGCTGCTGATAGGGCGGCCTCCGTTCTCCGCCAGAACCCCCTACGAGCTGTCCGAACAGCACCAGCACGAGCAGCCGCCACGTCTCACGCTGGTCCGCCCGGATCTGCCCGCCGAGCTGGTCCGGCTGGTGGACCGCCTTCTGGAGAAGGACGCCGAACTCCGGCCCGACAACGCCGCCCTGGTCCGTGAGGCGCTGATCCCGCTCGCTCTCGCGCCGGACGACACGGCCGCCCTGCTGGCTCCGCACTGGCTGGCGATGGACCCGGTGGCACGACTGCGCGCCCTGCTCCCCCAGCCTTCCCCGGCCGCCCCCGCGCCCGTGCCGCGCCGACGGCCGCGACTGCCCGAGACGATGGACGTCTTCGGCATCCACGCCGACCTGATCAGCGAGTACGAGAACTTCACCAAGAGCGCCACGGTGATCCGGGACGCCCGTATCGACGGCTTCGTCGAGGACGACCTGGCCGCGAAGTCGCAGTGGCCCGACCCCTGGCTGTCGCTCAACCCGTTCTTCGCCGACGGCGGCCAGGTCACCGACCTCGTGCGGGACGGGGTGCTGCACCCCAGGTGTGCCGAGATCTTCCAGGCGGGCAAGCGGGACACCGCGGTGCGCCCGGACGGCCGGCCGCTGACCTTCCACCTCCACCAGCGGCAGGCGATCGAGGCCGCGCGGGCGGGTGACTCCTATGTCCTCACCACGGGCACCGGTTCCGGCAAGTCGCTGGCGTACATCGTCCCGATCGTGAACCACGTGCTGAAGGAGCGGCAGGCGGCGGGGCCGGACGCGGGTGGCCGGGTGCGCGCGATCGTCGTCTATCCGATGAACGCGCTGGCCAACTCGCAGCTGGGCGAGCTGGAGAAGTATCTGCGGCACGGTTTCGGGAAGGGCCGCGAGCCGGTCACCTTCGCCCGGTACACCGGTCAGGAGTCCCCCGACGAGCGCCAGGAGATGCGCAAGAACCCGCCGGACATCCTGCTGACCAACTACGTGATGCTGGAGCTGATGCTGACCCGGCCGGACGACCGGTCGAGCCTGATCCGGATGGCCGAGGGGCTCCAGTTCCTCGTCTTCGACGAGCTGCACACCTACCGGGGCCGTCAGGGCGCGGACGTGGCGTTCCTGATCCGCCGGGTGCGGGAGGCGTGCCGGGCGTCCGCGACGCTCCAGTGCGTCGGCACCTCGGCGACCATGTCCACCGAGGGCTCCTGGGAGGAACAGCGGCGTGAGGTGGCCAGGGTCGCCGGACGCCTGTTCGGTACGACGGTGCTGCCGAAGCGGGTCATCGGAGAGACCCTGGTCCGGGCGACGGAGGAGGCGCCCGAGACCGTACCGGCCGAGCGGCTGCGGGTACCGGCGGCGCCGCGCTCGTACGAGGCACTGACGAAGGACCCGCTGGCCCGCTGGGTGGAGTCGCGGTTCGGTCTGGAACGCGAGAACGGCACGGGGCCGCTGCGCCGCTGTGCCCCGGGGACGGTCGAGAAGGCCGCGGCTGACCTGGCCGGCCCGTCCGGGGTGCCCGAGGAGACCGTGCGCGAGGCGATCCGGACGACCCTGGAGGCAGGGGCGCAGGCCAAGCATCCGGTGACGGAGCGGCCGTTGTTCGCGTTCCGGCTGCACCAGTTCCTCTCCAAGGGCGACACCGTCTATACGACGCTGGAGAATCCGCTCACCCGGCCGCTGACCCGTACCTACCAGCTGGAGCAGCCGGACAGCGACGGCAAGCCGCTGTTCCCGCTGGCGTTCTGCCGTGAGTGCGGCCAGGAGTACCTGACCGTGTGGCGCACCGAGGACGGCGGGGTGTTCCGGTACGAGCCGCGCCGGGACACCTCCGCCTCCGGGGGACGCGCGGGCGAGGGCTATCTGTACCTGGGTATGCCCGGCGAGGACTACGAGTGGCCGGCCGATCCGCAGAAGGCCGTGGACGACCGGCGGTTGCCGGAGTCATGGCTGGAGCCGGACGCGCAGGGCGTCACGGTCGTCAGGAAGTCCTACCGGCCCCGGGTGCCCAAGCGTGTCGTCGTGGACGCCCACGGGAACGAGTCGGGCGAGGGGCTCGTGGCGGCGTTCGTGCCCGCGCCCTTTCTGTTCTGTGTGCACTGCCAGGTCTCCTACGAGCAGACCCGCGGCCGGGACTTCGCCAAGCTGGCCACCCTGGACCAGGAGGGGCGTTCCTCGGCGACCTCGCTGATCTCCGCCTCCATCGTGAAGTCGCTGCGCGCGGTGCCGGAGGAGAGCCTGGGCAAGGAGGCGCGCAAGCTCCTCACCTTCGTCGACAACCGGCAGGACGCCTCGCTCCAGGCGGGGCACTTCAATGACTTCGCCCAGGTGACCCAGTTGCGTGGCGCCCTCTACCAGGCCGCGGTGCGGGCCGGTGAAGAGGGCCTGAACCACGACGGCCTGGCCGAGGCCGTCACCGCGGTGATGGGGCTGGCGCCCGGCGCGTACACGGATGTCGCGGACCTGACCCCGGCCATGGAACGCCGTGCCGTGAAGGCCTTCCGGGACGTCGTCGGGTACCGCCTCTACCGCGACCTGGAGCGCGGCTGGCGTATCACGATGCCGAACCTGGAGCAGACGGGACTGCTGCGGATCGACTACGAGGATCTGGCCTGGCTCGCCGCCCGCCATGACCGCTGGCAGTCCGCGCACGCCGTGCTGCGCGACGCCGATCCGGCCCTGCGTGAGGAGATCGCCCGTACGCTGCTCGACTTCATGCGGCGGGCCCTCGCGATCGATGTGCAGTACTTCCGCGACGACTTCGACACCCTCCAGCGGGCGAGCGAGGAGCGGCTGACCGGCGCGTGGGTACTGAGCGAGAGCGACCGGCCGACGGTCGGGACCGCCTATCCGTACGGATCGCGACCGGGTATGGAGCGCTCCGCGCTGTTCCTGTCGGCCCGTGGCAAGTTCGGCAAGTATCTGCGGCGGAACATGCCCGAGCTGCGTGCGGCGTCCGTGACCCTGGACGACCTCCAGTCCGTCATCGAGGATCTGCTCACGGTGCTGCGGGACGCCGATCTGGTGCGCGAGGTGGACGCGACCCCCGAGCAGTCCGGTCCCGCCTACCGGCGCCGGGCCGCGCAGAAGCGCACCGGCTACCGGGTCTCCGCCGCCCACCTCATCTGGCGGGCCGGGACCGGTGAACGCGGTGCGGTCGACCCGCTCGCGCGTACCTACAGCAGCGGCGAGGGTCCGCGCGTCAACCCGTTCTTCCGCGACCTGTACCGGACCGCCGCCGCCGAGCTGGCGGGAATCTTCGCGCGGGAGCACACGGCCCAGGTCCTCCCGGAGGACCGGCTGGAGCGCGAGGAGCAGTTCCGGGAGGCCCGACTGCCTCTGCTGTACTGCTCTCCGACGATGGAGCTGGGCGTGGACATCTCCTCGCTCAACGCCGTGCTGATGCGCAATGTGCCGCCGACGCCGGCGAACTACGCGCAGCGCTCGGGCCGGGCGGGCCGTTCCGGTCAGCCCGCGCTGGTGACGACGTACTGTGCGACGGGCAACAGCCACGACCAGTACTACTTCCGCCGCTCGCGGGACATGGTGTCGGGTCAGGTGGCCCCGCCGCGCCTCGATCTGGCCAACGAGGATCTGGTCCGCTCGCACCTCCAGGGCATCTGGCTGGCGGAGACCGGGATGAAGCTCGGCACCGCGATCCCGGAGGTCGTCGATGTCGCCTACGACCCGGACGGTGAGGACCGCCCCGATCCGCTGATGCCGCTGCCGCTGCGCTCCGAGATCGTCAGCCGGTCCCTGGACGAGGACGCCCGCAGCCGCGCCGCCGCCACCGCCCGTGCCGTCCTCGCTCCGCTGATCGCGGACTTCGAGTCGACCACCTGGTGGTACGACGAGTGGATCGAGGACCGGATCGAGCGCGCCCCGCAGGAGTTCGACGACGCCTTCGACCGATGGCGCCAGCTGTTCCGGGCGGCCGTCATCGACCAGTACGAGCAGAACAAGCGGGTCGTCGACCACACTCTCACGCAGGGCGAGCAGAGCCGCGCGCGCTCGCGCCGCAGGGAGGCCGAGACCCAGACGAACCTGCTGCTGAACCGCTCCACCGACAGCAAGTCGGTGATGAGCGACTTCAATCCGTACCGCTATCTGGCGTCCGAGGGGTTCCTGCCGGGCTACAGCTTCCCGCGGCTGCCGCTGGCCGCGTACATCCCGCGCTCCGGCAACCGCCGCAACGCCGACGGCGACTATCTGCAACGCCCCCGCTTCCTCGCGATCCGCGAGTTCGGTCCCGGCGCGCTCATCTACCACGAGGGCGCCCGCTACCAGGTCACCCGGGTACAGCTGCCGCCCGACGCCTCGGGCGAGCTGGCGACGGCGGAGGCCAGGCGCTGCGACGGCTGCGGATACCACTACGCCGTCAAGCCCGGCTCCGACACCTGCTCGCTGTGCGGTGCGGAACTGCGCGGCAAGCGCACCGGTCTGCTCCACCTCCACACCGTGTACACCACACCCCGCGAGCGGATCTCCTCCGACGAGGAGGAGCGCCGCCGCGCCGGTTTCCGGCTGGAGACCTCGTACGCCTTCCAGGACCACGGTGCCCGCAGGGGACGTCTCACCTCGCATGTCGCCGACGCCGGCGGCGCACCCGTCCTCGATGTGGACTACGGCGACTCGGCGACCGTGCGGATCACCAACCTCGGCCGTGTCCGCGACAAGGAGAACGAGCCGGACGGCTACTGGCTGGACCTGGGTGACGGCCGCTGGCTCAACGACCGGGCCGCCGCGGACGCCATCGAGGGCACCGGAATGCCGGTGGTGGACGACGACGGCAACGAGAAGCGCCGCAAGAAGCGGGTGCTGCCCTTCGTGGAGGACCGCCGCAACATCCTCGTGGTCACCTTGGAGGAGCCCCTGCCCGAGCCGGTGGCGTGGTCGTTCCTGTACGCGCTGGAGCGGGGCATCGAGGCGGCGTTCGAGCTGGAGGACTCCGAACTGACCGCGGAGCTGCTGCCGCCCGACAGCGGCCCGCGCCGCCGCATGTTGTTCACGGAGGCAGCCGAGGGCGGCGCCGGTGTGCTGCGCCGCATCCAGCACGAGAGGGACGCTCTCGCCAAGGCGGCCAGAACCGCCCTGGAGATCTGCCACTTCGACCCGGACACCGGCGAGGACGACGGCGGACCTGAGGGAGGCGGGAAGTGCGCCCGCGGCTGCTACGCCTGTCTGCTCACCTACGCCAACCAGACGCACCACCGCCAGCTGAGCCGGCACAGCGCCCGCCCGCTGCTGGAGCGGCTGGCCGCGTCCCGTACCGAGCGGGAGGACCGGGGCGAGTCCCGCAGCGAGCAGTTCCGCAGGCTGGCCCCGGCGGAGCCGACGACCCCCGTGGAGGCGGACCTCGCGGCCCTGGTCGCCCAGGGTGATCTGCTCGGCTGGCTGCGGGCGAAGGGCTACCGGCTGCCGGACGAGGTGAAGGTCCTCGTCCCGGAGGCCGGCGCCTGTCCGGACCTCGTCTTCCGCCTCGACGGCGCCAACCTCGCCGTGTTCGTCGACATCCCCGGCCATCCCGCCGACACCACACGTGACATCGAGGCCGGATACCGCCTGGAGGAGGCCGGCTGGGATGTTCTGCGTTTCCCGGTGGACGCGGACTGGGACGCCCTCGCGGACCTCAACGCGGCCTACTTCCACCTCCGCTGACCCCCAGTCTCTCCCCGACCGCTAGGAACCGAGACATCTCATGAGCCTCATGTACACAACCGGCTCCCTGGTCGCCGCCCGTGGCCGGGAATGGGTGGTGCTGCCCGAGAGCGTCCCCGACATGCTGGTGCTGCGCCCACTGGGCGGGAGCGAGGACGACATCGCGGCCGTGTTCCCGGCCTTCGAGGAGGTGCGGCCCGCCGAGTTCGCCGCGCCGAGCCCGGCCGACCTCGGCGACCAGCGCGCCGCCGGTCTGCTGCGCACCGCGCTGCGCATCGGGTTCCGGTCGGGCGCGGGGCCGTTCCGCTCGCTGGCGTCGATCGCCGTGGAGCCCCGGGCCTACCAGCTGGTCCCGCTGCTGATGGCGCTGCGGCAGCGCACCGTACGGCTGCTGATCTCGGACGACGTGGGCATCGGCAAGACCGTCGAGGCGGGTCTGATCGCCAAGGAGCTGCTGGCACAGGGCGAGGCGACCCGGCTGGCCGTGCTCTGCTCCCCGGCCCTGGCGGAGCAGTGGCAGGGCGAGCTGCGGGAGAAGTTCTCCCTCGACGCCGAACTGGTCCTCGCCTCCACGGTGTCACGCCTGGAGCGCGGCCTGGAGCTGGGTCAGTCCCTGTTCGACAAGCACCCGTACACGATCATCTCGACGGACTTCATCAAGTCGACCCGGCACCGCGAGGACTTCGTCCGCAACTGCCCGGACCTGGTGATCGTCGACGAGGCCCACTCCTGTGTGGCGGCCGACGACACCGCGCAGGGCGCCAAGCCGTCCGCCGCGAACCAGCTCCGCTACGAGCTGTTGCGCAGGGTCTCCGCCGACGCCGACCGCCATCTGCTGCTGCTGACCGCGACCCCGCACTCCGGCAAGGAGTCCGCGTTCCGCAATCTGCTCGGGCTGGTGCGGCCCGAACTCGCCACGCTGGACCTGGAGTCCAGGGCGGGGCGGGAGAGGCTCGCCGAGCACTTCGTGGCCCGTAAGCGCGCCGACGTCCGCACCTACCTCACCAGGGAGGACGGTCTCGCCGATGACTCCCTGGCCGAGCGGACCGCTTTCCCGTCCGACCGCTGGACCAAGGACGAGCCGTACAAGCTGAGCCCCGCCTACCGGGCGCTGCTCGACGACGCCATCGCCTATGCGCGGGACCGCGTCACCGCCGCCGGGGAGCAGGGCAAGCGGGAGGCCCGGATCGCCTGGTGGTCGGTGATCGCGCTGCTGCGCTCGATGGTCTCCTCACCGGCGGCTGCCGCTCAGACCCTGAAAACGCGTTCGGAGTCCGCCACCGCCCGCACCGCGCAGGAGGCGGACGCGCTGGGCTCCCCGGTGGCGGCCGACTCCGCCGACAACGACCGGCTGGAGGGGATGGATGTCGCGCCGGGCGCCGCCGAGTCGGAGGAGGCGGGTGCGCGGCTGCTCGAACTGTCCCAGCGGGCCGAGCGGTTGGTGGGACCCGCCGAGGACGCGAAACTGAAGGCGCTCACCCGTCATCTGAAGGGCCTGGTCTCCGACGGCTACCACCCGATCGTCTTCTGCCGTTACATCCCCACCGCCGAGTATCTGGCCGCCCAGTTGGAGGGCAGGCTCGGCAAGAAGACGAAGATCGCCGCGGTGACCGGCACCCTCTCCCCGCAGCAGCGTCTTGAGCGCATCGAGCAGCTCGCCACCGAGTCCGCGGAGTCCGCCGAGTCCGCCGATGAGGCCGGTGACCCCGCCGCCCGCCGTGTGCTGATCGCCACGGACTGTCTCTCCGAGGGCGTCAACCTCCAGCACCACTTCGACGCCGTCGTCCACTACGACCTCGCGTGGAACCCCACCCGCCACGACCAGCGCGAGGGCCGTGTCGACCGGTACGGCCAGAAGCGCGACCAGGTCCGGGTCATCACCATGTTCGGCGAGGACAACGGCATCGACGGCAAGGTCCTCGAGGTGCTGTTCCAGAAGCACCGGCAGATCAAGAAGGACCTGGGCATCTCCGTCTCCGTGCCCGACGAGACCGCTTCCGGAGTCACCGACGCGGTCGTGGAGTGGCTGCTGCTGCACGGGCGGCAGGGCAGCCAGGAGAGCCTGTTCGATGTGGACGGCCACCAGGAGTCCTTCGACCGGATCGAGCGCGAGTGGTCCTCGGCCGCCGAGCGGGAGAAGACCTCCCGGTCCAAGTACGCCCAGCGCAGCATCCACCCGGAGGAGGTGGCCCGTGAGGTCGCCGCCGTACGGGCCGCGCTCGGCGGCGCCGACGAGGTGCGCGGTTTCGCCCTGGAGGCGCTGCGCGATCTGGACGCGCTGGTCCGCGACCCCCGCGACGGCAGCGGCGACTTCACCGCGCAGCCCGGAGGCGCCCCCGCCGGACTGCGTGACGCGCTCGCCGCGACCCTCGGCGGCCGGCTGATCGAGGAGGACCGGGAGATCCCGTTCCGTACGACACCGGCGATCGCCCGGGGTGAGGCCGCGCTCGTCCGTACCGACCCGTCGATCGGCGCCCTCGCCTCGTACGTCCTGGACTCCGCGCTGGACGCGAACACGCCGGGTCCGCGCCCGGCCCGCCGCTGCGGTGTCGTGACGACGGACGCCGTCGGCATCCGCACCACGCTCCTGCTGGTCCGCTACCGGTTCCACCTCACCCTGCCGTCCCGCACCGGCGAGCGGCAGCTGGTCGCGGAGGACGCCCGGCTGCTCGCCTACGAGGGGATGCCAGCGCGGGCCCGATGGCTGGACGACGACGCCGCCGCGGCGCTCCTGGGGGCCCGCGCCGCCGCCAACACCCATGAGCAGCTCGCCCGCAACCAGATCGCCCGCGCCCTGGACGGCCTGCCGGACCTGTCCGCGCACCTCACCGCGTACGGCACGCGTCTGGCCGGTGAACTCGACGCCTCGCACCGCCGGGTCCGCAAGGCCAACGAGGAGATCGTCCGCGGTCTGAAGGTCGTACCGCAGGAGCCGGCCGACGTCCTCGGCGTGTACGTCTATCTGCCGCAGCAGTCCGTTCCCACCGCCACCGGAGCCGAAGCCTGATGTCCGCCGCCACCCGCACCGCCCTGGCCTTCACCGCCGTCACCACGGTCGGCGGTCTGCTCCCGTCCGACATGCTGCTGCGTATCGCCGAGGCGCGGAACCTGCCGGGCACGAAGCCCGGCGACTACGGCCTGCCCGCGTCCGTGCCGGTGCGTGACGAGGCCGAGCGCGCCTGGGAGTACCTCAAGCCGCTCTGGCGTGATCTGCGGGCCGCGCTGCCCTCGGACCCGAACACGGGTGCGCCCGCCGCCGACCCGACGGGCCGGGCGGGGACGGACTGGCTCGCGCAGCTGTTCCGCAAGCTGGACTTCGGCGCGCTGACCGAGGTCGGGGCGGGGGGCGTCCCGGCCGACGCGGACGCGGAGAAGCGGTTCCCCGTCTCGCACCGGCACGGCCCGGCACTCGTCCATCTCGTGCCGTGGAACCAGGAGCTGGACAAGCGTCCGGCGGCCGGACACGTCCCGGCGCAGTCGATGCTCCAGGACTGCCTCAACCGCACCGAGGCCCATCTGTGGGCGGTCCTCACCAACGGCCGCCGGCTGCGTCTGCTGCGGGACTCGTCGTCCTTCTCCACGGCCGCGTATGTCGAGTTCGACCTGGAGGCGCTGTTCGACGGCGAGCTGTTCAGCGAGTTCGTGCTGCTGTACAGCCTGCTGCACGCGTCCCGCTTCACGGTCGCGGAGGGCGCCGCGCCTTCGGGGTGCTGGCTGGAGAAGTGGCGTGCGGAGGCCGTCACGTCGGGGGCGCGGGCCCTTGACCAGCTGCGGCTGGGGGTGCAGCACGCCCTGACCGTGCTCGGTACGGGCTTTCTGCGGCACCCGGACAACACCCGGCTGCGGGAGGACACCGACCCGAAGGCACTGCGGGACGCGTTGCTCCGTCTGGTGTACCGGCTGCTGTTCGTGTTCGTCGCCGAGGACCGAGGCGCGCTGCTCGATCCCTCGGCCGGTGAACGGCGGCGGGAGGCGTACGAGCGGTACTTCTCCTCGGCCCGGCTGCGGGAGCGGGCGCGGCGCCGTCAGGGCACGGCCCATGGTGATCAGTACGAGGCGCTGCGGATCGTTCTCGGTGCGCTCGGCACCGAGGGCGGGCGGCCTGAGCTGGGCCTGCCGGGGCTTGGCGGCCTGTTCTCCCACCAGCGGGCCGACGAGCCGCTGGAGGGGCTGAGGCTCTCCAACGAGTCGCTGCTCACCGCGGTACGTCACCTCGCCCAGGTGCGTGACCCGGGCGCGCGGCGCTGGCGGGCCGTCGACTACCGGCATCTGGACGCCGAGGAGCTGGGCTCGGTGTACGAGTCCCTGCTGGAGCTGGAGCCCAAGCACTCGGCGACGGACCGCAGCTTCGAGCTGATCGAGGTGGCGGGGAACAGCCGTAAGACGACGGGGAGCTACTACACCCCGTCCTCCCTGATCGAATGCCTGCTGGACACGACGCTCGACCCGGTGATCGACGACGCCGTCAAGCGGGGTGAGCAGCGGGCCACCGAGGCCGGCCGTCCCGACCCGGGCGACGACATCGTCGACGAACTGCTGTCGCTCACCGTGTGCGACCCCGCCTGCGGGTCCGGCCACTTCCTGGTGGCCTCGGCCCGCCGGATCGCCAAGCGGGTGGCGTCGGTCCGGGAGCGGAACCCCGAGCCGACGGTCGACGCGATGCGGCACGCGTTGCACGAGGTCGTCGCGCGGTGCATCTACGGGGTCGACCTCAATCCGATGGCCGTGGAGCTGGCCAAGGTCTCGTTGTGGATCGAGGCCATGGAGCCGGGGAAGCCGCTGGGGTTCCTGGACGCCCATGTGAAGCAGGGGAACGGCTTGATCGGCGCGACGCCGAAACTCCTGGCCGACGGCGTCCCGGACGACGCCTTCAAGCCGATCGAGGGGGACGACCGGAAGTACGCGGCGGGACTCGTCAAGCGGAACAAGGCGCAGCGGGGCGGGCAGGACGAGCTGCTGTTCGAGGCGGACGCGTTGCCCGGCAATGAGCGTTACGCCGCCGAACTGGCGCGGATCACCGCGGCGCCCGCGGAATCGCTGGAGCAGGTGCGGGCGCAGGAGTCCGCCTACCAGGTGTACGTGGAGTCGGCCGCGTATGTGCAGGACCTCCATGCCGCCGACGCGTGGTGTGCCGCGTTCGTGTGGCCCAAGCATGAGGGGGCGCCAGAGGCACCGACGGACCAGGTGTTCCGGGCCCTGCGGGGGCGTGACCAGTCCGTGGTGCCGGACGGCACACATGAGGCGGTGCTGCGGCTGCGGGATCAGTACAGCTTCTTCCACTGGCACCTGGAGTTCCCGGAGGTCTTCTCCGTTCCCGAGTCGGGGGTCGGGGTTCAGCGGGGGACGGGGTGGGCCGGGGGGTTCGACGCGGTGGTGGGGAATCCGCCGTGGGAGCGGGTGAAGCTCCAGGAACAGGAGTTCTTCGCTCAGCGGGACCCGCGTATCGCCGAGGCCAAGAACGCCGCCGCGCGGAAGCGGCTGATCGCCGAACTCCGTGACGATCCCGATGGGGCGCGCCTGTACACCGAGTTCGAGGCGGCCAAGCGCCGCGCGGAGGGCGAGAGTCACTTCCTGCGGGTCAGTGTCCGCTTCCCTCTGACGGGACGGGGCGACATCAACACATACGCCGTCTTCACGGAGACGGACCGCACGCTGACGGGGCCGCGGGGACGGACCGGCGTGATTGTGCCTACGGGGATTGCTACGGATGCGACGACGCAGTTCTTTTTCAAGGACTTGGTCACCAAGGGGCATCTTGTCGCGCTGTACGGCTTCGAGAACGAGGAGAAGATCTTTCCTGGAGTCGATCACCGCGTGAACTTCGCCCTGCTCTGCATGACGGGCTCCGGCTCTCCCGACGAGCCGATCTCCATCGCCTTCCGGGTCCGCCAGACCGAGCAGATCCCGGAGCGCTCCTATCCCCTGACCGGCCGCGACATCCAGCTCCTCAACCCGAACACCGGCACATGCCCCGTCTTCCGGAACCGCCGTGACGCCGAGATCACGCTCGGGATCTACCGTCGTGTACCGGTTCTGATCGACGAGACGAAGTCGGCGGGCGGGAACCCGTGGGGCATCTCGTTCATGACCATGTTCCACATGTCGAACGACTCCCACCTGTTCCGTCCCTCCGCACGGGACGACGAGACCTTCGAGGACCTGATCAAGACCGGCTGGTCCCTCGACGGCAACGTGCTCGTACGCGGCGAGGAGCGTCTGCTCCCGCTGTACGAGGCGAAGATGCTCCACCACTATGACCACCGGTTCTCCACGTACGAGAACGCGACGGAGAAGCAGCTCGCCGTCGGCACGCTCCCGCGCTTCACCGTGGAGCAGCATCAGGACCCCACGGCCGTCCCCCTACCTCGCTACTGGGTCTCTGAGCAGGACACCCCGACCGGTGAGATCGACAAATCCGGTCAGGAAATCAAGGCGCCGGGAGTCCTCAGCCGCCTGAGAGCCCGGGGGTGGGACCGGGAGTGGCTGATGGGCTGGCGTGACATCTGCCGCGCAAGCGATGAGCGCACCATGATCTGCTCCATCGCCCCTGCTCATGGCTTCGGACACCCCTTCCCGCTGGCATTCCCCGCCACCACCGCACACGCACCACTCCTCAGCGCGGTGTTCTCCTCCATGGCCTGCGACTACGCCGTCCGTCAGAAGATCGGCGGCACCCATCTCACCTTCGGCTATGTACACCAGCTGCCGGTCCCCACCCCCCAAACACTCGCCCCCCACGCCCCCTTCATCACCCCCCGCCTTCTCGAACTCACCTACACCTCCTACGACATGACCCCCTTCGCCCGCGACCAAGGCGACCCCGCCCTCCCCTTCCGCTGGGACCCCGACCGCCGCGCCCTGATCCGCGCCGAACTGGACGCCCTCTTCTTCCACCTCTACGGCATCACCCGTGACGACACCGCCTACATCCTGGACACCTTCAACGTCACCCGCGACAACGACATCAAGGCCCACGGCGAGTACCGCACCAAAAACCTGATCCTCGCCGAATACGACCGCATGGCCGCCGCCGGTCTCACCCTGGAGACCCCGCTCACCGAGGGCGAATCCGGCACCTACCGCTCCACCCTCACCCCGCCCCCCGGCCAGGGCCCCCGCCACGACTGAGACGCGCCTCCCAGAAACTCCCCCACCTCCACCGGACAAGAAGCCACATCAGGAGCGGGCGATGGACACCGAGATTCATGTGATCAGCGACGACGAGGGCCTGCTGCTCATCGGCGACGAGGCGGAGATCGAACACCTCCTCGCCCCGGAGAAGGTGCCGTCGAAAGACCTCCACCTGCCACAGCTCAAGTCCCTTCTCGGTTTCGGGGCCACCGTCGCACAAGCCGCTTCGGAGGTGTCCGCCCACTCCGCCCGCTGGGTGAGGCTGACCCCGGAGTCGGCGCACCTCTACAAGAAGTACGGGCTGAGGAAGAGCCGGAAGACGGGCTGTAGCACCGGCGTGCTGAAAGGACCGAAGGGCCAGGCCAAGGGATTCCTCGAGTTCGCCCAGTCACCCCGGTCGTTTCTGAGCAACCCGGCGGTGCTCGCCAACGCGGCGGCCCTGATGGCGCAGGTGGCGATGCAGCAGGCCATGGGGGAGATCACCACCTACCTCGTCGCGATCGACAAGAAGGTCGACGACGTGCTCCACGCCCAGAAGGACGCCGCACTGGCCAACATGATCGGAGTGGGTCTCACGATCGACGAGGCCATGACGATCCGGGAGCAGGTGGGCCGGGTCTCCGAGATCACCTGGTCGAAGGTGCAGAACGCACCGACGGCGATCGCGGTGACCCAGGCGTACGCGCTGAGCCGGCTCGACCGCGTGGCGGACAACCTGGAGCGCGAGACCAAGGTCGGCGATCTCGCGACGGCGGTCGGCGGGGCCGCACCCGCGGTTCAGGAGTGGCTCGCCGTTCTGGCCCGCTGTTTCCAACTGCATGACGCGTTCGCCGTCCTCGAACTGGACCGAGTCCTGGACGCGACTCCCGACGAACTGGACAACCATCGTCTCGGACTGCGGGCCGTCCGAAGGGACCGACTGGATCTCATCTCACACAGCACCGAACGCCTGCTGGCCCGCATGAACACGGCCGTAGGCACAGCCAACGCGAAGGTGCTCCTGCACCCGGCAAAATCCCCGGCCCTGGTCCAGTCGAGCAACCAAATCGCCGCTGGTGTCCATGACTTCCATAGGCACCTCGGGATCGAGTCAGGCCGCCCGTCCGAGGAGGCGAGACGATGGTTGGAGGCAGCCCTCGAAGCCAGGGACAGGGCGCTCGAAACAGGGGCGAGAGGCGTCGATGCCGCCAGAAGCCTCGGCAGTGAGACGCTCGACCGGGCCAGTTCGGTCAAGGGCAGACTCGCCGGCGAGATCGCCGAGCGAACACGCCGACGACGTGGGAAGGACGAGGAAGACGCCGACAAAGGCTGACCCACGATCTACCAGCCCATCAGCCCATCAGCCCCCGGCCACGAACCGCACGCACGACGCCCCCTCGGCGCGGCGCACGCGAAGGGCGTACGGGACACATCCCCGAAGTCCCGTCCGGCGATTCGAGATCGACCGCCCGCTCCCCGGCCCTCGGAACACCTGAGCCGCTGCCCACACGGGTCCCCCGAGATCCACACCAAGCCATCCAGACACGCGCGGGACGCGCAGTTCGTACGGCTCGGGCTCCTCGTCGAGCAGGGCCGGAGTCAGTTCGTGGAGGTGAGCGCCCCGCTCGCCGACGGCGAGCGTCCCGCCGTCCCAGCGGTGGCGGTCCGCAGGAGCGATCCGGTAGCCGTGTTTACGCATCACTGGATCGCTTGACAGCGTCAACAGGTAGGCTGAAGTGTCCGTGTCGGCCTCGCTCTCTCCGGAAGGTCACCCGTGCCCCAGCCCGAGTTCCTCCCCAGCGCCCCCGAGTTCCACATCAAGCTCCCCAAGGGCGCCGAGGCGCACGGGCGTCTGCTCACCGAGTTCGGCGGCAACGGCACACACAAGTTCCTGCTGCGGGAGGGGTCCTTGGTGGCCGCCGAGGCATCGCCGGGGCTCAGCAAGCACACCAGGCGCGTCCGCGCGGAACTGCGCGCGAGCGGCGGCCTCGTCGACGCGCCCGGCGTTCCCGGCGCTCCCTACCTGCCGCCGACGGAGCGCCGCTGGGTGACGACCCGGGACATCGAGTGCAACTCCTCCTCGGCGGCCGCCGGTCTCGTCTACGGCTATGACGCCTCGGGCCCCGAGTCCTGGCGCACCGAGGAGGGACACCCGCTCGCCGACTATCTGTCCACGGCGTGGCGTGCTCCGCGCAAGGCGTGGCTGGTGCGTGGCTCCAATGTGTCGGGGCGCAACCTGGTGCGGCAGCTGTGGCTGGAGGAGGGCTTCGTCTCCCTCGCGGCGGCGCATCTGCCACCTGTGGAGGAGAGCGATCCGACCAAGAGCACCCTGCGCCGCTTCGTGGAGGACGGGTACGAGGGGGCCTCCTCCTACCACCAGAAGCGCGCTCTCGTCGACGAACTGCACGCGTTCCTGACGCAGATGCGTGTCGGCGACACCGTCACCACCATCGGCGACGGATGGCTGCACCTCGGGCGGATCACCGGGGACGCCCTGCAGACCTCGTCGCCGGGCGGGCTGTCGAATCTGCGCAGGACCGTCACCTGGCTGCCGCAGAGCCACGCGTACGAGGAACTGCCGGAGGAAGTGCAGCAGAAACTGTCGGTTCAGCATGACGTCGTCGATCTGACCGGCGTGCTGGAGGCGCTCGACGGGCTCACCGGACCGACCGAGCCGGGCGCACCGGCGGAAGGCGGCGAGCACCCGCCCGCCGAACGGCCCGTCCCACGGGAGCTGTCGCTGCCGGAGATCACCGATGAACTCGCCGTCGATCTCCTCGTCCACGACCCGGCCTGGCTGCGGGAGACGCGTGAACTCCTGCTCGATGAACGCCAGCTGGTGCTCTACGGTCCACCGGGCACCGGCAAGACCTATCTGGCGCTGAAGCTGGCCGAGTACTTCGGCGGCGGTCCGGAGCAGGTCAAGGTCGTGCAGTTCCATCCCTCGTACGCCTATGAGGACTTCTTCGAGGGGTTCCGGCCCGTGGAGGACCCGGAGACACGGGAGGTGGCCTTCCGGCTGACGGCGGGCCCGCTGCGGGAACTCGCGGATCTCGCCTCCCGCGAGGGCAACCGGCACATCCCGCACTTCCTGCTCATCGACGAGATCAACCGGGCCAATCTGGCGAAGGTCTTCGGCGAGCTGTACTTCCTGCTGGAGTACCGGACGAGGTCGGTCCGGCTCACCTACTCCGGGGACGACTTCGCGCTGCCGCCCAACCTCTTCGTGATCGGCACGATGAACACCGCCGACCGGTCGATCGCCCTCGTGGACGCGGCGATGCGGCGCCGCTTCGCGTTCGTGGAGCTGTCTCCGCGCACCGAACCGACCTCGAACCTGCTCGCCCGCTGGCTGAAGCGCGAGGGCCGGGACATGGAGCCCGCCCGTCTGCTCGACGCCCTCAACGCCCGGATCGAGGACGCCGACTTCGCCATCGGACCGTCGTACCTGATGAAGCCGGGTGTGTACCGTGACGGCGGTCTCGACCGGACGTGGCGGACGAAGATCCTGCCGCTGCTGGAGGAACACCACTACGGCGAGGGTCTCGACGTCGCCGCCCGCTACGGACTCGACGCGCTGCGCGAGCGGCGGCCGTGACCGTGACGGCCTCGGTGTCCGAGGTGTCGCTGCGCGAGTACGGGCCCGCCGTCTCGGTCCCGCTCGGCGCCGAGGCCGGGCGGGCGCTCGCCGCCTCCGGCATCCTCCAGAGCGCCACCCCCGATCCCCGCCGGGACGGGCACTGGCTGCTGCGGGCGGGCAGCCGGGTCGGCGCGGTGCGGATGCCGGACGGCCAGGTCGTACGGATCATGCCCAAGACCCCGGTGAGCCGGCTGTTCTTCCTCCTCGGGTTCAGCCTCGACCCGGCCCGCGCCTGGCGCGACAGCGCGGAGGGCACGGTCGACACCGGCGCGTACGACGATGTCGTCCCCGCACTCGCGCACGCCGTGGAACGGCAGCTCGAACGGGCCCTGCGGCAGGGGGTCCTCCAGGGCTACCGGGAGGTGGCGGAGTCCGCGCTGGTCGTGCGCGGCAGGCTGCGCGAGGCCGACCAGATCCGGCGGCACTTCGGCCGTACACCGCCGGTGGAGATCGGCTACGACGCCTACACCGCCGACACCGCCGAGAACCGCGTCCTGCGCGCCGCCACCGAACGGCTGCTGCGGCTGCCGGGCGTTCCCGGTGCCGTCCGGCGGCGCCTGGCCCATCAGCGCGTACGGCTGGCCGACGCGCTGCCGCTGATACCGGGGCAGGAGCTGCCGCGTTGGCGGCCCAGTCGCCTCAACTCCCGCTACCAGCCGGCGCTGCGGCTCGCCGAGGCCGTTCTGCGGGGCACCTCGCCGGAGCACCGGCCGACCGGGGTCGAGCGGCTCGCCATGGACGGCTTCCTGCTCGACATGAACAAGCTGTTCGAGGATTTCGTGACCGTCGCGCTGCGCGAGGCGCTCAGGGAGCACGGGCTGACCGCCCGTCTCCAGGACCCCCATCACCTCGATGTCGCGGGTCTCGTGGGCCTCCGTCCCGACCTGGTCGTCCGCACCGGTGACGGCCGCACTCCGCTCGCCGTCGTCGACGCCAAGTACAAGGTCGAGAGGGCCGACGGACTGCTCAACGCCGATCTGTACCAGGCACTGGCGTACGCCACCGTGCTGGGCCTGCCCGAGGCGCACCTGGTGTACGCCGCCGGACGGCGGCCCGAGCGGTTCCACGAGGTGCGGGGAACGGCGGCGGGGCCGGAGGGACGGGGGACGCGGATCTACCAGCACAGCCTCGACCTCTCCCGCGCACCACACCACCTCCTCACCGCTTTCCGGGAGATCGCCGGACGCCTCGCGTCCGGCAGAAAGGCAGGGATCTGATGCCCCGGCTCGCCTTCGCCCAGAGCTTCTGGGACGGCTACGACGCCTTGGAGAAGCCCGTTCGGGCCGGAGTCCGCAAGGCCATGGCGAAGTTCCAGGCCATGAGCGCCGCCGAGCTGAACGCGGACAAGGGACTGCACCTGGAGTCCGTCCATCACGCCCGCGACCCGAGGATGCGCACCATCCGCATCACCGACTTCTGGCGTGGTGTGGTCCTCGCCCCCGACGACGGCAGCGACCTTTTTCTCCTGGTCCATGTCCTGCCGCACGACGACGCCTACACCTGGGCGGCGAAACGTCTGTACAGCGCGAACTCCGCGACCCGCGGTCTTGAGGTGCGCAACGCCGTCGCCCTGGACGAGCTGACCCCGCTGTACGAGACGGCCGCGCGCACGGCTCCGACCCTGCTGTTCACGGACGTCTCCGACGGCACCCTGCGCGAGCTGGGCATCGACGACCAGGTGCTGCGCGCCGCGCGTTCCCTGGTGGACAAGGCACAACTGGAGGCTTTCGCGACGCTGCTGCCGGAGGATCAGCTGGAGGTGCTCCAGTACCTCGCCGAGGGCTTCAGCCCGGAGGAGGTCTACCAGGACGTCGTCGCCGTGCGCCGCCCCGTCGACGCGCCCGCCGAGCCGGTCGAGGACCTGGCCACGGTGATCGCCAACACCTCCGCCCGTATCCGGCTGGTCACCGGGCCACGGGAACTGGAGGAGATGCTGAGGAAGCCGTTCGCGGCGTGGCGGGTCTTCCTGCATCCCTCCCAGCGGCGCGTGGCCTACCGCGCCTCGTACGGCGGTCCCGTCCAGGTCACCGGCGGACCCGGCACCGGCAAGACGGTGGCCTCCCTGCACCGGGTCAAGCATCTGCTCGACCGCTCCGAGGACAGCCGCGTCCTGCTCACCACGTACACCAACGCGCTCGCCGCCGGACTGCGCGAGATGCTCGGTCTGCTGCTGGACGACGACGAGAAGTCGCTGGCGCGGGTGGAGGTGACCACGGTCGACGCCTACGCGAACGCCGTGGTGCGGGCGCGCTCGGCGACCGGCCCGAAGCCGATCGGGGACCGGGAGCAACGGCAGCTGTGGGAGCGGGCGGTCAAGCAGCTCGACCTGCCGTTCAGCGCCCAGTTCCTGTCCCAGGAGTACCGGCATGTCGTCCTCGGCCAGAATCTCCGCGATCTCGACGCCTACCTCGGTGCGAGCCGCCGTGGCCGCGGCACCGGTCTCGGTCCGGCGCGGCGCCGGGAGGTGTGGCGGGGCGTGGAGCGCTTCGAGCAGTTGCTGCGCGACCGCGGCGCGACCACGCATCTGGGCGTCTGCGCCCGTGCGGCGGAACTCCTCGCCGACGGCACCGGGCCGGCTCCGTACGCCCATGTCGTCGTGGACGAGGCGCAGGATCTGCATCCCGCGCAGTGGCGGGTGCTGCGTGCCGCCGTCTCTCCCGGCCCCGACGATCTTTTCCTCACCGGTGACCCTCATCAGCGGATCTACGACTCCCGGGTGTCGCTGGCCTCGCTGGGTATCGTCTCGGCCGGGCGCAGCTTCCGGTTGCGGGTCAACTACCGCTCCACGGAGGAGATCCTGCTGTGGTCGGCCCGCCTCCTCGCGCCCGTCACCGTCGACGCGCTCGCGGGCGAGGGGACGGACTCACTGGCCGGGTACCGCTCCCTGCTCCACGGCAGCCGTCCCCGGGTGCGGGGATACGCCACCCGGCAGGAGGAGACGGAGGCCCTGGTGGAGCGGGTCCGTGCCCTGGTCGCCCAGGGTTTCGCGCCGCATGAGATAGGTGTGTGCGCGCGCTTCAACCTCGCCCTGGACGCGGCCGAGGAGAAACTGAGGGCCGCCGGGATTCCGGTGCTGCGGGTCAAAGGGCAGATCGCCCAGGGGGCCGAGGGAGTGCGGCTGGCGACGATGCACGCGATGAAGGGGCTGGAGTTCCGGGCGGTGTCGGTGCTCGGTGTCGCCGAGGGCACCGTCCCGTTCGCCCGTGAGATCACACCGCGTGAGGCGGACCCGCTCCAGCATGACGCCGACCTGCTCCGTGAGCGCTGTCTGCTCTTCGTCGCCTGCACCCGCGCCCGGGAGACCCTGAAGGTGTCATGGAGCGGGACCGCCAGCCCCTTCCTCCCGCCCGTGACCTGACCGGCGGCCCGGCTCATTCCTCCGGTGCCAGGGCTCCCGTGGCCAGACCGTCACGGGCGACCTCGGCGAGCTGCCGGCTCAGCTCGTCCACCTTGCGCATACCCTCCTCGAACGCGGACAGGGCACGGAAGGCGGAGCCGTACCGGCGCTGGTCGTCGATGCCCATCCGAGGGATGCGTGAGCCCCTGCCGTCGAAGCGGTAGGTCCCGCTGGCGCTGGTGGATCTGCGGGCGTTGGCGGAGCTGCGCAGGAACCCTCGCAGATAGTCCGTGTCGAGCTGTTCGCTGGCCGACACGGGCTCCGGGCCGTCGTACGCGACCAGCCCGGCGCGGGCCAGATCCGCGACGCTGGTGGTGGCGCCGTCCAGCGAGCCGGGCCCATCGCCGGTCGCGAGTCCGGGCAGCAGGGCGGCGAGTCGACGGATCTGGTCCTCCAGTTCCTCGCGCAGGGCGGTGTACTCACCGGGGTAGTCGCGGTGCCGGGAACGGAGGCGGCTCCCGGGTGTCAGGTCGACGGTGTCGTCGAGGAACTCGATGAGCGGTACGTCGGCGACCTGGTCGGAGCGTGGTTCCAGATCCCCGTCGGGGGCGTTGTCCGTCAGGTCGACCATGCGCACGGTGTGGTGCGCGTCCGGTCCGTCCGTGTTCTCGGGGCGCCGCAGACACCACAGATGGACGGGCAGCGCGTGCGAGGTGGCCGTGCCCGGTGGCAGTGCGGTGACTTGGCGCAGGATGCCCCGGCGCACGAGTTCCGCCCGGATACGGCGGCCTGCCTTGCGGTAGGCGACCGAGGCCGGCATGACCATGAGGACATGGCCGCCGGGCGCGGTGTGGGCGTAGGCGTGCTGGAGCCAGGCGAGTTCCCCCTCGGCCTTGGACGGGGTGCCGAGGTCCCAGCGGGAGTCGAGCAGCAGCTCCTCCCGCCCCCATTCGGTGACCCCGGCCGGGGGGTCGCAGACGACCAGGTCCGCCTTGAGGTCCTGCCACGCGTCCGCGCGCAGGGAATCGCCCGCCACGATGTGCACGCCGGAGCGGCCGAGGAGATCGGCGCGGAGCTGCGCGAAGCGAGCGCTGTCGTCATCCACCTCCTGGCCGCGGCAACGCGTCCCGGTGGAGGCGACGGACAGCAGGAGCACTCCGATTCCGCAGGCGGGATCGAAGACCGTGGCCCCGGAGGGCAGTTCGGGGGCGAAGTGGCGCACGGCTCGCACCACGCGCTCCGGGGTCACCTGGTCGGACCCGGCCCGCCGCGCGGAGTCCATGAACCGCTCGGTGAGCCCGTTCACCAGATCGACGGACGATCCGGTGCGAGCGAGCGCCTGTACCCGGGCGGCGATGTCGTCCGGCAGTCCCGGTCCCTTCTGGTCGGCCAGTGCCGCGGCGATCCGCGCCAGACCCGAGACCATCTGCTCCCCGTACACGGCCCGCAGGGCCTGCCACAGCTCGACCTCGGGTGACACCTCTTGGCCCTTGCGCTGGCTGTCCAGCCACTCCTGGACCTCCGTGAGCGCGTAGAGCGGACTGTTCGCGGCACCTGCGGCCGGCGCGGGGAAGTCGTCATAGCGCCGACGCCAATTGGAGACAGCGGCACGGGTGACTCCGGCCAGCCGGGCGATCTCGGCGCCGGTGACCAGCGGGCCGACCGAGGGAGCGGAATTGTCCGTCATAGCCCCACCGTACACGGACCGGAACCCCTGTTCTAGAGTGGAATCCGTTGACACCGTACACACGCAGATGTCACTCTACTCTGTGTACCCCCTTCCAGTCCGGCCCACGGAGCCGTGCCATGCCCTCCCACACCGAAGTACGCACCGTTTACCGGCTGTCGAGCGTCGCCCCCACCACGGAGGCCATGCTGGACGCCCTCGACCCCGCACTGCTGGACAGCCTCGGTGTCGATCCGCATCTGCCGGAGGCACTCGGGGTCCCCGCTGTGTACCTCACCTGCGGAATGGAACGCGCCGAGGCTCCGTGGTGCGAGCCCATGTCCCGCACCACCGGCATCACGGTCAGCGAGAGCGTCCGCCGCACCGCCGCCCTCCTGCTGCTCGCCGTCGACGGCACGGTGTACGCCATCGGCTGCGACCAGGGCTACCGGCTGATCCCCGACCACCTCAAGGACAAGCGTTTCGGGCTCTCGTTCGCCATCCGGCAGATGGACCCCGAGCTGATCCGCGAAGCCGTGTCGCGCTCTCTCGGGCAGGCACGCACGGACATCTCCCTGGTTCCCGGCGGCGCTCCGGTCCCTCTCCTGGGAATCCGCGACCACTCGCGGATCGTGCGCAGCCTGGGCGGATACCTCGACAGCGTGCCGCTCACCCGGTCGCGGCACAGCCTCGGCAAGGCCGTGAGCGCCCAGGGCGGGTGCGGGCTGAGGATCGCCCTCGGAGTCGAGCCCACGGCCCTGCTCTCCGATCTGCGGACCATCGCGAGGATCTGCCGCGAGGACATCCCCCACCAGCAGCTGGAGTTCATCGACCACATCGTCCCGGTCGGCGACCCGCCGACTCTCGACACCCTCGGCGCGGCCCTGGACGACCGTCTCGGCCGGCCCCACGACGGCAGCGTCTCCGTCTGCGTCCCCTCCGAACACCACCCGGCCGCCACCGAGGCCACCCTGTACATCACCCGGATCAACAGCGACAACGGGGCCCTGCGCTCCGACGACTTCGACCTCGGATATGTGCTCACCCGCGCCCGGCTCGCCCCGCCCGGCCACCGCGTGAAGGCGCTGCGCGACGGAACGGTGACCCTGGCCAGGGACCGCGGGAGAGGAGCCGCCGACACACTCGCCGTCACCAGCGCGCTGACCTGGCTGGAGACAGGCGTGTCCCTCGGCTCCCGGCGGTTCTTCCTGCTGGACGGCGAGTGGTACGAGGCCGGGGCCGCCTATGTCGAGGAGTGCCGGGCCACGGTGGGCGCGCTGTTCTCCCCCTCACCCTCCCTCTCCCTTCCCTCCTGGAGGGACGGCGAGTCGGAGAACGCCTACAACAACAGGGTGGCCGACGAGTACAACAGCGGGCGGGCCGCCGGTCGGCCCCCCTGGCTCTGCCTCGACACCAAGAACGTCACCAACCCCCTCCGGCCCCGGGACCAGGTCGAGATCTGCGACCTGCTCGCACCCGACGACACCCTGGTCCTGGTCAAGCGCGCCGGCGGTTCCGGTCCGCTGAGTCACTTGTTCAGCCAGGCCAGGGTGGCGGTGGAACTGCTCCAGGAGTCCGCCCAGGTCCGCGAGGAGTTCGCCGCGCGAGTGGCCAGGCTGAGTCACGGCACCCGGCTGCTCCCCGACGACTACACACCCCGGCGGATCGTCCTCGCCATGCTGCTCAAGAACCGCGCGAGCCTGACCCCGGACTCCGTGTTCGGCTTCTCCCAGATCACCATCGCCCAGACCGCGAAGGCACTGGCGGCACGAGGGGTGACGGTCGAGGTCATCGGCATCCCCGAAGGCGGCGCCGAGGCGGTTCCACCGGTTCTGTGTGGAGCGGGCAGTGGAACGGCGGGATGACAACGGGCCTCCGTCGGCGGGTCGTCCACGGGGTGCCTTCCGAGGAGCGTGCCCCCTAGTCGCCCGTGGCGGGCGGCTCCGGGTGCCGGGTGTCCGTCGCGTCCGGCGGGGCCGGCTGTTCCGTTCCTCGTGCCCTGTCCGTCGCGGCGACGGGGAGCACATACTCGCCGGCCAGCCGTGCAAGGTGCAGCGGGAGCGGGCGGGCCAGTGCGGGATAGTCGTCGAGATAGCGCAGTTGATGGGTCAGGGTGGCCCAGTCGACCGGCTGGTCGGGGGTCTCCTCCCGCCCCGAGTCCGCGAGAGCCTTCTCCGACAGACAGCCGAGCACGGTGATCTCGAGCTGTGCGGGGTTCCAGGCGGTCCGGCCGGGCGCCTTGCGGTCCTCCGCCGTCGGGATCAGCTTCATCAGCCCCGTCCGCAGCTTGGCCGCCGTGTGGGGCTTGGCTGCGGTACTGGCGAAGACCCGGTCGTCCGGCTGAGCCGACCCCCACAGCCCCTCGGTGAAACCGACCCTTCCCCGGGCGTCGTAGGCGTACCACTCCGCGACCTCCTCGCGGCCGTTGGCGTCCCGTACTCCCACCACCCGCAGGTCGGTGCCGTACGCCGTGTGCCGCTGGCCGGGCTCGTCGCCGAAGCCGAGCGTGTCGGGGACCAGCGCGCCGTTGAACAGCCGCGGCCAGCACTGACGGAGGTTCCCGGTGTTCACCAGCAGCAGGGTCGGACGGTCGCGGAGCTGGAAGAGCAGCGCACGGATCTGGCTCTCGGTCTCCCGTCGCGCACGCTGCGCCGCACCTTCCCGGTCGTCGCCCGGCGCACCGCTCCCGGTCTCGTCCCCGGCCGGTACCGGCGTCCGCGACAGGAGCAGCAGCAACCGCGGATACGGCACCCAGGCGGCCCGTTCGGCGTCCCATCCCTCGATGGAGCCGTCCGTGGGCCGGACCCGTACGGCGACGAGGCGGCGGACCGGGCACCGGGTGGGTCCCTTACGGGTGTGGCGGACGAGCCAGAGCGCCGCGTACTGGAGTTCGCCGGGAATCGCGGCGCCCACCCGGTGAGCGGGCGGGTGGACGGCACCGAGTTGCCGGAAGGCGTCCAGCCAGGTCCACCGGGCCCGGTGCTCCAGGGCTCCCTCGGTGTCGTCGGACAGATTGACGAACTGGCTGAGCCACCCCTGCCTCGCCCAGGCGATCCGCAGGGCGTGTTTGGGATCGGTGTCGGGGGCGGTGAAGCGGTCCTTGTCGGCGATCTCCGCGATGACGATGCCGACCCGCCCGCGCGGCGGCGCCATCCGCTCGGCGACCAGCGCGTGCCGCGCCTCGACGGCCTCGGCGAAGCGGACGGCCCTCGGGCGCCGGACGTCCCGGGCGGCGGGCAAGGCATGGGCCAGGAGTCCGGCGGGCCGCAGCCGGGCGCGGATCTCGATGCCGTCGGTCCGCCACCGCCAGGTGTCGTCCGGGTCCGCCCCGACCCGCTCCCCGGGCGGACAGCCGATGAGCCGGGGGAGTTCCGCGAGGAGCGCGGCCCGTGTCTGCGGGGACTGCCAGAGGATCTCCACCTCCAGGGGACGTCCGTCCAGCGCGCGGGTCAGCGCGGTGCGCCGCAGCACGGTCAGCTGTGCCGCACGGGCCTCGGATGTCGCCTTGCGGCCTGAGCGGGGGATCAGTGCGGGGGTGTTGTGGCGGGTCGCCCTGGTGAGGTCGGCGACCCGGCGCAGCACCGGGCGCAGACCGTCCTCGACCCAGGTGTCCAGTTCCGCCCGTTCCTTGGGCATCAGACCGCTGCCGACCTCGTGCGGGCCGACCGCCGCGTGGTGGACGATCCCCGCGGCGACCTCCCCGCATCCGTCGATCCAGCGTTCCGGCTCGGCGAAGAGTTCGGCCGGTTCGGGGTAGCGGCGCACGATGTCCAGGTCCGGGAGCAGCAGTGCCGGGCTGTGGCGGCGCCAGGCGAGTTCCTTGCGGCGCCGGTCGTAGCCGAGCGTGTTGGCCGTCAGCCGGTGCCCCCGGTCCGGTCCCTCCGGCCAGGGCAGGGGCGCGTCCAGGAGAACCGTCGCTCCGTTCAGCTGGTGGGGGCGTACGTCGAGGTGGGTGGCCCAGCGGCGGACCCCGGTGGAGATGTGCACACGGAATCGCGGGGCGAACGGCACGGTGTGCACGGTGATCTTCAGACATGCCGAGTAGTACCAGGTCTTCTTGCGGTGCTCGTAGCGCTGGGGCGGCCAGGAGACCAGGTTGGTGCCCTCCCCCGAACGCTCGACGCGGAAACGCAGGGTGGCGCCACGGGTGCGGAACGGGCGGGCCGCCAGGCGGAAGGCGATCGCCTCCGGCAGCAGGTTGTAGAGGCGGTTCGCGGGTTCGGCCGTACCGCCCGTGGAGATCACCGTCTCGGTGAGGTCGACCGGCTCGGTCTCCCACCGCGGGAGTCGTACCGCGGCGGACTCCGGTTCGGTCCGCAGCTGCTCCTCCAGGTCGGGACCGTCGGTGTCGTCGTCCTCGGTGAACCGGCTTCCCGCCCAGGTGCCGATCAGCGGGGCGAGCACCTCGGGCGGCACGGTCTCCCGCGCGTAGAGCCAGGGCAGACGGCCGTCGGTGCCCGCCCGGCGGCCGGTGGCGACGACACCCGGCGCCATGCCCTGGAACAACGAGTTGAGCTGACGCACGGGCAGCCGGTCGGGGTGGCGCGAGCCGCCGCCGGTCTCGTGGTGCAGTCGGATCAGCTCGGCGTGCAGTTCCTCGCCGAGCCGCAGGACGCGCAGTTCCTCCTGCCAGGGTCCGTGGTCGGGGTCGGGTTCGTAGGCGGTGGAACGCAGCGAGTGATACATGGACATGGATCGCCTCCTACGGGGCGGGGAACGGCTCGTGGTCGGGTGCCGGGGACGGCGGCTTCAGCAGCAGACGGGTGAGCATGGTGCGCAGCGGCTCGTAGAGGGCTCGGGCGATGAACCGCTCCTCCGGGGTCTTCGTCCCGCCCTCGAAGTAGGGGGCCAGCACGTCGAGGACGCTGTGCAGCAGGCTGGAGTCGGGTGTGTCGGAGCGGTCCGGGTCCGCCCCGTGGACCGGGGCGAAGGCGACGTCCACGAAGACCACCCGGGCGGGCACCCCACCACGCACCAGCCGTCCGATGACCTGCCACATCAGCACCATCTGGTCCCAGGTCACCCGCTCGCGCTCGTCGCCCAGCCGACTCCACGCCATCGAGCGGTTGAGCACCTCGTGCCAGCGGGTCCGGGCCCGGCGACGGACCTCGTCGGCGCCCGCCTCGACGGTGGGGGCGCCGCGTACCCAGGACGTGAAGTCCCCGCCGGGGGCCGTGGCCCGGACGATCCAGTCGTTGACCGCGCTGACGGCCAGGGACAGGTCGTCGGGGTGGGGGTTGGGGCGGACCAGGAAGTAGACGGTGCCGATCGCGGCCTCGTCCTGCGCGTTGAGGATGTTGTGGCCGCGTTCCACCGACAGCAGCGGCGCCACCAGGACGTCCGCCTTGGCCCCGGCCAACCGCTCGACGTCGCCGCGGCGCAGTGTCCGGGCACGGTGGGCGGAGGGCGTCTCGTCCTCGGGGGCGATCTCCTCGTCGTCCGAGACCAGGCACAGCACCCTGTCGCGCCAGCGCTGGTTGAGGTTGTGCAGGGTGTCGGCGACCACGCGCGCCTCCGCGTAGCTGCCGACCAGCAGCAGGATGTGGTCCCGTCCCCTCGGCAGGCTCAACAGCTCGCGTTCCAGCGGACCGCCGGTCAGCTCCTCGTCCTCCCCCGCGCCCAGGTGGCGCGCGATGCGGCGCAACTTCTCGGGGCGGTCCTGGGGGTCGGTGCCCGACATGCGCAGCTTCTCGTCGCCGTCGTCGATGAACTCGAAGCGCATCTCGCTGTGTTCCGCGATCCGCTCGGTCACCTTCGACGGCGGTTCGATGATCACCCCGACCGGGACACTGACGTGGTAGCGGCCGGAGGCGCCGGCCCAGCTGCTCGCGGACATCAGCAGCACATGGGCGCCCGCACGGCCGTCGACGGTGGCGAGGTGCGGCATGGCGCGCAGCAGCTCGCGGCCGACACCGCTGCACCGGAAGAAGGTCAGTTCCCCGCTGCGGACCCCGCCCTCGTCCTCCCCGGAGACCCGGAACTGGAAGCCCAGTACGTTGCCCATCGGCGCCTCGGGCACCATGGGGCCGTAGTCGGGCGGACGGCGGTACATGTCGTTGTAGCCGAGGCTCAGCGCCGCCTCGACCCGGGGCCACATCGCGTTGATCATGGCGAGCCGGGGTTCGAGGGCGCTCAGCAGCAGGGTGAACTCGAAGTGGGTCGCCGCCTCCTTCCGCCACGCCTCGGGGGGCACCGGCCGTTTGACCCGCTTGCGCCCGCGCCCCGCGCGCGAGCCCTTCCCGCGGATCTCCCGCTTCTGGCGCTCCCACTCGGCGAGCGCCGCCTCGTACTCCTTGCCACGGGCGGCCATGTACGGCTCGTCGAGGTGGAGGACCTCGTCCACGACCCTGGCCAGGTGGCGGCGGGTGTTCTCCGGGTTGCCGGTGTGCAGGAGTTCGTTGAGCAGCACGGTGAGGTCGCCGAAGTCCTCTCCGGTGCGTCGGGCCCGGTCGCCGAAGGGGTTGTCGCGGAACGCGTCGAGGAGCTTGCCGAGCCGAGCCCGTGGCGCCTGGTTCTCGTGGTCCGGGTCGGCGTCCTTCGGCAGCGGGTACCGCTCGTCGAGCAGGCCGAGCTGGAGCGTCCAGGCGCTGAAGTACCCCGTGCGGACCCAGTCGCGCAGGTCGGCGTCGCCGACGAGCATCGCGTAGAGCCGGTCCGTGGCGAGGGCCGCGGTGTTGAGCGCGGCGGCGAAGGTCTCCACGTCCCGCTCGGAGAGCTGGGTCCGCCCGCTCGCCGCGAGTTCCCGGATCTTGTGCTGGGTCAGGTCGTCGATGAGGCCCTTGTCCTCGTCGCTGGCGAGCACGGTGGCGGGCGCGAAGATCTGGTCGAGCTGCATCTGTACCCGGTCGGCCTCGTCGATGATGACGAGGTCGCTGCGCCGGCAGGCGAGTTCGAGGTACCGGATCTTCTCGCCGTTCTGGGGCCTAGGCGGCGCCGCGTCGATGAGACCGGCCGGTGTCGCGACCCAGATGTGCGCCCCGACCAGGGCGCGGGCTCCATGGTGCCGGGGGCAGTCGGACCAGTACGGGCAACTGGTCGGGCTCTTCTGCCAGGGCGACTTCGGGGCCTTCGACGTGCCGGGCCTCGGTTTCGTGGGTGGCTTGAGGCGGGTGCAGGGCGCCTCGCCGAAGGCCAGCGGCTCGGCGGACGGTGGGGTGTCCTGGCGTAGGGCGTTGAGGACGCAGGAGGTCCCGAGGTAGGCGAAGGCGGGGTCGTCATGGGCGAGCAGCCGGTGCTCGTCACGGCCCGCGAGGCGGCGGTGCAGGCGCTGGGCGTGCCGCTCGCGGCCGGAGGAGCCCAGCACGGGCGCGGCCGTCCCGTCGGTGTAGCGGTTGTACAGCTCGACCAGCTTCAGTACCTCGGCGACGTCGGAGACCACCACCGTGGTGCGCTGTCCGCGCCGGGCGAGGTGGACGGCGATGATGTCGCGCAGGGTGCTCTTGCCCGCGCCGACGATGCCGAGCAGGTGCTGGATCTCATGCACGGTGAACTGGAAGTCGCGCCGCTTGCGGAACGTGCCGTCCTCGTTCACGGACAGCTCGAAGTCCCCGAGCCGCTTCACCCAGTGCGGAGCGCGGTCCTCGGGTTCACCGGCGTGCAGGGCGTCCATCTCCGCCGCGGTGCGCTCCAGGTCCCGCCGGGTGAAGACCAGCGGCGCGCCGTCCCCGGGCGGGGTCAGGTCCAGGTCGTGGGCGACGACGGGGCCACGGGACACGACCGGCAGATCGACCACCGCCAGCGAGCGGCTGACCGGGAAGGCGTGCGGCCCCGGTCCCGCGACCGGCTGCCGCTCGCCCTCCAGCGGCGGGGCCACCGTGAGCAGCCGCTCATAGACCTGGAGGCGGTCGCCCGCGACGGACAGCTCCCGGTGCTCCGCCGGAGCCTCGGTGTCGGTGACGTCGTAGGCGCGTACGCTCGCGTCGAAGTCCTGATAGCGGTCGAGAGCCTCACACCAGGCGCGGCCCCGGCGCAGGGTCCACAGTGAGTAGCGGGCGACCCGGAGCGTCCGGTCGACGTCCGGTGGGAGCGGCACGCCGTACGCCTGGGCGAAGCCGTATCCGCTGAACAGCACCCAGGCGCCGCCCGCGGGAGCGCCGGGCATCAGTTTCCGCTGGAGGTAAAGGCCCAGCTCGACCTGGCAGAACGCCTCAAGGGTGCGCTGGTGGACCGATGGTCCGAGGAACGCCCTCAGCTCGGTGAAGACGTGCTGAAGAGGGGGCGCGATGCTACGCATCGTCTTCGGCCTCCGTTCGCGCCGACGCCGGGGTGCTCCTCCGGTGGGCCGTCCCGGTGTGCATGGTGTGGTCGCTCTCGGTGGCCCGTGTGGTGAGGTGGCGCACCAGGTCGGACGGCGTGGTCAGGATCAGCCGTGGGCGCAGGGGTTCGGGCAGCGCGGCGGTGAAGCTCGCGCGGTAGCCGTCCCGTGCGGCCAGCCGCTCGGGCACCACGATGAACGCGCGGTGGGTGTGGGGTGGGGACTGCGCGAGGTGCGCGGCGAGGAGACCGGGTTGCAGGCGGTCGTAGACGTGCATCTCCAGGGGGCCGTGTCCGGTGTCCCGGACGTGGTGGGCGCTCAGGTGTCCCGGCCGTGCCTCGTGTCGGATTCCGGCACTGTCGAGTGCGTTCCGGGCCGCTGTCTCCACCGGGTGCGGCAGCACGAGGTAGGCGCGCAGGGACCGCGGGAGGATCAGGGCGAGATCGGGATCACGGATCGGCTCGAACCGCTCAGGGCGCAGGCATTCCTCTCCCTCGCACCAGATCTCCTGGTCGGCGGCGGGCCGGGTCGGTGTGGGCAGGGTGCGTCCGCGGGGCAGTGCCGGGAGGCGGCAGACCGGGCAGGGGAGAAAGACCCCGTCTACGCGGAGCGACTCGGGCAGCGGCTGGTACAGCTCCTTGACCTTGGCCCATACGTCCCTGCTCCAGTTCCGCGTATGGCGGTCCTCCTGCTGCACCACGGGATGGTCGGCCAGGAACCGCCGGCACAGCCGGTACCTCTCGGTCGATCCGCAGCGCCCCTCCAGTTCCGCCAGCAGCCCGCGAGCCTCCGTCTCCACCTGTCCGGCCGGGCCGTGCGAGGCGAGTTCGAGACAGGTGCGGGTGGGCATCAGGCCGACCGGGGTCACCAGAGTCGCGCCCCTGGTGACGAGCGAGGACGGGACGTCGAACAGCGGGTCGTCGGCGGTCATGCTCCGGCACCACTCCCACAGTTCGGGAAGGCTCCTCGGCGGGGTCCTTCCGATGCCGAGGCAGCGCATCACCGTGTGGTCCAGGGCGCGCTGGGCGAAGCCCGGGTAGGGCAGGGTGAAGGAGCGCAGGCTCCGGGGCTCGGCCAGCGCGGCGACGGTGCGGGCCAGTTCGAGGTACAGCTCGGTGCCCGCGCCCGCTGCCGCAGCGGGCCGTGCCCGGTCCTTCCGCGGCCGGGTCGTCCTGGCCATCAGACGGCCTCCTCGGACGCGGCCGACGCCGGGCACCAGCGGGCCACCTCGCAGCGTCGGCAGGCGGGACCGGGGCTGGGGGCGTAGTCGTCGTCCTGGTGCCATCCCTCCACCATCTGGCGGACGACGTCCTCCGCCGCCTTCCGGTGGGCGGGGGCGAGGGGGTCGATGATCTCCAGGTCCGCGCCGCCGGGGCGCAGCACCTCCAGTTCGACCCGTGCGCGGGTCGCCGTCCCGCCGAGATCCCCGCGCCCGGTGAGCAGCACCGCAAGGGCGAGCTGCGGGTACTGGTCGAGCAGCGGTCGGCCGGACCGCCGGTCGGTCGCCGAGGTCTTGGTCTCCCGCCACACCCAGGAGTCCATGTCCCGGTACAGCAGGTCGGGTTGGGCGATCACCACGACATCGGCGGCGGTGTCGAGCCGGACCACCCGGGGTTCGGTCCGTACGTCCGTGCCGTTCCTGACGCACCGCAGCGGGCAGACCGCGGCATGTCTGCGCAGGAGACGCAGACCGAGGAGCCGCTCATGGGCGGGCAGGTCGTATCCGTCCGGCACCCAGTCCTCGGGCACGTCGGTCGTGCACGGCCGGGCGGCGGAATGGCCGTGGCGGTCGGCCAGGAAGGCGTGCACTGCCCGGCCCCGCTCGGCGGTCACCTCGCGCTCCACGGAATCCGCGGTGGGCAGTCGCAGCCGGCGCAGGTGGTCGCGGGCCGGGCAGACCCGGTAGTTGCGCCCGTTGGTGACGGACCAGGTACGCCGTGGCCGACCCGGTGTCGCGACTCCCAGCAGACCGGGCGCGGTACGCAGCGCCGGACAGACCCGCAGGTAGGGACATTCGGCGCAGCCCTGCCCGGGACGGTACTCCTGGCCGTTCAGTACGTCGGTGAGCGCACCGGGGCCATCCGCGCGGTAGGCGGCGAGCGCCTCGGTGCGGGTACCGGTGAAGAGTTCGCGTGTCTCACCGTCCAGCAGCGCGAACTCCACGATCCGTACCTGTTCCGGCAGCGGTCCGGGGCTGCCCTCGGCCAGGACCAGCGCGGTGGCCGCGACGAAACCGTCCGGCGGGCGGCTCGGGTTGATCCGGTGGACGGGCAGCCGGAGTTCGCGCAGCCGTCCATCGGGCGAGGCCAGGCAGCGGCCCCACACCGTGAACGCGTACTCCCGCGGGGCCCGTGGGTCTCCGGCGGCCGGGCGATAGCGGTAGGTCCACCGTTCGCTCACCTCACGCAGCGGGCGCCGCGGATCGGTGGGGAAGGCCGTGTCGTACAGGGCCATCCCGTGGTCCGTCCAGGTGCGGAGCCCGTCGTGCGGGGGTGTGCCGCGGGAGCCTATGGGCGGGGTCGCGGCCGAGGGAAGCCGGTTGCGGGCGTCGCAGGCGGCCATGAAGGGGCCCAGTGTGAAGTGCTCCAGCTTCTCCCGGCGGCGCGGCGCTCGTTCCTGGGGAACGTAGCCGCGTGCCTTGAGGGCATCGGCGGCCGGACAGCGGAAGTCGCCCTTCTTGAACATGCCCGCGGATACGGTGATGGTCGGGGATGTGCGGCGTACCCCGTCGGGGGGAAGCCAGGGTTGAGACATTCCTCGCTCCTTCTCTCTGAGTTTCTCTCTGAGCACGGCGATCCGACTCCTGGAGTCGGGAACTGGAGGTGGCCATGGACGCCGTCGCGGACATCGGGAACATCGAGGATTCCTACGAAGTCGTGGGCGTGTTGGACAACGACGGGGGTTTCGGGGACATCTACGTCGCCCACGACCGTCGGTCGAGGGCGAAAGTGGCGATCAAGACACAGAAGTCCTGGCGCATCGGCCCGAAGTCGTTGCACATCAGCGACGGAAGAAGGCTGGTCGAAGTGGAGAGCCGGCACATGATGACGTTGAGGGGGATTGAAGCAATTCCAAGGCTTCTCGCGACAGGCACCTATAGGGGCAACAGGTGTCTTGTCATGGAGTTCGTCAAGGGGCGGCAGCTCAGGAACGTGGTGGAGAAGCGGCCGGTCAAAGACCTGAGCGTCGTCGCCTCGATCATCGGGCAGCTCTGCGAAATCCTTCATGATGTGCACGCCAGGGATCTCGTGCACTGCGACCTGAAGCCGGAGAACGTCATCGTGGAACCGGACGGCCGACTGCGTCTCATCGACATGGGTCAAGCCGTCCGGGCCAACAAGGAGACATCCGACGGGTTCGGCACCACGGGGTATGCCGCGCCGGAGCAACTTGAAGCGAACCAGGACGGCCTCACTTCACGGGCGGACATCTTCGCGTTGGGGGCCATGTTGCTGGAGATGACCGTGATGCAACTGCCCTACGGTGGGCCGGAAGAGCGCGTCGAGCAGGGCCACCCTGTCCTGCCTGCCGAACGAATCGCCACGATTCCTTCGGAGTTCCGCGACCTTGCGCTGCGCATGGTGGCCTGGGAGGCCGAGGACCGTCCGGCGAATGTCCGAGAGGTGTTCGAGGCGATCCGCCCGCATCTGCCCAAGACGCGCTCGGACCGCCCCCTGAAGCCGCTCTCCCCGGACCCGACGGAGTACTACCGGTCGCGTCCACCGCGGTTATGACGCCGTGTACCCGGTGGGGCCGCCTCACCTCAGCCCTTCCAGCCGCTCCCGGATCTCCTGGACATCCATACCGCCCATCTGCTCGCGGAGCACCAAGACCCTCTCCAGTTCGAGAATCGCCTGCGGACGGTCTCCGGCGGCCACCAGGACGTCCGCGAACTGATTCCGTGCCTTTTCCTCTCCTGGCCAGGACTCCTGCTCCTGGTAGGTGTCGCACGCCTTCTGGTAGAGCTCGATGCCGCGCTCCCGCTCGCCCCGGGCGACGTACACCTTCGCCAGGGTGAACTGCACATCGGCATGACCGTTGTGGTCCGTGGTCCCTTCCACCAGGGCAAGGGCGTCGGAGCACCGGAGAAGGGCCTCTCCCAGCTCGCCCCGGTCGAGGTGGAGAGCCCCGATCCCGTTCAGCACCGCCGCCTCTCCCACCGGGTCACGCATGTCCTGGTACAGGTCGAGGGCCTGACGAAGGTTCGCCTCCGCCTCGGTCTCGTCACCGAGCTTGCGCTGACTGATGGCGAGTGTGTACAGCGAGCGGGTGAGACTCAGCCGACCGCTCCGGCTGTCGTCCGACTCGCTCAGAAGCACGGCCCGCTTCAGCTGGGCGACCGCGAGTTGGTACTTGTCCAGCCGCCACTGCGTGCCCGCGAGCATCCGGTAGACCATGGCGCGTTCTGCCGCCGGGGCTTCGGCCTCCTCCGTGATCTCCCGAGCGCGGTCGAGGTCGGTCACCGCTTCGTCAAGGAGTCGCCGTCGCCATTGATAAGTCACCAAGGCCATCGGCAGCAGCCAGATGTAGTGCTGGATGCGCTCGTGGTACGCCAGGTCGATGACCCGGCGGATCGTGGGGTACTCGGTGTCCAGATAGTCCATCGCCTGCTTCAGGTTCTCCGGCTCGGCCACCGTGACCCCGTCCGGCTCACCGATGGGCTCCAGCGCGCGCTGGCGGTCGAGCATCCGGTCGCAGGCCCGGACATTCTGCAACTGATGTTCCAGCACCAGCCGAATGGTCTCCGCCCTGAGGGACGCGTTCTCCAGGAGGGCTTTCGGCTTCAGATGGTGGCGGGCGAAGGCCCGCACCAGGTCGTGCAGGGCATAGCGGTCGTCCTGGAACATGACCAGGTTCGCGGCGACGAGTTCGCCGAGGACTCGCTCCGGCCGCATGCCTTCGCTCACCGCGCCCATGTCCATCACCGCGTCCCAGGTGATGCTGGGACCGGGATGAACCCCCAGCTGCCACAGCAGAAGTCGAGCCCCCTCGCTGAGCGTTCGCGTCGAGCAACGGAGCGCCACCTGTACCGACATCTCGTGTTCTGGCCGGTGCAATTCTTCCAGGAGCTCCCATTCCTTCTTCATTTCCCTCACCAGGCGCGGCATGGTGCTCCGGGCACGAATTCTGAGGTCCCGCTCCACAACGGTGAGCGCCAGCGGCAGATTTCCGCACAGGCGCACCAGTTCACGGAACTCGTAGTCGTACTTCTCCCGGTCCTTCTCGACCACATCCTGGTGGAGTACTTCCATGGCGGCGGCGTCCGACAACAGTTCCACCCTGCGCGAGTACACCTCTGTTTGGGCACACAGGCCGCCCAACTCAAGGCGACTGGTGATGATCACGGCACTGGTACCGCTCCCCGGCAGCAAGGGGATCACCTGTCGGGCGCTGAACGCGTCGTCGAGAATCATCAGGAGTGATCGATGGGACACGGCCGTGCAAAGATCCGCACTCTTTTCGGCGAGGTCCTTCGCGGTGGAGTAGGGAGGGAGCCTGGCCAGAAATCTGTCCAGAATATGCTCCGGTTCGGCCGGGCCCATCTCGTTGTCGGCGAATCCATTGAGATGCGCACGGAGAACTCCATCCGGGAAGCGGTCCCTCACCAGCCTGGCGAGGTGACGGGCAACCGCGCTCTTCCCCACCCCCGCCATGCCGCTCAGCAGAATGACCGCCGTTCTACCGGCACGTTGCCTCTCGGCCATGTAGTCGACGAGGTCGCGGATCAGATCATCCTGACCGACGGGGACAGGCGCATCGGCGGTCAACTGGTCGGGGATCGGCGGGAGCACAGCCAAGCCCGACCGGGAAGGGCCGCCTCCGCGCAATTGGTCGATGACGTCCTGAAGTTCGGCGTCCGGCGCCGAGCCGGTCTTCGCCACCCACTGCCCGATGAGCCGCTCACGCTCCTCATCGGACACCCGTTTCCCGTCGGCCGTCACATTCCCATGGGCCATCAGGTAGTACTGGAAGACTCGCATATGGGCCGGTAGTCGGGCGTACCAGTTCGCCGACTCCTCGCGGAGCCATCGCACGTTCCGTGACTGCGAGGCCGCCTCCAGCAGATCGCAGACGGCCTCGGCGCGCTTCGCCTTCATCCGGTCCCTGCGTGTCTCGAATCCCTCCCCGGACAGTCCACGCAGAGGCTCGTCATCGGCGTCCCACTCCCTCAGGGCGGAGCGAATCCGCTGGAATCTCTCCGGACAGGGCAATGCGTCGGCCTCGCGCCAGTTTTGGAGAAAGCGCAGATAGTCGACGCTGTCAGCCGGCACCCGGAGGATGAGACAGCCCGACTTGCCGGCGTGGGGCAGCACTTCACGGCCGCCCACCAGCTTCCGGAGTTCCTTGACGACCTGGTCCACCCGTTGGCCCACCCCGCTCTGTCCGTCCCACAGGACCTGGGCTATCTCCGCCCTCTCGCACCGCAACCCTTCCGAGGTGGCCAGCAAGGCGAACAGCCCGCCCGTCTTCGAGGTCCCCAGAGCTCGTTTTCCGCCCTCCCCCATGACACTGACCGGGCCCAGCACCCGTCCGTCCATCAGTCCTCCCTTGCCCCACACGGCAACCGTGGGTTCGCCTCGGGCACCCCACGCAACGTTCCTTGAACTGTGCGCGGACGCAGCCCGCTTCATACCCGTGCGCTCCTACACGCCCCCGGCTCTCAGTTATCGCTCAGTTATCGGTCTGCGGAGGTCTCGACCCCCCGGGCACGATGGCATCAGCCGCTCGCCGAACGGGCGGGAGCACGGCGCAACCCCAGCAGAGAGGACCTTCAGCAGATGAGTAACCGACAGCGCAACCGGCGGGTGATCCGCCTGCGGAAATCACCCGGATTCCCCCCGAGCCGGCGTCGGCCGAAGACGGACCCGGCCGACGGCGCCATCCCGGGTGCCGCGACGACCGAGGCGACCGACACCCCGAACACCGCGTCGAACGACCAGACCTGAGTCGTCGACGCAGGAGGGCGCCCGTCTCCGGGCGGGCGCCCTCCCCGGGCGGCCCGGGACAGCGCCGCTCCCGGAACCCAGTGGCTGTGTCTCCCGGCACTTAATATCCGCTCAGGACCAATGTCAGCAGTCCTGCGTGAGCGTCTACGAAGCCACGCGCATCTGCCAAAAATCGTGACGCCTGGGGCTGCTTCCCGTCTTGCCCCATTCTCAGATCCCCGGCCCATGGCCGCACGGCACCCTGCCACCACCCGCTCAAGGATTCCCTCATTCCGAGCGAGAGGACATTTCGTGAGTAATTCAACATCCACGAGCGTACTCACCGCGGTAAAGGAACACTTCGACGCCGCCCAGGCCAAGGAGACGACGTTGACCCTCAGTAGCGGATCAGACCTCCCGGAGCTGATCCGCATGACTGCGGCCGACGCGTACCAGGCCCTGTACGCACCCGAACCGGACCCCTGTCTCTCGGCCGCGATCTGGGAGGCGGCACTCCGTACGGCCCGGACCGATCACACCCCGGACGGGACCGGAAAGCTCCTGCTCATCTGGCTGGCCGCGCCGAAGCTCACCGAGGCGGTCCAGCTGATCTGCGGGCGCCTGCGCACCGACCGGGCCGACGTGGAGTCCGAGCTGGTACTGGCCTTGCTGGAAGGTCTCGCGGAGTACTCGCCGAACAGTTCCGGAGCCAGGGCGGGCGTGGCCATCCCAGCCGAGTCCGGTATCGAGCCACTGCTCAAGGCCGCGCACACCAGGGCCTGGCAGTTCGCCCGTGCCGATCTGCGGGAGACCGCTCCCAACCGGCTCAAGGACCTCGCACACGACGAGTCACCGCACCTGGAGGCGGCTGACGACGTGCCGTCCGCCACGGGACATCAGGTTCTGGAAGTGCGGATCGTCCGTCCAGCCGGGCCCGACGGACTGCACGCCTCTCTGCGCTTCCGGGTACGCCCGGAGCACCTGCGGGCCGACACGCTCGCAGACGGCGAAGCGGGGGCCAAGGGCCGGCCGGATCGGGGTCGCGATTCCCGCAAGCGGCGAGCCAAGCGTCGCATGCGCAGCGCTCCGGGCCGCCGCCGCAGCATGAGGAGGCCGTGATGCCCCCCGCTCGTGGTCAGCTGACCTTCACGGAACTGTTCGACCTGCCTGTCGTCCTCGATCTACGCACAGCGGCTCGTGCCCTCGGCATCTCCGCGTCGACCGCCTATCAGCTGATCCACCGGAACGAGTTCCCCTGTGTCATCCTCCGCGTAGGCGGCCAATACCGCGTCCCCACGAGTCAGCTGATGCGCGCCCTGGGCATCGAGGAACGGTCCCTGTACGACCTGGAACTGGGCCCTGACCCGGATTCAGACACGGACGACCCCTGGCGGACCGGCACGTAAAGGGCACCACCCACCACAACCCCACCCGACGACCCCGGGCGGACGCCCCCGCCACACCGGCAGGGGCGTCCGCCCGGGAATCCGTCGACGGCGAGGAAAGCGAAGGAGCTTGTTCAGCAGGAAAGTTGAGAAGGAAGCCCCTTCATGGCCTCGCCGGTGGTGAACGCTAGCACTCACCCCGGGATCAAGTCGCGCAGGTTTTCGACGGTCACGACCTGGGAGTCCGGGTGGAGACCCTCGGGGCGTTCCAGGCCGATGTACAGGACGGGCTCCGGCGGGGGCGGGGTGCCGGGGTGCCAGTGGTCCAGCGTCGTCGTGGGGGTGGACAGGAGGGACACGAGGTGGCGGACCGTCAGATAGTCCCGCTCCACCACCGCCCGTACCAGCTTCGCCACCGACACCTGGTTCTCCTCGACCCGGTTCGCCGCCGAGATCCCCCGCAGATACAGGTGCAGCCACTTCGCGCGCCAGCGGCCGTCGTCCTCCCGGCGGAACACCAGGGGGAGCGCCACCCGGCCCGTGCCGCGCAGGTCCGACTTCATCCGTACCGTGCGCGGCTCGAACGGACGGCCCTTCTGTTCCGCGTCGCGCAGCATGAAGCCGAAGAAGGACTCCTCGACGGTCTCGAAGTCCTCGCCCGCGTAGATGTTGACCTGCGGGACGATGAACGCGGCCGGTATCCGTTCCAGGGAGAGGTCGATGAACTCCGAGGCTCCGTCGGGCGCGGTCGTGATGTCGCCGGAGTGGGTGCCGCCGACGGTCTTCAGGGAGGTGTAGGACAGCCAGGCGTCGGTGCTGTAGTCGGTGTTCAGGAGCAGCGCGGACAGGTCGTAGTCAGTGCGGTGCGCGGTCTGCTTCCAGTAGGTGAAGAAGCGGAGCCGGTCGCCGTCGACCGGTGAGCGCGAGCCGCGCGGCAGGACGCCGAGTCCGGCCGTCGTCGCCCGGCCGCTGAGCGGCAGTGCCACATCCAGGACGGCGGGGTCGACGAGGACGCGCTCCGGGGTCGGGAGCCTGCGGCGGATCTCGGCGTCGAGGGCCTTGGTCAGCCGGTCGCGGGCGTCGGCCGGGACCGGCGGGCGGGCGTCGGGCGTGGCCCAGCCGCGGCCCCGGCGGTTGATGAAGATCCGGGGCTCGCCGGTCTCCCGCTCCCGGTTGTGGAAGTGCTCCCGGACCGACAGCACGACCCGCCCGGACACCTGAGGGGCGACCCGTACGGCCGTGTCCACGACCAGGTCCCGCTCCGCGTCGTCCACGGCGATCCGCAGCAGGTGGTCCAGGGCGCGGAACAGCCGGCCGGGGGACGACGACAGCATCCGTACCGCGCCCGGCACGTCGAGGTCGGCGAGGCGTTCCTCGACGCGGCTGTCCAGGGTCCGGGCGCGCCGCTCGCCCCGGGCCACCGCGAACACCTGGGCCGCGTGCGGCCAGCGCGGGTACTCGTGCGGATGCAGCCGCTCACCGAGCCGCTTGAAGGGCTCCCGGTGCGCGGTGACATCGCTCAGCTTCGCGGGGGTCGCCGCGATCAGGGCGTCCAGGGCCGCGAGCAGGGCGCGGCGGACCGGGCGCGGCAGCGTCCGGAACCTGGTCGGTTCCAGCAGCGTCACATCCCCGCCGGACAGCGCGCACGCCAGCCGCAGCACATCCGTCACCGTGTCCACCAGCAGGTCAGCGCCCACCGCGAGCCGGGCCGCGTTCACCACCGCCCGGTTCTCCCGGATCGGGATCGCCTCCGGCTGGGGTCCGCGCGCACACCGTCCGGCGAGCACACCGAGGTCGCTCAGGTGCTCCTCGCCCAGCGGGGTCGTACTGCCCGCGAGGGAGAGGTAGAGGGCGGTCAGTTCGGTGTCCAGGTCCCGCCCCAGGTGGAGGACCGTCACACGGTCACCGGCGGCGGCGATCAGCTCGTCCTGTGCCGCGAGGAGTTCCTCGTAGGTGTGCTGGTAGCGGCCGTAGGAGGGGAGGGAGAGCAAGTTCAGGAAGCCGGACGCCAGTTGGGACAGCACGCCTTCCCGGGCCTCGGGGTCGCTCAGCGCCTCCGCCACGCAGCGCGCCCAGAACTCCTCCGTGTCCGGCACGTTCGCCGGGAAGTCGATGAAGTAGGTGTTGTGCCGGACGTGGTCGCCGGACATCTCCGCCACCGTGCGCAGCGTCCGCCGGGCGGTGTGCAGGACCGCGGCGCCGGACAGGTCCGACAGCCGGGCCAGCAGCTCCGCCGACAGCTTGAACCCCGCCGACGCCAGTGCCGCGTCGAACTGGCGCGCGGCAGCCGCGCTGTCCCCCGCGGACCCCCTCGGGGCCGGGACGCGATGGGTGTGCCGGACGACCAGCGCTTCAAGAACGTGCTCCATCCGGGCATGGTCGCAGAGGTGTACGAATCACCGCACCGCACTTTTGTACGCGCCCCGCCTCTGTGCTAACCCAGAGGGCGTCATGCGCCGCCGCGCGCCCCACGCGCCCGGCGGCGTCCACTCCCGACCCCAGGGGAACCCGGTGACCGAACGCGCGGAATCCACGGAATCCACGGAATCCATCGAATCGGCGGAGCAACTCGCCGCCGCCTGGCGCTCCATGGTGCTGGACCGTACCCCGGACGCCGACGTCCGCGACCTGCCCGGGATCGCCGTGCGCTGGGCCGACAGCCGGTTCGCCTTCTGGAACTGCGTCACCCTCACCACCGCCGACCTCACCGAGGACGTCCTCGCAGGGCGGCTGGCGGAGGCCGCCGCCGTCATGCGGACCAAGGAACGCCCCGGGTTCCTCTGGCTGTTCGAAGGGCTCCTCGACGAGGACGCCCGTGCCGCACTGCCCGCCGCCGCCGAACGCGCCGGGCTCCAGTACTTGTTCCCCGCCACCGGCATGGCCGGGAACATCCTGCCGCTGCCCGAACCCCGCCACCCCGACCTGACCTTCGTCCGCGTCACCGACGACGACCAGTTGCGCGCGTACGCCGATCTCAACTCCCGTGCCTACGGCTTCCCGCTGGACGACGGACGGGACGGGCTGCACGGGTCGGCGCTGTGGAAGGACGGGGTGCACGCCTATCTGGCGATGCGCGGCGACACACCGGTGGCGTGCGCGGGGACCATCGAGGCGGACGGACGGCTCTTCGTCGCCCTGGTGGCCACCGCGCCCGAGTGGCAGCGGCGGGGGTACGGCGAGGCGGTCACCCGCAAGGCGCTGTACGAGGGGGCCCGCGCCACCGGGCTCACCCGCGCCACCCTGCACGCGACCGAGGCGGGCGCCCCCGTCTATCTGCGGATCGGATTCCGGCCGAATTCACCGATCCGCTTCTACGGACTGCGGGACTGACCCGACCGGTTCCCCCATCGCACCACACCGAGCGGCCCTCGCGACTCCCCCGAGCGCGAGGGCCGTTCCCGTTCACGTTCCCCTTCCCGGCTCCCCCGGCCTCCGTCTCACACACACCCCTCACGCACCGATCTTTGTCATGCGCATGGACGAAGTCCCCACCTTCTGCAACGCTTCAGCAGTCCTATGCAAATTGCTTGCAGAGCAACGCTTCTCAGGATCACTCTCTCGCAACTTACTGACAGACACGGCAGACGCGAGAGCCACCCCACCCCTGCGGACGAGGAGCACCATGAGCAGCACCCAAGCCAGCGGCACCCAACCCGGCGGCAGTCCGGCCCGCGGCCGGCGATTCAGAGGACGGTGGCTCGCCATCGCCCTGGCGGGCGGTCTCGTGGCCGTCGGCGGACCCACCCTCCCCGCGCTGGCAGCCCCCACGGCCCCCGCGAGCGCAGCGACCGGCGCCGCAGCCGCCAGCAGCGCGGCCGGGCACACCGCCGCCGCGCTGGACGACGGCGACAGCGGCACGTACTGGCAGAGCGACCGGGGGGAGTTCCCCGCCTGGGCGCAGATCGACCTGGGCACCAGCACCAAGATCGACCGGGCGGTGCTGAGACTGCCCGAGGGATTCAAGACCCGGACGCAGACGCTCGCCGTGCAGGGCAGCGCGGACGGCGAGGCGTTCCGCACGCTGGTGCCCTCGGCGAAGTACACGTTCCGGCCCGGCGACGACAACACCGTGACCGTGGACTTCCCGGCGCTGGACACCCGTTATCTGCGGGTGGAGATCACCGCCAACAGCGTGGCGGGCGCCGGTCAGCTGGCCGAGCTGGAGGCGCGCCGGGCGACCGGCAGCAGCGCCGATCTGGCGCGCGGCACCCGGCTGACCGCCAGCAGCGCGGCGGCCGGGCACGCGGCCGGTGCCGCCGCGGACGCCGACCGGGCCAGCTACTGGCAGAGCCGCGCGGGCGACTCCTCGCCCTGGATCGAGAGCGATCTGGGCGCGGCGCTGCCGGTGAACCGGGTGGTGCTGAAGGTGCCCGCCGGGTTCGACGCGCGGACCCAGTCACTGAAGGTGCAGGGCAGCACCGACGGCAGACACCACACCGATCTGGTCGCCCAGGCCGACTACCGGTTCGACCCGGAGAAGGGCAACCAGGCCACCATCAGCTTCGACACCACGACCACCCGGTACGTACGGCTCGCCCTCACCGGCGCCGCCGGGAAGTCCGCCGGGCGGCTCGGCGCGTTCGAGGTGTACGGGCCGGGCACCGGCGACGCCGAGGCGCCCTCCGCGCCGCGCGCCCTGGAGCTGACCGAGCCCGGCACCGGGAAGGTCGCCCTGTCCTGGCAGGCGGCGAAGGACGACACCGGGGTCACCGGGTACGACGTCTATCTGGGCGGGGTGCTGCGGACGACCGTCGCCGGGGATGTCACCTCGTACACCGACGACCAGCCCGCGGACCGGACCCTGAGCTACAAGGTCACGGCCCGGGACGCGGCCGGGAACCAGTCGGCGGCGAGTAACACCGTGACCCGGAAGGCGGGCCGGGGCGACACCCAGGCGCCGACCCCGCCGACCGGACTGACCGCGAAGGCCGCCGGGTCAGGCGATGTACGGCTGGCGTGGGCGAGGTCGGCGGACGACGAGAAGGTCACCGGGTACGACGTCTACGCCGACAACAAGCTGCGCGGGAGCGTCGCCGGGAACGTCACCTCGTACACCGACGACCAGCCCGCCGGGGCCACCGTGGGCTATCAGGTGCGGGCCAGGGACGCGGCCGGGAACACCTCGCCGCCCAGCGCCAGGGCCGCCACCACCGGGGACGCCGGGATTCTCGCCACCAACCTGGCGGTCGGCAAGCCGGTGGTGGAGTCCGGGCATGTGCACACATTCGTCGGGACCAACGCCGTCGACAACAACGTGGGCACCTACTGGGAGGGCGCCAGCGGTGTCTGGCCCAGTGTGCTGACCGTGCAGCTCGGCGCCAACGCGGACATCAGCCAGGTCGTCATCAAGCTCAACCCCGACCCGATCTGGGGCGCGCGCACCCAGAACATCCAGATCCTCGGCCGGGAGCAGAACCAGACCGCGTACACCAACCTGGTGTCGGCGGCCAACTACAACTTCTCCCCCAGCACCGGGAACACGCTCACCATCCCGGTGACCGCGCGGACCGCCGATGTCCAGGTGCGGATCAACAGCAACACCGGGGCGCCCGGCGGGCAGATCGGTGAGCTCCAGGTCATCGGCGACCCGGCGCCCAACCCGGACCTGACCGTGTCCGGCCTGACCGCGTCCCCGGCGTCCCCGGTGGAGACGGACACCGTCAGCCTGACCGCGCGCGTCGCCAACACCGGCAGCGCCGCCTCCCCGGCCAGCAACGTCAATTTCTACCTGGGCACCACCAGGGTGGCCACCGCCAACGTCGGCGCGCTCGCGGCGGGCGCGTCCAGTGATGTGACCACCTCCATCGGCACCCGGGACGCGGGCTCGTACCAGCTGACCGCGAAGGTCGACGAGGCCAACACGGTCGTCGAGCAGAACGACACCAACAACTCCTTCACCGCCCCGAATCCGCTGGTCGTCCGGCCGGTGGACAGCGCCGACCTGGTGGCCGCGCCGAGCGGTTGGTCACCGGACAACCCGGCGGCGGGCGCCACGGTCACCTTCAGTGTCGGCCTGAAGAACCAGGGCACCATCGCCTCCGCGGCCGGCGCGCACAACGTCACGGTGACGGTGCTCAACGAGGCCGGTGCCACGGTCCGCACCCTCACCGGCAGCTACACCGGAGCCATCGCCGCCGGGGCCACCACCAGCCCGATCGCACTCGGCTCCTGGACCGCGACCGGCGGCAAGTACACCGTGCGCACGGTGATCGCGGACGACGCCAACGAGCTGCCAGTCAAGCGCGCCAACAACACCAGCAGCAAACCGCTGTTCGTGGGCCGCGGCGCCAACCTGCCGTTCTCGATGTACGAGGCGGAGGACGGCGTCCTCGGCGGCGGCGCCCAGCTCATCGGGCCGAACCGGACCGTCGGCGACCGCGCGGGCGAGGCGTCCGGACGCCGGGCCGTCACCCTCAACGGCACCGGCAACTACGTCGAGTGGACCACCAAGGAGCCCACGAACACGCTGGTCACCCGGTTCTCCATCCCCGACTCGGCGGGCGGCGGCGGCATCGACGCCACCCTCAACGTGTATGTCAACGGCACCTTCCACAAGGCGATCAACCTGACCTCGAAGTACTCCTGGCTGTACGGCGCCGAGGCGAGCCCCAGCAACTCGCCGGGCGCGGGCCCGGCCCGGCACATCTACGACGAGGCCAACGTCATGCTGGACTCGACCGTCCCGGCGGGCGCGAGGATCCGGCTCCAGAAGGACACGGCGAACACCTCGCAGTACGCGATCGACTTCATCAACACCGAGCAGGTCGCGCAGATCGCCAACCCGGACCCGGCCCGCTACACCACCCCGGGCGGACTGACCCAGCAGGATGTGCAGGCCGCCCTGGACCGGGTCCGGATGGACACCACCGGCACCCTCCTCGGCGTCTATCTCCCGCCCGCCAACTACCAGACGACCAGCAAGTTCAATGTGTACGGCAAGGCGGTACGGGTCGTCGGCGCCGGTCCCTGGTACAGCCGGTTCACCGCCCCGACCGGCCAGAGCAACACGGACGTCGGGTTCCGTATCGAGTCCTCCGCCAACGGCTCGACGTTCTCCGGGTTCTCCTACTTCGGCAACTACGACTCCCGCAACGACGGCCCCGGCAAGGTCTTCGGCGATCTGTCCAACGTCGCCAACCTGACTATCGACAACCTGTGGGTCGAGCACCAGATGTGCCTCTACTGGGCCGCCAACAGCGACAACGTCACCATCAAGAACAGCCGTATCCGGGACACGTTCGCCGACGCCATCAACATGACGAACGGGTCGCAGAACAACCTGATCCAGAACAACGAGGCCCGCTCCACCGGCGACGACAGCTTCGCCCTGTTCGCGGCCACCGACAACGGCGGCGGCAACAACACGGGCAACGTCTACGAGAACCTCACGTCGACGCTGACCTGGCGGGCGGCCGGGATCGCGGTCTACGGCGGCGAGAACAACGTGTTCCGCAACCTGTACATCGCGGACACCCTCGTCTACTCCGCCATCACCATCAGCTCGCTCGACTTCGGGTATCCGATGAACGGCTTCGGACCCGGCCAGACCAAGGTGGAGAACGCCTCACTGGTCCGGGCGGGCGGGCACTTCTGGGGCAGCCAGACCTTCGGCGCCATCTGGATGTTCTCGGCGTCGAAGACGTTCACCGGCATCCGGGTCACCGATGTGGACATCGTCGATCCCACCTACAGCGGGATCATGTTCCAGACGAATTACGTCGGCGGACAGCCGCAGAACTCCGTCCAGGACACGGTCCTGACGGACGTCTCGATCAGCGGCGCCCAGAAGAGCGGCGACGCCTACGACGCCAAGTCCGGCTTCGGCGTCTGGGCCAATGAACTGCCCGAGCCCGGCCAGGGCCCGGCGGTCGGCTCGGCCACCTTCGTGGGGCTGGCCCTCAGCAACAACGCGGTCGACATCAGGAACACCACGTCGACATTCACCATCAACCGGCAGTGACCCGGTGACCGGCCGCCCGCGCCGACAGTGGGCGGCCGGTTCCGGTGCTGGTGCGGTCGGCGGGGGCGTACGCCTCCGCCGGCCGTGTGCGTCCCGACGGGAGGACGTTCACCCCCGGGCCAGCGTGATCGCCTGCTCGGTCACCGCGTGGAAGCGGGGCAACGGCAGCCCGCCCTGCGTCCGCAGTTCGGTGACGGTCGCCTCGACGCTCGCCGGGCCCGCCGCGAGGGCGTCCGGGGACGGCCGCCCGGAGTTGGTCCAGCGGTGCGCGGCGCCGTCGCAGAGCGCGCGGCTGCCGCCGATGCCGTACCGGACGCGCGGGGAACTCTGGGCCAGGGAGGAGCTGATGAAGACCGGGCCGGTGGCGCCGAGACAGCGGTACGTGCCGGACAGGGTCACCGTGCCGTCGGCGGCGATCCGGCCGACCGGGCGGACGGTCACCGACTCGAACGGGCCCGCGGTGGCGGTGGACACGGCGGACAGGGCGGACGCGAGCACGGCCGCGGCGGCGAGAACGGGACGGGTGGGCATGGGGCCTCCTCGGGGTCAGGTTCCGGGGTACCGCGCGGGTCCCGGCCCGAGGGCGGTACGGCCGTCCGACGCCCATGAACGTCACTCCAACGGGGGCCGGGCCCCGTACGGGGCCGTCGCGGACCGGCATCCACCGTCCGGGAACCGTCAGCGAGTTGTCCGTGTGTTGTCACGTTCGCCGCACACCCGTTCCGATGCGTCCGCGCCGGGCGCATGGTCGTCCCACAGGACGCCGCACCCCATCGCCGACGATCACACCGGAAGCGACCTCACCGGAAGCGACCTCACCTCACCAGGAGACCCGCCATGTGCGCGCACCAGCCCTCATGCACCGCCCCGACCACCGCCCAGACCCCCACCGCGCACCTGGTGAGCGCCCACCCCGAACAGGGCTGGAGCCTGCTGTGCGACGGCACCCTCGTCTTCGACGACTCCGGCGAACTCCGCCCCGACGGACGGATCGTCGCCCCGCACCGCACCGCCCTCGCCGCGTGAGCCACGGCCACCCCCTAGGGCAGCACCGCGAAACCGTCCAGCTCCACCAGCGCCGTCTCGTCCCACAGCCGTACGACCTGCACCACAGCCATCGCCGGATAGTCCCGGCCCGCCGACCGCCGCCAGATGCGGCCCAGTTCGGCCGCGTGCGCGCGGTACGCGGCGATGTCCGTGGCGTAGACGGTGACCCGCGCGAGATCGGCCGGGGTGCCGCCCGCCGCCGCCAGCGCGGCCAGCAGATTGGCCAGCGCCCGCTCGAACTGCGCGGTCAGCGACGGACCGCCGGTGATCCTGCCGTCGGCGTCCAGCGCGGTCTGCCCGGCCAGGAACACCACACGGGTGCCGGTCGCGACGACCGCGTGCGAGAAGCCGGTCGCCGGTGCCAGCCCCGGGGGGTTGATGCGTTCGGCGCTCATGCCCCGCCCTCCGTCCTCTGCCGCGCGTTCGCGACCTCGCCGGCCTCCCGGACCTCCCGGATCTCACGGATCTCACGGGCCTCCCGGACCTCCCGGTACAGCTCCTTGGCGATGATCCCGCGCTGCACCTCGCTGGCCCCCTCGTAGATCCTCGGCGCCCGCACCTCGCGGTACAGGTGCTCCAGCAGATGACCGCGCCGCAGGGCGCTCGCCCCGTGCAGTTGCACCGCCGTGTCGATCACGAACTGCGCGGTCTCGGTGGCCAGCAGCTTCGCCATCGCCGCCCGCCGGGGCACGTCCGGGGCGCCCGCGTCGTACGCGCAGGCCGCCGCGTGGACCATCAGCCGGGCCGCCTCGGTGCGCAGCGCCATCTCGGCGACCTGGTGGGCGACGGACTGGAGGTCGGCGAGCTTGCCGCCGAAGGCGTCCCGGGCGGCGGTGTGGGCGAGCGTGGCGTCCAGCGCGGCCTGGGCCATGCCGACGGCGAAGGCGCCGACGCTGGGCCGGAACAGGTTCAGGGTGTCCATGGCGACCCGGAAACCGCCGTCGACCGGACCGAGGACGTCCGCCCGGGTCACCGGTACGGCGTCGAAGCGCAGGGCGCCGATCGGGTGCGGGGAGAGCATGTCGAGGGAGGTGCCGGTGAGGCCGGGCCGGTCGGCGGGGACCAGGAACGCGGTGATCCCGCGGGCCCCGGCGCCGGGCGTGGTGCGGGCGAACACGGTGTAGAGGTCGGCCTCGGGGGCGTTGGAGATCCAGCACTTCTCACCGGTGAGGGTCCAGCCCCCGGCGCCGTCGGGCTCCGCGGCCAGCCGCAGCGCCGCCGCGTCGGAACCGGCGCCGGGCTCGCTGAGCGCGAACGCGGCGACCGAACGGCCCCGCGCCACACCGGGGAGCCAGCGCTCGCGCTGGGCGGGGGTGCCGTGGGCGTGCACGGGGTGGGCGCCGAGGCCCTGGAGGGCGAGGGCGGTCTCGGCCTCGGTGCACTCCTGGGCGAGGGACTCCCGCATCAGACAGAGGTCGAGCGCGCCGGAGGTGAAGAGCCGGGCGGTCAGCCCGAGGTCGCCGAGCGCGGCGACGAGGGGCCGGTTGACATGACCGGGCTCGCCCCGGTCGGCGAGCGGGCGCAGCCGGTCAGCGGCCAGGGCGCGCAACTCGGCGCACCAGGCCGTCTGTTCCGGTTCGAGCGAGAACGCGGGCACGGCCGGACTCCTCTCTCTTCTCTTCGCAGAGCCTTGTCTTCGAAGCCTTGTCTTCGGAGCCTTCTCTTCGCAGAGCCTTCTCTTCGCAGAGCCCTCTGTTCGCACAGCCCTCTGTTCGCAGAGCCCCCTGTTCGCAGGACCCCGTGTTCGCGGGACCGTCCACGTTATCGCGTCCCATTGACTGTCGTCACCAACACGTTACGCTCCCTGACACGACCCGGCCCACCCGGCAAGGGGGCGATCCACCCATGGACGGTCCGACCCGCTCCGCCCACCTCGACACCTTCGCGCGCGACCACCTCCCGCCGCGCGAACAGTGGCCGCGACTCCGCTTCGACCTGCCCGAGCTGCGCTATCCCGAACGGCTCAACTGCGCCGCCGAACTCCTCGGCGGCGGCGCCCCGGACGCCCCCGTCTTCCGCACCCCGGACGCCGCTCCCTGGACGTACGCCGAGCTGGGCGCCCGGGTCGACCGGATCGCGCATCTGCTCACCGGCGAGCTGGGCGTGGTCCCCGGCAACCGGGTGCTGCTGCGCGGCCCCACCACACCGTGGCTGGCCGCCTGCTGGCTGGCGGTGCTGAAGGCGGGCGCGGTCGCGGTCACCGTGCTGGCCCAGCAGCGCCCGCACGAACTGGCCACCGTCTGCGAGATCGCCCGGGTCCGGCACGCCCTGTGCGACAGCGCCGCCCTCGACGACCTGACCCGCGCGGACATACCCGGGCTGCGGATCACCCCGTACGGCGGTGACGGCCCCGGCGATCTGCTGCGCCGCCCGGCGCCGGACACCCCGTACCCGGCCGCCGACACCGCCGCCGACGATGTGGCGCTGATCGCGTTCACCTCCGGAACCACCGGGCGGCCCAAGGGCTGTATGCATGTCCACCGGGACGTGCTGGCGATAGCGGACACCTTCTCCCGCCATGTGCTGGGGCCGCGCGCCGACGATGTGTTCACCGGGTCGCCACCGCTCGGGTTCACCTTCGGGCTGGGCGGCCTTGTGGTGTTCCCGATGCGGGCCGGTGCCAGTTCCCTGCTGCTGCCCCAGGCCGGTCCCCGCCAGTTGCTGCCCGCCATCGCCGAGCACCGGGTGTCGGTGCTGTTCACCGCGCCGACCGCGTACCGGGCGATGCTCGGCGCCCTCAACGGGCACGACGAGCACGACGTGTCCTCGCTGCGCCGCTGTGTGTCGGCCGGGGAGAACCTGCCCGCCGCCACCTGGCACGCCTGGCGTGAACGCACCGGCCTGAGGATCATCAACGGCATCGGCGCCACCGAGCTGCTGCACATCTTCATCTCCGCCGCCGACGACGCCATCCGCCCCGGCACCACGGGCGTCCCGGTGCCGGGCTGGGAGGCCCGGATACAGAACGGCGACGGCGAGCCGGTGCCCGACGGCACCCCGGGGCTGCTCGCGGTGCGCGGCCCGGTCGGCTGCCGCTATCTCGCCGACCCGCGCCAGCGCGACTACGTCCGCGACGGCTGGAACATCACCGGCGACACCTATGTCCGGGACGCGGAGGGCTACTTCCGCTATGTGGCCCGCGCCGACGACATGATCATCTCGGCCGGGTACAACATCGCCGGACCCGAGGTGGAGGACGCCCTGCTGCGCCACCCGGACGTGGTGGAGGCGGCGGTCGTGGGCCGCGCGGACGCCGAACGGGGACAGGTCGTGGTGGCGCACGTGGTGCTGAAGGAGGGCGGGCGGCGGGACGCGGACGCGCTGCGCGCCTTCGTCAAGACCGAGCTGGCGCCGTACAAGTGCCCGCGCGAGATCGTGTTCCTGGACGCGCTGCCGCGCACCGCGACCGGCAAGCTCCAGCGGTTCCGGTTGCGCGAGCCGGACCGGGCCCGCCCGGTGGACCTCGGGTGACCAGCGGCGATACCGGATGCCTAAAATGATCAACGTGTCCGACCAGCATGCCCCACGGTCCCTCATCGTCACGCTCTACGGGGCGTACGGCCGGGACTTCCCCGGTCCCGTGCCCGTCGCCGAACTCATCCGGCTGCTGGCCGCGGTGGACGTCGACGCGCCCTCCGTACGGTCCTCGGTGTCCCGGCTGAAGCGGCGCGGGCTGCTGCTGCCCGCCCGCACCGCCGAGGGCGCCGCCGGGTACGCACTCTCGCCGGACGCCCGGCAGTTGCTCCAGGACGGCGACAGACGGGTGTACGCGCCGCCGCCGGACGACGACGAGGGCTGGGTGCTCGCGGTGTTCTCGGTCCCGGAGTCGGAGCGGCAGAAGCGGCATGTGCTGCGCTCCCGGCTGTCCGGGCTCGGCTTCGGCACGGCCGCGCCGGGCGTGTGGATCGCCCCGGCCCGGCTGTACGAGGAGACCCGGCACACCCTGGACCGGCTGCGCCTGGACGGCTATGTGGAACTCTTCCGCGGCGAGCACCTCGGCTTCGCGCCGACCGTGGAGGCGGTGGCCCGCTGGTGGGACCTGGCCGCCATCGCCAAGGAGCACGAGGCGTTCCTCGACCGGCACGGACCGGTACTGCGGACCTGGCGGCGGCGCACCGGCACCCCGCCCCAGGAGGCGTACCACGACTACCTTCTCGCCCTGGACTCCTGGCGCCACCTCCCCTACGCCGACCCCGGTCTGCCGCCGCGGCTGCTCCCCGACGGCTGGCCCGGCGCCGCGTCGGCGGCGGTGTTCCGGGAGCTGCACCAGCGACTGCGGGACGCGGGGGCGGAGTTCGCGGGGGTACCGGAACGTCACGCGTGACCGGTGTGACACCCGGCACGCCCTGAGAGACGAGGACTGTCGCGGATGACCACCAGCACGGCCGGGGCGCGCGGAGCCGGGGCCACCGTGTGGCTCACGGGGCTGCCCAGCGCCGGGAAGACCACCATCGCCCGGTTGCTCGGGGACCGGCTGCGGGCCGGCGGACACCGGGTGGAGATCCTGGACGGCGACGAGATACGGCGTCTGCTCTCCGCCGGGCTCGGCTTCTCCCGCGCGGACCGGCACGCCAACGTCCAGCGCATCGGCCTGGTCGCGGAGGTGCTGGCCCGCGACGGCGTCCTCTGACCGGCGCCGGGGCGGGCGGACGCCCCCGCGCGCTGTCGCCCCTGGACGCGCTGGAGTCCGAGGCCGTGCACATCGTCCGTGAGGTGGCGGGCGAGTTCGAGCGACCGGTGATCCTTTTCTCCGGCGGCAAGGACTCCCTCGTCATGCTGCATCTGGCGCTGAAGGCGTTCGCGCCCGCGGCGATCTGATCACGGCGGGCCCCGGACCCGCCCTCACGCAGGACGTCCACGCGGCCGTCTGCCATCTCGCCGACCGCCCGCTGCGGGTCGGCGACCGGGTCCTGGTCCGGCACATCACCCGGACCGTGCGCGCCCGGGTGACCGGCCTGGCCGGGGCGGCGGCGCTGGCCGCCAACGACCTGGGCCGGATCGCCCCGCGCACCGCCGAGCCGCTCCCCCTGGACCCGTACGCGATGTCCCGCCCCACGGGCGCGTTCCTGCTGATCGACCCGGCGGACGGGGCGACGCTGACGGCGGGGATGGTGCAGGACTAGTTCTCAGAGGGGCTGGTTCCCCAGCGTCAGCCGCGGCCGGGGCGCGTCCGTGCGCCCGGTCCTCGGTGGTCGGCTGCCCGCCCGGTACGGCTCCGGCCAGCGCACCCCCGGCCCGTCGTAGCCCTGTTCGGCGGCGGCGTGCAGGGTCCAGTGCGGGTCGTAGAGGTGGGGGCGGGCCAGCGCGCACAGGTCGGCGCGTCCGGCGAGGATCAGCGAGTTGACGTCGTCCCAGGAGGAGATCGCGCCGACCGCGATCACCGGGACCCCGGCCTCATGACGTATCCGGTCGGCGTACGGCGTCTGGTACGAGCGGCCGAAGTCGGGCCGTTCGCCGCTGACCACCTGACCGGTCGACACATCGACGGCGGCGGCGCCGTGCGCGGCGAAGGCGCGGGCCATGGCCACGGCGTCGTCCCCGGTGGTGCCGCCGTCGGCCCAGTCGGTGGCGGAGATACGGACGGTCAGGGGCCGGTCGGCGGGCCAGACCTCGCGTACGGCGTCGCACACCTCCAGCGGGAAGCGGAGCCGCCGGTCGAGGGTGCCGCCGTAGGCGTCGGTGCGGAGGTTGGTGAGCGGGGAGAGGAAGCCGGACAGGAGGTAGCCGTGCGCGCAGTGCAGTTCGAGCAGGTCGAACCCGGCGTCGGCGGCCCGGCGGGCGGCGGCGGTGAACTCCCCCTTGATGCGGTCGAGTCCGTCGGCCGACAGCTCGGCCGGGGTCTGGCTGCCGGGCCGGTACGGCAGCGGGGAGGCGGCGACGAGGGGCCAGTTGCCGGTGTCGAGGGGCTCGTCCATGCCCTCCCACATCAGCTTGGTGGAGCCCTTGCGCCCGCTGTGGCCGAGCTGGACGCCGAGGGCGGTGCCGGGGGCCTGGGTGTGGACGAAGTCGGTGATCCGGCGCCAGGCCGCGGTCTGCCGGTCGGTGTAGAGGCCCGCGCAGCCGGGGGTGATCCGGCCCTCGGGGCTGACGCACACCATCTCGGTCATGACCAGCCCGGCGCCGCCGAGGGCGCGGGCGCCGAGGTGGACGAGGTGGAAGTCGCCGGGGACGCCGTCGGTGGCGGAGTACATGTCCATGGGCGAGACGACGACCCGGTTGCGCAGGGTGAGTCCGCCCAGCCGGAACGGGGTGAACATCGGGGGTGTGCCGGGTGGGCAGCCGAACTCGTCCTCGACGGCGGCGGTGAAGCCGGGGTCGCGCAGCCGCAGATTGTCATGGGTGACCCGGCGGCTGCGGGTCAGCAGGTTGAAGGCGAACTGGCGGGGCGGCTGGTCCAGATGGCGGGCGAGGCCCTCGAACCACTCCAGGCTGGCGCGGGCGGCGCGCTGGGTGGAGGCGACGACGGGCCGGCGTCCGGCCTCGTAGGCGGCGAGCGCCTTGGGCAGCGAGCGGTGTTCGGTGAGGGCGGCGGCGAGCGCGAGGGCGTCCTCGACGGCCAGCTTGGTGCCGGAGCCGATGGAGAAGTGGGCGGTGTGGGCGGCGTCCCCGAGCAGCACGGTGTTGCCGTACGACCAGTGTGCGTTGACGACCGTGCGGAAGGTGGTCCAGGTGGAGGCGTTGGAGCGCAGGGGGCGTCCGCCGAGGGCGGTGGCGAAGATCTGCGCGCAGCGCTCGACGGAGGCGCCGATGTCGGCGGTGTCGAAGCCCGCGGCCCGCCAGACCTCCTCGCGCATCTCGACGATGACGGTGGAGGCGTCGGGGGCGTAGGGGTAGCCGTGCAGTTGCATGACGCCGTGCTCGGTCTCGGCGATCTCGAAGCGGAACGCGTCGAAGGCGAGATCGGCGGCGAGCCAGAGGTAGCGGCAGCGGTGCGGGGTGAGGTGCGGCCGGAAGGCGTCGGCGTGCGCCGCGCGGACGGCGCTGTGCACCCCGTCGGCGGCCACCACCAGGTCGTGGGTGGCGGCGAGCCGGTCGGGGTGGGGGGCGGGGGTGCGGAAGCGGAGGTCGACGCCGAGGGCGCGGCAGCGCTCGTGCAGGATCTGGAGGAGGCGGCGGCGGCCGAGGGCGGCGAAGCCGTGTCCGCCGGAGGTGTGGCGGGTGCCCCGGTGCACGATGTCGATGTCGTCCCAGCGCACGAAGTGCTCGCGCAGTGCCTCGTGGACGGCGGGGTCGGCGTCCTCGATGCCGCCGAGGGTCTCGTCGGACAGGACGACTCCGAAGCCGAAGGTGTCGTCGGGGGCGTTGCGCTCGTAGACGGTGATCTGCCGGGCGGGGTCGAGGCGTTTGAGGAGGACGGCGGTGTAGAGGCCGCCGGGTCCGCCGCCGGCTATGGCGACCCGGAGGGGGTGTGCGGCGGGGGCCGGGCCGGTCATCGGCCGCTCCAGCGTGCGGGGCGCTTCTCGGTGAAGGCGGCGTGGAACTCGGCGTAGTCCTGGCCGGTCATCAGCAGGGCCTGGGTGGACGCGTCGAGTTCCACCGAGGCGGCCAGCGGCATGTCCAGTTCGGCGGTGAGCAGGGCCTTGGTCTGGGCGTGGGCGAGGGCGGGGCCGTCGGCGAGTCTGCGGGCGAGGGCGTGGGCGGCCTTGCCGGTGTCGCCCTCGTCGGTGAGTTCGCTGATCAGCCCGATGCGTTCGGCCTCGGGGGCGCGGACCGGGTCGCCCAGCATCAGCAGCCGGGTGGCGTGGCCGAGTCCGACGATCCTGGGCAGCAGATACGCGGCGCCCATGTCGCCGCCGGAGAGGCCGACGCGGGTGAAGAGGAAGGCGAACCGGGCGCTGGGGTCGGCGACCCGGAAGTCGGCGGCGAGGGCGAGGACGGCTCCGGCGCCCGCGGCCACGCCGTGCACGGCGGCGATCACCGGGAAGGGGCACTCGCGGATCGCCCGGACCACCTGGCCGGTCATCCGGTTGAAGTCGAGGAGGTGCGCGGTGTCCATGGCGAGGGTGGCGCCGATGATCTCGTCCACATCACCGCCGGAGCAGAAGCCGCGGCCCTCGCCCGCCAGCACCAGGGCGCGCACCGAGCGCTCCCGGGAGAGTTCGGCGAGCAGGTCCCGAAGGTCGGCGTAGGCGCCGAAGGTGAGGGCGTTGAGTTTCTCGGGGCGGGCCAGGGTGACGGTGGCGACGCCGTCGGACTCCTCGACGCGCAGATGGCGCCAGTCGGGGGTGCGGGCGGCGGAGCCGGTGAACGGACTCATGGCGGGCGGCCTCCTCGGGCGGGCACCGCCTCACAGTGCGGCGCTTGCGCTCTCCCGTGCTCTACCCGGGGAACTTATCACCCATTCATGACCGTCGTCAGATACGCGCGATAGCTGACGGGAGGGGCCGCACGCCCGGCGAACCGCCCCAGGAAGAGTCGCCCGCCCGTCGAACCGCCCCGGGAAGAGTCGCCCGCCCGCCGAACCGCCCCGGGAGGGTCCGCACGCCCGGCGAACCACCTCCGCACCCCGGTCACGCACCGCCGCCGCCCCCTCACCCCACGTCGCTCTCGTCACCGCTTCTCCCCCGGACGTCAATAACGCGGTAACAGCGGGATCAGTTGTGCGACGCACATCGTTTCCCCGAGTAAGCCGCACCATACTGGCCTCCCGCCGGGGGGCCCGAAGTCCCGGCGACGCCCGACCAGTGACTCTGCCGGGGGGGCGTCGTACCATCCCTAAAGTTGAAAGCAGGACGGCCCGACGTCCCACTCGGGGTTCCTGCGGCACGAACGGACTCGCCTTGCACGATCGCTCCCCCGCCTCCGCCTCCTGGCGCATCGCGCTGCCGCACTCCGCCGCGGCCGTGCCGGTCGCGCGGGCCCTGGTGCGGACCGCACTGGCCGAGCTGGAGCACGGGGCCGACAGCGACACCGCCGAGCTGCTGACCGCGGAGCTGGTCGCGAACGCCGTCGAGCACACCTCCGGCGACGCCCCGATCGAACTCGTCCTCCAGCTCCTGCCCACGGGCTGCCAGGTCGAGGTGCACGACCCCGACCCGTCCCCCCCGGGCGAGCTGACCCGGCCGCCGGACCACGCGCCCGACCCCTGGCAGGAGCACGGCCGGGGACTGCTGCTGATCCGTGCCCTCAGCTCGGCCTGCGGCCACCGCGCGACGGAGACCGGCAAGGCGGTGTGGTTCACCCTGTCCGTCGTGCCGCCGCAGTGGCGCGGCCCCTGACCGGGTCAGGCCAGCGTGGCGACCAGCACCGCCTTGATGGTGTGCAGCCGGTTCTCCGCCTCGTCGAAGACCACCGAGTGGGCGGACTCGAACACCTCGTCCGTCACTTCCAGCGAGTCCAGCCCGTGCCGCTCATGGATCTCCCGGCCCACCTTGGTGCCCAGGTCGTGGAAGGCGGGCAGGCAGTGCAGGAACCGCACCCCGGGATTGCCGGTGGCCCGCAGCACATCCATGGTGACGGCGTACGGCGCCAGCGCGGCGATCCGCTCGTCCCAGACCTCCTTGGGCTCCCCCATGGAGACCCAGACGTCGGTGGCGACGAAGTCGGCGCCCCGCACCCCCTCCGCCACCGACTCGGTGAGCGTGATCCGCGCCCCGCTCGCCGCGGCCAGCTCCCGCGCCCGTGCCACCACGGCCGCGGCGGGCCAGTACGCCTCGGGGGCCACGATCCTTACGTCCATGCCGAGCAGGGCGGCGGTGACCAGGTAGGAGTTGCCCATGTTGAAGCGGGCGTCGCCGAGGTAGGCGAAGGCGGTGCCGGTGAGCGGCTTGGCGCAGTGCTCGGTCATGGTCAGCACATCGGCGAGCATCTGGGTGGGGTGCCAGTCGTCGGTCAGCCCGTTGAAGACCGGTACGCCCGCGAACCGGGCCAGCTCCTCCACCGCGTCCTGGCTGTCGCCCCGGTACTCGATCCCGTCGTACATCCGGCCGAGCACCCGGGCGGTGTCTTTCACGGACTCCTTGTGGCCGAGCTGGGAGCCGGAGGGGTCCAGATACGTGGTCGACGCCCCCTGGTCGGCCGCCGCGACCTCGAAGGCGCACCGGGTGCGGGTGGAGGTCTTCTCGAAGATCAGCGCGATGTTCCGGCCGACGAGGTGGCGGGTCTCCGTCCCGGCCCGCTTGGCCGCCTTCAGCTCGGCGGCCAGCTCGATCAGCCCGAGGAACTCCGCACGGGTGAAGTCCAGCTCCTTGAGGAAGCTGCGGCCGGCGAGGGCGGTCGGGACGGTCGCCATGGTCGCTCCAGGGGTTCGACAGGACGGGGAATCGGGACGGGAATCAGTACGGGCCAGCATGACCGACTGGAAGTCTATACGACGATCGGCATTCTTATACACTCACCGTCTCCCGCCCGGTCCCCACCCCTGGACCAACCCCTAGACCAGCCCCTAGCCCCCCTACACCGCGTCCCGCTGCACCGGACAGCTCATACAGCGCGGCCCGCCCCGCCCCCGCCCCAGTTCGCTGCCCGGGATCTCGATCACCTCGATGCCCTGTTTGCGCAGTTGGGTGTTGGTGGTGGCGTTGCGCTCGTAGGCGACCACCACCCCGGGCTCGACGGCGAGCACATTGCAGCCGTCGTCCCACTGCTCGCGTTCGGCGGAGTGCACGTCCTGCACGGCGGTCAGCACCCGGATCGCGTCCAGGCCGAGCGCGGCGGCGATGGCCCGGTGCATGTGCTCCGGCGGATGGTCGGTGACCTTCAGCTCCCGCTCCCCGCTGCCGGGCTCGATGGTGTACGAGCGGAGCATCCCGAGCCCGGCGTACTGGGTGAAGGTGTCGCCGTCGACCATCGTCATCACCGTGTCGAGATGCATGAAGGCCCGTCGCTTCGGCATGTCGAGCGCCACGATCGTGGTGGCGGACCCGGCCGCGAACAGTTTGTGGGCGAGCATCTCCACGGCCTGCGGGGTGGTGCGCTCGCTCATCCCGATGAGCACCGCCCCGTTGCCGATGACCAGCACGTCCCCGCCCTCGATGGTGGACGGGTAGTCGGCCTGCCCCTCGGACCAGACATGGAACGGGTCGCCGCTGAACAGCGGATGGTGCCGGTAGATCGCCTCGAAGTGCACGGTCTCGCGCTGCCGGGCGGGCCAGCGCATGGCGTTGATGGAGACCCCGTCGTAGATCCAGGCGGAGGTGTCCCGGGTGAAGAGATGGTTGGGCAGCGGACCGAGCAGGAAGTCGTCCAGCTCCATGGCGTGGAACCGTACGGAGGTCGGCTCGGCGTGGCCCTGGAGGAACTCCCGTTTGGTCATCCCGCCGACCAGCGCCTCGGCGAGGTCGGGGGCGGACAGCGCGGCGAACGCGGCCCGCAGCGGGCCGGTGGCCAGCGGACCGTACTCCTTCTCGTCGAAGACCCGGTCCAGGACGAGGGTGCGGGCCGCCGGGATCGCCAGGGCCTCGGTGAGCAGGTCGCCGAAGAGATGGACCTCGACACCGCGGTCGCGCAGGACGTCGGCGAACCCGTCGTGCTCGGCGCGCGCCCGGCGCACCCACAGCACATCGTCGAAGAGCAGCGCGTCCTTGTTGCTGGGGGTGAGCCTTTTGAGCTCTAGATCGGGCCGGTGCAGGATGACGCGGCGCAGCCGCCCGGCCTCGGAGTCGACGTGGTATGCCATGTCTCCATCCTGACCAATCGGGCAGGTGTTCACCCCCGTTTCCCCCAGGACCGCCACTGCGGACCGGCGCGAAGACCTGGACCGACGACCTCGCTCAGCCGCTGCACAGCGGCTGGCGCAGCTCCGGGCGGGCCAGCAGCCGCCGGGCGGACGGGCCCGGGGTGAGGGCCGCGTGGGCGACGATCCAGCCCGCGAGCGTGTGCGGGTCGGCCGGATCGCGCTCCAGGGCGGCGGTGTACCGGTCGAGCGCGGCGGCCGGGTCGGCGGCGGCGAGATGGTCGTCGGCGGTGCGCGGGGCACCGGGGGCGGTGGCGAAGGCGTGGGTGCGCCGGTCGGTCCACGCGGCCCGGTCGGGGGACGGCCGCAGGGCGCCGGACGGGCCGGGCAGGACATTGCGCAGCCGCCACTCCGTGCGGTGCAGTGCGGCGGCGGTGCGGGCGCGGGCGAGGGGGGCCGGGGGCACGGGTTCGCGCAGCCAGCCGTCCAGGGTGGCGGCCAGGCCGGACACCAGCCGGTGTCCCTGCGCGGTGAGCCCGCCGCTGGTCAGCAGGGTGCGCGCGACCAGCCTGCTCTGGAGGCGCCGGAGCGCGAAGTAGTAGGCGGCGCCGTCGGCGTGGGCGGGGTCGGCCATCCGGTCCCGCCAGAAACCCGCGACCGCGGTGAAGGCGTACGCCCCGTGCAGCAGCCCGGTCAGATGGCGCGGGTCGCCACGCCAGGGGGCGTAGTAGCGCTCGGCGCGGTCGTCGTCGAGGAGCGGGAAGAGATGGAGCAGGGCGCCGAGCTTGCTGTGCTGGAACTCGTGGACGAGGGTCTCGGCGAGCGGCAGGGCGGTGGCGGGACGGGCGATGACCATCGCGCCGAAGGTGTCGCCGCTGGACGCGGAGACCACCACGGTCGGCGGGGCGGGCGGGGTCGCGGCGGTCCGTCCCCAGGGCACGACGGCCCTGATCCACGCCGGGTCCAGCCGTCCGGGCCCGACGGTCCCGGTCCCGGTCCCGCCCCCCGTACCGGTACGGCTGTTCGGCCCGTCGGTGCCGACCAGGGTCAGCGCCTGGTCGAACAGCTCCTGCCAGGCCCGTGCCTCGGCCTCCTCCAGGCGGGCCGGGGGGACCGGGTCGTCGAGGTCGCGGTAGGGGTCGAGGTCGTCGAGGGGGACCGCTCCGCCGGAGTGGGTGAGGGTGCGCAGCGGGAGCCAGCCGGGCGACGGGTCCGGGGCGGTGGCGCCGACGGGCGTGGTCGCCGGGCGGCAGCGCAGCGTACGGGTGCGGCCGTCGTGGTCCGGCCCGGAGAGGGTCAGCTCACCGGCGCGGGTGCGGGCCCGGCCGACCGTCGCCCCCGGCGCCGGGCTGGGCAGCACGGCCCGGCCGAGACCGGGCAGATGCAGGCCCCCGTCGGTCAGCGCGACCCGTACGTCAGCCTCCGTACCGGCGCGCAGCGAGGCGGCGACGGCGAGCGCGGCGAGATGCCCGGCCTCCGTCCACAGCGGCGGTCCGCCCGACGTGCCGTGGACGCGCCGCAGCAGATGGGCGAGCCAGCCGCCGGTGGACGGGGTGAGCAGCAGGGCGTCGACCGCGTCCGGCGCCCGTTCGGCGGCCTCCTTGAGGGTCCGCCAGACGGTGCCGGGCGGGTCGAGGGGGCCGGACGGGGCGGGCGGGCCGGGCGGGGCAGCCAGGGCGGTGAGCCGGTCGAGCAGGGTGCGCAGCAGCAGGAGCCGCCGGGCGCGCTCCCCGCGGACCAGGAAGGCCACGGCCTCGTCCGAGCCGCCCCCGGTGGCCAGTTCGGTGAAGAGCCGGTCGGGCATCCGGAACGGGGCGGGGCCGGGCGGCGGCGCGGTCGGCTTGCTCATGGGCGGAGACCTCCGGTCACGGGTGCGGACGTGCGGTGCGGTCGGGTCCGGTCCGGCCGGTCGCCGGCCGGTGCGCCGACCGGGTGGCCCTCCCGGAGGGGCGGCCCGCGCACACCGCCCGCCGGGCGGACCCTCCCGGAGACACGACACACGCACACCGCCCACCGGGCGGACCACCCCGGAGACACCGCGCGCGGACCCGGCCGTCGGTCACTCGGCCTGCGCGCTGCCTCCCGCTCCCGTCCCCTCTCCCCCGCCGCCCTGCTGGACGCCGTGCCGGGCCCGGAGGACCTCCTGGAGGACACGGGCCCGCGTGTCCAGCGGAGGCAGTGCGTCCACGGCGGACAGGGGCAGCCCCGTGAGGTCGGCCAGGTCCGATTCCCAGCGGCCGGCACTCGTGGCGAGGGCCGGTCCTTCGCCGGCGGCCTCGGCGTGGTGCACAGCGGACGGCTGTTCCAAGATGCTCCCCCTTCTCACCCTGCGGCACGTGGCGGCAGACAGCGGGACGCGGCGGCACGTGCCCGTGCCGCTCCCTGTTCTGCCCATGTCCATTTCCATCATGACCATTCATGAGCGGGTCGAAAACCATACGATCCCGCCACTCGATCATTTCTGATCGCTTGAGGGAGTCTTAGCGTCGGTGAACTCCCTGAGCGCCGCCTCCAGTTCGGCCGCCCGTTCAGGGTCGTCGTCCAGTGCGAGCACCGCGTCGTACAGGTCCCACAGCGCCCCGGAGCGGTCCCTGGCCAGCCGGTTGAGGATGCCCGCCACATCCGTACGCGTCTTGCTGTGGCGGGGCAGTGTCGCGGTGACCCGGGGGTCCAGCGCGGCGACCACGGTCTGCCGCTCCCCCGGGTCGTGCATCAGCGGATAGGCGACCAGCGCGGCCACCGCCCGGTTCAGCGGCGAGGGCGCGCGCACCGCCACGGCGGCCGGTGCGGGCGGCGCGGGAGCCAGGATTTCCGTACGGTCGGGGCTCTGGAGCCGGATCTCCGGGTACTGGAGGGTAGCGCCCGCGTCCCTGAGGGCCGCGATACGTGTCTTCACGGCCGGAAACAGCTCCTCCGCATCCGGCGGGGCGGGCAGCAGGGCCGCCCGGTCGGCGAGCAGGGCGAGCACGATCTCGGAGAAGAGCCCCGTTCCGCGCGCCGGATCGTTGGCGGCGGCCCGGCCGCGCCCGGCGGCCCGCAGCACGCTCTGCCGGTGCGTCAGGTTGCGCCGCCCGACCGGCAGCCCGTCCGGCGGCAGCGGCTCCCGGAAGGCGAGCGCCTCCTCGAACGTCTCGCAGGCGTCCACCACCCAGAGCTGCTCGGCGAAGCCCGGCACCGCGTCCCCGGCGTACCGCTCCAGCGCCGAGTCCAGGCCGATGGCGAGCTTGTCGTCGGTCCCGGCGTCCGCGCAGAACAGCCGCAGCTGCCCCGCCCGGTCCAGCACGCCGTGCCCGCCCCACCACACCCACAGGACCTCGCCCCGCTCCTGCGGCAGGTCCCGCACCAGCACCCGGCGCAGCGTGGCGTGGTCGGCCGCCGCGTACGGCACGCCCGGGACGTACGGCGGCAGCGGCGCGAGGTGCAGCCGCAGCCGCTCCTCGGGCACCCCGGCCGCGCGCAGCAGCCGCCAGAAGGCGACGGCGTCCCGCGCCGGTCCCGGCAGGTCCCACGCGGGCCCGGCCTCGTACCGCTCGACGCCCACGATCAGCGCCGTGACCCGGGCCGGGTCCACCGGCACGGCCCGTGGGGCGGTCACGGCAGCCGGTCCACGATGTGCCGGTACACCTCGGGGTTGGTCCAGTAGGCGCTGTGCGCGGCCGGGAACGGCTGCCGGCTGTCGACGGCGATGTCGGTGACCCGGCCGGGGAAGAGCGGCCCGCCGAGGTAGGAGAGCAGATCGCGGCGGTCGTAGAGGTTGAGCCAGTCCGGGACGTGCGGCGGCAGCGGGGCCGGGTGCTCCAGGGAGGGCAGCGAGCCGGACTCGTACAGGAACGGCCCCTGCGATCCGGCCGTCACCAGCAGCCGTACCTGGGGCAGCGGGGCGCCGATCAGGGTGTCGAGGGCGATGATCCCGCCCAGGCTGTGGCAGACCAGGGTGACCGGCGCCGCCAGTCCGGCGACCAGGGTGCGCAGTTCCTCGCGGACGGCGGCGCCCCGGGCGAGATAGCGCAGGATGTCCCCGGCGGCCGGGTGCGCGGCCTCGGTCAGCGCCCGTCGGCGCCGTACGACGGCGCTGGTCGCGGCGGACCCGGCGGCCCGCAGCAGCACGGTCCGCAGCCCCCGCTCACTGCCCCGTGGCGCCCCGCCGAGCGCCTCGGCGAGCTGCTGTACGACGGTGTCGCGGGCGTCACCGGCCGGGACCAGCGGGTCGTCGGCGGCGAGCAGCGCGGCGACCACCCGGGCGGTGAGGCTGCGCGCGGCGAGTTCGGCGAGGTCGTCCGGGCCGAGGGCCTCGGCGGCGGGTCCCAGGAGCGGATGCGCGGTCAGGTCGGCGGCGGCGTCCGCCAGTCCCGGCCCCAGGGCGGCGGCGGGCTCGTCGCCCCGCGCGGCGAGCGCGCCGAGCCGGGCCTGGAGCGGCTGCTCGGGCGGTACGGACCCGGGCGGGCGTTCGCCGGGCGGACCGGCCAGGGCGGCGGCGAGGGCGAGTTCGGCGTAGGGGTCGGCGTACAGGGCGGCCCAGTCGGCGGCGTCCGCCTCCGGACCGTCGGCGCTCACTCCCTCACCGAGTCCGCGGACGGCACCGCCTTCGGGCGGCAGGCTGAGCCCGCCTCCGGCCAGCGCGGCGCCGTGCGGTGCGCCCCAGTAGTACGGCACGACACGGAGTCCGGGCCGCAGCGCGGTCAGTCCCGCCGCCACCCGCCCCGCGAGCTTGGAGAAGCCGGGCTCGCGCACCCCGGTCCCATGGACGAAGACAACCGCCGTCATGTGCCCCCCGTGACACCCGTGCGGCCCGTGTACGACCGGCCCCCGATGCCCTGCGCTCGGTGGTTCTCTGTTCGATGTAGCGTCAACGTAACAGTAGGTGGGGGCAGTTGGCACCGGCAAGCGGAACAAACCGGCGGAGGGGCCGTGCCCCGCCGCCGGTCCCGTCCGTCGTCTCCTACAGCGGCATCGGGGTGATGTCGCACTCGATCCGGCGGCGCTGGCGGGCCGCCACCAGCCAGGGGTGTTCGGCGCGGACCACACGGGAGAAGCCCTCGACGGCCGTGCGCTGCAACTCGTCGGCCTCCGGACCCCGGCCCAGGCCCCGCAGGTCCAGGGCGAGGTTGGCGGTGACCGAGAGGGTCAGCGGGTGGTCCTCGCCCGCGGCCTCGGCGAGCAGCGGCAGGTTCGTCCCGTCGATCTCCCGGGCCCGCTCGAAGTCGAGCCGCGCGTACGCCGTGTTGGCCTGGCCGATCGCCACGGTCAGGGTACTGACATGGCGCGGGCCGACGGTCCCGGCGAACCGGCGGGCGGCGTCGTCCTCCATCTCCTGCGCCTCGTCCAGCGCGGCCAGCGCCCGCAGGGTGGCGGCCAGGTTCGCCCGGGTCATCAGGGTGTACGCGTGGTCGCGGCCCAGCCGGGTCTCCAGCCGCCGCACGGTGACCTCGGCGAGGCTGCGGGACGCTTCGAGGTCGCCGTCCAGGCGCTGGTCCACGCTGAGGTTGATGGCCGTGGACAGGGAGTCGAAGTGGTCCGGGCCGTACCGGGCGACGAACCGGCGCAGGGTCTCCTCGGACAGCTTCAGCGCCTCGCCGAACGCGCCGTCGCGGCGCCGGGACACCGCCAGGTTGCGCGCGGTGCGCAGGGCGAGCGGGTGCTCCTCGCCGAACGAGCCGACCGCCCGCCGGTAGGCGTCCTCCTGGTAGTCCCGTCCGCCCGGGTAGTCGCCGCCCTCGCGCACGTCGATGGCCAGCGCGTTCAGGGAGTTGAGGGTGAAGAAGCTGGCCGAGCCGAAGAGCTGCTCGCGCTGGCGGGCGTTCTCCGTGTCCAGGTCGAGCGCCTCGCTGAACTGTCCGCAGAACCGCAGGTGTACGCCCCAGGCGTGGATGGCGCGCAGGGTGATCGGGTCGTCGGCCCCGTACAGCGAGCGGGCCAGTTCGGTGGCCTCGGCGGTCAGGTCGCGGCCTTCCTCGAAGCGGCCCTGGTAGCCGCGGGCGTCGGCCAGTTCGCACAGCGAGTCGATCAGGTCCTCGGGGTCGGCGTCGATCCGGCGGCAGACCTCCAGCGCCTTCTCGGTGAGCGGGATCGACTCGGGGACCTGGCCGATCTGGCGGAGCAGGAAGGCCAGGCTCTTGGTGATCCGGATGACCTGGACGTCCTCCTCGCCGGAGGCGGCCATCCAGGCGTTCCAGCACTGCCGGGCCAGTTCGGCGGCGCCCTCGTGGTCGCCCCAGTAGTAGAGGAACCACACGGTGTCGAGGACCAGGTCCCGTACATAGGTGTCGGTGCTGAGCACCGCCTGCGAGGCCAGCACGTGAGGCAGCAGCGCCTGGTAGGAGCGCCACTCCAGGGACGAGCCGAAGGGGCCGGGCTTGGCCGCGGACAGCAACTGGTGGGCGGCGTCCCGCATACGGACCCGGTCCGCCGGGTCCAGCTTGGCCAGCAGCACCGTCTGGAGCAGCCGGTGCATCTGGAGGGTGTTGGACCGGGGGTCGACCTTGATCAGCGAGAACTGGCTGAGGTCGCGGACCGCGCGGTTGAGCTTGATGGACTCGCGCAGCACCGGGTCGATCTCGGGGGTGATGCTGACCCCGCGGCTGCCGCGCAGCACGGACCGCGGGATGGGCTCGGGGGCCATGCTGGCGCAGATGTCGAGGAGTTGCCGGGCGCCGGGGTTGCGCTCCCGGATGCGCTCCAGCGAGATGTCCCAGGCGGCGGCCACCGACACCGGGTACTCGGGAGAGGGGTCCAGCTCCAGGATCTCGGGGCTGCGCGCGTTCAGGAGTTCGAGGTACTCGTCGACCTGCATCCCGGTCACCGCCCGCCAGGCGCCCGCCTGCTCGACCGCCAGCGGCAGATCGCCCAGCGCCTCGGCGAGCCGGTCGGCGTCCTCGACGCTCAGATCCGGTGACCGCCGCTGGAGCAGTTCGACGGACTCCTCGCGCTCGAACACATTGACCGGCAGCGAGGTGGCGACCCGCTCCCAGGCCCGGTTCCGGGAGGTGACGATGACCTTGCCGGGACCGTTGGTCGGGAAGTAGGCGCGCACCGCCTCGACGTCCTCGGCGTTGTCGAAGATCAACAGCCATCTGTCGTACGGGACTCCGCTGCGCAGCGCCTCCAGGACGGCGGGCACGGCGGTGTTGGCGGCGGGCACACCCACACCGTCCTGGGCGGGGGCGACGCCGAGCTGGGCGGCGAGCTGGGCGAGCGCGGCCAGGATGAGGCTCTCGCGCTCGGCCGGAATCCAGCAGATCACCCGGTAGTCGTACTGGTGGGAGTAGACGTACTCCAGGGCCAGCTGGGACTTGCCGACCCCGCCGAGACCGTGCAGGGCGTTGGGCAGCACGGCGGCCGTGTCCTGGGCGGCGAGCTGCTCCTCCACGGCCCTCAGAAGCGCCTGCCGGCCGACGAACGAGGTGTTCCGCAGGGGAACGTTCACCAGAAGGGCGGGCGTTGCGGTCGTGGTGCTCTGCATGAGCTGCTCAGCCTCCGGGGCTACGGGTGGGGTGGCGTCGGTTACCAGCACGGGGGGTTCTCCTGGCTCGTCGGGGCCGTTCGACGGAGGCAGGCTTCCCCCTCCGCCGGACATTCCCCCACCAGACTGGCCGTTCCCCCCGGAAGAGGACAGTCCGTCCATGGTGCCGTCCACCCGTTCGGCGGCGCCGGGCTCGCGGGCGTCCGGGACACCAGGAAGGACGGCGGTATCGGGGCCGGCGGTTCTGCCGGGTGGGAGGTCGGCGGCGCCGGGGTCCGGGTCGCCCAGGTCGCCGGAGGCCGTCGCGGTGGCGCCCGCGCGGACCAGCCGGGGCTCGATCCGCCGCGCCCGCTCCGCGTACGGCCCGGACAGCGCGCGCATCACGGCCAGTTCGCTGCGCGCCCAGGCGCCCGCGCCGGGGTCGGGCAGCACGGTGCCCGCCGGGTCGCGCAGCGCGGCGCGCAGGGCGACTCCGCGGGCTCCGGCGGCGGGCAGTTCACCGACCACGGTGACGGTGTGGGCGAGCTGGCTGCGGGTGGTGGTGGCGAGCAGTTCCTCACGGACGCCGTCGGCGAACTCGGGCCGTCCGTCGCCGCCGTCCCAGTCGATCAGCCCGCCCATCAGGATCTCGGCGAGATGGTCGGGGCCGGTCTCCGGCATGATCCGCCGCCGCAACTGCTCGACCAGGTCGAACTCGAAGGGCACGGCGGCGAGCTGGGTGGCGAGCCGCCGGGCGGCGGGGGTGGCGAGGGTGGAGAAGCGGCGGACGGCGGCCTTGGCGGCGCGCGGGAAGCGCGGGGCGCGCAGTCCGGGCGCGGGCGAGCCCTTGGTGAGCGTCCCCGCCAGCACCACGGGCAGCGCCCGGCGCACCCCGCGCTCACCGGTGACGAGATCGGCCCAGGCGGCCAGCGAAGCGGGCTTGAGGGACAGCACGGGCACCGGCACCGAGCCGTCGTCGCCGCTGGGCAGCGGGCGCAGCGGGTCCAGGCCGCCGGGCGGCGGCCAGTGCGCCAGGGCGTGGTTGGCGGCGCCGAAGCCCCCGGCTTCCAGGACGGCGTCGTAGGGGTAGAGGGTGGCGCGGCGGCGCATGTGCGGGGGCAGCAGATGGACCAGCGCGGTGGGGCCGCCGTGGGCGAGGCGGCCGAGCAGGTCGTCGGCGGCGGGGGCGGCCCAGCCGTGGGCGAGGCCGTCGGTGACGACCAGGAAGATCCGGCCGCCGCGCGCGTCGAGGAGTTCCCCGGGGTCGGCGGCGGGTCCGGCGGGGATGCGGCGCAGGACGGCGGCGCCGGTGCGGGGGACCTGGACGAAGACCGTGCGCACGGCGCGGAAGGCGCCGCTCTGCTCGGCGGCCTCGGCGAGCCGGGTGGTGGCCTCCTGCCAGATCCGCATGGTCGGGGCGTCGTCCACCACCAGCATCAGATCGAAGGCGGCGGAGCGGCTGGGCCGCAGGAACGGCATCCACAGTCCGTCGGCGAGCCCGCGCTCGGCGGTGGTCTCCTCGTCGAGTTCGAGGGTGGCGCGCGAGGGCAGCCGCCGGGCGAGCCGGTGCAGGGCGCGCGCGAACAGCGCCGTGGCCCGGCCGGGCCGGGGGGCACCACGGTCGTCGGGGGGCAGCAGCGGCCGGGAGACATGCAGGGTGAACGGGCCCTCGGGATCGGGTAACAGCCGGGCCGTGCCCGCGCGCTCGGGGCCGGGGGTGTCGATCGGGTCGCGGGGGCTCGGGGGAGGGAGGGGGTGCGCGGGAAGCGTGGGAAGCGTGGTGACCGAGGGCCGGGCGAGCGGCGGGAGCGTGGCGGGGCCGGGCGGACCGGTGTCGCTGCCGGTGTCGGTGTCGGCTGCGGTCGCGGGCTCGGCGTCGGCGGCGGCGTCGGCTTCCGGGCGCGGCTGGTCCGCCGTCGGGTCCGGTGCGGGCGGGGCGGGCTCTTGGGGAGTGCCGCGGGCCGGGCCGCCGTGGCGGGACCAGTACGCGGCGAGCCACACCGCGTCCGCGACCTCCTGCCAGCGCGGTTCCTCGGCGGGACCCGGTGCGGGCACGACGACCGGGTCGGCGGCGTCGGGGAACGCCGAAGGGGGCGACGACCCCGAAAGGGGGAAACCGTCACCCGGCCCGGATGCGTGCTCCCTGGAGTAGCCCTTCATTCAGCGGCCCTTCGCGAGGTCGCGCAGGAGCATTTCCACGAGCTTACGCCCGTCACCATCGGCCTGGAAACCACCCGCTGTAGTCATCTGGACGGCGTTCAGCAACTGGTCCAGGGAGTGGGTGCCGCCCGCCTGGATGCGCTGGACGAACAGATCGACCAGGTCCTCGGTGCCGTGCGGGCGGGCCCCCAAGTGCCCTTCCACCATGGCCAGCAGCTGGTCGCGGGTGGGGGTGCGCATCTCCAGCGGGAGGCAGCGGCGGCGGAAGGCGGCCGGGAACTCGCGCTCTCCGTTGCTGGTGATCACCACGACCGGGAACTCCCGGCACTCGATCCGGCCGTCCCGGATTCCGGCGTGTCCGCCGGGGTCGCTGGTGTGGACGCGCGCGGAGTCCGCGGTGTCACGTACCAGTTCCGGGATGTCATAGCTTCCGTTCTCCAGGACGTGCAGCAGGTCGTTGGGCAGGTCGATGTCGCTCTTGTCCAACTCGTCCACGAGCAGCACCCGGGGTCGATCGTAGGGCAGCAGAGCGGTGCCGAGCGGTCCGAGGGTAATGAAGTCGCCGAGACCGGGCGGTAGTTGACCGGACTGTGAGAATTCCGAGGCCGGGCCATTGCCGTGGGGGACGTCGGCGCCTTCCGGGGTGCCGTCGCTCAGCCCGGCCCGCCAGGCGGCGATGGCCTGGGCGCGGCCCATGGCGTCATAGGCGTAGAGCCCGTCGCGCAGGGCGGTGCGGCTGACGATGTTCCACTCCAGGACCCGGCCGAGGTCCAGTTCCCGGGCGATCAGATGGGCGAGGGTGGACTTGCCGACCCCGGGCGGGCCGGTGATCAGCAGCGGCCGGCGCAGCAGCAGGGCGGCGTTGATGACGTCGATCTCCTCGGCGCCGAGCTGCGGGGCGATGTCGCCGGGGCCGAGGCGGCGCAGCGCGGCCTCGGGGTCGGCGGCCGGCACGTCCAGCGCCGGGGCGCCGCGGAACCGGCGCCAGGGCGGGGGCGGCGGCACCTGCGGCGGGGCGGCGGGGGCACGTCCCGTGCCGTGGAACATCCGCCAGCCGTCGGGTGACGTCTGCTCCGGTGCGGTCATGCCGATGCCTCCTCGCTGGCGAGATCGCCGTGCGCAATGGGGTCGATGGGATGGTGAAGGGGATGGCCGGGACGGCCGGGATGGCTGGAGTGGCTGGAGTGGCTGGAGTGGAGAGGACGGTCGGGTCCGATGGAGTCGACGGGACGGAGGGGAGCCGGAGGTTCACGGGGATCAAGGGGAGCGACGGATTCCGCCGTTCCCCCGCGCCCCTGGGGATCGTTCGGGTCGTTCGGGTCGGTGAGGTCCGTCGGATGGAGGTCCACGGGACGGGTGGGATCGTCCCACAGGAAACCGATGTGACGGCCCAGCAGCTCACCCGGACCGCGGCCGTCCGTCTCCGCGTTGCGGCGCAGCAGATGCACGGCCAGCGGGATGCGCTCGGGGGACGGGGCAGCGGCGAACAAGGCGGTGATCACCTCCCGGCGTTCCTCCCGGAACACCCCTCTGCGGTCCCAGATCGCGAGCCCTATCCCTTCCGCGATGGCGGCTCTGAGGGCCGCCTGTGCCATGGCGTCGGTGGGCGCGTCGAGCACCACCGCCGTATGTCTTGCTTCCCCGGCGAGGGTGGCTTGCCACGCGCCGGGCGTACGGCCGTCCGGTTCGCGCCAGCCGTGCACCGCCACACCGTGCTCGCGCAGCATCCGCCAGCGCTCCCGCCACTGGTCGCGGACCAGGGCGTCGTCCGTCCGCATCCGCTCAAGACTGCGCAGGTGGACGCCGTACTTGAGGCTGAGCGGCAGGGGCTGTCCATCGCCGATGCGATGGGTCAGACCGGCCACGTCATGATTGAGCAGGTCGTACGGAAGTACGAATTCGACATACGGCGGTGGAGGGCGGCGCCCGCCCGCGCCGGGCTCGGCGGGCACGGACCACAGCCGTGCGCCCTGGCGCAGCGCCCGCTCGACGGCGGTGCCGAGGTGGTCGAGCGTGGTGACGGCGGGTTCGCCGGGCTGCGGGTCCCAGTAGCCGGGCACCGAGTTCAGCCAGGGGCGGACGACGATCTCGTCGGTGCCGTCCCGGGCCGGTTCCACGGCGACCACCAGACAGCGCGGGATGTCGGGGTCGGGGGCCGCCGTCACACGGGCCGTCCGGCGCTCGCGCAGCGGCTCGGTGAGCCCGGCGCGGGCGGCCCAGTCGTCGGCCCACTCGCCCAGCGCGGCGCGATGGGCGGGGACGAGGGCGATCCGGGCGGCGCGGTCGAGCAGCAGCACGGCGGGGGGCAGTCCGTCGGGCTGTACGTTGCGGTCCAGGAGGTGCTGGAAGAGCTGGTCCGGCTGGAGACCGGTGGGCAGGTCGACCCCGTTCAGCTCCTCGACCAGGTCGTCCCGGAGCCGGACGGCGGGGATCTCGCCCTGGGCGAGCACGGCACGGGCGGTGGCCATGTCGTCGGGGGCGACCGGACCCGCGGGCCGGCCGGTCGCGGCGGGGGTGAGCAGGTCGTCCAGGAGCCGGTCGACGTCGTCGCCCGCGAGGTCCCCTTCGAGGATGCGCACCACGTCGACCAGGAGGCGTTCACCACCGGCCGCGCCCAGCGCGGTGCGGACCAGGACGACGACGTCCTCACGGAGTTTGATGCCGCGCAGATCGACCTGGCGGCCCAGCAGATCGCCGAGGAGCCCACCGAACTGGAGACGGCTCTGCGCGTCCTCCATACAGCCGAGGTGGCACAGCTCATTGGTCAACCGCAGCAGTAATCGCGTTCCGCGCGCGCGTACCGCGTCGCCGTCGGGTCCGTCGACCCCCGCGCCCATCGTCACCGACTGTCCCCCCGAAGCCGGTTCTCCCTGCCTGACCGGCCAGCGAAGTTAGCACGGCAACCAGCGGTTAACCAGGGGCCCCTGGGAAAGGAGCCGCAGCCTCCGGCCAAGTTAGCCCGTTCGGGAGCCGACTTGACCGGAATCCACCGCGGCGGAATCACTCCAGAATCTCTCACGCACCGTCAATTTCCCCACCAGCCGAACCTCATACGACGCTCACGCACTGTTTCCTTGGGGGGGTGTGGGGGATGCGGGGCGCCCGGGAGGGGGATGGCGGGGTACCCCGCCGGGGGATGGACGGGTGCCCGGTCGGGGGGGAATCGCGGGGCGGGGCGCCCTGCCGGAGGGCGGGCGAGCGGCCTGCGTACGCGGACGCGAGGCCGGGCTTACGCCCAGCGCCCCGCCGGGCCACGGACGGAAGACCGGGCGGAGCCCCCGCCGCACGACCAGAAGGCCGCGTGGATGCCTGGCAACCCGCCGCCGCGCGACGGACGGCAACCGGGCGGGAGGCCGGGCACCCCGATCCGCCACGGGGCGAGCCCGAGGGAACGCGCGGCGGCCCGCAGGGCATCGGGCGAGGGCCCGGACAGACCACCGGGCGACCCGCCCGACAGCGGACGGAAACTCCGACGGCCGCCCGGCAACACGCCACGCCACGGACGAAGACCTCAGCCGTCTGCCCGACCGGGGACGGCAACCCGGAAGGACAGCCCGACAACTCGCCCGACCACAGACACGAACCCGGACCGACAGCCCGGCGCCCCGCCCGACCACAGACACGAACCCGGACGGACAGCCCGGCGCCGCGCCCGACCGCAGTCGGAAGGCCGGGCGGACGGCTGGCAATCCGTCGCCGCACGACGGACGGCAACCGGGCGGGTGGCCGGGCACCCCGCCACGCCACGGGCGAAAACCCGAGCGGACGCACGGCAGCCCGCCGGGCGTCGGACGAACGCATCCCCCGGCAGCCCGCCCGGTCGTGGGCGGAGACCGGACGGGCGGTACGGCGGCGACCCGCCCGATCGTGAGCGTCACCCGGAGGGGCAGCGCTCCGACACGGGCGGGGGCGTCACAGGCGGGGGTCGACCGGTTCCGACTCCAGGGACAGGACCGCGAAGACCGTCTCGTGCACCCGCCACAGCGGCTCGCCCGCCGCCAGGCGGTCCAGGGACTCCAGGCCGAGGGCGTACTCGCGCAGGGCGAGGGAGCGCTTGTGGTTGAGGAAGCGGCGGCGCAGACGGTCCAGGTGGTCGGGGCGGGCGTACTCGGGGCCGTAGATCAGCCGGAGGTACTCCGCGCCGCGCACCTTGAGGCCGGGCTGCACCAGCCGTCCCTTCGGGTCGCGGACCAGCGCGCCGAGCGGTTTGACGACCATGCCCTCGCCGCCCCGGCCGGTCATCTCCCGCCACCAGTCGACTCCGGCGGCGACGGAGGCGGGGTCGGCGGTGTCGACGTACAGGCGTCGGGTGGTGGTCAGCAGGCCCGTGGTGTCGTGCTCGACCAGGCGGTCCAGCAGGGTCAGCTGTTCGTCGTGCGGCAGGGCGGCGAGGCTGCGGCCCTGGACGGCGAGGAGCTGGAACGGGGCGAAGCGGACCCCGTCCAGGCCGTCGGTGGGCCAGCAGTAGCGCCGGTAGACGTCGGTGAACGCCGCCGCGTCCGCGGCCCGTGCGCGCTGGCGGTCCAGCAGGGGCGTGACGTCGGCGGAGCGGGCGGCGGCCCGCTCCAGGGCGGCGAGCGCGTCCGGGAAGACCGCACCGGCGGCGGCGCCGACCGCCGCGTACTGGGTGCGCAGCAGCCCGGACGCCTTCAGCGACCACGGCATCAGCTCCGCGTCCAGCAGCAGCCAGTCCGTCTCCAGCTCCGTCCACAGCCCGGCCGCGTCGATGGCGGCGCGCAGCCGGTCGAGGACCGCCTCGGTCAGGGTGCCGTCGGTGAAGAAGGGGCGGCCGGTGCGGGTGTAGAGGGAGCCGGTGGGGCCGTCGACGCCGAAGTGCCGTCCTGCCGCGGCGGCGTCCCGGCACACCAGGGCCACCGCCCGCGACCCCATGTGCTTCTCCTCGCACACGACCCGCTCGACGCCGTCCTCCCGGTACTGGGCGAACGCCTCCGACGGGTGCTCAAGGAACCCGTCGGCCGTACTGGTCGGCGCCGGGGCCATGGTGGGCGGCAGATAGGGCAGCAGCCGCGGGTCGATCGCGAAGCGGCTCATGACCTCCAGGGCCGCCGCCGCGTTCTCCTCGCGCACGGTGATCCGCCCGGCGTGCCGGGTCTCCACCGTCCGCCGCCCCTGCACGTCCGCCAGGTCCAGCGGACGCCCGTCGTGCCCGCCGGGCGCCTCCGCGCGCAGCGGCCGGACCGGCTCGTACCAGACCCGCTCGGCGGGTACGTCGACCAGTTCGCGTTCCGGCCAGCGCAGCGCGGTGAGCCGGCCGCCGAAGACGGCGCCGGTGTCCAGGCAGATGGTGTTGTTCAGCCAGGTGGCCTGGGGGACCGGGGTGTGGCCGTACACCACGGCGGCGCGGCCCCGGTAGTCCTCGGCCCACGGGTAGCGCACCGGCAGCCCGAACTCGTCGGTCTCCCCGGTGGTCTCGCCGTACAGGGCGTGCGAGCGGACCCGGCCGGAGGTGCGGCCGTGGTACTTCTCCGGCAGCCCGGCGTGGCAGACGACCAGCTTGCCGCCGTCGAGGACGTAGTGGCTGACGAGTCCGTCGATGAACTCGGCGACCTCGCGGCGGAACTCCTCGCTCTCGCCCGCCATCTGGGCGACGGTCTCGGCGAGCCCGTGGGTGTGCTGGACCTTGCGGCCGTTCAGGTGGCGGCCGAACTTGTTCTCGTGGTTGCCGGGCACGCACAGCGCGTTCCCGCTCCTGACCATCCCCATCACCCGGCGCAGCACGGCCGGGCTGTCGGGCCCGCGGTCGACCAGGTCGCCGACGAAGACGGCGGTCCGGCCGTCCGGGTGGACGCCGTCGGTGTAGCCCAGCTTGCCGAGCAGGGACTCCAGTTCGGCGGCGCAGCCGTGGATGTCGCCGATGATGTCGAAGGGGCCGGTGAGGTGGGTGAGGTCGTTGAACCGCTTCTCGGTGCGGACGGTCGCCGCGTCGATCTCCTCGACCCCGCGCAGCACATGCACCTTGCGGAAGCCCTCGCGTTCCAGTCCGCGCAGGGAGCGGCGCAGTTCGCGGATGTGCCGCTGGATGACCCGGCGGGGCATCCCGGCCCGGTCGGCGCGGGCCGCGTTGCGCTCGGCGCACACCGACTCCGGGACGTCCAGCACGATCGCGATCGGCAGTACGTCGTACTCCCGGGCCAGGGCGATCAGCTGACGGCGGGCGTCCGGCTGGACGCTGGTGGCGTCGACGACCGTACGGCGGCCCGCCGCCAGGCGTTTTCCGGCGATGTAGTGCAGGACGTCGAAGGCGTCCCGGGAGGCGCTCTGGTCGTTCTCGTCGTCGGAGACCAGGCCCCGGCAGAAGTCGGAGGAGAGCACCTCGGTGGGCTTGAAGTGGCGGCGGGCGAAGGTGGACTTGCCCGAGCCGGACGCGCCGACCAGCACGACCAGGGAGAGGTCGGTGACGGGCAGGGTCCGCCCGGCGACGGGTGTCGTGGTGGTGTCGGTGGTGTCGGTCATGCTGCTTTCGCCTCCGTCCGCTCGGTCAGGGTGAACACGGCCAGCTGGGTGGGCGGGCCGACCTCGGGGTCGTCGGGGCCGACGGGCCGGAAGTCCACGGCGTAGCCGTGCCGGTCGGCGACCGTGGCCGCCCAGGCGCGGAACTGGGCCCGGGTCCATTCGAAGCGGTGGTCGCCGTGCCGGACATGCCCGGCCGGGAGGGACTCCCAGCGGACGTTGTACTCGACGTTGGGGGTGGTCACCAGGACCGTACGGGGGTGGGCGGCGCCGAACACCGCGTACTCCAGGGCGGGCAGCCTCGGCAGGTCCAGGTGCTCGATGACCTCGCTGAGCACGGCCGCGTCGTAGCCCTTGAGTCGTCGGTCGGTGTAGGACAGCGAGCCCTGGAGGAGCTGGACGCGGGACGCCTGGCGCTCGCCCATGCGGTCCAGTTTCAGCCGCCGGGCGGCGATGGTCAGCGCCCGCATCGACACATCGACGCCGACGACATCGGTGAAACGGACGTCCTTCAGCAGCGCCTGCACCAGCTGGCCCTGGCCGCAGCCGAGGTCCAGGACGCGGGTGGCGCCCGCCTCGCGGAGCGCGGCGAGGATCGCGTCCCGGCGCTGGACGGCGAGCGGCACGGCCTTCCCGTCCGAGGCGTCCGTCTCCTCTCCCGTCTCGTCCCCCGTCTCTTCCGGGACCGCGTTGTCGATCTCCTCGACCTCGCTGTCGTCGGTCTCGGCCAGCCGGAGCAGTTCCAGCCGTTCGCGGGCCTCGCGGGTCAGGGACCAGCGGCGGGCGAGGTAGCGGCTGGTGATCAGCTGCTGTTCGGGGTGCTGGTGGAGCCAGCCCTCACCGGCCCGCAGCAGCTTGTCGACCTCGTCGGGCGCGACCCAGTAGTGCTTGGCGTCGTCCAGCACCGGCAGCAGCACATACAGATGGCGCAGGGCGGCGGACAGGGTCAGCGTGTCGGACTCCAGGACGAGGCGGACGTAGCGCGAGTCGCCCCACTCCGGGAATCCCTCGTCCAGCGCCACGGCCCGCGCGGTGACCGTCCAGCCGAGCGGCTCGAACAGGGCGCGGACCAGGTCGGGGCCGCCGCGGGCGGGCAGCGCGGGCACCTCGACACGCAGCGGCAGCGGCTCGGCGGCGCGTTCGGGCCGGGCCCGGCACACTCCGCGCAGGGCGCTGGAGAAGACGGCGCTGAGGGCGACCGCGAGCAGCGAGGAGGCCGCGTAGGGGCGGTCGTTGACGTACTGGGCGAGGGCCGCGTCCGGGGCGCCGCCGCGGCCCTTGCTCTTGCTCCGGCGCACCAGCGCCACCGCGTCGACCTCCAGCAGCAGGGCCGCCGTGCAGCGCTCCACGTCGGCCTCGGGGTAGAGGACGTGCGCGGTGCCGTGGGAGGTGGAGAACGTCTGCGCCCGGTCGGGATGCTTGTGCAGCAGGAAGCCGAGGTCGGTGGCGGGACGTTCGGGGACGCCGGTGGTGGTGATGGTCAGGAACATGGGCGGGGCCTCTCCGGCCGGACGGTTGGGCGGTTGGGCGGTTGGGCGGTTCACGGACGCCGTGCGCGCGAAAGCCCCCAGGACGGTGATCCTGAGGGCTCGGCAGGACGACGGTCCTACCTTCGCACGCGGGTACGGGCGCCCGCCTTCGGATATCGCTCCGGTGCCGCCGCCGTCAGGACAGCTGGGACTGGACCTGCGCGGAGATCAGCTCCAGGTGGTCCAGGTCGTCGAGGTCGAGGACCTGGAGGTAGACCCGGCTCGCCCCGGCGTCGGCGTAGCGGCCGATCTTCTCGACCACCTCGGCCGGGGAACCGGCGAGGCCGTTGGCCTTGAGTTCATCGACCTCGCGGCCGATCACGGCGGCGCGGCGGGCGACCTCCTGGTCGTCCTTGCCGACGCAGACCACGAGGGCGTTGGAGTAGACGAGGTCGTCGCCCTTGCGGCCGGCCTCCTCGGCGGCGGCGCGCACCCGGCCGAACTGGCGGGCGCTGTCCTCGATGGAGGCGAACGGCACATTGAACTCGTCGGCGTAGCGGGCGGCCAGCCGCGGGGTGCGGGTGGCGCCGTGGCCGCCGATCAGCACGGGCACCTTGGCCTGGGCGGGCTTGGGCAGCGCGGGCGAGTCCTTGAGCTGGTAGTAGGTGCCGTCGTAGTCGAAGGTGTCGCCGACGGGTGTCTCCCACAGCCCGGTGACGATGGCGAGCTGCTCCTCGAGCCGGCCGAACTTCTCCTTGGGGAAGGGGATGCCGTAGGCGGCGTGCTCCTCGGCGAACCAGCCCGCGCCCAGGCCGAGTTCGATCCGCCCGCCGGACATCTGGTCGACCTGGGCGACCGTGATGGCGAGGACGCCGGGCAGCCGGAAGGTCCCGGCGGTCATCAGCGTGCCGAGCCGGATACGGCGGGTCTCGCGGGCGAGCCCGGCCAGCGTGATCCAGGCGTCGGTGGGCCCGGGGAGCCCGTCGACCGAGCCCATCTTGACGTAGTGGTCCGAACGGAAGAAGGCGTCGAACCCGAGGTCCTCGGTGGCCTTGGCGACCGTGAGCAGCGTGTCGTACGTGGCCCCCTGCTGGGGCTCGGTGAAGATGCGAAGATCCATGGGGCCATCATGCACAGGGGCACGGGCGCGATGCCGGAACGCGGCTGGGTACCGTCCCGGCGATGGTGAACGGGGCCACGCACGTCACCCCGCGCGCACGGACAGCCGCGAGGGCCGGGACGAGGCAGGACGCCGGTGCGCTGCGGGCGACGATCGCCATGTCGGGCAGGGGAGCCCCCTCCCAAGTGGGCGGCAGTGGCGGCGAGGTGGGGACGCGGAGGTGCGTGGTCTCGGTGCTCCGGCCTGGAATCCCGCCGGATCGTGTCGGGCGTCGGCCGTGTCGGGATCCTCGGTCGGGTGAACTTCGTCAACACCGTGGGGCGCGGGGCGCTCGGACCAGTGACCCGGTTCCGTGGTGATCGTTGGCTCGGGCGGAGCCGGAGCGACCGGCGCCCGCATCCGGCCGTGCGGCTCGGGGGCGACTTTCGCAGCGGCCCTCGCGGGGGCCTGGGGCCGAGGAGGCCGTCATGTCCGAGGAAACCGTGCCGCAGCAGGGCGGAGCGGCCCAGCCGAAGGGCCTGTTGCAGCAGATGGAGGAGCTGATGGCGGCGCTGAGCGCGGATCTGAACGCCCTGGACGCCGACCTCCAGGCAGCCGGGAGCGGCACCGCGCCGGGCCGCGGGCATGTCGAGGAGGACGAGCAGGGACTCAGCGCCTCGGGTGTGTGAGACCCCGGCGCCGGACACCTATAGGCGCCGGAGCTAACCCGCCTCGCGCCGGGCCAGGGCCGCCGCCTCGCGGTCCGCGAGTTTGCGGAGCATGTCCCGGATACGGTCACGGGACTCGTCCGCCGCGTCGATCGCCTCCATGCACGACCAGTACGTCCCCTCGTCGTCCGCACAGCTGGCGACGCCGACCAGGGCTATCCCCACCTCGCCGAGGAGTCCGCCGAGGTACATCAGGGCCTGCCGGGCGTCGCCCAGCTCCGAGAGCTGGGCCGCGCGCAGTTCGCCGGGGCCGAGCTTCGGCTCGTCCAGCACTCCGCAGCCCCGGCCCGCCAGTTCGGTCAGGCCGAGCGCCTCGCCGCGCAGCTCGGGCGGTCCGAAGACCGCGAGTCTGCTGCCTATCGCCTGTGCCAGACACTGGGCCTGCCACACCTCCGCCAACGTCTCCGATATCCCGTCGCTCGCCGCCAGCGCCCGCCTGCTCGTCACGATGAGCCGCACCGCGTCCATGGGCCGCCCCGTCTGTCCGCCCGAACTCCGCTGTCCACTACCCAGAGTGAGGGTGAGTGAGACGAAAAGCCAGAGGAAGACGGAAATCTGCGGACAACGATTCGGATTCATCAAGGATTTCAGTTACGGAGTGTAGTAACGGAGTGATCGAATCCCCGAGTTGTCCGGACTCGTCCGTGATGCCGCCCCTGTCACTCACGGCACAGCGGATCACCCGGGTCCACGCGGCGCGCCCGGCTCAGGGCGCCGGGAACCGGTGCTCGTTGCGGTCGATCTTCGCGTCCAGCGCGGCCAGCGGATCGACGCCGAGCACCTCGCACAACTGGAGCAGATACGCCAGCACATCGGCGATCTCGTCGCGCACCCGGTGCGCGGTCCCCGGGTCGTCCATCACCCGCGCCGACTCCTCCGGGGTCAGCCACTGGAAGATCTCCACCAGCTCGGACGCCTCCACGCTCAGCGCGGCGACCAGATTCTTGGGGGTGTGGTACGGCTGCCAGGCGCGGGCCGCCGCGAACGCGGCGAGCCGACGCTGGAGGGCCGCCAGGTCGGGCGGGTCACCGGGGGCGGGCTGTCCGGGGTGTGCGGTCCGGCCGTCGTGTTCGTCGCTCACGGATCAAGGTGTACCACCGTCACTCCGGGCGCCCCGGTGGCCCAGGAGGCGTCACTGACCGCGGCCACGCATCGGAAGCGGCCGTCCCCGGCCGTCTCCACCGCCAGCCGCAGCAGCGCCGCCCGCTGCACCGGGTCCAGGGCCCGGTCCAGGCCGTCGGCCAGCACGGTCAGCGAGCGCAGCGCCGGGGGGACCTCGCCGGGCGGGTCGGCGGCGAGCACACCGGGGCCGGTGAGCAGGGCCAGGGCGAGGGCGACATAGCGCAGTTCGCCGTCGCCGAGCCGGGCGAAGTCGGTGCGCAGTCCGCCGCCCCGGTCGATCAGCGCGCGGACGGTGGCGGGGGCGCAGGGCTCGGCGTAGACGTCCGCGACCGGGCCCCGGCAGCCCGCGCGGACCACGTCGACCAGACGGGCGTGGCGGCGCGGGCACTCCTGACGGGTGCGCCACAGCACCCCGGCGAGGTTGTCGCAGCCGCCGAGCAGCCGGTCGGAGCCCACGGGCACCGGGTCGCGCATCCGGGCCGGGCGGGGGTCGAGCGGGAACACCGCGCGCAGGGCGAGCACCATCTGCTCGGCGGCGGCCAGCACATGGCGCTGCCCATCCGTCTTCCCGGCCACCCGCAGCGGCAGCAGCGCGGTGGCGAGCCGGTCGTCGGGGAGCGGGGCGCGGGTGAACCGGGCGGAGCCCGCGGTGTGCCAGGCGGCCTGGACGGTCCGGCGGCCGGGGTCGCGCAGGGCGGTCTCCAGCAGGACCCTTCCGGCCGCGGAGAGGCGTTCGCCGACGATCCGCAGGGCGGGTTCGGCCTGCACGGCGACATCCAGCCGGACGGGTCCGTCCGGGCCCGCGGCCGTACAGCCGATCCGGAAGCCGCGACGGCGCTCGGCGTCGGGGCGGGCGCGGTCCGGGACCCAGGCCGCGGGGTCGGGGAACACCTCCCCGAGGGCGGCGCCGCCCGCGAGTCCGGCCAGCGCCGCGCAGGCGGTCAGGGCGCTGGTCTTCCCGCTGCCGCTGGGGCCGGTGAGCAGGGTGACCGGGGTCAGCGGGACCGTGGCGCGGCGATGCGCGGCGAAGGCGGACAGGCGCAGTTCGGTGAGATGGGGGCGGGAGAGGGCGCGCGGGGGCGGCGGCGGGGGTGGTGCGTCGGTCCTGGCCATGGGGGTGAACGTAGGACCGTCATATTCCGCTGAAACGTTGCACCGGGCCGGTCTTCCTACGAACGGGCGACGACGGCCGCGGCGGGGGGCCGGGTCAGTGGCCCGGGGCGCCCATTCCGGCCATCAGACCCTGTACCTCGGTGCCGGGCGGGGTCAGCAGGAACACATTGCGGTCCACCCGGTGCATCCCGCTGGACAGGCCGAAGACCACGCCGGTGCTGAAGTCGAGGACCCGTTTGGCGACATCGGGCTCGGCCCCGCTCAGGTCGAGCAGCACCGGTATCCCGGCCATCAGCGTCTCGGCGACCTCGCGGGCGTCGGCGAAGACATTGACGCGCAGCACCACGAAGCGGCGGCGGGCCTCGGTCTCGGCGTCCGGCAGGGCCCGGTGGCCCACGGCGGACGGCCAGGCGTCCCGGCCGCGCAACGGCACGACCTGGGCCAGCCCCTCCCACTGTTCATCGGTGACGTCCCTGTGGTTCACCGGCTCCCCCGATCCGCCTCGTCGTACCCTGCCGTGCCGTGTCCGGCCCCGCCTTCATGCCCTGCACCAGCCATTCTTACGTCAAGTCACCCGTTCGGCCCAACTGCGACACGGTGTGCGACCGACTCGTACAAAGGTGTGACGCACTCCACATGATCCGGGCGGGAAATCCCGGGGGCGCGGTGACGCTTCGCGGGCGGCCGTCCGTATCTCCTTTCGTACAGAGGTACGTGAGGTACGAGCCGTTCGGGTCAGGAGTCCACATGCCCATCTCCCGCACCAAGGTGGGAAGTCTCTTCGTCTTCGGCGCGATGGGGCTCACCCTGACCGCGCTCGCCTACCCGGCGATGCTGGGGGTGGAGACCACCACGGAGGACCAGAGCCGGATCATCGCCAACACCCAGTGGGGGCCGCTCACCGAGGCGGACCGGGACTTCGTGGTGAAGGTACGGGCGGCCGGGCTGTGGGAGTACCCGCTCGGCGAGCTGGCCATGGAGCGGGGGACGTCGGCGGAGATGAAGGAGGCGGGCAAGCATCTGATCGTGGGCCACGCCGGGCTGGACGAGCTGTGCCGCAAGATCGCGCCCCAGCTGAACATCAGCCTGCCGAACCAGGCGAGCCCCCAGCAGCAGCAGTTCGTGGCGACGGTCGCCGCCGAGCAGGGCAACTCCTTCGACTCCACGGCCGTGCAGATCATGCGGGTCACCCATGGGCAGATCTTCCCGGTGGTCGCCAAGACCCGCGCCAACACCCGCAACACCCTGGTCCGGCAGCTGGCCGACCTCGCCAACGACACCGTCCTCGACCACATCACCGTGTTGGAGAAGACCGGGCTGGTCAATCACGACCAGGTCAACTTCCAGCAGACCACCCCGCCCAAACTCCCCAAGGACCAGCTGACCCCGCCGCCCCCGCAGCCCGGCGCCCCCGTGCTCGTCCTCACCCCCCGCCCCGACCTGGGCGTCAACACGGCCAACCCGACGCCGAGCCCTTCGGCGGCGACGGGGGGCTGACCCTGACGGGGCGGGCGGGCTCCTGAGCTTTGGGGGTTCAGGGCTTCAGGGCTTCAGGTGGGAGGCGGCGTACTGGTGCGCCCGGACGGGTCCGGGCGCCGGGCCCGTCACCCGAACGGCCGCGTGACGGCCACCGACCGCGTCCACCTGCCCGGACGGCTCCCCCAGAACACCATCGCCGCTACCGCTCGGGGGTACGGCCGTACGACCCGTAAGACCTCAGGGCGCCCGGCGGGCTGGGAGAGCCGGGGGACCAGGAACGGTCCGCCCCGCGTGGCCCCTCGCCTCCGCCCGGCGGAGGTGAGGGAGACGTACGGCTGCCGCCCGCGCGCGCCCGGCGCCCTCGCCCCCGCGACGCTGCCGCACCCGTCCCGCCCCCTGAGAAGCCCTCATCTCCGCGCGGGGAACTCCTCTCGTCCCCGCCCCCGGAGCACCCCTCACGCCCACTCCCGGAGCGCCCTTCACGCCCACCGCCGGGGCGCCCTCACTCCACCCCCGAAACACCCTCACCCGCACCGCCGCGGTACTCCGCTCCCCCACCCCCAAAGGGACCCCCCGCCCCCTAGAGCGGCTCGTCACACCCCCTAGGAGAAGAAGGTCACAGTCGCGTCCACTGATGGTCGGTCATCGATCTGGCCTAGCATCCGAGCCATGACGGTCCTGCCTGACGACGGGCTCTCCCTGGCCGCCGAGTTCCCGGAAGCGACCCATGAGCAGTGGCAGCGCCTCGTGGCGGGTGTCCTGCGCAAGTCGGGCAAGGAAGTCTCGGGAGCCGAGGCGGAGGACGCCCTGTCCACGCCGCTGGAGGACGGGCTCCGCACTCGTCCCCTCTACACCGCGCACGACAGCGCGCCCGACCCCGGGCTGCCCGGCTTCGCCCCGTTCGTACGGGGCGGTACGGCCGCCGGGGGCACGGCGGGCGGCTGGGACGTACGGCAGCGGCACACCGTGGCGGACAACGCGGCCGTCCTCGCCGATCTGGAGCACGGGGTCACCTCGCTGTGGCTGGAGGTCGGGCGGCCCGGCGGCATCGCGGTCGACGCGCTCGACGCGGTGCTGGAGGGGGTGTATCTCGACCTGGCACCGATCGTGCTGGACGCCGGGACCGAGGTCGCGCCCGCCGCGCGGGAGCTGCTGCGGGTCGCCGCCGCGCGCCGGGTCCTGCCGCACGCCCTGCGCGGCACGCTCGGCGCCGATCCGCTCGGGTACGAGGCCCGCACCGGAGCCCCGTACGAGGGCGCGCCGGTGGCCGATCTGCTGCTGCTCACCTCGGGCAACGGGCTGCGCGCGGCGACCGTGGACGCGCTGCCGTACCACGAGGCCGGGGGGTCGGCGGCGCAGGAGCTGGGCGCCTCGCTGGCCACCGGGGTGGCGTATCTGCGGGAGCTGACGGACGCCGGGCTCGGTGTCGCCGAGGCGGCCGGGGAGCTGGAGTTCCGGTACGCGGCGACCGCCGACCAGTTCCTGACCATCGCCAAGCTGCGCGCCGCGCGCCGGCTGTGGGCGCGGGTGACCGAGGTGTGCGGGGCGCCGAGCCCGCAGCGCCAGCACGTGGTGACGTCGTCGGTGATGACCGCGCCCCGCGACCCGTGGGTGAACATGCTGCGGGCCACCGTCGCCACGCTGGCCGCCGGGGTGGGCGGCGCGGACGCGGTGAGCGTGCTGCCGTTCGACCACGCGCTGGGCCGTCCGGACGCGTTCGCCCGGCGGATCGCCCGCAACACCTCCGTGATCCTGATCGAGGAGTCGCATCTCGCCCGGGTCATCGACCCGGCGGGCGGGTCGTCCTACGTGGAGCGGCTGACGGACGATCTCGCGCGGGCCGGGTGGGCGTTCTTCCAGGAGATCGAGCGGGCCGGGGGGCAGCGCGCCGCGCTGCGCTCGGGGCTGCTGCGGGACCGGCTCGCCGAGACCTGGGCGGCGCGCAAGGCGCGGCTCGCCACCCGGCGTGAGCCGGTCACCGGGGTGAGCGAGTTCCCGTTCCTCGCGGAGAAGCCGGTGGAGCGCGAGCCCGCGCCCGAGCCGCCGTCGGGCGGGCTGCCCCGGGTGCGGCGGGACGAGGACTTCGAGGCGCTGCGGGCCCGCTCGGACGCCCACCTCGCCGCGACCGGCGCCCGGCCCCGGGTGTTCCTGGCCGCGCTGGGCCCGGCCGCCGCGCACACCGCGCGCCTCACCTTCGCCGCCAACCTCTTCCAGGCGGGCGGCATCGAACCGGTCACCGAGGGCTCGTTCGCGGACAGCGGGGCGGGCGAGGCGTGTCTGTGCTCCAGCGACGCGCTGTACGAGGAGCGGGCCCAGGCGGTGGCGGGCGAGCTGCGGGCCGCCGGAGCCACCCATGTGTTCCTCGCCGGGCGGCCGGGGACGTACCCGGGGGTGGACGGCTATGTGTTCGCCGGGTGCGACGCCGTCGCCGTGCTGTCCGCCGCCCTCGACCGTATGGGAGTGTCCTGATGTCGTCGTCCGTCCCCGACTTCGCCGGGATCGAGCTGGGCACGCCCACCGTGGAGGGCGGCCCCGACGAGTGGCGTACGGCGGTGAAGAAGGCCGCCGACGGTGACGATCTGCTCTGGGAGACCCCGGAGGGCATCACCGTCGAGCCGCTGTACACCGGGCGGGACCTGGAGGGTCTGGACTTCCTGGACACGTACCCGGGTGTGGCCCCGTATCTGCGCGGGCCCTACCCGACGATGTATGTGAACCAGCCCTGGACGATCCGGCAGTACGCCGGGTTCTCCACCGCCGAGGAGTCCAACGCCTTCTACCGGCGGAATCTGGCGGCCGGTCAGAAGGGTCTGTCGGTCGCCTTCGACCTGCCGACGCACCGGGGCTACGACAGCGACCATCCCCGGGTGACCGGCGATGTCGGCATGGCGGGCGTGGCGATCGACTCGATCTACGACATGCGCCAGCTGTTCGACGGCATCCCGCTGGACCGGATGACCGTGTCGATGACCATGAACGGGGCCGTGCTGCCGGTCCTGGCGCTGTACATCGTGGCGGCCGAGGAGCAGGGGGTGGCGCCGGAGAAGCTGGCGGGGACCATCCAGAACGACATCCTCAAGGAGTTCATGGTCCGCAACACGTACATCTATCCGCCGAAGCCGTCGATGCGGATCATCTCCGACATCTTCGCGTTCACCTCGCAGCGGATGCCCCGCTACAACTCGATCTCCATCTCCGGGTACCACATCCAGGAGGCGGGGGCGACGGCCGATCTGGAGCTGGCGTACACCCTGGCGGACGGGGTGGAGTACATCCGGGCTGGCCGGGAGGCGGGGCTGGACGTGGACGCGTTCGCGCCCCGGCTGTCGTTCTTCTGGGCGATCGGCATGAACTTCTTCATGGAGGTCGCCAAGCTGCGGGCGGCGCGGCTGCTGTGGGCGAAGCTGGTGAAGCAGTTCGACCCGCAGAACGCCAAGTCGCTGTCGCTGCGCACCCATTCGCAGACCTCGGGCTGGTCGCTGACCGCGCAGGACGTCTTCAACAACGTGACCCGTACCTGTGTGGAGGCGATGGCCGCGACCCAGGGGCACACCCAGTCGCTGCACACCAACGCCCTGGACGAGGCGCTCGCGCTGCCCACCGACTTCTCCGCGCGGATCGCCCGCAACACCCAGCTCCTCATCCAGCAGGAGTCGGGCACGACCCGGGTCATCGACCCGTGGGGCGGCAGCGCGTATGTGGAGAAGCTGACGTACGACCTCGCCCGGCGGGCCTGGCAGCACATCCAGGAGGTCGAGGCGGCGGGCGGCATGGCGCAGGCCATCGACGCGGGCATCCCCAAGCTGCGGGTGGAGGAGGCGGCGGCCCGCACGCAGGCCCGGATCGACTCCGGGCGGCAGCCGGTGATCGGGGTCAACAAGTACCGGGTGGACAGCGACGAGCAGATCGAGGTGCTGAAGGTCGACAACTCCTCGGTGCGCGCCCAGCAGATCGACAAGCTGCGGCGGCTGCGCGAGGAGCGGGACGAATCCGTCTGCCGGGCCGCGCTGGACGCGCTGACCCGGGCGGCCGGGGGCGAGGGCAATCTGCTGGAGCTGGCGGTGGACGCGGCCCGCGCCAAGGCCACCGTCGGGGAGATCTCCGACGCGCTGGAGAAGGTCTACGGGCGGCACGCGAGCCAGATCCGTACGATCTCCGGGGTGTACCGCAACGAAGCCGGGGAGTCGCCGTCCGTCGGGCGCACCCGGGCGCTGGTGGACTCCTTCGAGGAGGCCGAGGGCCGGCGTCCGCGCATCCTGGTCGCCAAGATGGGGCAGGACGGCCACGACCGGGGGCAGAAGGTGATCGCGACCGCCTTCGCCGACCTCGGTTTCGATGTCGACGTCGGTCCGCTGTTCCAGACGCCGGGCGAGGTGGCCCGGCAGGCGGTGGAGGCGGATGTGCACATCGTGGGCGTCTCGTCGCTGGCCGCCGGTCATCTCACCCTCGTACCGGCGCTGCGGGACGAGCTGGCGGCGGAGGGCCGGGAGGACATCATGATCGTGGTCGGTGGGGTGATCCCGCCGCAGGATGTGCCGACGCTGCTGGAGATGGGCGCGGCGGCGGTGTTCCCGCCGGGCACGGTGATCCCGGACGCGGCGTACGACCTGGTGCGGCGGCTGGCGGCCGACCTCGGCCATGAGCTGTGACCGCCCATGGCGCGCATGATCGACGTTGATACGTATGTGAAGGGCGTGCTGGACGGGAAGCGCGCCCTGGTCGCCCGTGCGATCACGCTCGTGGAGTCGGCCCGGCCGCAGCACCGGGTGCTGGCGCAGCGGCTGCTGACGGAGCTGCTGCCGCACAGCGGACGGGCCCGGCGGATCGGGGTCAGCGGGGTCCCGGGGGTCGGCAAGTCCACCTTCATCGACGCGTTCGGGACGATGCTGACGGCGGCCGGGCACCGGGTCGCGGTGCTCGCCGTGGACCCGTCCTCCAGCCGTACCGGCGGTTCGATCCTCGGGGACAAGACCCGGATGGAGCGGCTGGCGGTGGACCCGGCGGCGTTCGTCCGCCCCTCCCCCACCGCGGGGACGCTCGGCGGGGTCGCCAAGGCCACCCGGGAGTCGATCGTGGTGATGGAGGCGGCCGGGTACGACGTGGTGCTGGTGGAGACGGTGGGCGTCGGGCAGTCGGAGACGGCGGTCGCCAACATGGTCGACTCGTTTCTGCTGCTCACCCTCGCCCGGACCGGCGATCAGCTCCAGGGCATCAAGAAGGGCGTCCTGGAGCTGGCCGATGTGATCGCGGTGAACAAGGCCGACGGCCCGCACGAGCGGGACGCGCGGGCGGCGGCCCGTGAACTGGCGGGCGCGCTGCGGCTGATGCACGGCAAGGACGCGTTCTGGACTCCGCCGGTGCTGAGTTGCAGCGCCCGGGAGGGGATGGGCCTGGACGTGGTGTGGGACCGGCTGGAGCAGCACCGGACGCTGCTGGACACGGACGGACGGCTCACCGCGAAACGCCGTGACCAGCAGGTGGACTGGACATGGAGCATGGTCCGGGACGAGTTGCTGGGACGGCTGCGGTCCGATCCGGCGGTACGGGAGCTGACTCCCGGGCTGGAACGGGCCGTCCGGGAGGGGGAGTTGACGGCGACGCTGGCGGCGGAGCGGATTCTGGGGGTGTTCGGGGGCGGGGAGGCGCGGTGAGGTGGGCTGAGGTGGGAGGGGGCGCGATAGCGGCCCTGACCGGCCGGGGCCGCCCCGCTCGACCCGCCCTGTCGCCTCCGCCCCCGCTCAACCCCCCGTCGCCTCCGCCGCCGCTCAACCCCCCGTCGCCTCCGCCCCCGCTCAACCCCCCGTCGCCTCCGCCGCCGCGCGGCCCGCCGCTCGGCCGCTGAACAGGCAGCCGCCGAGGAACGTGCCCTCCAGGGAGCGGTAGCCGTGGACCCCGCCGCCGCCGAAGCCGGCCACCTCGCCCGCCGCGTACAGCCCGGGGACCGGACGGCCGCCCGCGTCCAGGACCCGGCTCGCCAGGTCGGTCTGGAGGCCGCCCAGGGTCTTGCGGGTGAGGATGTTGAGGCGGACGGCGATCAGGGGCCCGGCGGAGGGGTCCAGGATGCGGTGGAGGGACGCGGTGCGGCTGAGGGAGTCGCCGGGGTAGGCGAGGGCGTTGCGGATGCCCATGACCTGGACGTCCTTGGTGTAGGGGTTGTCGATCTCGCGGTCACGGGCCTCGATCTGGCGGCGCAGGGCGTCCAGGGCGATGAGGTTCTGGCCGGTCAGCCGGTTCATCCCGGCGACGAGCTGCGGAAGGGTCTCGGCGACGACGAAGTCCTCCCCCCGGTCCTTGAAGCGCTCGATCGGTTCGGGGGTCTGCCAGATCCGGGAGAGCAGCTTGAGGAGGTCCTTCTCGGTGAGGTCGGGGTTCTGTTCGGAGCCGGAGAGGGCGAACTCCTTGGCGATGATCTTCTGGGTGGTGACGAACCAGGAGTAGTCGTAGCCGGTGGCGGTGATCGACCGGAGAGTGTGCAGGGTGTCGTATCCGGGGAGGTCGGGGGTGCCGAAGCGGCGGCCGGTGGCGTCGAACCACATCGACGACGGTCCCGGCAGGATGCGGATGCCGTGGCCGGGCCAGATGGGGTCGTAGTTCCGCAGGCCCTCGGTGTAGTGCCACATGCGGTCGGGGTTGACGATCCGGCCGCCCGCGCGTTCGGTGATCGCCAGCATCCGGCCGTCCACATGGGCGGGGACACCGGTGATCATCGTCTTGGGCGGGGCGCCGAGGCGGGCGGGCCAGTTGCGGCGGACCAGGTCGTGGTCGGCGCCGATGCCGCCGGAGGTGACGACGACCACGGGGGCGGTGAACGCGAACTCGCCGACCACCGTGCGGGAGCTGGGCCTGCCGCGGGCCGCGCCGCTGGGCTCCAGGACCGCCCCGCGCACCCCGGTGACGGCTCCGCCGCTGACCACGAGTCCGTCCACCCGGTGGCGGAAGCGGAAGCCGACCCGTCCGCGCTCGGCGGCGGCCCGCACCTGCTTCTCGAACGGTTCGACCACGGCGGGCCCGGTGCCCCAGGTGACATGGAAGCGCGGTACGGAGTTGCCGTGGCCGTCGGCGAGTCCGCCGCCGCGCTCGGCCCAGCCGACGACCGGGAACCAGCGCACGCCCAGCCCGTGCAGCCAGTCGCGTTTCTCCCCGGCGGCGAAGTCGACGTACGCCTCGGCCCAGCGGCGGGCCCAGTGGTCGGCGCCCGTCGGGTCGTCCACACCGCGGTCGAAGCCGGCCGTGCCGAGCCAGTCCTGCCAGGCCAGTTCGGGTGAGTCCTTGATGCCCATGAGCCGCTGTTCGGCCGAGTCCACGAGGAAGAGCCCGCCGAACGACCAGAACGCCTGACCGCCGAGGTTGGTCTCCGGCTCCTGGTCGAGCAGCAGCACCCGGCGTCCGGCGGCGGCGAGTTCGGCGGTGGCGACCAGTCCGGCGAGTCCGGCGCCGACCACGATCGCGTCGGCGTCGGCGGACCCGGCGGCGGACGCGCCGGGCGCCACGGCCTGGGACAGCGCGGCTGTGGCCAGCACTCCCCCGGCGACGGTGAGGGCGCGGCGGCGGCTGACGCCTTCGGCGGAGGGGGCGGCGGGGTGGGGGGTGAGGTGCTCCATGGGGAGGTGGCCTTCCGTGCGGGCGGGGGTGCAGGAAAGGAGCGGGGAGAAAAGGGCGCACCGGGGCCGGAGGGCGTGAAGTGCCGCTCCGAGCAGGGTGTTACCGAAGGTAGCCCAGGGGGTGGGGCGGCGAACAGAGTCGTGCGGCCTTCAACCGTCCGGGCGCCCGCCGCGGACCCGGCGTCCCGTGGTGAACATCTCCGTACGGGGGCGCCAAGGGCTGGGACGGGGGCTTGATCTGGGGTTATCTGCAATTAATATGCAACAGCACCAGCAGGGCATTAAGGGTGGGAGACCCATGGCGAAGCGAGCCAGGCGACGGATACGGACGGCCGCGGTCGCGGGCGCGATGATCGGGGGCGTGAGCGCCTGTTCGGCGCCCGGCGGCGGCGCGGACGACGGGGGCGGGGCCGCCGACTCCGTGGTCGTCGGGGTGGCCTCCGAGCCGGAGACGCTCAGCCCGCTGCTGGGCTACGGCAAGGACGGCAACTCCAAGATCTTCGACGGGCTGCTCGCCCGGAACGCCGACCTCAGTCTGCGCCCGGCGCTGGCGAAGGCGCTGCCCGAGATCACCGGGGACGGGCTGACGTACACCTACTCCCTGCGCGAGGGCGTGCAGTTCAGCGACGGGGAGCCGCTGACCGCCGAGGACGTGGTGTTCACGTACGACACCGTCCTCGACGCGAAGACCAACAACACCGCGCGCAGCGAGCTGGACGCCATCGAGGACGTGCGGGCGGAGGGGGACGGGACGGTCGTGTTCTCCCTGAAGTACCCGTACGCCGGTTTCGCCGCGCGGACCGTGCTGCCGATCGTGCCCGAGCACATCGCCGGGACGCAGGACCCCAACACCGGGGAGTTCAACACGAAGCCGGTGGGGGCCGGGCCGTATGTGCTGTCGTCCTGGAGCAAGGGCGAGAAGCTCACCTTCAAGGCGAACCCGAACTACTGGAACGGGGAGCCGGAGGTGAAGACGGTCACCATGGCGATCATCGAGGACGACGACGTGCGCGCCACCCGGCTGCGCTCCGGCGACCTCGACGGGGCGGTGCTGCCGCCCAACCTCGCCGCCACCTTCGAGGGCGAGGAAGGGAAGAAGACGTACGAGGCGAAGACGTACGACTTCCGGGCCGTCACGCTGCCGCAGTCCGGGAAGGTCACCGGGGACACCGCGATCCGGCGGGCGCTGGATCTCGCCGTGGACCGGCTGGCGATGGTCGAGGGCATCCTCGACGGGGCCGGGACCCCGGCGTACGGGCCGCTGCCCGTCGGGGACACCTGGTTCGCCGACGGCGTCGAGCGCGAGCGGGATCTCGCCGGGGCCGGACGGATCCTGGACGCCGCCGGGTGGAAGGCGGGCGAGGGCGGCATCCGTGCCAAGGGCGGTCAGCGCGCCTCGTTCACGCTCCTCTACCCGTCCGGCGACAAGGTGCGCCAGGACCACGCCCTCGCCTACGCCTCCGACGCCAAGAAGGCCGGGATCGAGGTGAAGGTGGAGTCCGCCACCTGGGAGGTCATCGAGCCCCGGATGAAGGACGACGCCGTGCTCGCCGGGTTCGGCAGCGTCGGCGACCCCGACTTCGGGCTCTACACCCTGCTGCACTCCTCGCTCGCCGGGGACGGCTTCAACAACATGGGCCGCTACGCGAACCCGGCCGTGGACGAGGCGCTCGACGAGGGGCGGCGCAGCGCCGACCGGGCGGCCCGCGAGAGCGCGTACGACACCGTGCAGCGGGAGCTGGTGGAGAACCCCGGATACACCTTCCTCACCCACATCAACCATCTGTACGTCCTCGCCGACCGCTGGGACGGGCTGACCACCCAGATCGAGCCGCATGAGCACGGCTTCGCCAGCGGGCCGTGGTGGAACCTGGAGAGCTGGAAGCCCGCCGCGTGATCCTCCGCACGGACCGGCTCCCCTGGGCCGACATGGGGCGGCTCGCGGCCCGGCGGCTGGTGTTCGCCGCGCCGGTGCTGCTGGTGGTCACCTTCGGGGTGTTCGCGGTGGCCGCCGCCTCCCCGTTCGACCCGGTCAAGGCGTACGCCGGGACCGCCGCGCTCGGCGCCGACGCGGAGACCCTCGCCCGGCTGCGCGAGAACCTGGGCGTGGACCAGCCGTTCACCGCCCGCTGGTGGAACTGGCTCACCTCGGCGCTCGGCGGCGACCTCGGCTACTCCAGCGTGCTGCGCCAGCCGGTCACCGAGGTCGTCGGGGAACGGCTGGTGTGGTCGGCGCTGCTGTGCGCGCTGGCCTTCGCCCTCGCCGTGCTCACCGGCACGGTCCTCGGGGTCCTCGCCGCCCGCCGCCCCGGCTCCTGGCTGGACCGGGCGGTCAGCTCGCTGGCGTACACCCTGGAGGCGGCCCCCGTGTTCTGGGTGGCCCTGCTGGCGGTGTGGCTGTTCGCGCTCCAGCTCGATGTGCTCCCGGCCGGCGGACTGACCGACACGGCCAGCGAGCGGGTCACGGCGGGGCAGGTGGCCCGCCATGTCCTGCTGCCCGCCGGGGTCCTCGCCGTGTCCCAGCTGCCCTGGTTCACGCTGTACGTCCGGCAGGGCGTCGCCGACGCGCTCGCCGAGGACCCCGTGCGCGGGGCGCGGGCCCGGGGGCTGAGCGAGCGGACCGTGCTGCTCGGCCACGCGCTGCGCTCCGGGCTGCTGCCGGTGCTCACCCTGATCGGGTCCCGGGTGCCCGAACTCATCACCGGGGCGCTGCTGGTGGAGACCGTGTTCAGCTGGCCAGGGATCGCGGCGGCCACCGTGGAGGCGGCCACCGCCGTGGACTTCCCGCTGCTCGCCGCGCTGACCACGCTGGCCACCGCCGCCGTACTGCTCGGCAATCTGCTCGCGGACCTGCTGTACGGCCTGTTCGATCCGAGGGTGAGATTCCGTGACATGTGACCCGCCCGCGCAGGCGGCGACGGTACAGGAGAAGCGGTGGCGGTCCCATGGGGCCGAGCGCCGCTCCACCCGTGCGGTACGGGTCCGGGTGTCGGCGGTGCTGGTGGCCGTGACCGTGCTGGCCGTGCTGCTCGTACCGCCGCTGGTCCGGCTCGACCAGCAGGCCGTGGACCTGGCCCTGAAGCTGCGCCCGCCGAGCTGGGCGCACCCGTTCGGCACCGACGACGTGGGCCGGGACCTGCTGCTGCGCTGTGTGTACGGGCTGCGGGTGTCGCTGCTGGTGGGGCTCGCGGCGGCGCTCACCGCGACGGTGATCGGCACCGCCGTCGGGGCGACCGCCGGGGCGCTCGGCGGCTGGGTGGACCGGCTCGTCATGCGGGTCGTCGACGCCCTGTCCTCCGTACCGCATCTGCTGATGGGCATCTTCATCGTGGCGATGTTCCGGCCGGGGGTGTGGCCGGTGGTGGTGTCGGTCGCGCTCACCCACTGGCTGTCCACCGCCCGGATCGTGCGCGCCGAGGTGCTGTCGCTGCGCGCCCGGCCGTATATCGACGCGGCGGTGTCCGGGGGCGCCTCGCGGTGGCGGGTGACGGTCCGCCATCTGCTTCCGGCGGTGCTGCCGCAGGCCGGGCTCGCGGCCGTGCTGATGGTGCCGCACGCCATGTGGCACGAGTCGGCGCTGTCCTTCCTGGGTCTCGGCCTGCCCACCCACACCGCGAGCCTCGGCACCCTCGTGCAGGGCGCCCGCAGCTCGCTGCTGGCCGGTGACTGGTGGCCGACCCTGTTCCCCGGGCTGTTCCTCATCGTCCCGACCCTCGCCATCGCGGGCCTCGCCGGGGCCTGGCGGGAACGGATCAATCCGCGCCGCCGATCGGAGCTGATGCTGTGAACGAGCGCGAGGCACCGGTTCTTTCGGTGCGCGGGCTGTCCGTGCGGTTCCTGCTGCCGGGCGGCGCCCGGGTCGCGGCGGTCACCGACGCGTCCTTCGACGTGGCCGCCGGGGAGTGCCTGGCGCTGATCGGCGAGAGCGGCTGCGGCAAGTCCGTGCTGGCCTCCGCGCTGCTCGGACTGCTCCCCGGCAACGCCCAGACGGCGGGCACGGCCCACCTCGGCGACCTGGACCTGCTCACCGCCGGGGAACGAACCCTGGCCGGTACGGTGCGCGGCAGACGCGTCGGGCTGATCCCGCAGAGCCCGGCCGCGCATCTGACGCCGGTACGCCGGGTCCGGTCCCAGCTCGCGGAGACGGTCGCCGCGCTGACCGGCGTACGCGGCCGGAGCGCCGTACGGGACGCCGCCGAACGGGCCGCCGAGCGGGCCGCGTTCCCCGCCGGGCACCTGGACCGGTATCCGCACGAACTCTCCGGCGGGCTCGCCCAGCGGGCCGCGACCGCGCTCGCCCTGGTCGGCGACGCGCGCCTGCTGCTCGCCGACGAACCCACCACCGGCCTGGACCGCGACCTCGTCGACCACACCGTCGACGCACTGCGCCGCCATGTCGACGGAGACGGCGGCGGCGGACGGGCGCTGCTCGTCATCACCCACGATCTGCGGGCCGCCGAGCGGATCGCCGACCGGGTGGCGGTGATGTACGCGGGCCGGATCGTGGAACTCGCCGACGCCAAGGCGTTCTTCGGGACGCCCGGCCCCCGCCACCCCTACAGCCGGGGACTGCTCCAGGCGCTGCCCGACCGCGGGTTCACCCCGATCCCCGGGCTGCCGCCCGAGCTGACCGACCTCCCGCCCGGCTGCGCCTTCGCCCCGCGCTGCCCCCGGGCCACCGCCGCCTGCGCGGCCCCGCCCCCGGCCGCCGATGGCACGGCCTGCCACCATCCGCACGTCCCGGAGGGCCTGAGTGCTTGAGCTGCGCGCCATCACCGCCGGATACGGCCGCCGGACCCCGGTCGTGCGGGACGCCTCGCTGACCGTCCCGCCCGGCCGCGCGATCGGTCTCCTTGGCCCCAGCGGCTGCGGCAAGTCGACGCTGGCCAGGGTCGCGGCCCTGCTGCACCGCCCCGACGCGGGCACGGTCGTCCTGGACGGCGACCCGGTCCACGGCTGGCGGCACCGGGCGCCGCGCGCCCAGCGCACCGCGATCGGCGTCGTCTTCCAGCAGCCCCGGCTCTCCGCCGACCCCCGGCTGCGGCTCACCGACCTGATCGCCGAGCCGCTGCGGGCCAACGGACGCCGTGAGGAGATCACCGACCGGCTCGCCGAACTGACCCCGGCGGTCGGCCTCACCCCCGACCTGCTGGGCCGCCGCCCGCACGAGGTCAGCGACGGCCAGCTCCAGCGGGCCTGTCTCGCCCGCGCGCTGGTGCTCCGGCCCCGCTGGCTGATCTGCGACGAGATGACCGCGATGCTGGACGCCTCCACCACGGCGGCACTGGTCACCGCGGTGGAGCGGTACCGCACCGAGACGGGCGCGGGGCTGCTGGCCGTGGGGCACGACCAGGTGCTGCTGGAGCGGTGGTGCGACACGGTGCTGGAGTGGGGGGACGTGGCGGACGTGTCGGACGGGTCGGACGGGTCGGCGGCGAAGCCGGGGCGGGGCTGAGCCCGGCCGCGTGTGCCGTGAGGTGTCTCAGTCGCCCAGCAGTCGGGCGGTCAGCGCCCGGAAGACACCGGAGAGCAGCCCGCCGAGGGCGTGACCGGCCAGCGTCAGGAACGGGGTGCGGGTCCGTCGTTCGGCCGGGGCGGTGGCGGCGGTGGTGGTGGCGGTGGAAGGCGTGGAGGTCATGGCTGCTCCCGTGTGATGGACGCGGGCCCGGTGCGGGGTGCGCCGGGCGGTGCGGTCATCAGGCCGTCTCCGGGGGGTTTCCGGCGATGTTCCGGGGTCCTTACCGGCCCTGCGGCGAGGGTCCTAGCCTGGTCCGACACACGACCCGCGCGGGTTTTCCGGCGGGGTCGGGATTCCGGTGCGGGCGAGGGGGGCGTGGGCCGATGGAGCCGCGGGCGGACCGGTTCTGGGCCGAGTTACGGGCGCTGTACGAGGCGGCGGGCCGACCGACGCTGAGCAGCCTCGTCGCGCTGGGCGCACGGCAGCGCCCGCCGCTCACCGTGGCGGACTCCTCCCTGCACGAGTGGCTGCACGGCCGTACCGTCCCCGGCCCCCGCCACACCGCCTTCGTCCTGGTCCTGGTGGCCCATCTCCAGACCAGGGCACGGGGGTACGAGGAGCGGCCGGAAGGCTGGTGGCGGCGGCTGCTCACCGACGCCCGCCACGAACGCGACCGGGCGCGCGGCGGACGGCCCGGCGGACGGGACCAGGAGCGGAGACCGCCCACCGCCCAGGGCCCGGTGACGCTGCCGCCCGAGCCCACCGGCTTCACCGGACGGGCGGAGGCCGTGGAGCGGGTCATGGGCTGGCTGGCGCCCACCGGGGAGCCGTCCGGCGTCGCCGCCGTGTCGGTGGTGGCGGGGATGGGCGGGGTCGGCAAGACCGCGCTGGCCCTGCACACCGCCCACCGGGCGCACACGGCCGGATGGTTCCCCGGCGGTGTCCTCTTCGCCGATCTGCACGGCCACAGCCTGGGCGCGCCCGTCGAACCGGGGGCCGTGGCGGACCAGTTCCTGCGCGCGCTCGGCGTCAAGGGCGGTGAACTGCCCCGAACCGTCGAGGAGAAGCTGGACCTGTGGCGGATGCGCCTGGACGGCCTCGCCCGGCAGGGCAGGCCCCTCCTGATCGTCCTCGACAACGCCCGGGGCGCCGCACAGACCGCGCCCCTCCTGCCCGGCCCGCCCCATCACGCGCTCCTCACCTCCCGCCAGGCGCTGTCCGGGCTGTCCGCCCAGCACCTCAGCCTGGACCCGCTGGACGCGGACGGGGCGCTCGGCCTCCTCGACCGGGCGCTGCGCGCGGGCGGGACCGGGGACGACCGGGTCGCCGACGTGCCCGAGGACGCGGCACGACTGGTCGCGCTCTGCGGGCATCTCCCGCTCGCCCTGCGGATCATCGCCGCCCTGCTGCGGGACGAGCCGGACCGCTCCCTGGCCGACCAGGCGGCCGACCTCGCCGACGCCCGGACCCGGCTCGACGCCCTGGACTACGCCGACACCGACGACCACGGCCACCCGCTCGCCGTCCGCGCCACCTTCGACCTCTCCTACCGCCGTCTCAGCCCGGCACAGGCCCGCGTCTTCCGGCTGCTGTCGGCGGCGCCGGGCCCCGACCTGTCCACGCGGGCCGCCGCCGCGCTCCTCGGCGCCCCGAACGCCCGGCCCCTGCTCGCCGCCCTCGCACGGGCCCACCTCCTGCGGCGCACGGCGGACGAACGGTGGTCCCTGCACGATCTGCTCCAGCTCTACGCGCTGGAGAAGGGCGAGGAGCGGGCGGAGGAGGACCGCCGGGAGGAGGCCGTCGTCCGGCTGACGGAGTTCTATGTCGGCACCGTCGAGGCGGCGTGCGGCCAGTTGGTCACGGACATCGCACCCGGGGCGGGCCGATTCACCGGCGTCGTCGACGCGACTGCCTGGCTGGAGGCGGAGCGCGCCAATCTGGTCGCGCTCACGGAGTCACCGTCGGACACGGCCAGGGCGGCGAGTGTCCCGCTCACCGTCTCGCTCGCCGGGTTCCTGGAACGCCGCCGATACCTGGCCGACTGGATCACCCTGGCCAGCCACGCCTGCACGGTCCTGGAGACGGCTCCGCCCTCGGTCGTGCGGGTCCGGGTGCTCAACAGCCTGGGCCAGGCTCTCGGCGAGGCCCGCCGCTTCGACCAGGGAGCCGACACACACCGTGCGGCGCTGGCCCAGTCCGAGGTCACCGGGGACTGGCGCGCCACCGCGGAGTCCCGTGCCTGTCTCGCCGCCGCCCTGTTGCCGATGCGGAGGTTGGAGGAGTGCGTCGCCGCCGGAACACCGGCCGCGGAGGCGTACCGCGAGCGGGACGACGGTCTCGGCGAGGCGAGCATCCTCATGACTCTGGGTCTCGCGCTGACCGGGCTGGGGCGGATCTCCGAGGCGGTGGAAGCCCATGTGAGGGCGTGTCGGCTCTTCTCCGCGTCCGGCAGCCGGCGTCGACAGGCCACGGCGCTGAACGCTCTCGGGAACACGCTCCAGCTGACAGGGCAGTTCGAACCTGCCATCGCGGCGCACATGCAGTCCGCCGCCCTCTACAGTCACTGCGCCGATCCGTACCGCGAGGCCATGGCGCTGTTCAACCTGGCCGCCGCACTGCGGGAGTTCGGCGTGTACGAGGTGGCTGTCGACGTACTGACCTCCGTGCTGGGCCTCGTACGCGAGCACGGCGGCCCCTCCGACGAGGCGTTGGCTCTGGACCACCTGGGTATCGCCCTGACGGCGGCGGGGCGGCCCGATGAGGGCGTGGAGGCGCATGACCGGGCCCTCGCGGTCCTCCAGGAGACCGGGGATCTGCGCGGCGAATCCGCGTGCCTCAGCAATCTCGGGCTCGCCCTCGTGGAGCTGGGCCGCCACGAAGAGGCCGCCGCGCTGCACGCCCAGGCGGTCGACGTCGCCCGCGCGGTGGGACATCTGGACCGTGAGGGCATCGCCCTGAGCAATCTCGGCACCTCGCTGCGGCTCCTGGGGAGGATCGACGAGGCGCTGGACGCGCACCACGCGGCCCTGGCCGTGTTCCGCGCGGCCGGTGAACACCGCCGCGAGATCGGGACGCTCTTCGACATCTCCCGCGCCCATGAAGCGGCGGGACGCCTCGAAGAGGCGGTGGACGCCCTTGCCGAGGGCCTGCCCCTCACGGAACGTGAGCCCGCCGAGGACGCCCTGCTGCGCTGCCAGATCGGGGAACTCCTGTGGCGCCTCGGGCGGTTCGAGGAGGCGGTGGCCTCCGGGCTGACCGGGGCCGCCCTGTTCCGCCGGGCCGGGGCGGAGCGGGACGCGCGGACGGCGGGGACCCGGTGGACCGCGTTGCGCAACGGACTCCGGCGCCGCCAAGCGGACGGCGGTGCCTCACCGTACACACCGTGAGCGGGACGCGTCCGGCGGCAGCACCAGGGGGACGCCGGACCGCGCCCGTACACTGCGAGAGCGGACGATCGTGTGGCCGATACTGCGCGCACGGTGTGACGGTGTCGAGGCGAGGGAGCACGTGTGACCGGCCAGCGGTCCATCGGTGAGGCGGAGAAGCTCGCGGCCCAGAAGCTCGGCGGGATCGAGCTGCGCCGGGAGCAGATGATCGCGGTGGCCAACATCCACCGGGCCGCGGCGGCGGTCCGCCAGCATCTGGAGAACTCGGTACTGCGTGGCTCGGACCTGACCTGGACCGGGTTCGTGGTGCTGTGGGTGGTGTGGGTGTGGGGCGAGTCCGAGACCCGGCGGGTGGCGGAGGAGGCCGGGATCTCCAAGGGGACGCTCACCGGGGTCGCCCGGACCCTGGAGTCACGGGGGCTGCTGCGCCGGGCGGGGCATCCCAGCGACGGGCGGCTGGTGCTGCTGTCGCTGACCGGGGAGGGCGAGGAGTTCATGCGGCGGGTGTTCCCGGCGTTCAACGCCGAGGAGGCGTTCGTCACCGCCCGGCTGAGCGACGACGAGTGCGTGGGGCTGGCCGACGCGCTGCGCCGGGTGGTGCTCCAGGTGGAGGAGTCCGGTGAGGAGCGGCGCCGGGAACTGCTGGGCGGGGCGAGCCCGACGCCCCGGCGCAGTGGGCGGCGGGCCCGGAAGTAGGCGGGACCAGAAGTCGGCGGGACTAGGGGTGGGCGGGCCCGGAAGTAGGTCCCGTCCCTCAGGAGGTGCGCGCCGCCGCGGTGGTCAGGGCGTCGAACAGGGCCTGTTGTGCCGGGTCCGCGGCGGCCGTGTCCTCCGGGTGCCACTGGACGGCCAGGAACCAGCCCGCCGCGCCCGGGAGTTCCGCCGCCTCGATCGTGCCGTCCGCCGCGCGGGCGGTGACCGTCAGACCCGTGCCCAGGCGGTCGATCCGCTGGTGGTGGTAGCAGGAGACGTCCGCCTTGTCCGGGCCCATGAGGGCGGCGAGGGCCGAGCCGGGGGCCGGGGCGACGAGGTGGCGCAGGTGGCGGTGGGCGCGGTCGGGGCCGCCCATGTCCTGGTGGAGGGTGCCGCCGAGGGCGGTGTTGACGACCTGGAGGCCGCGGCAGACCGCCAGCAGGGGGACGCCGGTGGTGAGTGCCCGGCGGGCCAGTTCCAGGTCGAAGGCGTCCTGTTCGTCGTCCACGTCGTAGACGCTCGGGTCGGTGGCGGTGGCGCCGTAGCGGTGCGGGGCCAGGTCGCCGCCGCCGGGCAGCAGCAGTCCGTCGAAGCGGGCGAGACGGGCGGCGACCTCGGCGGGGTCGGCGGTGCCGCCGGGGGCGTGCGGGTGGAGGGTGACGGGCTCGCCGCCCGCCCGCCACACCGCCTCCGTCAGGGCGCGGGCGGTGACCTCTGCGGTGTAGCGCAGGGCGGAGGTGGAGGCGGCGAAGCGGGCGGGGACGGCTATCAGGGGGCGGTGCGGCGGGCGATCCCCCCGGGTGGCGGTCACAGCTGGATCCAGGTCGTCTTCAGCTCCGTGTACTTCTCCAGCGCGTGGGCGGACTTGTCACGGCCGTTGCCGGACTGCTTCATCCCGCCGAAGGGGACGGTGAGGTCGCCCTCCTCGTAGCAGTTGACCCAGACCGTTCCGGCCCGCAGGGCGCGGGAGACGCGGTGGGCGGTGGAGAGGTCGGCGGTCCACAGCCCGGCGGCGAGGCCGTACTCGGTGGCGTTGGCGAGCCGTACCGCCTCGTCGAGGTCGTCGAAGGTGAGGACGGACAGGACCGGGCCGAAGATCTCCTCGCGGGCCAGCCGCATGGCGGGGGTGACGGCGTCGAAGACGGTGGGCTCCAGGTAGCTGCCGCCGGTGGCGATGAGGGTGCGGGAGCCGCCGGTCAGCAGGCGGGCGCCCTCGGCGTGGCCGGTGGCGATGTGGTCCTGGACGCGGGCGAGGTGGGCCTCGCCGACCAGCGCGCCCATCTCGGTGGCCGGGTCGAGCGGATCCCCGACGCGCAGGGCGCGGGCCCGTCGTACCACCGCCTCGGTGATCCGGTCGGCGATCGAGGTGTGCACCAGAAGCCGGGAGGGGGCGGTGCACATCTCGCCCTGGTTGAAGAAGATGCCCCAGGCGGCGGTGGCGGCGGCCCGGTCCAGGTCAGGGGCGTCGGGCAGCACGATGTTCGGGGACTTGCCGCCCAGTTCCAGCCAGACCCGTTTGAGGTTGGAGTCGGCGGCGTAGCGCAGGAAGTGGCGGCCGACGGCGGTGGAGCCGGTGAAGGCGAGGACGTCGACGCCGGGGTGCAGGCCGAGCGCGCGGCCCGCGACCGGGCCGGTGCCGTTGACCACGTTGAGCACGCCCGGCGGCAGTCCGGCCTCGCGGGCGAGCCGGGCCAGCAGCAGCGCGGACAGCGGGGAGTTCTCGGACGGTTTGAGGACGGCCGTGCAGCCCGCGGCGAGCGCGGGCGCGATCTTCCAGCCCGCCAGGGTCAGCGGGAAGTTCCACGGGACGACCGCGCCGACCACCCCGGCGGGTTCCCGGGTGACCAGGGCGAGGGCGTCGGGGGCGGTGTGCGGGGACTCGTCGGTGAGTTTGTCGCTGAGCTGGCCGTACCAGCGGACGGTGCCGATCAGCGCGCGGAGTTCGATGTCATGGGCGTCGGTGATCGGCTTGCCGGTCTCCAGGGTGACGGCGAGGGCGAGTTCGGTGCGGTGGGTCTCGATCAGGTCGGCGAGGCGGAGCAGGACCCGGCCGCGTTCGGCGGGGGCCAGGCGGGGCCAGGGGCCGTGGTCGAAGGCGCGGCGGGCGGCGGTGACGGCGGCGTCGATCTCGGCGGGGCCGCCGTCGGCGACCTCGGTGAGGGTGCGGCCGTCGCGGGGCGAGAGCACCGGGACGGCGGCTCCGGGGCCGGGTTCGTCGGTGCCGTCGATGTGATGGGCGGTGGGGGGAGTGAAGGTCTTCGCGCGCTGGAGCCAGTCGTCATGGGTGGGGGCGGTCATGTGGTCCTCCGGGTGCGGATGGTGGCGGGGGCGGGGGGCGGTCCCGGGCGGCCAGCGCCGCCAGCAGCTCCCGGAGTTCCGCGAGCGCCTCCTGGGTCACCTCGCGCTCGCCGAACACCAACTGGTGCAGGACGAGCCCCTCCAGCGCGGCGAACACCAGCCGGTGGCGGCCCCGGCTCACCGGCTGGGGCAGCATCCGGGTCAGTTCGCGCCGGGTGGCCTCGAAGTACTCCTCGTACAGCGCGCGCAGAAGCGGCAGGAGTGCGGGGCGGCGGCGGGCCTCCAGAAGCAGTTCGTACTGGAAGAGCTGGAGGTCGGGGTCGTTGTCGACATGGTCGGGGAGCCGGGCGGCGAAGTCGGCGGGGCGGCCGGTGCCGAAGTCCAGGGCGCTGCTGTCCAGGGAGGTGCGGACGGCGTGGGTGACGGCCTCCGCGATCAGCGCGTCCCGGGAGCCGAAGTGGTGGACGACGAGTCCATGGGTGACCCCGGCCTCCTCGGCGACCGCCCGGTAGGTGAGTCCGCGCAGTCCACCGCGGGCCACCACCCGGACGGCGGCGTCCAGCAGGGCGGTGCGGCCGGTCCCGTACGGGCCGGGGCGTCTGCGGGGGCGGCCGGCCGGACCGGTGGGCCCGGCCGCGTCGGTCGTACGGCCGGCCCTCCCCGCCGAGCCGCCGGTCAGCGCCGCGGCGGACGGACGCCGCGGAACTCCCAGTCGCCGCCCAGCGCGGTGGAGAGCACCTCCTCGGACTCGGTCGGCTGGGCGCCGACGTCGGTACGGACCGGGGTGGGGCCGGTGACGACATGGTTGCTGAGCCGGCCGAGGCCCTCGACCTCCACCTCGACCACATCACCGGGCTGGACGGGCCGGGAGCCCGCCGGTGTGCCGGACAGCAGCACGTCCCCGGGGTACAGGGTGATGGTGCGGGCGATGTCGGCGACCAGGTAGTGCATGTCCCAGGTCATCTCGTCGGTGGAGCCGTCCTGGACGGTCTCGCCGTTGACGTACGTCCGCAGCCGTTTCCCGGTGAAGTCCCAGTCGGTGACCAGGCCGGGGCCGAGCGGGCACAGGGTGTCGGAGCCCTTGACGCGGAGCATGGACCCGGCGTCGGTGTCCCGGAAGTCGTGCAGCCCGAAGTCGTTGGCGACGGTGTACCCGGCGATGTGCGCCGCCGCGTCGGCCGGGGCGATGTTGCGGGCGGTGCGGCCGATGACGATGGCGACCTCGCCCTCGTAGTTGAGCCACTTGCAGCCCTCGGGGCGGACCACGGCCCCCTGGTGGGCGTTGAGCGCGGAGGTGGGCTTGTGGAAGTAGGTGGGCGTGCCGGACAGCGCGATCCGGAACTCCTCGACCCGGCTGCGGTGGTTGAGGTGGACGGCGATCACCTTGGACGGGACGACCGGCGGCAGATGGCGGGCGCTGTCGGCCTTGACGCGGCGGCCGTCCCCGGCGACGAGTTCGTCACCGTCCCGGACGGTCTCCACGACGGCCCCGTCGAGGAGGACGCGGCGGTACTCGGTCATGACTGCTCCTGGCGGGGGGTGACAGAGGCGGTGACGGACGCGGGGGCGGTCCAGCCGTCGGCCGGGCGGTCGAACCAGAGCAGGACCTGACCGGTGCCGATGGCGTTCTCGTACTCGCCGTACTGCCGGGCGGGCGCGGTGCAGGCGTGTTCGCCGAGCGCTCCGGCCATCATCAGATAGTGGAAGAACCGGGCCTCCGGCTTGTGCGGCCAGAAGGCGTCCATGGTGTCGATCACCCGGTCGTGCCGTCCCTCCTTGAACCAGGCGATCCGCTCCAGGTCCGCGGCCCGTGCCTCGGGGGTGAAGATGTGCGCGGGGTCGCTGGCCTCGTGGGCGCGGAGTTCGCGCAGCGGCCAGAAGGAGTGCGACAGGGCACCGGAGGCGACCAGCAGCACCCGGCGGCCGGGCGTGGCGGCGATACCGTCGGCGAGCGCCCGGCCGAGCCGCAGATGGTCCTCCATGTCCCCGGTCTGGCAGACCCCGATGGTCACCCACCGCTTGTCGGGCAGGCCCTCCCCCAGGAACTTCCAGAGGTTGATGGTGGCGTAGTAGACGGGCAGGTAGGCGTCGTCGACAGGGGCGATCCAGGTGCCGTGCCGGTCCGCGAACGAGGCGATGTTCCGGGCGAGTTCGGGGTCACCGGGATAGTCGTACGGCATTCGGCACATGCCCCGGGGGAGTTCCTCGGAGGTGAAGAGTCCGGCCCGGCGGTCCTGGGCGGTGACGACGAACTCGATGGTGGTCGCCCAGTGCGAGTCGAGGACGACGACGGTGTCGTAGTCGTCCCGTTCGAAGACCTCGGCGCGCAGTTGGTTGAGGCCGGTGACGAGGGTGATCTCCTTGCCCTCGTTCAGTGCGAGGCGGTCCGCCTCGGGGAGCACGATGGTGGGGACATGGGCGAGCAGCCCGGCCCCGACGATCTCACCCATGGTCCTGCCATCCCTTCGCGGCGGTGACGGTGTTCTTGAGGTCGCAGTAGAAGTCGAAGCTCCAGGTGCCGCCCTCGCGGCCCACCCCGGACTCGCGGCTGCCGCCGAAGGGGGCCTTCAGGTCCCGGACGAAGAAGCAGTTGACCCAGACCGTCCCGGCCGTCAGCCGTGCGGCGACCCGGGCGGCGCGCTCGCGGTCCCCGGTGGCGAGGGTGGCGGCGAGCCCGAACCGGGTGTCGTCGGCGAGCCGTACCGCCTCGTCCTCGTCGGTGAAGGTCTGGAGGGTGAGGACGGGGCCGAAGACCTCCTCCTGGACGATCTCCGCATCCTGGGCCACGTCGGTGAGGAGGGTCGGGGCGTAGTAGCGGCCGTCGACCGGGTGGCCGCCGAGCACCGCGCGGGCCCCGGCGTCCAGCGCCCGCCGGACGAACCCGTCGACCTTCTCCAGTTGGCGGGGGTGGATGGTGGGCCCGATGTCGGTGGCCGGGTCGCGGGGGTCGCCCTGCACGAGCCGGGCGGCCCGTTCGGTGAACCGGCGGGTGAACTCCGCGGCGACGGACTCCTCCACCAGCAGCCGGGTCGCGGCGAGACAGACCTGACCGGCGTTGTCGTACTGCTCCACGGCGAGATCGACGGCGAGGTCGAGGTCGGCGTCGGCGAAGACCAGCAGCGGGGACTTGCCGCCGAGTTCCAGGCTGAGCGGGGTGAGCCGGGCGGCGGCCGACGCGGCGATGCGGCGGGCGGTGGGGACGGAGCCGGTGAAGCTGATCCGGCGGACGTCGGGGTGGGCGGTGAGGGCGTCGCCGATCTCGGAGCCGTAGCCCTGGACGACGTTCAGCACACCGGGTGGCAGGCCCGCCTCGGCGGCGATGTCGGCGAGCAGCGAGGCGGTCAGCGGGGACCATTCGGCGGGCTTGAGGACGACGGTGTTCCCGGCGGCGAGCGCGGGCGCGACCTTCCAGGTGGCCAGCATGAGGGGCGCGTTCCAGGGGGTGATCAGGACGCTGGGTCCGGCCGGGTCCCAGGTGACGTGGTTGGTGTGGCCGCGGGTGTCGAAGTCCGGGTGGTCCAGGGCGAGGAGGTGGTCGGCGAAGTAGCGGAAGTTGTGGGCGACACGGGGCATCACGCCCCGGCGGTGGGAGCGGAGCAGGGCGCCGTTGTCGGTGGTCTCCACGAGCGCCAGTTCTTCGAGCCGTTTCTCGACGCCGTCGGCGACGGCGTGCAGGAGGCGGGCGCGTTCGGCGCGGGAGGTGGCGGCCCAGGCGGGGAAGGCGGCCTTGGCGGCGGCGACGGCCGTGGCGGCGTCGGTCGGGGTCGCGCGGGAGATCGCGCCGATGAGGGTCCCGTCGATCGGGGACAGGTCGTCGAAGGTCGTGGCGGAGGCGATCCGACGGCCTCCGATCCAGTGCCGGGTGTCGACGGGGACACCGGCGACGGTGATTCTGTGAGGCTGCTCGGGCTGCTCGGGTTGCTTGGGCATGGGAGGGGGCTCCTGGGAGGTTGGGGGAGGCGGAGAGGGAGAGGGGGGCGGGAGCGGGGGGCGGGAGCGGGGCAGGAGCGGGGTCTTGCCATCCCCGTGCCGGGGGTCGCCGTCCCCGTGCCGGGGGTCGCCGTCCCCGCGCGGGGGGTGCGCCGTCCCCGCGCGGGGGGTGCGCCGTCTCCGCGCCGGGGCTCACCGACCGCGCGGCCGGGGCTCGGTGGCGTGGCGGGGGGCGCCGATCCCGCGAGGTGGCTCGTTGGGGCGGCGAGGCGGCTCGGTGACGCGGGGTTCGCCGGTCCCGCGAGGGGACTCGATGCCGCGGCGAGGGGCTCGCCCATCCCGCGAGGCGGCTCGCTACCCCCGCTCCAGCAGCCGCCCCCCGTCCCAGACCACGCCCACCTGACGGAAGTACGCGGCGATCGGCTCCCGCACCTCAAGGCGGGCCAGTTCCTCGGTGGGGGACGCGAACAGCTCCAGCTCCGCGTCGCCCACCCACGCCGGTCCGGCCTCGAACGCGGCGGCGCCCGACTCGATCAGCTCGTCCAGGGCGAGACCGCCGCCCTTCTCGATCGCCGGGAGCCACCGGTGGTGGGCCATCGGATGCCCGTTGACGAACCCGTTGGTCTCGGACGGTTCCCGCAGCGTCACCACGGTCTGCGCGAGCCGCCGGTCCGCCGCGGCGAGCGTCGCCCCGAACCGGGCCCCGGCCTCGATCCGCGGGGCGGGCCCGTAGGGGTGCGGCCGGGTCTGGTGGATGGAGCCCAGCTTCTTCGGATAGCCCTGGTGCAGTCCGCGCGCGAGGGCGAAGTCCTTGTCGACCCAGATGTACACGCACCGCGAGTACGTCCGCCCCTGGTAGCGGCAGCGGACCACCGCGAACGCCTCCTTGTACTGGGCCCGCACCGGGTCCAGCAGCTCCTCCCCGGACGCGGCGCAGGACTGCCAGTCGGCCCAGATCAGCGCCACCGCGCCGGGGTCGTCCTCGGCGAGTTCCAGCGGCTCGGGCAGCAGTTCGCGCACCCGGTCGGGGTCGGTGCGGTACTCGACGGTGAGCAGATCGCCGGAGTAGCGCCAGGGCGGGGCGGGGATCAGCGACGCCGCGCCGGTCGCGGTCTTGGGGTGGAAGTAGCCACGGACACTGGTCACTTGGGTTCCTCGGGTCGGGCGGCGGTCAGCGGGCGGGGGGCTGAGGCGGGGTCGGACGGCCCGCACCGAGACTGTCGTTTGGCTTCAAACAAAGCCGACCTTTCTCAAGGTAGGGACGGCCGGAGCCGGGGTCAATACCTATCCAGGCGGATAATTTCCGGGCCTGAACCCCTTGCGGCGGCCTCTGCGGCTCCCTACCGTTTGCCACCAAACGAAATGGGGGCGCCACACCTGATCCGCCCCTCGCCCCTCCCCCCTCCCCTCCCCCTCCCAGCTCTCCAGAGGAGACACGGTGAGCGACGCCTCCGCCTCCGCCAACCCGGCCGCCCGGCAGCAGCTCCGGCACCACATGGAACGGCTGGCCGCCGACGGCATCGACGTGGTCCGGGTGACCTATCCCGACCTCATGGGCACCGAACGCGCCCGGGACGTCCTGCTGGACCGGCTGCCCGCCGCCGTCGAGCACGGGCTCGCCTTCTGCCGGGCCGTGTACCACACCAGCCCGCAGGGCGACACGGTCGAGGTCCCCGGCGGACTGGACGCCGGGCTGCCCGACATCTGCGTACGGCCCGATCTGGACACCCTGGTGGCGCTGCCCTGGGAGCCGGGGGTCGCCGCCTGTCTGGGGGACGTCACCGACCCGGCCACCGGGGCACCGGCCCCGGAGTCGCCGCGCGATCTGCTGCGCCAGGTGATCGACCGCTGCCACACCCAGCTGGGACTGCGCCCGGTGGTGGGCCCGGAGCTGGAGTACTTCCTGTGCGAACCGGCGCCCGGCTCGGCCCGTGGCTGGCGCCGCTACGACGAGACCACCGGAGCCGTCTACACCGCCGGACTGCGCGCCGACGGCGACAACCATCTGCTGCGCGCCCTGCGGCTGCTGCGCGATCTGGACATCGGGGTGAGCGGCGGCAACCACGAGTACGACGGGGGCCAGTTCGAGATCAACCTCACCCACTCCGACGCGCTGTCTGCGGCCGACCGGGCGTTCCGGTTCAAGGCGGCGGTGAAGGAGGTGGCCCGCAAGGAGGGCCGGCTGGCCACATTCATGGCCAAGCCGTTCAACGACGCGGGCGGCTCCGGCTTCCATCTGCATCTGTCCTTCGAGACCCTGGGAACGGACCCCGACGCGACCCCCGACGCGACCCCCGAAGCGGCCCCCCACGCGACCCCCGACAGCCCTGGCGCCTCCGCCTTCGACGCCCCCTCCGCCCCCTACGGGCTGTCCAGGACCGCCCGGCACGCGCTGGCCGGAATACTCGCCCACACCCCCGCACTCGCCGCCCTCGCCAACCCGACGCTGAACTCGTACAAGCGGTTCGGGCCCGACACCCTGGCGCCCTGGCTGATCGACTGGGGCCTCGACAACCGCAGCGCGATGATCCGCGTCCCGCCCGAGCGCGGCGCCGGGACCCGGCTCGAACTGCGGCTCGGCGACGCCACCGCCAACCCCTATCTGCTGATCGCCGGTACCCTCGCCGCCGCGATGCTGGGCATCCGGGCCGGTGCCGAACCGCCTGCCCCGCTGGAGGGCTACGGCTACGACAGCGCGCGCTCCGCCCTGCTGCCCGCGAGCCTGCCCGCCGCGCTGGACGCGCTGGAGGCGGACACCGGGCTGACCGATGTCCTCGGCAAGCCCTTCGTCGCGTCGTACCTCGCCTACAAGCGGGACGAGGTGGCACGGTTCCAGCGGTACGTGACCGACTGGGAGTTCACGGAGTACGCGTACCACCTCTGACCGTGACGATGTCGGTGGTGACGCCGCTGGCGGGGCCGACCGCCGGGGGAGCAGCCCCGAGGAGGACGCACCGGATGACCACCGCACCTTCCCCCGGCCCGGACGCCGTGCGCGAGCCGCTGCCGCTCGCCGACGTCGATCTCACCGACCTCGACCGCTTCACCGACGGGGTCACGCCCTGGCGGATGTTCCACACCCTGCGCCACCAGGACCCGGTGCACTGGCAGCCGGAGGCCGGGGGCGGATCGGGGTTCTGGGCGCTGACCCGGCACGCCGACATCGCCCGGGTGGAGCGGGACACGAAGACGTTCACCTCCACCAGGTTCGTGAACCTGGAGGAGGTGGACGACGACCAGATCGCCAAGCGGGCGTCCCTGCTGGAGCTGGACGGGGTCCGGCACCGGGCGCTGCGCGGGCTGCTCCAGCGGCAGTTCGGTCCGTCCGTCGTGGCCGGATACACGGACTTCCTGCGCGGGCTGACCGCGACCACCCTGGACGCGGCCCTGGCCAAGGGCACCTTCGACTTCGTACGGGAGGTGTCAGCGGACTTCCCGATCAATGTGCTGGCCCGGCTGCTGGACGTACCGCCCGAGGACAACCGGCGGCTGATCGACTGGGGCAACCGGATCATCGGCAACACCGACCCCGACTACGCGGACGTACTGCTGGACAGCGCGGAGAGCGAGCGCTACCGGGATCTTCCGTTCCGCTCCCCCGCCTCCCTGGAAGTGTTCGCGTACGGCCGTGAACTGGCCCGGCGGCGGCGCGGCGGCACGGGGACGGATCTGGTGTCCCGGCTGGTGAACGAGGTCCCGCGCGACGGAGTGCCGCTGTCCGACCGCGACTTCGACAACTACTTCCTGCTGCTGGTGGTGGCCGGGAACGAGACGACCCGGCACACCATCAGCCACGCCCTGCTGGCCCTCGTCCAGCACCCCGGGCAGCTCGCCCGGCTCCAGGAGGACCCGGCGCTGATCCCGGGGGCGGTCGAGGAGTTCCTGCGCTGGTCCTCCCCCGTCTACCACTTCCGGCGCACCGCCACCCGGGATGTGGAACTGGGCGGCAGGCACGTCCGGGAGGGCGAGAAGGTGGTGATGTGGTTCGCCTCGGGCAACCGGGACGAGGAGGTGTTCGACGATCCGTACACCTTCGACGTCACCCGGCACCCCAACGACCATGTCACCTTCGGCAAGGGCGGACCGCATGTGTGCCTGGGCGGTCTGCTGGCCCGCACCGAGGTGCGGATCATGTTCGAGGAGCTGATCCCGAGGCTGTCCTCGGTACGGCTGGCGGGTGCGGTGCCGCGGGTCCGCTCCAACTTCGTGAACGGGATCAAGCGGCTGCCGGTGGAGGTGACGGTGGGGTAGGGGTGCTGGGGTAGGGGTGCTGGGGTAGGGGTGCTGCCTTCTCAGGCGGAGAGTTCGGCCGCCTCCTCCGCCGACAGCCGTAGAGGTTCCGCCGCCGCCGAGCGCGAAGCCGCCCCCTGGGGGACGGTGGCGGGGTCGGCGGGACGCCGGGTGTGCCAGTCCGTGACGGCCTGGTACGCGGCGACGACCTCCAGCAGCCGGTCCTCCTCATAGGGCTGGCCGCCCAGCAGCACCCCGGACGGGACCCCGCCCACGAACCCGGCGGGGAAGCCGATCAGCGGCAGTCCGAGCAGGTCGAAGGGGACCACATCGGTCTGGAGGACCACATCGCAGTCGTCGAGGAATCCATCGAGGACCTCGCGCAGCAGATGGTTCTTGGCGCGCTGCGCGGTGAGCCACTCGTCGCCCGAGAGCATCAGCCCCTGGAGCCAGCTCAGCAGGGACACCCCGAACTTGGTGGGGTCCTCGCGCAGCCAGTGCCGGAAGGGCTCGGTGCGCTCGGCGAGCCGGGCCGCGTTGAAGGTGGTGGTCAGCAGGGACCAGTCGGCGGGGTAGGCGATGTCGACCAGGGTCACACCGGAGATGCCGTCGAGGGTGTCGAGCAGCGCGGAGCGCACGGCGGCGGTGGCGGAGGAGCCGAGGAAGTTGGCGGGGACGCCGATCCGGGTGGCGTGCCGCACCTGGACCGTGCCGCGCCGGGAGCGGACCGGGGTGGCGGCCCTGACCAGGTCGGGCACGCCCGGCAGCCCGAGGGTGCGGGGGTCGTTCGGGTCGGGTCCGGCCATCACGGACAGCATGAGGGCGGCGTCCATGGCGTCCCGGGCGAGCGGCCCGGGGTGGTCGCGGGTGAAGGACAGCGGGATGACGCCGTATACGGAGGCGCGGCCCATGGTGGGCTTGAGACCGGTGAGATTCTGCCGGTTGGCGGGCAGCACGATGGAGCCGCCGGTCTGGGTGCCGATCGCGGAGGCCGCCAGCCGTCCGGCGACCGCGCAGGCGGAACCGGTGGAGGAACCGCCGGGATCGGTGGCCGGGTTGTCCGGCGTCCAGGCGTTGACCGTGGTCACGGTCCCGTTGGGCAGGGTCGCGCGGGTGGTGGCCAGCGGCCCCATCTGCCCCTTGCCCAGCACGATCCCCCCGGCCGCGGTGAGCCGCGCGACGGCGGTGGCGTCGTACTCGGGCACGAAGTCCGCGAAGATGTACGAGTTGCAGCGGGTCGGCACGCCCTGGGTGAAGTAGTTGTCCTTGACGCACAGCGGTACGCCGTTGAGGACCCCGCGTCGGCCGGTGGACCGGCGGTCGGCCGCGCGGGCGGCGGTGAGCGCGGCGTCGGCGGTCACCTCGGCGAACGCCTGGTAGACGCCGTCGTACCGCTCGATCCGGGCGAGGTACGCCTCGGTGAGCGCGACCGAGGTCAGCTTGCGCTGCCGCATCAGGACGGCGGCCTCGGTGAGCGTGGCCTCGGTGGGATCGCGCCGGGCGGCGTCGCGGACCTGGATGTCGGGCAGATAGGGCGCGGCGCTCCGGCTCGCGGCCGCGGGGGCGGCGACCGCGGGCGACGGCAGCGTCAGCCCTCCGGCGACGGCACCGGTGACGGCGGCGGAACCGGCGAGGAAGGTACGGCGGTTGAGGGCGCGGCGCGGGTCGGCGCGGTCGCTTCGACGGGCGCTGACGTCTTGGGGGGCGCTCACTCGTCGTCCGCCTCTCCGGTCCAGGACTCGGTGATGGACGGGTACAGCAGCGGGGCGGCGGCCTGCTGGGCGTAGACCGCCTCGGGCTTACGGGTCGCGGGCGGCGCCCAGGCGGCCAGCGCGGGCGGCGACGAGGTGACGAACGACCGCAGGGAGGCGAGTGCCTGAGCCCGGGTCGGGACCCCGGTCCGGGGGTCGGGGGTCTCGGGCAGCAGATCCAGATCGACTCCGGCGAGTGCGAGTCGGGTGCGTATGTAGGCGTCCACCTGCTCGGCGGTGGGCGGCGGCGGCTGGCTCAACGTGTCCTCCCTCGGTGGGTGTGGGGGGCGGTGGGTGTAGCGGGCCGCGGGCGTGGGGGCCGGTCGGCGTGCGGGCCGGTCGGCGTGGGGGCCGGTCCGCGTGGGGGCGCTCGCGATTGGCCAGACTTCATCACCCATCGATATCCGCCCCATTAAGCCCGGGTGTCACAGTTGTTGCCCTGATGCGCGGCGGGCCGTGACGCCATCCCCGAGACCACCCACACCCCGTCAGCGAGTCACCCGAACTAGCACAACTCCCCACCCACAAGGACCATTTGTCGTCAACCTTCACCCGTCTTAGGTCAATCTTTGCCGCCTCATAGCAGTCGACATACTTTCCCTTGACCCTGAGCGGAGAGACGGAAGCCTCAGACGCAGAAGGAGCCCGGCATGACGCGCCTCTCCAGGAAGCTGTCCATGGGATGGTCCGCGGCGGTGGGGGTCACCGCCGCCGCCCTGCTCAGTGTCCTGACCGCCGCGCCCCCGGCCCAGGCCACCGCGCAGCAGCTCAGTTGTGGTCAGACGGTCACCACCAGCGTCGTCCTCGGCGCCGATCTGCTCGACTGCCCCGGCGACGGACTGATCGTCGGCGCGCACGGCATCACCATCGACCTGGCCGGCCACACCGTGGACGGTGTCGGTCTTGGCACCGGCATCCGCAACGACGGCTTCGACCACACCACGGTCACCAACTCCGCCGGAACCCCGGCCCAGGTCCAGGAGTTCGACCACGGCGTCCGGCTCGACCCCGGCACCTCGGGCGCCGTCGTGGAGAGACTCACCCTCCAGTTCAACGAATGGGCGGGCGTCGCACTCGACGACGCGGACACCGGCAACCACGTACGGAACAACACGATCACCCGGCAGTCCCAGCGCGGTATCACGGTGACCGGCGGTTCGAGCGACAACACCATCGCCGACAACACGGTGACCGCGAACCAGGGCGAGGGGATCTACGTCGAGAACTCCACGGGCAACCGGATCGAGCGCAACTCCGTCACCGACAGCGGGGACACCGCCCTGATCCTGGACGGCTCCAGCGGCAACACCCTGCTGTCCAACACGGTCAGCGGCAGCAGCGACGGGGCGATCGTGCTCCGGTCCGGCTCGCACGACAACCTCGTCCAGTCCAACACCGGCTCCCAGAACTCGGACGCCGGGCTGTCCCTCACCGACTCCAGCCGGAACCGCGTCCTGTCCAACACCTTCCAGGGCAGCGGCGACAGCGGTATCGCCCTCCAGTACGCCCATGACAGCACCCTCAGCGGCAATGACGTCAGCGGGAACCCCGGCGGCATCGAGCTGATCCACTCCGACCGCAATGTCATCAGCTCCAACCTCGCGAACGACTCCACGGGCGACGGCATCAGCGTGGAGCAGTCCCTCTCCACCACGCTGGAACTCAACCAGGTCAACCGCAACGACGCCCGGGGCATCTATGTCGTCGGCGACGCCGCCCCGGGCACCGGCACCAAGATCCTGCGCAACACGGCCAGTGGCAACGCGGCCGACGGCATCCATGTCTCCAAGTCCGTCCACACCCTCCAGGGCAACACCACCCGCGACAACAGCGGCTGGGGCGTCTACGCCGAGCAGGGCAACACGGACGGCGGCGGCAACCGGGCGAGCGGCAACGGGGAGGCGGCACAGTGCAGCGGGGTGGTCTGCACACCGTGACGGACGGGGCGGGGTGACGTCCGTACGGGAGGAGCGAGAGACCAGGGCGCGTGAATCGATCGTACCGGCAATCGATTCACGCGCGATCTCTTGAAGAGCCAGCGCATTCGAGCGTAGGCTGCGGCCATTCCACGGCGGGGTCATCACCACCCACCCGGCCGCCCCGCTCCAGCTGAGCCGCCCGAGGTGCCCATGCCCGACCCCCGTCAACCCGACCTCCCCGGCCTCCCCCGTCACCCCCGTAACCCCCGTCTCCCCGCCCTCCTGGCCCGCGAGTCCGCCGAGGCCGAGCGCCGCGGCCCCCGCTCCAAGGCCGCCTACGGCCGGGCCGAGCACCTCTTCGGGCGGGTGCCGATGACCTGGATGAACAAGAACGCCGGCGCCTACCCCCGCTACCTCGCCACGGCACGCGGCGCCCGCGTCACCGACATCGACGGGCACGAGTACATCGACTTCTGTCTCGGCGACACCGGCGCCATGGCCGGTCACTCCCCCGCCCCGGTCGCGGAGGCGGTACGGCGGCGGTTCACCGAGCAGGGCGGGGCGACGGCCATGCTGCCGACGGAGGACGCCGAATGGGTCGGCGCGGAGCTGACCCGGCGGTTCGGGCTGGCCCGCTGGAGCTTCTCGCTGACCGCCACCGACGCCAACCGCTGGGCGATCCGGCTGGCGCGGGCCATCACGGACCGCCCCAAGATCCTCGTCAACAGCTACAGCTACCACGGCAGCGTGGACGAGTCCCTGATCGTCGTCGGCCCCGACGGCACCGGCACCGCCCGCCCCGGCAATGTGGGCGCCCCCTGCGAGGTGACCCTGACCAGCCGGGTCGCCGAGTTCAACGATCTGGCGGGGCTGGAGCGCGAACTCGCGCACGGCGATGTCGCCGCCGTCCTGATGGAACCCGCGCTGACCAACATCGGCATCGTGCTCCCCGAACCCGGCTATCTGACCGGCGTACGCGAGCTGACCCGGCGGTACGGCACGCTGCTGATCAACGACGAGACACACACCTTCTCGGCGGGTCCGGGCGGCTGCACCGCGGCCTGGGACCTGGAGCCCGACCTCCTCACCATCGGCAAGGCCATCGGCGGCGGCATCCCGGCCGGTGCCTACGGGCTCTCCGCCGAGCTGGCCGACCGGCTGCTCGCCCGCGCCGACCTCGATCTGATCGACATGGGCGGTGTCGGCGGCACCCTGGCGGGCAACGCGCTGTCGGTCGCGGCGACCCGGGCGACCCTGGAACACGTCCTCACGGACGAGGCGTTCGCCCGGATGGACACGCTGTCCGCGCGGTTCGAGGCGGGCGTACGGATCGGGATCGAGACGTACGGGCTGCCCTGGTCGGTGAGCCGTCTCGGGGCCCGCAGCGAGTACCGGTTCACCGCGCCCGCGCCCCGCACCGGCACCGAGTCCGAGGCCGCCGGGGACCCGGAGCTGGAGGACTTCCTCCACCTCTATCTGGCCAACCGGGGCATCCTGCTCACCCCGTTCCACAACATGGCCCTGATGTGCCCGGACACCACCGCGCGGGATGTCGACACGCACACGGAGCTCTTCGCGGCGGCGCTGGCCGAGCTGACCGGCTGAGCGCCGACCGCCCGGGGATAGGGTGACGCGGAGCCGACCGACGGCCCCAGGGGGGTCCGGGCAGGTCCGGGCAGGTCCGGGCGAGGACGAGAGGACGCGGGTACGTGGACGAGATCGACCGGGCCATCCTGCGCGAGCTCCAGACCGACGGCCGGATCGCGTACGCCGATCTCGGTCCACGGGTCGGGCTGTCCGCGTCGGCCGCCCGGCAGCGCCTCCAGCGGCTGCTGGACTCCCGGACCGTCCAGGTCGTCGGTGTCACCGACCCGATGTCGATGGGCGGTCAGGCGATGGCGCTGCTGGGGATCGGGGTCGACGGCGATCCGCGGGCCGTCGCGGACGCGCTGGCCGGGCATCCCGAGGTGATCTACTCGGTGTTCACGTCCGGCGGCTTCGATCTCTTCGCGGAGGTCGTCACCCCGGCCCCCAAGGACCTGCTGGACTTCGTCAACGACACGGTCCGCGCCATCGAGGGCGTACGACAGGTCCAGTCGTTCCCGTACTTCGGTATCCACACCCACCGCTTCCTGTGGGACGTGGGCTGAGCGTCACCGCACCGGCTCCGGGGTCAGCACCAGCATCGTCACATCGTCCCCGACCTCCCCGCACCGCTCCAGCAGGTCCGCCCACATCCCGGCGGTGAGCGCGTCCGGCTCCAGCTCGGCGAAGGCCGGGAGCCGCCGGACCAGCGGATAGAACGCGCCGGAGCCGTCCCGGGCCTCCCACACCCCGTCGGAGGCCAGGAACAGCCGGTCGCCGGGCTCCAGGCCCAGGGTGATCTCCTTGGGCGGGTCGCCGCCGAACCCCCCGATGCCCAGCGGCAGCCCGGCGGGCACACCGACCTCACGGACCTGCCCGCCCCGCAGCAGCAACGGCGGCGGATGGCCCCGTACGACGATCCGCACCGAGCGGACATCGGCGGAGAACTCCAGCAGCACGGCGGTGGCGAACATCTCGGAGTCGCGGACGCCCGACGCGTCCGTGGTGAGTCTTCGCTCCATGCGCCCGGCGACCCCCGCCAGGTCCGGCTGGTCGAGCACCGCCTCGCGGAACGCCCCGAGCAGCGACACCACCGTGGGCACGGTCCCGAGCCCGTGCCCCTGGACGTCGGCCATCACCCCCCGTATCCCGTAGGGGCCGTCCCGTACGTCGAAGAAGTCCCCGCCGACCAGTGTGTCGCGCTGCGCCGCCCGGTACAGCCCGTAGCAGCCGACCCGTCCGACCCGCCCCGGCAGCGGCGGTACGACGGCCCGCTGCACGGCCTCGCCGACCGCGCGCTCGGTGACCAGCTGGGCGTCACGGCGACTGCGCACATAGGAGACGAACACGCTCAGTAGCACGACGAACACAAGGGCGAGCAGATCGGTGTTGCCCGGCTGGTTGAGATGGGTCCTCGGCACATTGAGCACGACCACCACGAGGGCCCCCATGACGGCCGTGGCCAGCGGGCCGTACGACAGCACGGTCAGCGGTGGGATGGCGCCCAGCAGAAAGCCGATGTCGAGGGCGTTACGGCTGATCAGGGTGGCCGCGGTGACCCCCGCGAACAGGGCGATCGGCAGCACCCTCACCCAGCGTGGCGGCTCCGCTCCCGTCAGCCAGTCACGCTCGTGCCGGTGCCGGTGCCCAAGGCGACCGCGGACCGTTCCCACACACCCACGCTACGCCCGCCCCGTTCCCCTCGCCGCCGCCCACGAGATCCGGCCACCGGCATCCCGGCCACCACCCCGCTCTCCCCTACAACTGGGGTACGAGACACGGCCGTTGCGTCACCCTGGGGAGGGAGAGGAGAACCCACCCTGGCGAGGGTTCCGCGGCCGGGTGCCCGTCCGGGAAGATCCTTTGTGTCCGAACCCGCCGACGGAAGGATCGACAACGTGCGCAGACGACGTCTCGCGCCCCTGCTGGCCGTGAGTGTGATGGCGACGCTGGCCCCGGTGCTCGCCACCTCGACGGCCACCGCGAACGCCGCACCCCCCACCGCCACGACCACCACCACAGCCGCCACCGCCCAGGGCGCCCTGGACCGCTATCTGCGGCAGGACCCGCGCTGGACGCGGTGCCGTCCGGACACCCCGCCGGAGTTCGAGTGCGCCACGATCAAGGTGCCGCTGAACTACCGCGACCCCGGCGGGAAACGGCTCGACCTGGCGATATCCCGGATCAAGAGCACCGCCCCGGACCAGCGGCGAGGGGTGCTGCTGGCCAACCCGGGCGGACCGGGCGGGCCCGGCCTGTACATGCCGCTGTCCCTCCAGGAGGGCCTGCCGCAGCCCCTCCAGAAGCGGTACGACCTCATCGGCTTCGATCCGCGCGGGGTGGGCCAGAGCAGCCCGGTCTCCTGCGGTCTGACGCCGGAGGAGGAGGACTGGCTGCGCCCGTACAAGAAGGAGACGTTCGCCAAGGACGTCACCTGGGCGCGCACGGTCGCGGACAAGTGCCGGGAGAACGCGGGCGACGCCCTCCCCCAGATGACCACCCGCAACACGGCCCGGGACATGGACCTGCTCCGGGCGGTCCTCGGCGAGAAGAAGATCTCGTACCTCGGCTACTCGTACGGCACCTATCTGGGCGCGGTCTACACCCAGCTCTTCCCGGCGCGCGCCGACCGGTTCGTGCTGGACAGCGCGGTCGATCCGGCGCGGGCGTGGCGCGGGATGATCCAGTGGTGGGCTGAGGGCGCGGAGCCCGCGTTCGACCGCTGGACGGCATGGGCCGCCGAGCGGGACGGCCGGTACGACCTCGGGGACACCCCGAAGGCCGTCGAGCGCACCTTCTGGGACCTGGTCGAGCAGGCCGAGGAGGAGCCGATCGACCTGGGCGGTGAGCTGATCACCGGTGACCAGATCCGGATGGGGATGCGGGCGCTGGTCTTCACCCCGGTCACCGCCAGCGAGGCGCTGGCGGAGCTGAAGCGGGCCGCGGAGGGCCGTCCGGCGTCGGCGGCGAGGCTCGCCCCGTTCGCCCGTGCCGGTGCTCCCGGTGCTCCCGGCGCTCCCGGCGCTCCCGGTTCTCCCGGCGCGACGGCGGACCCGCTGCCGGAGCTGGTCGAGGTCCCGCCGGACAACATGACGGCGAGCTTCTGGGCCGTGGTCTGCGGCGACAACTCGGCGGTGTGGTCCGACGACCCGGAGTCCTACCGCCGGGACGCCATCGCCGACAAGGCGCGCTACCCGCTGTTCGGCGACTTCGCGTCCAGCATCAAGCCGTGCGCGTTCTGGGACGAGTCGGAGGAGCCGGTGACCCGGGTCAAGAACCGGGTCGGCTCGCTGGTCGTGCAGAACGAGTGGGACTCCCAGACCCCGCTGCCCAGCGGCCAGGCGCTGCACGCGGTCCTGAAGGGCTCGCGGATGGTGACCGTCCTCGGGGGCGAGGGCCACGGCATCTACCCCAGCGGCAACGCGTGCACGGACGGCACGATCGAACGCTACCTGGGCACCGGCAGACTCCCGGCCCGCGATATGACCTGCGCGGCGACCCCGGCGTCGAACGCGGAGGCCCGCGCGAACCAGGCACCGGGCGAGGTCCCCGGCTCCCCGGTCCCGCAACGGGGCACGGACCGCTTCTGACGCCCCGCTGAGACAGGGGCACGCCACATGAGGTGAGACAACAGGGGCACGACACATGAGGGGGGCGGGACCTCGCCCGAGGTCCCGCCCTTCCACCCATACCGGATGGACCCGATCCGATCCGACCCAATCTGAACCGAACCGAACCGAACCGAATCGATCCGAACCGCTTCCGCTACGCGGGGTCGATACGGAAGACGCTGCCGCCGATCGCGAGCACATACAGCTCGCCGTCGCCGCCCTGGGCGAAGGAGATGACCTCGCCCCCATTGACGCCGAGGTCGTACGTGCCGGTCACTTCGCCGTTCCTCGTCCGCAGGGTGCGGACGGTTCCGTCGCAGTAGTCGCTGTACACGTACTGCCCGCGCAGCGCCGGGATCGCCCGGCCCCGGTAGACGAAGCCACCGGTCACCGAGCAGCCCCAGTTGGCGCGGTCGTACTCGTACACCGGCGGGACATGGTTCGCGGGTTCGGTGCCACCGCGGAACGGATGGGTGCCTTCCATCTGGCCCCAGCCATAGTTCTCGCCACCGTCACCGTCCGCGGGGGCCCAGTCGATCTCCTCCCAGTCGTTCTGGCCGACATCGCCCAGCCACAGGTCGCCCTTGCCCGCGTCGAAGGAGAACCGCCACGGGTTGCGCAGCCCGTACGCCCAGATCTCGCCCCGCGCGCCCGGTACGTCCACGAACGGGTTGTCGGACGGGATCGCGTACGGTGTGCCGCCCCTCGGGTCGATCCGCAGCAGCTTGCCCAGCAGAGTGCCGAGGTTCTGCCCGTTGCCGTGCGGATCGCCGCCGGAGCCGCCGTCGCCGAGCGCGATGTAGAGATAGCCGTCGGGACCGATCTTGATGTCGCCGCCGTTGTGGTTGACGTAGGGCTGGGTCTGGGTGATGACCGTGCGCCGGGTGTGCGGCAGGAGCCTGCCGTTGCGGACGGCGAACTCGTCCACGGTGCTGGTGCCTTCGAGGTCCGTGTAGGAGATGTAGAAGTGCGCGAACCGTTTGTCGAACGCGATGCCCAGCAGTCCGCGTTCACCGTCGGTGGTGGTCTCCGCGGAGATGTCGAGGACCGGGCTGCTGAGCCCGCCCTCGCCCAGCACCCGTACGGTACCGGCGCGTTCGGCGATCCACAGCCGCCCGCCGGGACCGGCGGCCCCGGCGATCGGGTTCTTGGCCGTGGCCACGGTCGTGAGGGCGACCTTCGGGGGCTGGCGGGGCTTGTCGACGGCGGTGGCCCGATCGGCCGCCGCCGTCCGTGGTGGGTCGGCGCGCTCGTCGGCCGACGCCGTGGTCAGGGCGAGGGTCATGACGAGACCGAGGGTGCCGACGATCGCCGAGCTTCTGGTGCGAACTCTCACCGTGAGCCTCCTGGAGGCGGAGATCGGCAGGTCACATCGCCGGGCGCGGACCGCACGGCGGCGGGCGGGCGGGGACGGGACCTGGGTGGGGGGGGTGGGGGGTCGGTTGAAGTGCGGTGCCGTGGTGCCGTGGTGGGGTGGGGTGTTGGTGGCTGCGGATGAGGATACTGGGGCGCGGGTGTTTGGTATAGACCATCTACGGCCGATCTCTCGACCGCCGTCCCACTCCCGCCCCGTCGCCCCGCACCCACCGCCCTCACCTCATATGAGCCCCACCGTTGACATCGAAGGTGGCCCCCGTGACGAACCCGCCGTCCTCGCCCACCAGATACGCCACGAGCCCGGCGACCTCCTCCGGCCGCCCCAGCCGCCCCACCGGGATGGCCCGGACCGCGTCCGCCACAGCGTCCGCGCCCAGATCGGCCACCGCGGGTGTCCGGACGGCGGCCGGGGCGACGGCGTTGACGGTCACGCCGTACGGTGCCAGTTCCCTGGCGAACACCTTGGTCAGCACCACGACACCGGCCTTCGCCGCGGAGTAGTGGGCGCCCGCGAGGGTCCCGCCCTGCTGCCCGGCCAGGGAGGCGAGGTTGACGATCCGTCCCCATCCGCGTCGCCGCATCTCCCACCCGCACAGCCGGGTCAGCGCGAACACCCCGCGCAGATTCACCGCCATGACGGCGTCCCACTCGTCCAGCCCGATGTCCCACACGGAACCACCGGCGGTCCGCGCGGCGTTGTTGACCAGCACGTCGGGCGGCCCCCAACGCTCCGCGAGCATCCGCACCGCCGCCTCCGACGCCCCGGCGTCGCCCACATCGGCGACGAGGTGGCAGACGGTACGGCCAGCCGGGTCGAGTCGGCGCGCCAGCGCGGCGACGGCGTCGCCGTCCCGGTCGAGCAGGGCGACACGGAGTCCGAGGCCGTGCAGGCGGACGGCGATGGCCGCGCCGATACCGCGTCCGGCACCGGTGACGAGGGCAACCCGATGGGACGTCTGCGGCTCACTCTTGGGCTCACGCACGGGCTCATTCTTGGGCTCACTCATAGGGCCTTCCCGGAGATGGGGACGCGTCTCAAAGACTCACGGGACTCAAGGGATTAACGGGATGAACGAGATTCCCGGGATCAACGGGACTCACAGAACTCATAGAAATCACAGGACTCCCGAAGTTCCCGAAATCCCGGCACTCCCGGAACTCCCGGAACTCACAAGACCGGGCTCGACGGCAGCTCCCTCCCCAGCAGCGCCCGCCCATAGATCTCCTTGCTCGTCTGGACACTGAACGCCGCGTGCCGCGACGCCGTGTCGATGTCCCGCCACGCCCGCTGGAGGACCGACCCGTCCGCGAAGCTGCCCGCGCCCGCGCTGTCGAGCAGCAGCCCCACGGCGTCCCGGGCGCACCGCACCGCGTGGGCGGCGTCCATGCGCAGCCGGGCCCGCTCGGGCAGCTCCGGTCGGCGCCCGGCGCGGGCCTCGGCGTCCACCACGTCGGCGGCGCGGTGCAGATGCAGCCGCGCGGTGTCGACCAGCACGGCGGCGTCCACGACGTTCAGCTGGTGGGCGGGCGCGTCCGCCGTCAGCTCGTACAGCGGTGAGACCGCCCGTCTGCCGCCGGTCAGGGCGCCGACCACCCGGTCCAGGGTGGCCGCGGCGACCCCCACGGCGGTGGCCACCAGCGGCAGATTGATGGAGAGGTGGAAGGTGATCCGCGGTTCGCCGGGATGGCGCCGCCGGTAGGAGCCGTCGGCCAGTTCGGTGAGGGAGACGACACGCGCGTCCGGCACGTACACCTCGGCCGCCACCGCCGCGCAGCTCCCGGTGCCGCGCATCCCCGCCATGTGCCACACGTCCTCGACGGTGAGGGCGGACGTGGGGACCAGCGCGAGGCCACGCTCCGGCGTGCCGCGCTTCTCGTCGGTCCAGCCGAAGCCGAGCAGGGTCCACGGCGCGTGATGGATGCCGGACATCCAGGGCCAGCGACCGCTGAGGGTCCACCCGCCGACCGTGCGGCGCGCGGTCCCGGAGGGCTGGGCCGTACCGCAGACGAACGCGTCCGGGTCGTCCTTCCACAGGGCCGCGCGCTCGTCGTCGGGGAGTTGGGCGGCGAAGAGGTTGCCGCCGTAGGCGATGGCCACGATCCAGGAGCTGGCGGCGCAGCCGTGCGCGAGCGCCTCGCACACCTCCACCGCGGTACGGACCCCCAGCCCGTGACCTCCCTGGGCGGCGGGGGTCCCGAGCCGGAACATGCCGGACTGGCGCAGCGCGACCACGCTGGCGTCGGTCAGTCGCCGTGCGGCGTCCGAGCGCCCGGCCTCGGCGGCGAGCAGCGCAACGAGCGAGCGCGCGGCGCCCACCGGTCCTCCGTCACACAATGTTGACCAACTCCTCTCCCGCGGCGAACCGCTCCAGCTGACGTCGGATCAGGTCTTCGAGCCGGGGCCACAGGCTGGGGGTGAACGCCCCGACGTGCGGAGTGATCAGCACGCCCGGTGCGGTCCGGAGCGGATGCCCGGCGGGCAGCGGCTCGGGGTCGGTCACGTCGAGCGCGGCCAGGAGCCGCCCGCCGCGCACCTCGTCCACCAGGGCGGCGGTGTCGACGACGCCCCCTCGCCCCACGTTGACCAGCAGCGCGCCGTCCTTCATCCGGCCCAGCACGGCGGCGTCGAACAGCCGCCGCGTGGCAGGTGTGAGCGGCGTGGCCAGCACGACGACGTCCGCCTCCCCGACCAGCGACGGAAGGCGCTCGACGGAGAACACCGGCCCTCTGACGGATTCCCGCTCGTGACGCGCCACCCGCGTCACCGCGCACCCGAAGGGAACGAGCAGCTCCTCCAGAGCGCGTCCCAGGGCACCATGACCGACGATCAGCACGGACCGCCCGCACAGAGACGGCCGCACCTCCGCCCGCCACATCCCACGCCCCTGGTCCCGCACGAACCCGGGAATCCCCCGCAGCGAGGCGAGCATCAGCGTCAGCGCCAGCTCCGCCGTGCTGCGGGCGTGCACTCCCCGAGCGCTGCACAGGGTCACCCGCCCCGCCGAACCGGTCAGTTCCGCCCGCAGCTCATCGGTCCCGGAGCTGAGCGCCTGCACGGCTCTGAGCCGCGTCATGAGCGCGAGGGGCCTGCTGATGGCCCGGATGTCCTGCACGAGGGGCGGCACGTAGAACTCCACACCACCGGGATCGGACGGAAAGCCCGAACGCCCGTCCCACCGGGCGTAGCCCAGCCCGGCGGGCAGCCCGTCGAGACTGCCGAACTGCCGGGGCAGCCATACCTGTTGCGCCGAGGACACCATGGTGGGGGACCCGCTCTGCACGTGGCGGACGAGGAGACCACGGAGTCACGGCCCGGTACCGGCGGCCCGACGCCCAGCGATCTCCCGGAACCTGCCCCTGTGACACAGCGCACATTCCCACCGGCAGGGCCCGCACGGGAAACGACCGAAAGGCCCCTGTGCGCGGGCGAAGCCGACCGCCCCGGATTCGCACATGTCTCCTATGATGGTCCATCCATTCGTGCACAGGGCAGGGGTGTTGAGGTCCGGCGCCCCGGCCGCGGACCACGGGGGTGGCGGAATGGCGGTCGTACTGCCGGACTGGCTGGACACGGCGCTCGACATCGTCGGGATCGCCTGGCCGAACGTCGACGAGGACGCCTATCGCGACATGGCCGTGTCGCTGCGGGAGTTCGCGGAGGACGTGGACGACGACGGGCACGCGGCGAACCTGCATGTGCAAAGGCTGCTGTCGTCGGGGAGCGGCGAGGCGCTGACGGCGTTGTCCACGCACTGGGACAAGGTCAAGGGCAAGCAGGGGGACATCGCCGGGGCGGCGCGGATCATCGCGGACGCGCTGGACGCGGCGGCCGGGGTGATCGAGGCGATGAAGTACGCCTGCATCGGCCATCTCTCGGCGATGATCGCGCAGGCGGGCATCTCCCTGGCGGCGGCGCCGTTCACGTTCGGTCTGTCGACGCTGATCTCGGCGGGCACGATCACGGCGACCCGGACGCTGGTCAAGCAACTGATCAAGGAGGCCGGCGAGGAGGCCGTCGGCTACATCATGGCCGCGCTCACCGAACCCGCCGTGTCGGCGATCGAGAACGTGGCCGCCGATCTCGCCGTCCAGATCGGCGCGAACGCCCTCGGCCTCCAGAACGGCATCGACACCGGACAGGCCGTCCGGGCAGGCCAGGACGGCTTCCAGGAGGGGGTCACCACCGGGCAGGACTCCCTGCGGCTCGCGTCGGCCTCGGGCGGGCCGGGGCCCGGCTCGCTGGGCGGGCTGATCGGCGATCTCGGCATCGACCACGCCGAGCACGACCGGGCCACGGGCCGCCTGTTCACGGTCGGCGACAGCGTCAGCGGGCGCACCTCCACCCGGTTGAACACCGCCCGCGGCCACCACAGCCGCACCCGCGGCCGGGACAGCATCGCCGAGATCATCGACCCGATCGCGGACCGGGCCATCGCCACGCTCGGCAAGGCGTCCAAGGACTACGGCGACCATCTGGGCGGCAGCCTGTCCCAGGGCATCCGCCGGAACTCCACCGACCAGCACAACCGTGATGTGGACATCCGCGACCGCATCCACCGCATCGGCGGCGGTGACGGCGACGACGGCCGGGGCGGCGACACCCGTACCCGCCCCGCGTCGGCCGGGGACGTCCCCGGGCAGGCCCGGGAGCGGTCGGTGGCGCTGGCCGACCGGAACTGCAAGACCGACCCCGTGGACATGGCCAGCGGCGAGATGGTGCTGCCCCAGACCGACCTGGCGCTGCCCGGCGTCCTGCCCCTGGTGCTACGGCGCACCCACATCTCCGGCTACCGCTACGGCCACTGCTTCGGGGCGAGTTGGGCCTCCACCCTGGACGAACGGCTGGAGATGGTCGGCAGCGGGGCGGTCTACTGCCGCGAGGACGGCTCGGTCCTCTTCTACCCCCACCTGCCCACCGACACGGAGACGGGCGGTGACACCGCGGCGGACACCTCCGGCGTGCTGCCGCTGGAGGGCGACCGGCTTCCGCTGACCCTCTCCGCCCGCACCGCCCTCGGCGACACCACCTACTCCGTCACCGACCCGCACTCCGGTCTGGTCCGCCACTTCACCGGCAGCCCCTACCGCTCCGGCGGCCTGTACTGGCTGGAGGAGATCGAGGACCGCAACGGCAACGCCGTACGCATCGGGCGCGGCGACCACGGGCTGCCCGACACGGTGGTCCACGACGGCGGCTACCGGGTCCGCGTGGCCCACGACACCGCCCTGGTACGGGTGACGGGCCTCGCCGTGGAGACCCCGGAGGGGCCGGTCTCCGTAGCCTCCTTCGGTTACGACTCGATGGGCAGCCTGACCGAGGTGTCGGGAGCGCGGGACGTCCCGCTGCGCTTCACCTACGACGACGAGCACCGCGTGACCTCATGGACCGACCGCAACGGCCACACGTACCGCTATGTGTACGACGCGGCCGGCCGGGTCGTGGAGACGGTCGGCCCCGACGGCGCGCTGTCGTCGCGCTTCTCCTACGACCCCGAGGCTCGCGTCACCCGCTTCACCGACTCCACCGGCGCCCGGACGGTGACCCGCTTCAACCCGCTCGGCCAGACCATCGCCGAGACCGACGCACGCGGCCATACGGTCCTGTTCACCTGGGACCGCCACGACCGTCTGCTCTCCCGTACCGACGAACTCGGCAACACCGCCGCCTTCCGGTACGACGAGCGCGGAGACCTGGTCACCATGGTCCTCCCGGACGGGCGTACGGCGTCGGCGGACTACGACGAGCGGCATCTGCCCCTCCGCGTCACCGGCCCCGACGGGTCCGAGTGGCGGCAGTCCTTCGACGAACGCGGCAACCGGCTCTCGGTGACCGCCCCGGACGGCACGTCCACCACCTTCACCCATGACGCCACCGGCGCCCCGGCCACCGTGACGTTCCCCAACGGAGTCACGGAGCGCCGGGTGAGTGACCCGGCCGGCCTCACGCTGTCGGCCACGGACCCGGCAGGCGCCACCTACACGCTCCGGCGGGACGCCTTCGGGCGCCCGGTCGAGTCGGTGGACCCGGCCGGGTCGGTGACACGGCTGGAGTGGACGACGGACGGACTGCTGTCCCGGCGCACCGCCCCCGACGGCGCCGTCGAGTCGTGGACCTGGGACGAGGAGGGCAACTGTCTCTCGTACACCGATGTGCTGGGCGCCACCGCCCGGTTCGAGTACACCTGGTTCGACCTGCTCCGCGCCCGTACCGGCGTGGACGGGGCACGCCACGAGTTCACCTACGACACCGAACTGCGGGTGACCGGGGTGCGGAACCCCCAGGGCCGCGAGTGGACCTACACCTACGGGGCGACGGGACTGACGGTCTCGGAGACGGACTTCGACGGCCGCACCACCCGCTACGAGCACGACGCCGCCGGACGGCGCACCGCCAAGGCCGGCCCGCACGGACACCGGGTCACCTTCGCCTACGACGCCCTCGGCAACCTGGTGGAGAAGGACTCCGCGGGCCTGGTCACCCGCTTCACCTACGACGACGGCGACCGGCTGACCAGGGCCGAGTCCCCGCAGTCCGTACTCACCCTGGAGCGCGACGCCACCGGCCGGCTGCTGACGGAGACCGTCGACGGCCACACGATGCGCTACGGCTACGACGCCGGCGGGGAACTGGTCTCCCGCACCACCCCTACGGGGGTCGTCACCCGCTACGCGTACGACGGCGCCGGCCACCGCACCCGGGTGGAGACGGACGGCCACGCCCTCGACCAGACCCATGACGCCCTGGGCCGTGAACTGACCCGCAGTTTCGGCGACCCCGCCCGGCCCGTGACGCTGGCCTCCACCTGGGACGCGGCCGGGCGGCTGACGGCCCAGACGGTGTCGACCGCACACCGCACCCTCCGCTCCCGGGCCTTCGGCTACCGCGCCGACGGACTGCTGACCTCGGCCACGGACCACAGGACCGGCCTCACCGCCCGATTCGACCTCGACCCGCTGGGCCGCCCGCTCGGCATCACCCTGGGCGACTGGTCCGAGCGGTACGGCTACGACAGCACGGGCAACCAGACCTCGGCCCACTGGCCGGACGCCGCCGGGCACCCCGAGAGCCGGGGCGAACGGACCTACGACGGAACCCGCCTGGTGTCCGCGGGCGGCCTGCGCTACGCGTACGACGAGGCGGGCCGGGTCGTCCTGCGGCAGCAAAAGCGCCTGTCCCGCAAACCCGACACCTGGCGCTACACCTGGGACGCCGAGGACCGGCTCACCTCGTGCACCACCCCCGACGGCACCCTCTGGCGCTACACCTACGACGCGATCGGCCGCCGCACCGCCAAGCACCGCATGGCCCCCGACGGCACCACGGTCCTGTCCACGGTCAGGTTCTCCTGGGACGACACCCGGCTCGCCGAACAGAGCGACTCCGCCACCGGCACCACCCTCACCTGGGACCACGAGGGCTACCGGCCCATCGCCCAGACGGAACGCCGCACCACCGGCGACACCGACAGCCGGTTCTTCGCCATCGTCACCGATCTGGTGGGCACCCCCACCGAACTCGTCGACGAGAGCGGCGACATCGCCTGGTACAACCGCTCGACCATCTGGGGCCTCACCGCCTGGAACCGCGACGCCACCGCGTACACCCCGCTGCGCTTCCCGGGCCAGTACGCCGACCCCGAGACGGGTCTGCACTACAACGTCCACCGGCACTACGACCCCGCGACCGGCCGGTACCTGTCGTCCGACCCGCTGGGACTCGCCCCCGCCCCCAACCCGGCCACGTACGTCACCAATCCCGCCACCTGGATGGACCCCGAAGGGCTGATCGCCAAGGGCTGCACGGAACGGGGCGGCTGGTACGGCGGCATGCTCCCCGCCAACGTACGGGCGGACGGCACCGCGTTCCCCCAGCCGATGGAGGTCAACCACATCCCGCCCAAGGCGGCCTGGAAGAACGTCGTCGAGCCCGGCTTCTACATAGCGAACCGGCCGCACAAGAAGCAGAAGGTCAACAACGGCCCCGCCATCCGCATGGAACGCGCCGACCACAAACAGCTGAACAGCACCGGCAACGACCTGGTGGCACAGGCATGGCACCAGTGGCAGCGCGAACTGATCGCCCAGGGAAAGCTGACCGAGGCCATGCGGATGGACATCGACGACATCAAGCACAAGTTCCCCGGCCAGTACGACGACCACATCCGGGACATGGTGCACAGCCTCAAGGACAACAAGAACTTCCAGGACATGCTGACCACCCGCGGATGGACCGTCGACGAGACCGAACTGCTCCGATGACCTGCTCCGATGACCCGGCCCCCGACAGCCCCACCCCAAGTACGGCACAGTAGACGGCCACGGCCGACACAGACACGAAAGGCACCACGATGGACCTGACGCTCCTGCCGGAGGTGGGCGTCGCCACGATCCGGCTCGGCATGGCGGCGGACGAGGCGATCGAGGCCGCGCGGCAACTCGGCTTCACCGCCCCGAACCCCGACCACGGCGCGACACCGGGCCAGGTCTTCTGTGAACACCCCGCGTCCGACTCGGACATCACCCTCGGCTTCACCAAGGGCGCCCTCACCGACATCCATGTCTCCCGCTTCCGGAAGGAAGACGCGGACGTCCACGTCGTCCTCGACGGACTGGACATCTTCCGCACCCCGAGCGACGAACTCCTGGAAACCCTCCAGGAACACGGCCACCGGGTCGAGCAGAACGACGACGGAGTGGACGTCCTACCCGACCTGAAGGTGATCCTCTCCAACGAGAGCAGCTTCGACTACCCCACGGACGACGAAGGCGACCCCCTGTACTTCGACTACGCCCTCGTCACGTCGGTCTTCCTCCACGGCCCCCGCGGCGACTGAACGGACCGGGCGGGACGGCGTCCGACACAAAGCCGCAGCTCAGGCGCCCTTCCCCACCGGCTCAAGCACCGCCACACACTCCACATGATGAGTCATCGGAAACAAATCAAACGCCCGAACAGTCCGCACCCGATACCCCCCCTCCCCGAAATACCCCAGATCCCGCGCCAACGCCGCCGGATCGCACGCCACATACGCGATCCGCCGCGCCCCCAACGTCACCAGATGCTCCACCGTCTTCCGCCCCGCCCCCACCCGAGGCGGATCGAGGACGATCAGATCGACCTCCGTGATCCCGGTGCGCGGCAGCACCGACTCCACCTTGCCCTGCTCGATCCGGACCCGGTCGAACTCCGCCAGGTTGTGCCGCGCGTCCTCCACCGCCCGCTTGCCCGACTCGATGCCGAGGACCGCGCCCTTCTCACCGATCCGGTCGGCGAGGGCGCCCGCGAAGAGGCCGACGCCGCAGTACAGGTCGAGCGCCATGTCCCCCTTGCGCGGCAGCAGACCCTGCATCACCGCCGTCACCAGCGTGTCCGCCGCCTTCGGGTGGACCTGCCAGAAACCTCCGCTGCCGACCCGGTACGTACGGCCGTCCGCGCGCTCCCGGACGAAGGGGCGGCCGTGCACCCGGTGCACCCCGCCGTCCTTCTCCTCCACCCGCATCACCGACACCGGCCGGTCCAGCTCGACGATCGGCAGCCGGGCGCCCTCCGTCGGGGTGAGGATGACCTGCCGGTCCTGCGAGCCCGTCGCCGCGATGGCCTCCACCGACTCCATGCCGGTCCAGTCCCGCCGCTCCACGCCCAGCTCGCTGACGCCCTCCGCCGCGATCATGCAGTGGTCGACTGTCTCCACGTCGTGCGAGCGGTGCCGGCGCAGCCCCGCCCGCCCGGTCTCCGCGTCCACCGCGTACTGCACCCGGGTCCGCCACCGCGGCACCTCTCCGGCCGGCAGCTTGTCCCCCTCGGCCGGCATCACCGTGCCGTCCCAGCCCGCCTCCTCCGGCGTCAGCCCGGCCAGCCGCTTCAGCTGCTCCGCGAGCACCTCGCCCTTGAGCCGCCGCTGCGCCCCCGGCTTGGCGTGCTGCCAGTCGCAGCCCCCGCACCGGCCCGGACCGGCGTACGGACAGGGCGCCTCGATCCGGTCCTTGGACGCCTCCAGCACCTCGACGGCGTCCGCCCGCAGGAACCGCGCGCCTTCCTCGCCCTCGGTCACCCGGGCGATCACCCGCTCGCCGGGCAGCGTGTGCCGCACGAACAGCACCTGGCCCTCGGCGGTACGCGCGATGCAGTGCCCCCCGTGCGCGACGGGCCCGACCTCGACCTCGTACTCGGCCCCGACCAGCGTTTTCCTAGGTTCTGCCTGCATGGCGGGACGACTCCAGTACGTGAAGGGAAAAGGGCCGGACAACAGCCCACCAGTCTACGTCCCCGGACCCACCCCCCGACCCGGAGCCAGCCGCACAGCGCCCGGCCGCCCACCCCAACGCAAGCCACAAGCGGCGGCCCACCCACCTACTCCCGCCCCACACCCCCACCGGCCCCCACCACCAGCCCCGTCACCGGCCGCCCTGTCAGCCCCCGGCCATGGACCACCGTCCACGCGCCCCGGCACCGCCCCCGGCACCGAGCCAGCCCCACAGCGACCCGACGGCTCACCCCAGCGCAAGGCGCAAGCGGCAGCCCACCCCCCTACTCCCGCCCCACACCCCCACCGGCCCCCGACGCCGAAGCCCGCTCCCCAGCCCCACCACCAGCCCCGTCACCAGACCCGCCACCGGCCCTGTCCCCGGCCGCCCCGTCACCCCCACCAGCCATGGACCGCCGTCCACGCGCCCCGGCGCCGCCCCCGGCACCGGCCGCCCCCCGCGCAGGCCCCCTCCGCACCGCCCCCGGCGCGTTCCAGTCCTGCCGCTTGCGCGCCCGCTGGCGCGCCACCTCCGACGACTCCAGCTGATACGGCACGGACGTCACCATCACGCCCGGCGTGAAGAGCAGCCTCCCCTTCAGCCGCAGCGCGCTCTGGTTGTGCAGCAACTGCTCGTACCAGTGCCCGACCACATACTCCGGGATGATCACGGACACCGCGTCCCGCGGCGACTCCCGCCGCAGGCTCTTCACATACTCGATCACCGGCCGCGTGATCTCCCGGTACGGCGAGTCCAGCACCTTCAGCGGTACGTCGATCCCGCGCCGCTCCCACTCCTCGCGCAGCGCCTTCGTCTCGGCCGGGTCCACGTTCACGCTGAGCGCCTCCAGCGTGTCCGAGCGCATCAGCTTGGCGTACGCGAGCGCCCGCAGCGTGGGCCGGTGGATCTTCGAGATCAGCACCACGGAGTGCACCCGCGAGGGCCGCACGCTGTCGTCGCTGGGGCTCTCCGGGGCGGCCAGTTCCTCCGAGACCCGGTCGTAGTGGCGGCGGATCGCGGTCATGGTCGCGTAGAAGATGACCATGCCCAGCAGCGCCACCCACGCCCCGTGGGTGAACTTGGTGACCAGGACGACCACCAGCACCAGGCCGGTGAAGAAGGCGCCGAACGTGTTGATCGCGCGGGAGCGGATCATGTGACGGCGCTTGCCCGCGTCCTTCTCGACGGCCAGATGCCGGTTCCAGTGCCGGACCATGCCGATCTGGCTGAGGGTGAAGGAGACGAAGACACCGACGATGTAGAGCTGGATCAGCCGGGTCGAGTCCGCGCCGTAGATCCAGACCAGCAGGCCCGCCGCGCCCGCGAGCAGCACGATGCCGTTGGAGAAGGCGAGCCGGTCGCCGCGGGTGTGCAGCTGGCGCGGGAGGTAGCGGTCCTGGGCGAGTATGGAGCCGAGCACCGGGAAGCCGTTGTACGCCGTGTTCGCGGCGAGGAACAGCACCAGCGCGGTGGCCGCGGCCAGCACCAGGAAGAAGAAGCTCCCGTTGCCGAAGACCGCCTCGGCGACCTGGGAGATCACCGGGTTCTGGACATAGTCCGAGCCGACCGGGACACCGTTCTCCAGCAGGTCGTGCGCCGGGTTCTCGGCCATCCGGACGTTGCTGGCCATGGCGAGCCCGATGATCCCGCAGAACATGGTCACCGCCAGCAGCCCCATCAGCGCCAGCGTGGTCGCCGCGTTGCGGGACTTGGGCTTGCGGAAGGCGGGGACGCCGTTGGAGATCGCCTCGACACCGGTCAGCGCCGCGCAGCCGGACGAGAAGGCCCTCAGCAGCAGGAACACCAGTGCGAAACCGGCCAGTCCCTGATGTTCCGCCTTGATCTCGAACCCGGCCGTCGGCGCCCGCAGGGTGTCCCCCTGCACCAGCCCCCGGTACGCGCCCCACGCGATCATCAGGAACACACCCGCGACGAAGACGTACGTGGGGATCGCGAACAGCGTGCCCGACTCCCGCACCCCGCGCAGATTCATCACCGTCAGCAGCACGATCACCCCGATCGCGCAGGCGACCTTGTTCTCGACCACGAACGGGATCGCCGAGCCCAGGTTCTCGATACCGGAGGAGATGGAGACGGCGACGGTCAGGACGTAGTCGACGAGCAGGGCGCTCGCCACCGTCAGGCCCGCCTTGGGGCCGAGGTTGGTCGTCGCCACCTCGTAGTCGCCGCCCCCGCTGGGGTAGGCGTGCACGTTCTGCCGGTAGGAGGCGACCACGGTGAACATCAGCACCACGACCGCGACCGCGATCCAGGGGCTGAAGTGGTACGCCGACACACCCGCGATGGACAGCACCAGCAGCACCTCGCCCGGCGCGTACGCCACCGAGGAGAGCGGGTCGGACGCGAACACCGGCAGGGCGACGCGCTTCGGCAGGAGCGTCTCCCCCAGCCGGTCACTGCGCAGTGCGCGCCCGATGAGGAGCCGTTTGGGCACGTCGGTCAGTTTGGACACGACAGAGCATCGTACGGGCTCGAACGCCCAGTCGCCCACCTAGTGACCGAGATCCGGGACACAGCCCCGCCGCGCCCCGCGCAGCGGACCGCGCACCGGCCCTCCGCACCACCCGCGATCTGCCCCACGGGTGAATCACGCCCCCGATTCGGCGGCACCGCCGACGCCCCTTCCGGTACGACAAGCACGCCTGTACGACGATCCCTCCAGCGCCGGGACAGGTACGCGCACCACTTCCGGCGTCCTCACACACAGAGCCGCCGACATCCTGGAGGTCCCATGCCCGCCACCGCAGAGCTGATCGGCGCCACCGCCGCCCTCATCGGCCTGGGCGTTCTGACGCTGCTCAGCGTCCGCCGCATCAGCCGCCGCTGACGGGGGAACCCCGCCGTTCCGCCCGTCCCGCGGCGAGGCACAGAATTACCCGGAAATACCCGGGAATGCACAGGGGTGCCGCCCCGCCACCGTGCGTGTGTAGCTTGGGCGGCGGTCTGAGACCCTAGAACCAGCCAAGTCAACAACCCCTGACCTCGGAAGGACGGTCGTGCACATCGTCATCATGGGCTGCGGCAGAGTGGGTTCCGCTCTCGCCCAGACCCTGGAGCAACAGGGGCACACGGTCGCCGTGATCGACCAGGACCCCACCGCCTTCCGACGCCTTGGCTCCTCGTTCGGTGGCCGCCGGGTCACCGGCGTCGGCTTCGACCAGGACACCCTGCGCGAGGCCGGTATCGAGGAGGCCGGTGCCTTCGCCGCCGTCTCCAGCGGCGACAACTCCAACATCATCGCCGCCCGGGTGGCCCGCGAGATGTTCGGCGTGGAGAACGTCGCGGCCCGTATCTACGACCCCCGCCGCGCCGAGGTCTACCAACGGCTCGGCATCCCCACGGTCGCCACGGTCCGCTGGACCGCCGATCAGATGCTGCGCCGTCTGCTGCCGTCCGGCTCGGAGCCGCTGTGGCGTGATCCCACCGGCGGCGTCCAGCTCGCCGAGGTGCACGCCTCGCACGCCTGGGTCGGCCACAAGATCAGCAGGCTCCAGGAGGAGACCGGGGTCCGGGTGGCGTTCCTGACCCGGCTCGGCGAGGCGATCCTGCCGTCGTCGCAGACGGTCCTCCAGGAAGGCGATCTGGTGCATGTGATGATGCGCTCCGACGAGGTCGAGAAGGTCGAGGCAGCGTTCGCCGAGGGCCCGAAGGAGGGCGGCAACCGATGAGGGTCGCCATTGCCGGAGCCGGCGCCGTGGGCCGCTCGATCGCGGGCGAGCTGCTGGAGAACGGGCACGAGATCCTGCTGATCGACAAGGCCCCCACCGCGATCTCGGTCGAGCGGGTGCCCCAGGCGGAGTGGCTGCTGGCCGACGCCTGCGAGATCACATCCCTGGACGAGGCCGCGCTCCAGCGCTGCAATGTCGTCATCGCCGCGACCGGCGACGACAAGGTCAACCTGGTCGTCTCCCTGCTCGCGAAGACGGAGTACGGCGTTCCGCGGGTCGTCGCCCGGGTGAACAACCCCAAGAACGAGTGGCTGTTCAACGAGGCGTGGGGGGTGGACGTGGCCGTCTCCACCCCACGGCTGATGTCCGCCCTGGTGGAGGAGGCGGTGAGCGTCGGCGACCTGGTCCGGCTGCTCCGCTTCAGCCATGGCGACGCCAACCTGGTCGAGCTGACCCTCCCCGAGGAGTCCGCGCTGGCGGGCACGCAGGTCGGCGACGTGGACTGGCCGGAGGACACCTCCCTGGTCACGATCATCCGCGGCACCCGCGTCCTCACCCCGACCCGCGAGGACTCCCTGGAGGCCGGCGACGAACTCCTCTTCGTGGCGGCCCAGGCGAGGGAGGAACAGTTGGAGGACCTGCTGTCGGTACGCAACGAGGAGCCGGGGGCGTAGCAGGCAAGCAACGCCGAAGGGGCCCTGCGGAATGACGCGGGGCCCCTTTGGCGGCTTCTTGAGCTGGGCGGCTTTTCGAGGTCACCCTTTTCCCCGACCGAGACGGGCGGCAGGGTGGGCATAGGCCGGGGGTCTGGGGGCGGAGCCCCCAGGGACGTCCAGGGAAACCCCGGTCACCTCCGAACCCTGGGCCACGCAGAGGGACCTACTCGCCCCCCTTGGAAGCCACGGCCGCCTTCTCCGCCCTCTCCGCCGCCTCCATCTCCGCGAACACATCGATCGGCGCGGGCGCCTTCGCCAGGAACACCCACGTCAACCACACCGCCAACAGGAACGGCGGGATCTTCAACGCCACCAGCACCCACCCGAGCTGCGTCGTGTCCGCCCACCAGTACAGCGGGAACAGGATCGCCGACTTGCCCAGCAGAATCAGCCCCCACGCCCAGCTGGCCTTGGCGTACGCCCGCTTCCGCCCGGGATTCCGGGTCCGCCAGGACAGGTTCTCCTTGAACACCGGCCCGAGCACCAGCCCGATCAGCGGCACCCCGCACAACGTGGTGATGATGTACGCGAAGCCCAGCCCCAGCGTGTAGAGCATCCCGGGCAGATAGAAGTCCTTGGCGTTGCCGGTCATCATCGCGAAGACCACACCGAAGGCGACCCCGAAGACCCCGCTGAACGCGTGCTTCACGGTGTCCTTCATGGCGAGCCGCACCACCACGAGCACCAGGGACACGGCGAGCGCGGCGATGGCCGACAGATGCAGGTCCTTGTTGATCGTGTAGATGCTCACGAAGAGCAGTCCGGGCACCACCGTCTCGACCATGCCGCGGACGCCGCCGAACGCCTCGAACAGCGCGGCTTCGGTGACCGCCCGGGAATCCTGCTCGGGCTCCCGCGCCGGTTCCCGCTCCTGCTGGGCGTCTTCGGTCGGCTTGTCGAGCGACGTCACCGGCTACTCCCGTCCGAGGGGTCTCAGTTCGTACTTGGGGTTGAACAGCACACGACGGCCCCGGCTCATCGAGATTCGGCCCGACGCGATCATCTTCCGGCCCGGCTCGATCCCGACGATGGAACGCCGTCCCAGCCATACCACGTCCAGCGCGGCGGAGCCGTCGAACAGCTCGGCCTCCAGAGCCGGGACACCGGCCCGGGGACGCAGCGTGACCGTGCGCAAGGTACCAGTAACCGTCACTATCTGTCGGTCGTGGCAGTCGCAGATGCGGGTACAGCCGGTGATGTCCGTGTCCTCACGCAGCTCCTCGGACTCCAGGTCCTCCTGCGACGAGGAGAGCCGGTCGAGCATGCGCCGGAACCGGCCCACCGGCTTATCGGAACGAGGAACAGCACTCATGTCTGAAGGGTACCGGCGCACCCCGACCCGCCAGTACCCCCGCAGCCGGCCGACTACCGACCGCTCCCGTCGGGTCTCACTTCTCGAACCGGTATCCCATGCCCGGCTCGGTGATGAAGTGCCGGGGATGCGAGGGATCGGCCTCCAGCTTGCGGCGCAGCTGGGCCATGTAGACCCGCAGATAGTTGGTCTCGGTCCCGTACGACGGCCCCCACACCTCCTGGAGCAGCTGCTTCTGGCTGACCAGGCGCCCGGTGTTGCGCACCAGCACCTCCAGCAGATGCCATTCGGTGGGGGTGAGCCGTACGTCCTTCCCGGCCCGGTTGACCTTCTTCGCGGCGAGGTCGACGGTGAAGTCGTCGGTCTCGACCGTCACCTCGTCCTCACCGGCCCCGGTGGGCTCGGCGCGGCGCACGGCGGCCCGCAGCCGCGCGAGCAGCTCGTCCATGCCGAACGGCTTGGTGACATAGTCGTCGGCGCCCGCGTCCAGCGCCTCGACCTTCTCGTCGGAGGAGTGCCGCGCCGACAGCACCAGGATCGGTACGCGGGTCCAGCCCCGTAGGCCCCTGATCACCTCGACCCCGTCCATGTCGGGCAGCCCGAGGTCCAGCACGACCACGTCGGGGTGGCGGGCGGCGGCCAGCTGGAGGGCGGTGGCCCCGTCGTGGGCCGCGTCGACCTCGTACTTGCGGGCCTTGAGGTTGATCACGAGGGCGCGCACGATCTGCGGCTCGTCGTCGATCACGAGCACCCGGGTCATGAAGCCCGCCTTTCGGTTCGTACGGGGCGCTGCGCCCCGGCGCGCGAGCGGTCGGCCCGCGCTGTCGTCACATCCGCCGGTCCCCCGGCGTCACCGGCGGCGGCGGTCCGCGTGGCGCCGTCCCGCCGTGCCGCCCGCAGGGTCAGCACCATCGTCAGACCGCCGCCGGGTGTGTCCTCCGCGGTCAGTGTGCCGCCCATCGCCTCGGTGAAGCCCCGGGCGACGGCGAGCCCGAGTCCGACGCCCGCCCCGCGCGGTACGTCGCCGTGCCGCTGGAAGGGCTCGAAGATGCGTTCCTTCGCCTCGTCCGGCACGCCCGGCCCCCGGTCGACCACCCGCACCTCGACCCGGTCGGCGATGGCGCTCGCGGCGACCAGCACGCTCTGCCCGTCGGGGCTGTACTTGACGGCGTTCTCCACCAGGTTGGCCACGGACCGCTCCAGCAGTCCGGCGTCCACCGACACCATCGGCAGGGTCTCGGGGATGTCGAGTTCCACGCTGTCCTCGGGCACCCCGCCGAGCGCCATCGGCACCACCTCGTCCACATCGATGTCGCGGATGATCGGGGTGACGGTCCCGGTCTGGAGCCGGGACATGTCGAGCAGATTGCCGACCAGGTGGTCCAGCCGGTCGGCGCCCTCCTCGATGCCCTCAAGCAGCTCGGCCTGGTCCTCCTCCGACCAGGCCACGTCGTCCGAGCGCAGCGACGACACGGCCGCCTTGATCCCGGCGAGCGGGGTGCGCAGATCATGGCTGACGGCGGCCAGCAGCGCGGTGCGGATGCGGTTGCCCTCGGCCAGCGCGCGGGCCTGGTGGGCCTCCTCGCGCAGCCGCCGCCGGTCGAGGACGACGGCCGCCTGCGCGGCGAACGCGGCGAGCACCCGGCGGTCGGAGGCGGGCAGCACCCGGCCGGTGAGCGCGAGGGCCATGTGGTCGCCGACGGGGACGTCGACATCGGCGTCCTCGGGCCGTTCGAGGGCGGGTCCGACGCCCGCGCGGCCCACACAGGTCCAGGGGTCGACGTCGCTGGGGCGTTCCAGCATGGCCGCGGAGTCCATGCCGAAGGTCTCGCGGACCCGTTCGAGGAGTTCTTCGAGGCTGGTCTCGCCGCGCAGCACGTTCCCGGCGAGGAAGGAGAGTATCTCCGACTCGGCCCGGAGCCGGGCGGCCTGGTGGGTGCGCCGGGCGGCGGTGTCCACGACGGACGCGACGGACACCGCGACCCCGATGAAGATCGCCAGCGCGACGATGTTCTTGGGGTCGGCGATGGTCAGCCGGTGCAGCGGATAGGTGAAGAACCAGTTCAGCAGGAGCGAGCCGAAGGCGGCCGAGGCGAGGGCGGGGTAGAGCCCGCCGAGCAGTGCCGCGGCCACGGTCACGCTGAGGAACAGCAGCATGTCGTTGGCGAGGCCGATGCTGACCGTGCTGAGCAGCAGGGTGAGCAGCGGCGGCCCGGCCAGTCCGACGGCCCAGCCCCAGATGATCCGCCCCCGGCCGAGCCGGGCGCCCCGGGCGACGGGCAGTCCGCGCCCCTTGGCGGCCTCCTCGTGGGTGACGATATGGACGTCGAGGTCGGGTCCGGACTCGCGGGCGACGGTGGCGCCGACGCCCGGTCCGAAGACGTACTGCCAGCTCTTGCGGCGGGAGGAGCCCAGCACGATCTGGGTGGCGTTGACGCCCCGCGCGAAGTCCAGGAGGGAGGCCGGGATGTCGTCGCCGACCACATGGTGGAAGGTGCCACCGAGGTCCTCGACCAGGGTGCGCTGGACGGCGAGTTCCTTGGGGGAGGCGGCGGTCAGTCCGTCGCTGCGGGCGATGTAGACGGCGAGGACCTCGCCGCCGGCGCCCTTCTCGGCCAGCCGGGCGGCCCGCCGGATCAGCGTCCGGCCTTCCGGGCCGCCGGTGAGGCCGACGACGATCCGCTCCCGGGAGCCCCAGATCTTGGAGACCCGGTGGGCGCTGCGGTACTCGGTGAGGTATTCGTCCACCCGGTCCGCGACCCAGAGCAGCGCCAGCTCACGCAGGGCGGTCAGGTTCCCGGGGCGGAAGTAGTTGGAGAGGGCAGCGTCGACCTTGTCGGGCTTGTAGATGTTGCCGTGGGCCATGCGGCGGCGCAGCGCCTCCGGCGACATGTCGACCAGCTCGATCTGGTCGGCCCGCCGTACCACTTCGTCCGGCACGGTCTCCTGCTGCCGTACGCCCGTGATGGACTCGACGACATCGCCGAGTGACTCCAGGTGCTGGATGTTGACGGTGGAGATCACGTCGATCCCGGCGGCGAGGAGTTCCTCGACGTCCTGCCAGCGCTTGGGGTTGCGGGAGCCGGGGACATTGGTGTGGGCGAGTTCGTCCACCAGGGCGACCTTGGGGCGGCGGGCGAGGACGGCGTCCACGTCCATCTCCGTGAACGTGGTTCCCCGGTACTCCAGGTCCCGGCGCGGGATCTGCTCCAGGCCGTGCAGCATCACCTCGGTGCGGGGGCGGGCGTGGTGCTCCACGAAGGCGACCACGCAGTCGGTGCCCCGTTCGACCCGTCGATGGGCCTCCGACAGCATGGCGTACGTCTTGCCGACGCCCGGTGCCGCACCGAGGTAGATCCGAAGCTTGCCGCGTGCCATGTCCCTATTGTCTTCCCGTCACCGATGCGTACGCAGCGTAGACCTTACGGCCAAAGATGCCGACAAACGGGACGAGGGCTAGCTCAGGGGACGTCTTTGACAGAACTCTGATGCACGGCCGTATCCGCGGGTGTCCCTGGTCACGCCTCCGTGATCGTGCCGTCGCTCAGCTCCAGGACCCGGTCGGCGAGGTCCAGCAGGGTGGTGTCGTGGGTGGCGACGAGCGCGGTCACGCCCTCGCTGCGGACCACCGCCTTGAGCAGTTCCATCACCGCGTGGCCGGTCTCGGCGTCGAGCTGGGCGGTGGGCTCGTCGGCGATCAGGAGGGCGGGTCTGTTGGCGAGCGCGCGGGCGATGGCCACCCGCTGCTGCTGGCCGCCGGACAGCTCGCCGGGCCGCTGCGCGGCGTGCTCGGCGAGGCCGACCAGGGCGAGCAGCAGGGCGACCCGCTCCTCGCGCTCCTTCGGGTCGGCCCGGCGCAGCCGCAGCGGCACCCCGACGTTCTCGGCGGCGCTGAGGATCGGGATCAGCCCGAAGGACTGGAAGACGAAGCCGATCCGGTCCCGGCGCAGCTCCAGCAGCCCGCTCTCGCCGAGCCCGGTCAGCTCCTGGCCGCCGACGGTGATCCGGCCCCGGTCGGGGGCGTCCAGCCCGCCCACGATGTTCAGCAGGGTCGTCTTGCCGGAGCCGGAGCGGCCCTTGAGGGCGACCAGCTCGCCGCGCCCCACCCTGAACGACACCCCGCGCAGGGCATGGACGGCGGCGGCGCCCTCGCCGTACGACTTGTGGACGTCCTCGACGCCGACCATGGTCTCGGTGACCACCTGGCTCATGATCTTCTCCCCCCGTGGGCCGGGCGCCAGTATCTCCGGGGGCGCCCGGCCGATCAACGGATAAGACGCTCAGAGATCAGTTGGGGTTGTCACCGTGAGTGAGCGTCTCCCACGCGACGAAGAGGTTGTTGCTGCCCGCGGGGCGGCCCCGCTGGGTGAGTGTCCCGGTGTTGGTCATGGCGATGCCGAGCCGGTGGTGGAGGGCGTTGTAGCCGACCTCGGTGACCGGGCCGAGGCCCCGGTGCAGGGTGCCGCCGCAGAGCCAGGCGGGCGCGGCCTCGCCGAGTTCGTAACGGGCCTGGAAGCCGAGGGCCTGCCGCAGCCGCTCGCCCACGTCGGTGCCGTAGAGGTCCTGGCCCTGGATGCGGCTGGTCTCGGCGACATGGGAGATCGCGGAGATGCCGTATCCGGTGTGGGTGAAGTCGCGGCAGGTCTCCTGGGTGAGACCGGTGACGAACGTGGACTGTCCCTGCCAGTAGGAGACGATCTTCTCCCGGGTGTTCAGGTTCTGGCTGGGCACGGTCCTCGGCAGTTCCCCGTCCGAGGCCAGATACACATACGCGGCGGTCCGGGTGCGGAAGGTCGCCATCGCCTTGTCGTAGGACGCCTTGTCCTCCAGGAAGACGGAGATGCCGACGGCGGCCTCCATCATCGACAGCTCCCAGTTCCCGTTGGACTTCGAGCCGTTGATGATCTCCGGGAGGTAGACCGTGCGGAGCATGGTCGCGAAGCGGCCGGAGTTGGCCCAGCCACCGGTGTAGGTGTACTTGATGATCTCGGCGGCCTTGGGCCAGGACGAACCCGCCCAGCCGGTCTGGAGCGGGGCGTTGCTGTTGGTGTGGTCGGTGATCGTGCCCGACCAGGCGTCCATCAGCTGGATGGCCTTCCGCGCGTAGTCCGCGTCCCGGGTGATGTACCAGGCCAGCGCGTTGGTGTACGCGGCGATGGCGTCCTCGCGCTCGTCGGTGCAGCCGTTGTTGGGGTTGGAGTACGAGCCGCACTCCACCACCGCGCGCGGCTTGGGCACCCGGCTCTGGCTGGCGTACTTGCTCGCCATCATCTGGTCGTAGGCGCCCTTCCAGGGCTGGGCACCGGCGAGGACCTTCTCCCGGGCGAAGTCGAGCTGGCTCTTGGAGACGGTGACACCGGGGTGGGTGAAGGCGGCCGGGGCGGCTTCGGCACGGGGAGCGCCGGGTCCGGCGAGCAGGGCCGCCGCGGCGGCGGTGACCATGAGCGACGCGGCGGGGCGGCGGTGCCGTGTGGGGGTGTTCGGCATCGTGCGGGTCCATCCGTTCTCGGATACGAACGCCCTGGCGGGCATTCTCATATGTGAACGCCAACTTCCTTTATGAACTGGTGTGTTGGCCGGGAACGATAGGTATGGACCAGTGGGGCGTCAAGGGGGCGCGGTGGGTGACGCTTGTCGCGGCGGGCGGGACGGGGGGCGGGCGGGCGGGGGGGATCGCCGGGGAGGGGGGATCGCCGGGGGATCAGCTGCGCGGGCCGGGCGGACGGGCCGAGGGGGGGGGAGATCGCCGGAGGGGGATCGGTTGAGGGAGAGCGCCGGGGGGCGGCTGGGCGGGCCGAGGGGATCGGCCGGGGGAGAGCGCCGGAGGGATCCGCCTGGGCTCGCCGGGGGTACCGGGGGGACGGGGGCGCCTGAGGGGGGCGGCTGGGCGTCCAAGGGGATCGACCGGGGAGATCACCGGAGGGATCGGTGGGGCGGGCCGGGCGGGTCGACCGGGGAGATCACCGGAGCGGGGATCTCCGGAGGACGGCTGGGCGGCGGCCCGAGGGACATCGGCCGGGCCGGGCGGATCGACCGGGGCAGATCACCGGAGCGGGAATCACCGGAGGACGGCTGGGCGGCGACCCGAGGGGCACCGGCCGGGCCGGGATCGGCCGCGGAACGCCGATGGGCCGCGCCCCCGGTCACGGGGAGCACGGCCCATCACTCCTACCCACCTACCTACCAACCGCCGTCGCGATCAGCGGACCTCGGTGATCTCCGGTCCACGCTGGAGCTGACCCATGCCGCCGGAGAAGCGGGAACCGGCCTGGTCCTCCTGCTGCACGCCCTCGGGGACCATCTGGGCGTCGTTCGGCAGCTTCAGGACGATCGGGTCGCGGGGCGCCATCGGGCCCTCGCCGCGCACCACGACCGTGTCCCGGAAGATCTGCTCCAGCAGCCCGGCGGCCTGCGGCTGCACCGCGCCCTGACCGGAGATCACTCCGCGCAGGAACCAGCGGGGCCCGTCCACACCGACGAACCGGACCACCTGGAAGCCGCCCGTGCCGTCCGGCAGTTGCACCGGCACCTGGGCCCGCAGCTCCCAGCCCAGCGGACCCTCGACCTCGTCGACGATGCCGCCCTGCTGGGTGATGCCGGTGGCGATCTCCTCGCGCACCTCGCCCCAGATGCCCTCACGCTTCGGCGCGGCGAACGCCTGGAGCTGGACCGCGCTGTCGCGCAGCACCACCGTGGCCGCGACGATCGCGTCACCGGCGACCTCGACCCGCAGCTCCATGCCGTCGACGCCCGGGACGAAGATGCCGCCCAGGTCGACCCGGCCCTCGGCGGGCTCGGTCACCTCGGTGCTGTCCCAGGGGCCGTCGGGCCGGGGCTCGGGTTCGAGCCGCACCCGCTCGCGCCCACCGGCGCCTTCGCCTTCGCCGTCCGCCTCGGAGTCGACGCTGTCGACGACCTGCTCGGCCTCGCCGGCCGCGTCCTCGGCGGCATCCTTCTTCTTGCGACGTCCGAACACGTCACTGTCCTTCCCGGTCGGATACGACCGATGCGTATCGATTCCCACCCGTCGAGCCGCCCGCGGCGGCAAGACCGTTTGTGCCGCTTGTTCCGTTCGTCCCGTCCACGGCGGCATGGCCTCCGGTGGACCCGAAGCCCCCCTCGGCCCGCGCCGAGCCGGGAAGCTCCGCCACCTCCTGGAAGCGAACCCTCTCGACCTGCTGGACAACCAGTTGGGCAATCCGGTCGAAGCGCTCGAACCGCACGGAGTCGCGCGGGTCGAGATTCACCACGATCACCTTGATCTCCCCACGGTACCCGGCATCAACCGTCCCCGGGGCATTCACGAGGGCGACACCGCAGCGGGCGGCGAGCCCGGATCGGGGGTGCACGAAGGCCGCGTACCCCTCGGGGAGCGCGACAGACACACCGGTCGGCAGGACGGCCCGCTCCCCCGGTTCCAGCTCGCACTCCTCGGTGGTCCGCAGATCGGCCCCGGCGTCCCCCGGATGCGCGTACGAGGGCAGCGGTACGTCGGGGTCGACACGGCGGACGAGCACGTGCAGGGGGTCGCGGCTCACGGGTTCACCTCGAAGGCGCGGGCGCGCCGGATCTGGTCGGGATCGTTCATGGCGGCCCGGATCTCCTCCTGGCGGCCGTTGTCGACGAAGTGGTCCACCTTGACCTCGATGAAGAGGGCGTCCGCGCGGACGGCGACCGGCCCGTCGGGGCCGCCGATACGGCCGGTGGCCGTGGAGTAGATCTTCCGCCCGGCCACCGCGACGACCTCGGCCGACAGATGCAGGGTGGTGCCGACCGGCACCGGCCGGACGAAGTCGGTCTCCAGCCGTCCGGTCACGGCGATGGCGCGCAGCAGCCAGTTCAGCGAGCCGAGCGTCTCGTCCAGGGCGCTGGCCAGGACCCCGCCGTGGGCGAGACCGGGGGCGCCCTGGTGGGCGGCCTGCACGGTGAACTCGGCGGTGATCGTCACGCCCGCACCGGCGCGGGCGGCGAGATGCAGCCCGTGCGGCTGTTCGTCGCCGCAGCCGAAGCACTGGCCGTAGTGCGGCCCGAGCAGCTCGCCGGGGGCGGGTGCGTCGGGGTGCCGCACCGGCGGCACGGCGTCGGCCGGGGGCCGCAGACTCGGGGAAGTACCACTCACAGCCGCAGACCTTACCCGCCCGCACTGTGCCGTACGCCGCCCCGCACCTGCGGCCCCGGCCACGCCGCCCCCCGCATCCGTCCCCCGGGAGCCGGGCCCGTCCCGCCCCCTCCCCAGCCCCACAGGCCCCAGGGCTCCCACGGCCCCCACAGCTCCCGCACACGACCGCCCCGGACGACCTGGACACCGGCGAGCCACCGGCGCCGCACACGGGTACATGGGCACACGCGTACGTGAGCGCGCGCCCACGCGGGCGGGGCCCATGCCCCGGGATCCGAACTCCTCGCCGGCCCCTGGTCACGCGCCCGCGCGGCGAGGCCCACGCGTGTGCGCCCGCGTCGAGGGTGTGCGCGTACGCGCGTGCGGGCCCCATGCCCTCGGACGCGGCGACCGTCCTGCCCGGCCTCGTGCCCGCGCGGGCAGGGCCCCTCCCTGACGACGGCCCCCCGTACCCCCCGTGCCAAGCTAGACCGCATGGAGCAGCTCGCGGCCACGCCGTACGAAGAACGTCTCACCGCGCCCAAGTCCTGGTGGGGGATCTCCCTGCTGGTGGGGATCGGTCTGGCGCTGACCCTGTTGCCGTTCGGCACCCTGGCGCTGCTGGGCGGCCTGGTGGGCGGCACGGCCGTGGCGGCCGTGGCGGCCAGCTCGTACGGCTCGATCCGGATCCGGGTGGTCGGCGGGGCCCTGGTCGCGGGGGAGGCGAAGGTCCCGGTGACGGCGCTCGGTGAGACGCATGTGCTGGATCGCGAGGAGGCCCGCGCCTGGCGTACCCACAAGGCGGACGTCCGGGCCTTCATGCTGCTGCGGTCCTACATCCCGACCGCCGTACGGATCGAGATCACTGATCCGGAGGACCCCACTCCGTATCTATATCTGTCCACCCGGCACCCTCAGCGACTGGTCGAGGCGGTGCGTGAGGCACGGGCGGCGGTGGCCTGACCCGGCAGCGACGGACGGGGCGGGTCGGGTCAGTGACCCGGCCCCTCCAGGGCGTCACGCAGCGGCGGCGGCAGCGGCTCGGCCGGCTGCTCCAGCTTGGGCAGCTCGGTGAGCTGGTCCCAGGGGACCTGCATCGCCCGTAGATCGGTGCGGATGCGGTGCGCGAGCTTCTTGGTGTCACGGCGGTTCATGACCGCGCCGACGGCGGCGCCGACCATGAACGGCATCAGGTTCGGCATATTGCGCACCATGCGCTTCATGATCTGCTGGCGCAGCTCGCGCTTCATCTGGCCACCGAGAGCGGCGTTGACCGACGCGGGTTTCATCACGTCGATACCGCGCTCACCGGACCAGGAGCGCAGATAGGCGGTACTGCGGTCCTTGAGCGTGCCGGGCGGCCTGAGCCCGTACACCTCGTGCAGCTCGGCGATCAGCTTCAGCTCGATCGCGGCGACCCCGGTCACCTCGGCCGCCAGTTCCGTGGGCATCGCGGGCGGTACGGGCATCATCGCCGCCGCGCCGACTCCGGCACCGACGGTCGCCGAGGCGTTGGCCGCACCGGTCACCAGCTTGTCGGCGATCTGCTCCGGCCCGAGCCCCGGGAACTGCCGGCGCAGGGTCGCCAGGTCCCGTACGGGGATGCGCGGCGCCAGATCGATCAGCCGGTCCGCGAGATAGGCCAGGGACGCCCTGGCCCGGTCGCCGCCCTTGCGGGCGCCTTCCTTGGCCAGGTCCCTGGCCCGGTCCCGGATGACCGCCGCCCGGCGACGGGCGGCGGGCGCGGGACTCTCCAGCGGTGCCGGGAGGTCGGCCCCGGCCGCCGGTTCGAGCGAGGCCGTCCCCGCGGAGGCGGCTTCCACATCAGCCTCCGCCACGGGGGAGCCCCGCTCGTCGTCACGCACGCCGTACGGACCGTCCTCGAACGGCCCCGAGTCCGCCTTCCGTCCCGGAAAGCGGCGCTTCCAGGGAGAGGTCGAGCCAGTCATGCCCGACCCCTCCTCAGTCGCAGTCGCGGCAGATCGGCTGGCCGTTCTTCTCGCGGGCCAGCTGGCTGCGGTGATGGACCAGGAAGCAGCTCATGCACGTGAACTCGTCCTGCTGCTTGGGCAGCACCCGGACGGCCAGCTCCTCGTTCGAGAGGTCTGCTCCGGGCAGCTCCAGGCCCTCTGCGGCTTCGAACTCGTCCACGTCGACGGCCGAGGCGGACTTGTCGTTCCGCCGGGCCTTCAGCTCTTCGAGGCTGTCCGAGTCGACGTCGTCGTCGGTCTTGCGTGGGGTGTCGTAATCGGTTGCCATGTTCGCTCTCCCCCTCCGGGTGTCTGCGGTGTCTCCAGCGCACGTAACGCGTGAGAGGCCGGACTTGTGCCCGACCTGAGGCGGAGATTTTGCCTCACATCAAGGTCTGTTACTCAATCGACACCCAACCGGACTCCTCAAGAGTGATCGGCTGGGATGGCGAACGGGACCGTACACGGTCCGCATCATGCACTCCAAAGGCGTCTCACCGTGTACTTCCCGTGATCAAGCCCCTGGAAAACCAGGACTTTCCCGGCCTGGCCTTGGCCGAAACAATCACGGAGAGTATATGGCCGGAAATTCGCCCCTGTGATCGATCACACACTGGTCTACTCCGCTCGCGTCCGAAAAATTCAGCGCAAAGCGAACAACCTCGGGTGTGTCCTCACTCAAACGCCCGCCATGATCTCAGACGGGCAGGGTCACTCTCATCACCAGCCCACCCCCTTCACGCGGCTGCGCGGCGATGTGCCCGCCGTGCGCCCGCGCCACGGACCGGGCGATCGACAGACCGAGCCCTACTCCCTTGTCGCTCCCCGTGCGCTCGGTGCGCAGCCGGCGGAACGGTTCGAAGAGATTGTCGATCTCGTAGGCCGGCACCACCGGCCCGGTGTTCGCCACCACCAGCACCGCGTGCCCGTGCTGTATCCCGGTGGTGACCTCCACCCAGCCACCCTCCGGAACGTTGTACCGGACGGCGTTCTGTACGAGGTTCAGGGCGATCCGCTCCAGCAGCACACCGTTGCCCTGGACCACCGCCGCCTCGCGTGTGCCGCGGATCTGGACGCCCTTGGCGTCCGCCTCGGCGTGCACCTGGTCGACGGCCTGGGAGGCCACCTCCGCGATGTCCACGGGCTTGCGCTCGACGATCTGGTTGTCGCTGCGGGCGAGCAGCAGCAGGCCCTCCACGAGCTGCTCGCTGCGCTCATTGGTGGCCAGCAGGGTCTTGCCGAGCTGCTGGAGCTCCACCGGGGCCTGCGGATCGGACAGGTGCACCTCCAGCAGCGTGCGGTTGATCGCCAGCGGCGTCCGCAGTTCGTGGGAGGCGTTGCCGACGAAGCGCTGCTGGGCGGTGAAGGCGCGCTGGAGGCGCTCCAGCATGTCGTCGAAGGTGTCCGCCAGTTCCTTCAGCTCGTCGTCCGGGCCGTCCAGCTCGATCCGCCGGGACAGGTCCGAACCGGCGACCGCGCGGGCGGTCCGGGTGATCCGGCCGAGCGGCGAGAGGACCCGCCCGGCCATCGCGTAGCCGAAGGCGAAGGCGATCACCGCGAGGCCCAGCAGGGCCAGCAGGGAGCGGCTGAGCAGGTTGTCCAGGGCGTGCTGGCGCTGCTGGCCGACGCAGTCGTTCATGGCGTCGTTGAACACCGTCGCCGAGCCCGACTCCGGGAAGTTGCAGATGCTGCTGGAGACCTTGCCCTCGACGATCCTGAAGGGCAGCTCACTGCCCACGTTGAGGGCCTGCGCGGCCAGCAGGTAGATGATCGACAGCAGCAGGATGCCGGCGATCAGGAACATCCCGCCGTACAGCAGTGTGAGCCGTATGCGGATGGTGGGGCGCAGCCAGGGCACGGGCGGCCCGGGGCGGCGGGGGTCCCAGGAAGGCTTCGGGGGCGCCTGAGGAGGCGCGGGTGTGGCGGCCACGCTGGATCAGATCCGGTAGCCGGAGCCGGGCACGGTCACGATCACCGGCGGCTCACCCAGCTTGCGGCGCAGGGTCATCACGGTCACCCGGACCACGTTGGTGAACGGGTCCGTGTTCTCGTCCCACGCCTTCTCCAGGAGCTGCTCCGCGGAGACCACCGCGCCCTCGCTGCGCATCAGCACCTCCAGCACCGCGAACTCCTTCGGCGCCAGCTGGATCTCCCGGCCGTCGCGGAACACCTCCCGGCGGTTCGGGTCCAGCTTGATGCCGGCCCGCTCCAGGACCGGGGGCAGCGGCACACTGGTCCGCCGGCCCAACGCGCGCACGCGCGCGATCAGCTCACTGAAGGCGAAGGGCTTGGGGAGGTAGTCGTCGGCGCCGATCTCCAGGCCCTCGACCCGGTCGCTGACGTCGCCGGACGCCGTCAGCATCAGTACCCGGGTGGGCATGCCCAGCTCGACGATCTTGCGGCAGACGTCGTCGCCGTGCACCAGGGGGAGGTCGCGGTCGAGGACCACCACGTCGTAGTCGTTGACGCCGATGCGCTCCAGGGCAGCCGCACCGTCGTACACGACGTCGACGGCCATGGCCTCCCGGCGCAGTCCGGTGGCCACCGCATCGGCGAGCAGCTGCTCGTCCTCGACGACGAGTACGCGCACGTCGCTAGTCCTTCCTGTGTCTGACCGGACGGCGCGAGGGCGCACCCGGACAGGGGTCGCTGGGGAGTGTTGACCTCCATCCTGCCCTTTTCGGTCATAAGTCGGCGGTAAGCCGGTGCCCCGGCCGTCCCTCCGGCCCCTGTTTTCCGGCCGGTCCCCATGGTGGTGAGATTCCCGCCACGCCACGGGAATGCCGGATTTTCTGTTCGGGTTGAGGTTTCCACGGAAGAGAGCGGGGGGAGGACGGCTTTACACCCCGCGATCACGCTCTGCACGCACCGTCGCATCCGTCGGTGCTCCGCGATCCGCTTTCCGCAGAGTGGGCGTGGGTGTCCGGCACCGTCGCCGCCCGGCGCGGCTGCGTCGGGCACCTACATCGGCGTGATCGCCCCTTCCGAACGGCACACCCCCGTGCCACCGACCCACGACCCAGGACGAGGGGGCGCAGCATGGACGCATTCACCGCAGGGCTTTTGCAGCGCATAAGGGCTACCGAGTCCGACCTGACCCGGGCGCGCAACGAGGGCGACGACTTCCTCGTCGAGGTCGAGCAGGGCGAACTCGACGATCTGCGCCGCCTCGCCGCCGAGCACGGCGTGGAGGTCGGCGCGCCCAGCCTCTGACCCGTACCCAAGCGACAAGTGCCCCCGGCGATCCAGCGCCGGGGGCTTTGTCGTGCGGGGTGTTTCCGGTGCTGTTCTCAGGGCGTTGCCGTGCCGTGCCGATCTTTGGTTCGGTCGCCTCCGGGGCGCTCCGTGCCGGTGTCGGGAGGGTGAGCGTGCTCAGCGCTGCGCGCCTCCGCGCGCTCACCCTCCCGACACCGGCGCACCCCTGCGGCTCCCTCACGGCCGGAGCGTCGGGACGGTCGGGGTTGGTGGGCCCGCACCGTGGGCTGGGGCCCTTCCGGGCGTCAGTCGTGCCACGCCCCGAAGTCCTCCAGCAGCCCCTGGAGCCGCTCGAACACCCCCGGTGTGCCCGCCACCGTCAGATCGCGTGACGGGCGCTCTCCGGGGCGTCCACCGGTCAGGGCGCCCGCCTCCCGGGCGATCAGGTCGCCCGCGGCGACGTCCCACGCGTTGAGCCCCCGCTCGTAGTAGCCGTCGAGTCGGCCGCAGGCCAGGTCGCAGAGGTCGACGGCCGCCGAGCCGCCCCGCCGGATGTCGCGCAGCAGCGGGATGAGTCGGGCGGCGACCTCCGCCTGGTGGGCGCGGACCTCGGCGACGTAGTTGAAGCCCGTGGAGACGAGGGACTGGTCGAGCGGCGGAGCCGGCCGGCAGGCGAGGCGGCGCTCGCCGTCCCACGCGCCCGTGGCCCAGGCTCCGGCGCCGCGTACGGCGTGGAAGGTCTCGCCGCGCAGGGGGACGGCGACGACACCGGCGACCGTCTCGCCGTCCTGTTCGGCGGCGATGGAGACGGACCAGGTGGGCAGGCCGTAGAGGTAGTTCACCGTGCCGTCGAGGGGATCGATGATCCAGCGGACGCCGCTGGTGCCGGTGGTGGAGGTGCCCTCCTCGCCGAGGAAACCGTCGTCGGGGCGGGCCTCGGAGATCAGGCCGGTGATCAGTTTCTCGGCGGCGATGTCCATCTCGGTGACGACGTCGATCGGGCTGGACTTGGTGGCGGCGACGGCGAGGTCGGCGGGGCGGCCGTCGCGCAGCAGGGCGCCCGCGCGGGCGGCCGCCCGCTGGGCCAGGGTGAGCAGCTCGGTGTGCAGGGGGTCCGTCACGGGGGTCCTCACGCGTAGGGGCTGTCGGCGCCCGCGGCTGCGGGGCGCGGGGTGCGGGCGGGGCAGCAGCCGACGGGGCAGATGTCGTGGCTCGCGCCGAGCGTGCCCAGGGCGCAGGGGGTGACCTGGGCGCCGCGTGCGGTGCGGGCGCGTTCGAGGACCAGGTCGCGGATGGCGGCGGCGAAGCGGGGGTCGTCTCCGACGGTGGCGGAGCGGCGGTAGGGCAGGCCCAGTTCGGCCGCCTTGTCCTTGGCCTCGGTGTCGAGGTCGTAGAGGACCTCCATATGGTCGGAGACGAAGCCGATGGGGGCGACGACGACGGCCGGGGCGCCCTCCTCCCGCACCTGCTCCAGGTGGTCGCAGATGTCGGGCTCCAGCCAGGGGACGTGCGGCGCACCGGAGCGGGACTGGTAGACGAGCTTCCAGGGGCGGTCGACGCCGGTGCGCTCGCGGACGGCGGCGGCGATCAGCCGGGCCACGTCCAGGTGCTGGGCGACATAGGCGCCGCCGTCGCCGTGTCCCTCGACGGGGCCGGAGGTGTCGGCCGCGGTGTCGGGGATGGAGTGGGTGGAGAAGGCGAGGCGGGCGCCGTCGCGGACATCGGCGGGGAGGTCGGCCAGGGCGGCGAGGACGCCGTCGACCATGGGCTCGACGAAGCCGGGGTGGTTGAAGTACTGGCGGAGCTTGTCGACCGCGGGCAGGTCGAGGCCCTCGGCGCGGAGGGTGTCCAGGGCGTCGGCGAGGTTCTCGCGGTACTGGCGGCAGCCCGAGTACGAGGTGTAGGCGCTGGTGGCGAGGACCAGGACGCGGCGGCGGCCGTCGCGGGCCATCTCCCGCAGGGTGTCGGTGAGGTACGGCGCCCAGTTGCGGTTGCCCCAGTAGACCGGGAGGTCGAGGCCGTGCTCGGCGAAGTCCTTGCGGAGGGCGTCGAGCAGGGCGCGGTTCTGCTGGTTGATGGGGCTGACTCCGCCGAACAGGAAGTAGTGCCGGCCGACTTCCTTGAGGCGTTCTGTGGGGATGCCGCGCCCACGGGTCACGTTCTCCAGGAACGGAACCACGTCGTCCGGTCCTTCGGGGCCGCCGAAGGAGAGCAGGAGCAGGGCGTCGTAGGGGGTGGCGTCGAGCGCGTCTGGCATGCCTTCGATCCTGCCACCCGCCACTGACAGCCGGGGCACCGACCGGGCGCGGTCGTGGACGGGATGCGGGCGGGAAGCGGGCGGGGGATGCGGGCGGGGGATGCGGGCGGGGAGTGGGCGGGATGCAGACGGAACGCGGACGGAACGCGACCGGGACTCGGGCGGGATACGGACGGGACGCGGTGCGCGGGCGCACGCGCGGGTGCATTAGGGTCGCTCACTCGTAAGCTGTATCGGCCATCTTTGTGCCTGACCAGCCGGGAGGCGCCACCTCAGCCGCGGCGGAGCCGTCCCGCGCTGGATGCGGCCCTTCCCGGCCCTGTCGGGCCCGCAGCCCGTACCGAACCCGTCGGAGACGCACGTGCCCAGCCCCTACCGCGCCCTGTTCGCCGTTCCCGGCACCAGGTCGTTCGCCCTGGCCGGTTTCCTCGGCCGGATGCCGCTGTCGATGATGGGCATCGGTGTGGTGACCATGGTGTCGCAGCTCACCGGGCGCTACGGGCTCGCGGGCGCCCTGTCGGCGACCATCGCGCTGTCGGCGGCGGTCGCGGGGCCGCAGGTCTCCCGGCTGGTGGACCGGCACGGGCAGCGCCGGGTGCTGCGCCCGGCGACGCTGGTGGCGCTGACCGCGGCGGCGCTGCTGCTGCTCGCGGCGCACTTCACCTGGCCGGACTGGACGCTGTTCGTGGCCTGTGTGGGCATCGGCTGCGTGCCGAGCGTCGGCGCCATGGTCCGGGCCCGCTGGGCGGTCCTGTACCGGGGGACGCCGCAACTGCACACCGCGTACTCGCTTGAGTCGGTGATCGACGAGATGTGCTTCATCTTCGGGCCGATCATCTCGATCGGGCTGTCCACGGCCTGGTTCCCGGAGGCCGGACCCCTGCTCGCCGCCTGCTTCCTCGCGGTCGGCGTGTTCTGGCTGACCGCCCAGAAGTCCACCGAGCCGGTCCCGCACCCGCGCGAGCAGCACACCGGCCGCTCGGCCCTGCGCTCCCCCGGCCTCCAGGTGCTGGTCGTGGCGTTCGTGGCGACCGGCACGATCTTCGGGGCGGTCGACGTGGTCACCGTGGCGTTCGCCGAGGAGCAGGGCCACAAGAGCGCGGCCAGCCTGGTGCTGGCCGTCTACGCGGCGGGTTCCTGTCTGGCGGGCGTCGTGTTCGGCCTGTTGCGGTTCAAGGGGGCACCGGAACCCCGCTGGCTGCTGGGCATCTGCGGGATGGCCGTGAGTATGATCCCCCTCCTACTGGTCGGAAACTTGCCGTTTCTGGCCGTGGCGCTGTTCCTCGCGGGTCTGTCCATCGCTCCGACGATGATCACGACGATGTCCCTCATCGAGCAGCACGTACCACGCGCGCAGCTGACCGAGGGCATGACCTGGACCAGCACGGGACTGGCGGTCGGGGTCGCACTCGGCTCCTCCGCGGGCGGCTGGGTGATCGACGCGGAGGGCGCGCGCACCGGGTACGTGGTTCCGGCGGTGGCCGGGGCCGTCGCGGTCGCGGTCGGTTTCCTCGGGTACCGCCGGCTCAAGCGGCCGGCTCCGGGTCGGGGAGGCTCCGTTGAGCAGCACAACGAGCGGGAAGAACGGCACGTGGCGTAACTGGGGCGGGAATGTCGTCGCCCGTCCCGCGCGGGAGGTCGCGCCTGCCTCGGTCGAGGAACTGGTGGCCGCGGTGCGGTCGGCGGCCGAGGACGGACTGACGGTGAAGGCGGCCGGGAGCGGCCATTCCTTCACGTCGATAGCCGCCACCGACGGTGTATTGATCCGCCCTCAACTGTTGACCGGCATCCGCAACATTGACCGGGACGCCGGGACGGTCACGGTGGAGGCGGGCACTCCGCTCAAGAGACTCAACATGGCGCTGGCCCGTGAGGGGCTGTCGCTCACCAACATGGGCGACATCATGGAGCAGACGGTCTCCGGCGCCACCAGTACCGGCACCCATGGCACCGGCCGCGAGTCCGCCTCCATAGCGGCCCAGATCACCGCCCTGGAGCTGGTCACCGCCGACGGCTCGGTCCTCACCTGCTCGGCGACGGAGAACGCGGACGTCTTCGCCGCCGCCCGCATCGGACTGGGCGCGCTGGGCATCGTCACCGCGATCACCTTCGCCGTGGAGCCGATCTTCCTGCTCACCGCGCGTGAGGAGCCGATGCCGCTGGCCCGGGTGCTCGGCGAGTTCGACCAGTTGTGGGCGGAGAACGAGCACTTCGAGTTCTACTGGTTCCCGCACACCGCGAGCACCAACACCAAGCGCAACAACCGCAGCGCCGGTCCCGAGCAGCCGGTGGGGCGGCTCGCGGGCTGGTTCGAGGACGAGTTCCTCTCCAACGGCGTGTTCCAGGCCGCCCAGTGGGTGGGCCGCGCGGTGCCCGCCACGGTGCCGGGCATAGCCAAGGTCTCCAGCAGGGCCCTCTCCGCGCGCAGCTACACGGACATCCCCTACAAGGTCTACACATCACCGCGCCGCGTCCGCTTCCTGGAGATGGAGTACGCGGTTCCGCGGGCGGCGGTGGCGAGCGTGCTGCGTGAGCTGAAGCAGCTGGTCGACCGGTCCGGGCTGCGGGTGAGCTTCCCGGTCGAGGTACGCACCGCCCCGGCCGACGACATCACCCTGTCGACGGCGTCCGGCCGGGAGAGCGCCTATGTCGCGGTGCACATGTTCCGGGGGACGCCGTACCAGTCGTACTTCACCGCCGCGGAGCGGATCTTCACCGCGCACGAGGGGCGTCCCCACTGGGGCAAGATCCACACGCGGGACGCGGAGTACTTCGCCGGGGTCTATCCGCGGTTCGGCGAGTTCACGGCGCTGCGGGACCGTCTCGACCCGGAGCGCCGGTTCCAGAACGGCTATCTGCGGAGGGTGCTGGGGGCGTAGCGGGTGTGCTGGGCGGGGCGGGCGCGGGGGTGCCCGTACCGCCGCCCGGGGTGCCTGAGGAGCCGTCGGACGGCCCGGTGCCCGGAGTGCCGCCGGGCTCGCCCTGGGGTTCGCTCGGGGTGGGCGCGGGACTGCTGCCGCCGCCTTCGCCGGGGGTGGCGCCGTCGGTCGCGGGGTCGTCGCCCGTGCCGGGGCCCGGGGTGGTCGTCCCGGGGTGGTCGCCGGGGACGGAGTCGTGCGGGTTTCCGGAGGACTTGCTTCCGCCAGTGAAGGCGTCGCCCACGGTGGTGCCGCCTCCGCCGCTGAAGGCCGCACCGGAACTCAGTTCGTAGGCGGTGATCCCGCCCATGGTGACGCCGAAGACCAGGACCGCCGCGATGAGCGGGCGCTTCCAGCTCCGCCTCCGCGCGGTGCGGGTCCGCGCGCGGTAGACGGTTCCTTCGGTGAACGTGCCGGGCTCGGGCGGTCCCTGGGGCGCGGGCGGGGCGCCTTCCTGGACCCGCGGGACGACGCCGGAGGCCGCCGGAGCGGGGCCCGCGGTCGTCCCCGCGTCCCGGAACTGTTCGCCGGTGCGGGTGAAGAAGTGCTGGAAGACCGAGCCTCCGCAGGTGGCCACGACGCTCACCAGACCGGCGCCCAGGATGGTGCCGTAGACCCCGAAGGACGAGGCGAGTTTGGCGGCGAGCACGGCGGCGATGGCGCTGCCCGCCACCTGGGGCAGGCTCAGGTCGAGACGCCTCTTCTTCACCTCCTCCCCGTTGTCCGGCTCCTGCACGGCTTCGGGCCTTTCACGCATTCCGGGATCTTGCCTGCCTTTCCCGCACCTGGTCGGTCAGTTGTACGAGTGGGGGACGATCCGGCAAAACCGATAGTTCCGGTTCCGGAGTTTCCGTGAAGTTCGCCACGTTCATGATCACCAGAACCGCCCCGGGCGGCGACGCGGTACCCCTTGCGGGAAGTTGGGCGGCGTGCCCAGCCACGCACATGGTCCAAATGGAGTACTGTTGCGAGCCCTGGGCCCGGCCTCCCTTCGGGGTGTCCGGGACCGGGAAGAACCGCCGGGAGGGGGCTTGTCGCACAGGGTGACAGCGTTGGTCACTTAGCGTTGTGAATAGGTAACCGTGCCATAACGGCGACCTAGGGCCCGCGCCCGACACGCCGGGCAACGCGGCAAGGTTGTGGCAGGCTGCACCCGGGCAGGCCACACTCGACTAGCGGAAGCAGCGACGCAGGTGACGTCGGCAGGCACCACCCGGGAGGTCCCCATGCCCGAACTGCGTGTCGTGGCCGTCTCCAATGACGGCACACGGCTGGTGCTCAAGGCTGCCGACGCGACGGAGTACACCCTTCCGATCGACGAGCGGCTGCGTGCCGCCGTGCGCGGCGACCGCCCCCGTCTCGGTCAGATCGAGATCGAGGTCGAGAGCCACCTCCGCCCCCGTGACATCCAGGCCCGTATACGGGCCGGCGCGACCGCGGAAGAGGTCGCGCAGATGGCCGGCATCCCCGTGGACCGTGTACGTCGGTTCGAGGGTCCCGTGCTGGCCGAGCGGGCGTTCATGGCGGAGCGGGCCCGTAAGACCCCCGTACGCCGTCCCGGTGAGAACTCCGGGCCGCCGCTCGGCGAGGCCGTGCAGGAGCGACTGGTGCTGCGCGGCGCCGAGAAGGACACCGCCCAGTGGGACTCCTGGCGCCGCGACGACGGCACCTGGGAGGTGCTGCTGGTCTACCGGGTGGCGGGCGAGCCCCACGCGGCGAGCTGGACCTACGACCCGCCGCGCCGCCTGGTGCAGGCCGTGGACGACGAGGCGCGCGCGCTGATCGGCGAGTCCGACGACCTCGGCACGCCCGAGCCCAGCTTCCCGTTCGTCCCCCGTATCGCACGGCTGCCGCGCGACCGGCCCCTGGACCGGCCCGACCGTGAGCGCCCGAGCCTGCCCCCGGTGCCCGAGCCCCTGGACGAGCCGGTCGCCGAACGGGACTCGCTCACCAGCCTCCTGGAGGCCGTACCCAGCTTCCGGGGCGATCTGGTGGTTCCCGAGCGCCCGGCGGAGCCCGTGGAGGAGCCCACGGTCCAGCCGGAGCCCGACGAGCCCCCGGCGCCCGCGGCGTCGGCCGGGTCCGCCTACGCCGATGTCCTCATGCCGCGTTCGGTGGGCAGCCACCGCGACCGGCTGATCGGCGCCACCGACCGCCAGGCGGAGGCCGACGGCGTCCGGCCGGGCCGCCGCGCGGCCGTCCCGAGCTGGGACGAGATCGTGTTCGGCACGCGGCGCAAGAAGCAGGACTAGCCGCTTCGCGCGGGTGCGTGGGTGACCCCGTCCGGCGTGGAAGCCGTTCCCCGGGGTCCGTCCCGAGTGTGAGAGCCCCCGTCCGACAGTCGTCGGACGGGGGCTCTCTGTCATGGGTCCGTGCTCCCGGGGCCGTACCAAGGAGCGGTGCTACTGCGGGTCCGGGCCCACCGCCACCGGGCGGTCCGGGTCCGAGGACCACTCCGACCAGGAGCCGACATAGAGCGCGGCCGGGATGCCCGCGACCGCGAGGGCGAGGACCTCATGGGCGCCCGAGACACCCGAGCCGCAGTACACACCGACCTCGGCGCCACCGTCCGCGCCCAGGGCGCGGAAGCGCTCCGCCAGCTTCCCGGCGGGCAGGAAGCGGCCGTCCTCGGCGACGTTCTCGGAGGTCGGCGCGGACACCGCGCCCGGGATGTGACCGCCGACCCGGTCGATCGGCTCCACGTCGCCCCGGTACCGCTCCCCCGCGCGGGCGTCGAACAGCACGCCGGAGCGGGCCAGCGCCGCCGCAGCGTCGGCGTCGAGCAGACCGGAAGCGCCCGGGACCGGCTGGAAATCGCCCTCGGTGGGCGCGGGGATGTCCGTCGAGAGGGGCCCCTCCCACGCGGGGAGCCCTCCGTCGAGGACCCGCACACGCGGATGCCCCGTCCAGCTCAACAGCCACCACGCGCGAGCCGCAGCCCAGCCCTGACCGCCGTCGTAGACCACCACGGGCCTGTCCGGCGACACGCCGGCGCGGCGCATGGCGGCGCCGAACACCGCCGGGTCCGGCAGCGGATGCCGGCCGCGCTCCCCCGGTGCTGAGGCGAGTTCCTCGTCCAGGTCCACATAGACGGCACCGGGGATGTGGCCCGCGGCGTGGGCGGCACGACCGTCGAAGGCCGGCTCACCGGCCGCCTTGGCGACGCTGAGCTGCCAGCGGACGTCCAGGACCACCGGCGGCTCGGCGCCCGCCAGGTCGCCCGCGAGTTCGGATGCGGAGATGATGGCGTTCATGGCCACCATCCTTGCGCACGGGGTGGCCGGAGCGTGCGTGCGCGACTACTCTCCTCGGCCGGGCGGTCCCGCTCACCGGGCGTACGGGATCGGGCACATGGTGTCCCGCCTAGCGGCATCCCGGCACCGGACCCGGACGCCGGTCATCGTGGGCGCGCCTCGTAGAGGCCCTGCTCCGGGCCGGAACCGGGACCTGGTGCCCCGCCCGGCGAGCCGCCCCGGCATGGACATACCTCCCTAGGCCCCGTTTGCCCCGCACGGACGCACGGACGCAGGGGTGCCGTGGACGGAGTTGGGGTACGGAGAGGGGCACGGGGTGCCGCGATGGGGCTGCGGCAGCCCGGACAATGGGCACCGGGTGCCGCGGCTGGACAGGAACGCCGACCACGGGAACCGGGGCCCGGTCAGGGAGACGGGGGTGCTCAGTGTGGATTCGAGGCGGTCCCGTGTGGGGGCCGAGGAGAGAGTGACGATGACCGAGGCACAGGGCTCGACCGGCGCGGAACACGCGCGGTACGCGCCCGGCACGCCCTGCTGGGTGAGTCTGATGGTGCACGGGATGGAGCCGACGCAGGACTTCTACCACGCGTTGTTCGGCTGGGAGTTCCAGCCGGGGCCGCAGCAACTCGGCGCGTATGTGCGGGCGCTGCTGGACGGCCGGGAGGTGGCCGGGGTCGGCACGCTGCCGCCGGACCGTCGGCTGCCAGTCGCCTGGACGCCGTATCTGGCCTCCGACGACGTGGACGCCACGGCCGAGTTGGTGCGGCTGTGCGGTGGAACGATCGGCGTGGGGCCGCTGGACGCGGCCGAGGCGGGCCGGATGGCGATCGGCTCCGACCCGGCGGGCGCGGTGTTCGGGATCTGGCAGGGGGCGGCACACGCGGGCATGGCGGTGTCGGGCGTACCCGGCACGCCCGCGTGGAACGAACTGCTGACGTTCGACACGGTGGGTGTCACCAAGTTCTACGAGACGGTGTTCGGCTTCGAGGCGGAGGCGACGGGCCCGGCCGACACCGACCGTGTGACGCTGCGGGTCGGCGATCGGCCGGTCGCCGGGGTGCACGGCCTGGGCGACGCCCTGCCACGGGACCGGGGGCCGCACTGGACGACGTACTTCGAGGTCGCCGACGTGGACGCGGCGCTGGAGCGGGTGGTGGAGCTGGGCGGGCAGGTGCTGAGCCCCGCGCGGGACGGTGAGCGGGGGCGGGTGGCGATGGTGTCGGATCTGGAGGGGGCGCGGTTCGCGCTGGTGACGCCGGGCGGTGAGGGCGCTGAGGCGAGCGGTGAAGGTGGTGTGCCGACGGCGATGTGACGCCTTGTATGCGGCGCGCTGAGCGGGTTCGTATGTGACGGCGTGTCGGTGCTCAGTGGGTGCGGGAGGCCCAGCTCCCGGCCGCCGTCTACACCGATGAACGGACGGCCCTGCCGCCAAGGTTCCTGGAGCTGGGGCGTGCCGAGCGGCTGGTGCCCTGGGCCTTCGCGGGCCTGCACTGTGCGGTCTTCGTCGTGCACGTGGTGCCTGGCTGAGGTCTGGCGGGCTCCGCACGGGGGTGTGAGCGGCTCGCGCCGCTTCTGCCGGGGTGCGCCTTGTGCGCGCCCCGGTGTCGGCGGGGACGTGGCACGGTCGTGTGCCGTTTTGGGCGCCGGGCGGGGTACGCGGCACGGTCTTGTGCCGTCCCCGGCGACGGGCGGGGTACCCGGCACGGTCTTGTGCCGTCTCCGGTTCCGGGCGAGGGTACGTGGCGCGGTCGTACGCCATCTCAGGTGCCGTCGGGCTACGCGGCACGGCCGTGTGCAGTCTCCGGTTCCGGGCGGGGTACGCGGCACGGTCGGTCGTACGTCATCTCGGGTGCCAGCGGGGCGCGCGGCACGATCGGTGCCGTCTCCGGTGCTCGCGGCGGTACACGACCGTGTCGCCGCGTCGGGCGTCAGACCGGGGCGACCGGCAGCACGTCCGGGGACAGGGCCCCTGCCCGCGCCGTGGCGCTGGTCATCTGCCTGCGGTGATGGCGCCGGCACAGCACCTCGTACCCGACTTCCTCGGACTGCCGGTTCACGTCCCCGACCACGACCTGCTCGCCCTCGACGACCATCTGGCCGCCCACCGTCCGCGCGTTGTGCGTCGCCCTGGCGCCGCACCAGCACATCGCCTCGACCTGCAAGGTCTCCAGCCGGTCCGCCAGCTCGATCAGCCGCTGGGAGCCGGGGAAGAGCCGGGTACGGAAGTCGGTGGTGATGCCGAACGCGAATACGTCCAGGTCGAGATCGTCGACGATACGGGCCAACTGGTCGATCTGGTCCGGCGCCAGGAACTGCGCCTCGTCCACGATCACGTAGTCGACCTTGCCGCCCCGCGAGAGCTGCTCCACCACATAGCCGTACAGATCCCGGCCAGGACCCGCCTCCACCGCGTCGGTCACGAGCCCCAGCCGGGACGAGAGCCTGCCCTCCCCCGCGCGGTCGTCCCGCGTGAAGATCACACCCTGGAGACCCCTCGCCGACCGGTTGTGGCCGATCTGCAGCGCCAAAGTGCTCTTCCCGCAGTCCATCGTTCCGGAGAAGAAGACCAGCTCGGGCATGGGGTGGTGCGCACCTTTCAGGGGTGTTCCGGAACGGGGTCCGTATGTCCGGCACAGGGTGAGTGCGGGACAGGGGTGTGAGGGATGGGTTGGATGCGGGACGGGCGGCGACGGGCCTCAGGGGGCGTAGGTCGAGACGGGCCTCAGGAGCGTACTTCGAGCAGGGGGACGAACTGCTCGGCGGGGGTCATGGAGCCGTGGTTGCCGACCATGGCCGACTCCTTGGGCTCCCGCTCCGAGGCGATGATCAGGACGTCGTCCCGCGCGGCGGCGAGTACGTCGCCGACCCGCCCGTAGACCCGGTCGTCGACCTGCGGCCCGAACCAGCCCGCCTCGATCGCCTCGTCCCGGGAGGCCACCCAGAAGCGGTCCCCCAGCACCTCGCGCCAGCAGGTCAGGACGTCGGACTCCGCACCCGGGACCGCGTACACATGCCGGGCGCGGCCCTCGCCGCCCAGCAGGGCGACTCCGGCGCGCAGTTCCCAGTCGAGGTCGAAGTCGATGCGGTGGTCCTCGTCGAAGGGCACGTCGACCATGCCGTGGTCGGCCGTGACATAGAGCGCCGCTCTCGGTGGCAACTGCTCGGCGAGTCGCTGCACCAGGCGGTCGACGTACATGAGCTGGCCGCGCCAGGTGTCGGAGTCGACACCGTAGCGGTGCCCGGCGCCGTCGAGTTCGGCGTAGTACGTGTAGACCAGCGCGCGGTCGCCCTCGGCGAGCTGCTCGGCGGCGAGGTCCATACGGTCCTCGCCGGTGAGCCGCCCGTGGAAGGTGCCGCCGCTGAGCGCGACCTTGGTGAGCGGGGTGTTCTGGAAGATCGGCGAGGAGACCTGGGCGGCGTGCACACCCGCCGCTGCCGCGCGTTCGAACACGGTGGGGTACGGCTGCCATACGGCGGGCTCGGTCCAGGGCTGCCAGCGCAGCTGGTTCATCAGCTCGCCGGTGGCCGGATCGCGCACCATGTAGCCGGGCAGACCGTGGGCTCCGGGCGGCAGCCCCGTGCCCACGGAGGCCAGGGAGGTCGCCGTGGTGGCCGGATAGGCGGTGGTGAGGGGCGTTCCGGTGCCGCCGCGCGAGGAGGCGAGCAGCGAGGTCAGATAGGGGGCCTCGTCGGGGTGCGCCTTGAGCTGCTCCCAGCCGAGACCGTCGACCAGGAACACACAGGCCCGGTCGACCGGGGTCAGCTCACCGATCGCGGCGGTCGTCCCGGGGACGCCCATACCGGCCGCGAGGGTCGGCAGGAGATCGGCGAGGGAGCCGCTGCCATAGGCGGGGCGGGGCGCCGAGTCGACGGCGAGGGGCTCGGGGTGGCCGTCCCAGTCGGGGGGACCGGCGGTCGCGGGCGCGGCCATCAGCGGGTGATGCCCGCGGTCGCCTCGGAAATGGCCTGGGCGAAGGCGAGCGCCTCGCGGACGGTATCCGGGCCGTCCCCGGCCTCGCTGACCCGCAGGCTGAGGTCGTCGGCCGTGGAGCTGCCCGTGTAGCCGTGGTCCGCCTCGCAGTTCGGGTCGCCGCAGGCGGCGGGCTCCAGGTCGAGGCGGGCGACGGCGCCCCAGCCGATGGTCAGCACGACCTCGCGGGGCAGGGTGCCCGGACGGTACTTCTCCGGATTGGCGACCACGCGGCTGACCACGACGGACGAGATCCGCCCGAGCTTGACCGACTCGGTGGAGGTGGTGGCGTACGGAGTCGGGGAGGTGCTGTCGGCGGCCTGTTCGTCGGTGTGGCTGACGATGAAGCGGTTGTCCGTGAGCACCAGCACCGTCACATGCCGGCGGACCTCGTTCTGGTCGAACGTGGTCTCCTGGTGGACCAGGTACGACCGCATGGGCTCGCCGCCCACGGCGGCCTCCACCGCCTCGGCCACGAGGGCCGGGTAGTAGCCGCTGCGCTCGATCGCCGCACGCAGCCCCTGGGTCGTCGTACTGGTCTTGGCCATGCCGCCCATCCTAGTCCCCGGGTAGGGCCCGTCCGGGCCAGTCAAGACCAAGGCCGCGTAATCGAACGCCGGGCCCTCGGACGGGGGCGACGGGACACCGGGCGGCCGGAGGACGGGCGCGGGTCCTGTGCGGCGGCTGTCGTGTGGGGCGCGTACGGGGTGGGGCTGCGGGGCGGGGTGCGTGGTGGGCAGGTCGTACGGGGGGCTGCGCGGGCCGGCGTACGGGAGGGCGTACGAGGGGGCCGCGTGGGACGCGGTGTCCGGGGTCCGTGTAGCACGGCGAAGGGCGGTCCGCGCGGGACGGGGTACGGAGGTCCCCGCCCCGCCGGGCATCCGGTGATCCGCCCGGCACCGCGTACGGCGACCCGCGTGGCACGTGTACGGCGACCGGCGATCCGGCGCGGCAGGGCGTCCGACGGTCCGAGGCGGGACGGCGAAGGGCGGTCCGCGCGGGACGGCGTACGGAGGTCTGGCCGGCGGGGCGTCCGGCGGTCCGCCTGGCACGGCGTACGGAGGTCCGGCCGGCAGGACGTCCGGCGGTCCGCGCGGGACGGCGTATGGAGGTCCGCCCGGCGGGGCGTCCGGCGATCCGCGTGGCACGGCGTACGGAGGTCCGGCCGGCAGGACGTCCGGCGATCCGCGCGGGACAGCGTACGGAGGTCCGGCCGGCGGGGCGTCCGGCGATCCGCGCGGCACGGCGTACGGAGGTCCGCCCGGCAGGACGTCCCGCGATCCGCGCGGGACAGCGTACGGAGGTCCGCCCGGCAGGGCGTCCCGCGATCCGCGTGGCACGCCGCACAGCGCCCCCGCGCGGCACCGCGTCCGGCGTCAGTACGCGGGCAGGGTCCGCGGCCCCAGGTCGTCGCGGGCGGGTGGCGTGGCCAGGCGGACGGAGGCGCCGAGGACCGTGAGGCCGTGCGGGGCGACGACGACGGGTTCCAGGGTGACGGCGACGACCTCGGGATGGTCGTCCACCAGCCGGGAGACGCGCAGCAGCAGTTCCTCCAGGGCGGGGGTGTCCACGGGGGCGGAGCCGCGCCAGCCGAACAGGAGGGGGGCGGTGCGGATCGCGCGGACCAGGGAGGCCGCCTCGCGGTCGGTGACCGGGATCAGCCGGTGCGCCACGTCGCCGAGCAGCTGGGACGCCGCCCCGGCCAGCCCGAACGACAGCACCGCGCCCGCCGCCGGATCGATCACCGCGCGGACGACCGTGTCCACCCCGCGCGGGGCCATCCGCTGCACCACCGGCCGCAGTTCCACAGGCGCGCCGAACAGCTCGCTCAGCTCGCTGTACGCCCGCCGCAACTGTTCCTCGTCGGCGAGGTCGAGGCGGACGCCACCGAGATCCGCGCGGTGCCGCAGATGCGGGGCGGTGGCCTTGAGGGCGACGGGGTAGCCGAGGTCCCGCGCGGCGGCGACGGCGGCCTCGGGGGTGGACACGTGCAGCGCGCGCTGCACGGCGACGCCGTACCGGCCGAGCAGTTCCCTGGTGTCCTCCGGGCCGAGCGTGAGGCCCTGTCCGCGCGCGAGGAGCCCGTCGATCAGCCGGGCGGCACCCTTCTCGTCGATGTCGTCGTACTCGGGCACCCGGCCGGGGTCGGCGGCCTCGCGCCGCCACTGTCCGTAGCGGACAGCCTCGGCCAGCGCGCGCACCGCTCGTTCGGCGGCGGGGTAGGCGGGGAGCGGGCCGGGCGTGTCGGTGCCGTCGGGGGACGCCGCGTCGGGGGACGGGTCGGCGGGAGACCGGTCAGAGGGTCCGGGGTCCGGTGCGGTGCCGGGGCTGGTGGGCGCGTCGGTGGCGGCCGGGTGTGCCGGTGTGCCGGGCGCGGCGGCGCGCGGTGCCGTGCTGGTGGCGGCGGACAGCGCCGCCGCGAGGCCGCCCAGTTCGACGTGGACGACGAGGACCGGCTTGGCGGCGGCACCGGCCGCGGCGGACCGGAGCGCCTCCGCCAGGGCGGCGTCCCCGGCCGGGGCCTCGCCGATGGCCGGTATCGCCGTGACGACGACGGCGTCGCAGGTGTCGTCGGCCAGCGCGCGTGCCAGGGCCGTACGGAAGTCCTCGGGCGACGCGGCGGTCGTCAGGTCCTGGGGCGGGTCCGGGCGCAGCCCCTCGGAGAGACAGGCGTCGTAGGTGAGCAGGCCCAGGGACTCGGAGTTCCCGAGGATCGCCACGCGCGGACCGGCGGGCAGCGGCTGACGGGCGAGGAGCAGTCCGGTGTCGACGAGTTCGGTGATGGTGTCGACACGGATCACGCCTGCCTGCCGCAGCAGCTCCGAGACGGTCTCACTGGGCAGCCTGGTGGCCCGTACGGCGTGTCCCTGGGGCGCGGCTCCGGCGTGTCGTGTGCCCTGCACCACGACGAGGGGCTTGGCGGCGGCGGTGCGGCGCGCGAGGCGGGTGAACTTGCGCGGGTTGCCGATGGACTCCAGGTACATGAGGGCGACATCCGTGTCGGGGTCGTCGTACCAGTACTGGAGGACGTCGTTGCCGGAGACGTCCGCGCGGTTGCCGGAGGAGACGAAGGTCGACACGCCCGTGACGCCGGTGACACCGCCGCCGCGCCGGTGCAGCCGGGACAGCAGGGCGATGCCGATGGCGCCGGACTGGGCGAACAGCCCGATGCGGCCGGGGCGGGGCAGTTCGGGCGCCAGGGAGGCGTTCAGCCGTACGTCGGGGGCGGTGTTGATGACGCCGAAGGCGTTGGGCCCGATGAGCCGCATCCCGTGGGCGCGTGCCTGGCGGACGAGCGCGCGCTGGCGGGCCCTGCCCTCGGGGCCGCTCTCGGCATACCCGGCGGCGAGCACCACCAGGCCCTGGACGCCGTGTTCCCCGCACTCCTCGACGACCTCGGGCACCTGCTCGGCGGGGACCGCCACCACGGCGAGGTCCACGGGGCCGTCGATCTCCCGCACGAAGCGGTGCGCGGGCACCCCGTCGATGTCCTCGCGGCCCTCGGGGAAGGCACGGTTCACGGCGTGCAGGCGGCCGGTGAAGCCCGCCGCGCGGAGGTTGTCGAGGACGCTGCGGCCCACGCCGCCGGGGGCGCGGCCCACGCCGATCACGGCGACGGAGCCGGGGGTCAGCAGCCGCCGCACCGAGCGGGCCTCGGCACGCTGCTCGCGCGCCCGCTGGACGGCGAGGGAGCGGTCGGTGGGTTCCAGGTCGAAGCCGAGGCGTACGACGCCGTCCTCGAAGCTGCGCTTCTGGGTGTATCCGGCGTCCGTGAAGACCTTGATCATCTTGGTGTTGGCGGGCAGCACCTCGGCGGCGAAGCGGCGGATGCCGCGCTCACGCGCGACGGCCGCGATGTGCTCCAGGAGCGCGGAGGCGACTCCTCGTCCCTGGTGTGCGTCCTGGACCAGGAAGGCGACCTCGGCCTCGTCGGCGGGCGCGGAGGCGGGCATGCCGTCGGCGTCGATCCGGTCGTAGCGTACGGTGGCGATGAAATCGCCGCCGACGGTGGCCGCGAGTCCGACCCGGTCCACGAAGTCATGGTGCGTGAAGCGGTGGACGTCCTTGGCGGAGAGCCTCGGGTAGGGCGCGAAGAAGCGGTAGTACTTCGACTCGTCGGAGACCTGCTCGTAGAAGCTGACGAGGCGATCGGCGTCATCGACGGTGATCGGCCGGACCCGCGCGGTGCCGCCGTCGCGCAGCACCACGTCCGCCTCCCAGTGGGCGGGGTACTCGTGCCGGTCCTGCGGGTCCGCCGGGGTCTGCATGGGCCCCAGCGTACGGCTCACGTACGACAACGGCGCGGGGCAGTCCGTGGGCAGGAAACGGGCCCCTGGGACTGCCGGTGCCGACGGGCCACGGGCCGGACCGAGGCCGCGATCGGGCGACACGCCCGGGGGAACCGGGAGGCGCTCCGCAGGCACGCAGGGGGGTTCCGGAGGAAGCCCGAGGGCCGCTCCGGGCACGCTTCACGGTATGGGACACTGGTCTAGACAACCCTGAGACACTGAAGGGCAGCATCACATGGCTGAGCGCCGCGTCAACGTCGGCTGGGCCGAGGGTCTCCACGCCCGCCCCGCCTCCATCTTCGTCCGGGCCGCCACGGCCTCCGGGGTCCCCGTGACGATCGCCAAGGCCGACGGCAACCCCGTCAACGCGGCCTCCATGCTGGCCGTTCTGGGCCTGGGCGCCAAGGGCGGCGAGGAGGTCGTGCTGGCATCCGACGCCGACGGCGCCGACGCCGCCCTGGACCGTCTGGCGAAGCTGGTCGCGGAGGGGCTGGAGGAGCTTCCCGAGACCGTCTGAGCCGGTCCGGCACCCGCCTACGGACACCGGAGCCGCGTCACCCGCCGGGTGACGCGGCTTCCGCGTTCCCGCGCGCGCGTGGCGCCCCTCACGCTGCCTGAAGGCGGAGGCACCTTCGAGTCCGCGTTCCCGCGCGTGCGGGGCGCCCTGGTGCGCGGGGCCGGGGAACCGCCACGTTCCGTCCGCGTTCCCGCGCGGGGGCGGGACCGCTGATCGACCCGAAGGGGTCGGCGGTCGATATCCGCGCTCCCGCGCGGGGCGGGACCCGGCACGAGGGCCTGTGTGGCCGTGGTCGCCGCGCAGTAGAGGGACCCGGCGTGCAAGGAAACACGGCACCGAAACCGCCACGCCCGGGACGCACACATACGCGCACGACCATGAAGGAGGGAGCCCCCGTCCACTCCCGGACGCGGGCCCGCGCGGAACCCGCCGAGCCCCTCCCCCCGGACGCGGGTACGCGCAGGAGACACCGCGACCGCCCCGCGCGCCAAAACACACCCGACGCCCCCACGCCGCATTCCCACGCCCGTTTCCCCTAAGACTCACACCCAATTGTCCGCCGGGCGCACACCGAAGCACTTCGGCGACCCACACGGGCACGGACGCACCGAAATACACCGGTACCGTACGAGAAGAATCACGCACCACACCGGAAAAGGGCAGCCGGAATTCACACCCTCCAAATAACCCCATCTTTGTATACGGCGCTTTTGTTAAAGCCGCTGGCCCGACATGTTTACGGCATGTTGCGAAGTCCTCACACGCTCCGCGCCCCCGCCGCTGAAGCGCAGCCGGAACGCCGACGTGGCGCGCTCGGCGTGCAGCGCGGTGAGCGTCCGCGCACGGTCCGCGTCGCCACGGACGACCGCGTCCACGACGGCCCCGTGCTCGGACCAGGACTCGACCGGCGCGGACGGCGCCCCGACCGCGTACATCCAGGCGGTCTTGTGGCGGAGCTGGGTCAGCATGGAGACCAGGGAGGGGCTGCCGGACGCCTGGGCGAGCGTCTCGTGGAACCAGCTTCCCAGGGAGCGCAGGTCGTCGCTGCTGCCCCGGCGGGCCCGCTCCTGACCGAGCCGGACGAGGCCGCGCAACACCTTCAGATGGGCCTCCGTCCGCCGCTGGGCGGCCCGGGAGGCGGCGAGCGGCTCCAGCAGCACCCGCATCTCCAGCAGGTCGGCCGCCTCCTGCTCGGTGGGTTCGGCGACGCACGCGCCCGCGTGCCGCCGGGTCACCACGAAGCCCTCGGCCTCCAGGGTGCGCAGCGCCTCGCGGACGGGGACGCGCGAGACGCCGTAGCGGCGGGCGAGGACTTCCTCGGTGAGCCGGCTGCCGCGTTCGTAGACACCGGCGATGATGTCGTCCCGGATCGCCGTGCACACCGAGTGCGCCGGAATACGCATGAGCGACCTCCGCCTTAATCCCCGTGAAACGTCTCCGATTGACGTCAGAACAATGACTCTATTGCAAACGGCGGGAATTTCCGACGGGGGGTCGCATTCCATGGATATTTTTTGGACAGCGTGCGCCGGAAACGACGAATGCCCCGGCCGTGGGCCGGGGCAGGTCGGTGGGAGGGGTATCGCCTGAGGGGCGGGGAAGGTCAGATGCCGACGCCGTGGGCGCGGAGGTAGGCGACCGGGTCCAGGTCGGAGCCGTACTCGGGGCTGGTGCGGGCCTCGAAGTGGAGGTGTGCCCCGGTGACGTTGCCGGTGGCCCCGGACAGTCCGATCTGCTGTCCCGGCGTGACCGCCTGCCCCGCCGACACGCCGATGGACGTCAGGTGTCCGTATTGGGTGTACGTGCCGTCAACCATCTTGATCACGACTTGATTGCCGTACGCGCCGCCCCATCCGGCCTCCACGACGGTGCCGTACCCGACCGCGTGGACGGAGGTGCCGGAGGAGGCGTGGAAGTCGATGCCGGTGTGGCTGCCGGAGGACCAGGCGGCGCCGCCCGCCTGGTAGCTGGTGGAGACGTAGGAGCCGGGGATCGGCGAGACGAAGGTGTTGAGGCGCTCGCGCTCGGCCTCGCGGGCGGCGCGCTCCTCCGCCTCGCGCTGCTTCTCGGCCTCCTCCGCGGCCCGCTGGCGCGCCTCCTCGGCGGCCTTCTTGCGGGCGGCGTCCGCGGCCTTCTGCCGCGCGGCCTCCATCTGGGCGGCGGCCTGGGCGTCTATCTGGTCGGCGACGTCCTCACCGACGCTGACGACGGGGGTGAGCCCGGTCTGCTCGGGGGCCGGTTCGGCGGCGAGTGCCGGGGCCGCCAGCGTGCCGACGACTCCGGTGGTGGTGAGTGCCGCGACGCCCGCCGCGTGGGCGGTGGTGCGGTGGGTGCGGCTGGGACGCCGGTGCTTCCCGGTGGCGCGCGTGAACGCCATGGAGTGGCTGGTCCTTTCCTTCCCTCTCGCCTACCGGGTTAGCTGACGGGTTCGGAGCAGGAAGGTCTCCTACGGCTCCCCGCACGCGCGGGAGGCCGATTCACCCCAGGGGACTTGGGTCCCCGGCTCCCCTGGCTCGCGCCGTACGGGGACTCGGCGATGACTGTCCGGTGCCGCGGTCGCGGCGCACTGCCTGACGGACAGCCCGGATGACGCTAAGCGGCCGGCTTTCAATCCCCAAACGGATCGGGGTTTTTGTAGCGCACGCCACAGGGCAGACAGGCAGCCTCCGCCGCAATCCGGACATCAGGGGGCCCTGGTGACGCGGTGTTCACCAGGGCCCCGCGCGGGTGGGTGCGCCGTGCTATTCCGCGGCCACGACCGTGACGGTGCCGATGCCGAGCGCCTCCACGGGTGCCTTGATCTGCGCCGCGTCGCCGACCAGGATCGTCACCAACCGGTCCACCGGGAACGCGTTGACGACGGCCGCGGTGGCCTCGACCGTGCCCGTGTCGGACAGCCGCTGGTACAGGCTCGCCTGGTAGTCGTCCGGCAGGTGCTGCTCGACCTGATCGGCGAGGGTGCTCGCGACGGCCGCCGCGGTCTCGTACTTGAGCGGCGCCACGCCGACGAGGTTCTGTACGGCGGTGTCCCGCTCGGCGTCGGTGAGCCCTTCCGCGGCCAGCGTGCGCAGCACCTTCCACAGGTCGTCCAGCGCCGGGCCGGTGTTCGGCGTGTCGACGGACCCGCTGATGGCCAGCATGGACGCCCCGGCTCCGTCCGGCCCGGACCTGAGGACCTGGCCGAACGCGCGGACGCCGTACGTGTAGCCCTTCTCCTCGCGCAGGACGCGGTCCAGGCGTGAGGTGAGCGTGCCACCCAGGCAGTACGTGCCGAGCACCTGGGCGGGCCACACGCGGTCGTGCCGGTCGGAGCCCACGCGGCCCAGCAGCAGCTGCGTCTGGACGGCGCCGGGCCGGTCCACGATGACGACCCGTCCGGTGTCGTCGGCGCTGATCGGCGGCACGGGCCGGGGCGCGGCCGAGGAGCCCGTCCACGCGCCCAGCGTGTCGCCGAGGAGCGCGTCCACGTCGACGCCGGTCAGGTCGCCGACGACCACGACGGTGCCGGTGGCCGGGCGGACGTGCTTCTCGTAGAAGGCGCGTACGGCCGGGGAGTCGATGCCGGCCACCGACTCCTCGGTGCCCTGGCGGGGGCGCGACATGCGCGAGGTCGCCGGGAACAGCTCCTTGGACAGCTCCTTGGCGGCGCGCCGCGAGGGGTTGGCCAGCTCGTGCGGGATCTCGTCGAGCCGGTTGCGCACCAGGCGCTCGACCTCGCTGTCGGCGAACGCGGGCGCGCGCAGGGCGTCGGCGAGCAGTCCGAGGGCCTTCGGCAGCCGGGAGACCGGCACTTCGAGGCTGATCCGGACACCGGGGTGGTCCGCGTGCGCGTCCAGGGTGGCGCCGCAGCGCTCCAGCTCGGCGGCGAACTCCTCGGCGGAGTGCTTGTCGGTGCCCTCCGAGAACGCCCGCGCCATGATCGTGGCCACGCCTTCGAGGCCGGCCGGTTCGGCGTCCAGCGGGGCGTCCAGCAGCACCTCCACGGCCACGACCTGCTGGCCGGGGCGGTGGCAGCGCAGGACCGTGAGTCCGTTGTCGAGCGCGCCGCGCGTGGGCGCCGGGAACGCCCAGGGGCGGGCCTCGCCGGGCTGCGGCTGGGGGTGGAAGTCCATCGTGGCCAGGTCGCTCACTTGGCCGCCTCCTCGTTCTCGTCGGTGGCCGCGCCCTGCGCGCCGTCCGTGTCCGCGGTCTCCCCGGCCGTCTCCCCGACCGCGGGGGCCGTCGGCTCGTAGACCAGCACCGCGCGGTTGTCGGGCCGCAGACGGGCCCTGGCGGCCTCCTGGACCTCCTCGGCGGTCACCTCCAGGACGCGCTGTACGGCGGTCAGGGCGAGCTGGGGGTCGCCGAACAGCACCGCGTAACGGCACAGTTCGTCGGCGCGTCCGGCGACCGTGCCGAGCCGGTCCAGCCACTCGCGCTCCAGCTGGGCCTGGGCGCGCTCCATCTCCTCCGCCGTCGGGCCCTCGGCGGCGAACCGGGCCAGTTCCTCGTCGATGGCGGTCTCGATGACCGGCACCTCGACGTCCCCGGACGTCTTCACGTCCAGCCAGCCCAGCGACGGCGCCCCGGCCAGCCGCAGCAGGCCGAAGCCCGCCGCCACGGCCGTACGGTCGCGGCGTACGAGCCGGTTGTAGAGCCGGGAGGACTCGCCGCCGCCGAGCACGGTGAGCGCCAGGTCGGCCGCGTCGCACGCGCGGGTGCCGTCCTCGGGGAGCCGGTAGGCGGCCATGAGGGCGCGGGCCGGGACCTCCTCCTCGACGACCTCGCGCAGCTGCCCGCCCATGGTCTCCGGGAGGGAGCCGTCGCGCGGGACGGGCTTGCCGTCGTGGGCGGCGATGGAGCCGAAGTACTTCTCGATCCAGGCGAGCGTGCGCTCCGGGTCGATGTCGCCGACCACGGACAGCACCGCGTTGTTCGGCGCGTAGTACGTGCGGAAGAAGGCCCGCGCGTCGTCCAGGGTGGCCGCGTCCAGGTCGGCCATGGAGCCGATCGGCGTGTGGTGGTAGGGGTGACCCTCCGGGTAGGCGAGGGCGGTGAGCTTCTCGAAGGCCGTGCCATAGGGGACGTTGTCGTAGCGCTGGCGGCGCTCGTTCTTGACCACGTCCCGCTGGTTTTCCATGGACTCCTCGTCCAGGGCGGCCAGGAGCGAGCCCATACGGTCCGCCTCCAGCCAGAGCGCCAGCTCCAGCTGGTGGGCGGGCATGGTCTCGAAGTAGTTGGTGCGCTCGAAGCTGGTCGTGCCGTTCAGCGAGCCGCCGGCGCCCTGCACCAGCTCGAAGTGCCCGTTGCCCTTGACCTGGCCGGAGCCCTGGAACATCAGATGCTCGAAGAGGTGCGCGAGGCCCGTACGCCCCTTGACCTCGTGGCGTGAGCCTACGTCGTACCAGAGGCACACCGCCGCGACCGGGGTCAGATGGTCCTCGGAGAGCACCACGCGCAGACCGTTGGCCAGGCGGTGCTCGGTCGCTGTCAGGCCGCCGGAGCCTGCCTCCGCTGTGGCCGTGTGACCCATGGGCATGTACGTCCCTTCGATCGCTGACGCGGTCGCTGCGACCGCGGTTCTACTGCCGGTCCTGTCACTGTATGCAAGTGTGCGCGGCACCGGCGAAGTTCCCGGAGCGCGTACGCCGACAGCGGATCGCGTAGCCTGCGGGCAGCCGGGCCTCCGCCGGAGCGGACCCCCGGGCGGCACGCGCGGGCCCGGACGGTGTCCGCGGGCCCGGCGGCACGCCGTTCCGGGGCATGATCCGGGTGTGCGGTCCGGGTTGTCGGTGCCGCGGTCCACAATGGTCCGCGTCAGATCTCGTTTCCCGTTCCCGTTCCACGCTTCAGCAAGTGCGAGCCGCGGGGCGGGCCGGTGTCGGCAGGACGAGCGGGCGGCTCCCGCCCGGCGTCCTGCCGGCACCGGCTCCGGCGCCCCGGGCGAGCGACCAGAAAAGGAGCCAGGCAGCGATGGCCCGCCGCAGCACGAAGACCCCGCCGCCGGACGACTCGTACGAGGAGCGCATCCTCGACATCGACGTCGTCGAAGAGATGCAGGGTTCCTTCCTGGAGTACGCCTACTCGGTCATCTACTCCCGTGCCCTGCCCGACGCGCGCGACGGCCTCAAGCCCGTCCACCGCCGCATCGTCTACCAGATGAACGAGATGGGCGTGCGCCCCGAGCGCGGCTACGTCAAGTGCGCCCGGGTCGTCGGCGAGGTCATGGGCAAGCTCCACCCGCACGGCGACTCGTCGATCTACGACGCCCTCGTGCGGATGGCGCAGCCGTTCTCCATGCGCCTGCCACTGGTCGACGGCCACGGCAACTTCGGCTCCCTGGGCAATGACGACCCGCCCGCCGCCATGCGCTACACCGAGTGCCGGATGGCCGCCGCGACCGGTCTGATGACCGAGTCCATCGACGAGGACACGGTCGATTTCGCGCCCAACTACGACGGTCAGGAGCGGGAGCCCGTCGCCCTCCCGGCGGCCTTCCCCAACCTGCTGGTCAACGGCGCCTCCGGGATCGCCGTCGGCATGGCCACCAACATGCCGCCGCACAACCTGTCCGAGGTCATCGCCGCGGCCCGCCATCTGATCCGCCACCCGAACGCGGATCTCGACACGCTGATGCGGCACATCCCGGGCCCCGACCTGCCGACCGGCGGCCGGATCGTGGGCCTGTCGGGCATCCGCGACGCATATGAGACCGGTCGCGGCACCTTCAAGATCCGCGCGACCGTCGCGGTGGAGTCCGTCACGGCCCGCCGCAAGGGTCTGGTGGTCACGGAGCTGCCCTTCACGGTCGGGCCCGAGAAGGTGATCGCGAAGATCAAGGACCTGGTCGGCTCGAAGAAGCTCCAGGGCATCGCGGACGTCAAGGACCTCACCGACCGTGCGCACGGGCTGCGCCTGGTCATCGAGATCAAGAACGGCTTCGTGCCGGAGGCCGTCCTGGAGCAGCTCTACAAGCTGACTCCCATGGAGGAGTCCTTCGGGATCAACAATGTGGCGCTGGTCGACGGCCAGCCGCTCACGCTGGGCCTGAAGGAGCTGCTGGAGGTCTATCTCGACCACCGCTTCGAGGTGGTCCGGCGGCGCTCGGAGTTCCGCCGCGCCAAGCGCCGCGACCGGCTGCATCTGGTCGAGGGTCTGCTCACCGCCCTGGTGGACATCGACGAGGTCATCCGGCTGATCCGCTCCAGCGAGAACTCCGCGCAGGCCAAGGAGCGCCTCATGGGGCGGTTCTCGCTGAGCGAGGTGCAGACGCAGTACATCCTCGACACACCGCTGCGGCGGCTCACCAAGTTCGACCGGATCGAGCTGGAGTCCGAGAAGGAGCGGCTCAACGCGGAGATCGCGGAGCTGACCCGGATCCTGGACTCCGACGCCGAGCTGCGGAAGCTGGTCTCCGGGGAACTCGCGGCGGTCGCCAAGAAGTTCGGCACCGAGCGGCGTACGGTCCTCCTGGAGGCGTCCGGCACCCCGGCCTCCACGGTGCCCCTCCAGGTCGCCGACGACCCGTGCCGGGTCCTGTTGTCCTCCACCGGGCTGCTGGCCCGTACGACGAACGGCGCGCCCCTGGAGACGGACGAGGACACCAGACGCACCAAGCACGATGTGATCGTCTCCGCGGTACCGGCCACCGCGCGGGGCGAGATCGGCGCCGTCACCTCCGCCGGGCGGCTGCTGCGGATCAACGTCGTCGACCTGCCCCAGCTCCCGGACACCGCGTCCGCGCCGAACCTGGCGGGCGGCGCCCCCCTCACCGAGTTCGTCTCCCTGGAGGGCGAGGAGACGCTGGTCTGCCTGACCACGCTCGACGAGTCCTCCCCGGGCCTGGCCCTCGGCACGGAGCAGGGCGTCGTCAAGCGCGTGGTCCCCGACTATCCGACCAACAAGGAGGAGCTGGAGGTCATCACCCTCAAGGACGGCGACCGGATCGTCGGCGCGATCGAGCTGCGCACCGGCGAGGAGGACCTCGTCTTCATCACCGACGACGCCCAGCTGCTGCGCTACCAGGCGTCCCAGGTCCGCCCCCAGGGGCGGCCCGCGGGCGGCATGGCGGGCATCAAGCTCACGGACGGCGCCAAGGTGATCTCCTTCACGGCGGTCGACCCCGCCGTCGACGCGGTGGTCTTCACGGTCGCGGGCTCCCGCGGCACGCTCGACGACTCGGTCCAGACGACGGCCAAACTGACACCGTTCGACCAGTACCCGCGCAAGGGGCGGGCCACCGGCGGCGTCCGCTGCCAGCGGTTCCTGAAGGGCGAGGACTGCCTCGCCCTGGCCTGGGCGGGCCCCACACCGGCCCTCGCAGCCCAGAAGAACGGCACCCCGGCCCAGCTCCCGGAGATCGACCCGCGCCGTGACGGCTCGGGCGTGTCGCTGGCGAAGACGGTGGCGGTGGTGGCGGGACCGGTCTAGGAACGGGCGGTACCGGGGGCGTCCGCCTGGAGGGCGGGCAGATCACCCTCCGGCAGGGAGGAGCCGGCTTCCTCCGTGGAAGGATCGCGTACATAGCGCAGGACGCCCCACATGCCGTGCTCGTCGGCGTGCGGGGCGTCACTCGTGGACGCCGCCAGCTCCTTGCCGAGCGCGTCGGAGTCGATACCGGAGCCGATGAGAACGAGCTGCGTACGGCGGGGCTCCTGGACGGCCCAGGGCTCCGGACGGAACCGCAGGAAACGCCCGACGGCATGCACGGAGTACCGGTTGCGCGGGTCGTACGGCCCGAAGTCGACGTACCCCTTGATCCGGTACAGCCCCTCCGGACGGCTGTCCAGGAACGCCATCAGACGACGGGGGTCCATCGGCGTGTCGGAGACGAAGGAGCACGTGTCATACGCGGCGTGGAGGTGGGCGGCGTGTGAGAGGGGCACATGAGCGCGGCTCTGCCCGTCGGGGGCGGACGCGGGGTCCTGGTGGTCGAGGCCGTGCTGAAGCGGGCCGTCGCCGAGCGCATCACCTTGACGCGGATCGTGATGATGCGGATCGTGATGATGCGGATCGTGCCGGTGCAGGTCGTCGAACGACAGCTGCCCGATCCGCTCCTCGCTCGGCCGGCAGTCGAAGAGGAGTTCCGGGTCGATCCGCCCGCAGCGCGCGGGCACGACGGCGGCGCGGTCGGTGAGGCTCCGCACGAGGGCGAGCAGCCGCGCGGCGCCGGAGGGCGGCTCGGCGGCGCGGTCGAGCTTGTTCACGACGACCAGGTCGGCGAGCGCGAGGTGCCGGTCGATCTCGGGGTGCTTGGCGCGCGTGGCATCGAACTCGGCGGCGTCGACGACCTCGACCAGACCGCCGTACACGATCTCCGGATGCTCGCTGGCGAGCACCATCCGCACGAGTTCCTGCGGCTCGGCGAGCCCGCTGGCCTCGATGACGATGACGTCGATACCCGCGGAGGGGGCGGCGAGCCGTTCGAGGTAGAGGTCGAGTTCACTGGCGTCGACCGCGCAGCACAGGCAGCCGTTGCCCAGGGACACGGTGGAGTCGCCCAGCGCACCGGCCACCGCCATCGCGTCGATCTCGATCGCGCCGAAGTCATTGACGATCGCGCCGATGCGGCTGCCGCCGCTGTGGTGCAGCAGATGATTGAGCAGCGTCGTCTTTCCGGAGCCGAGGAATCCGGCGAGGATGACGACCGGGATCTGCCGCGGACTCGGACTGTGACCCACCGCACGACCTCTCTCACACCAGTGGCCCACCGGCTCACGCCCGCACACACCACGCTGAACGGAATGCCGACTCAGGATACGAGGTGCTGCGATCGGGCTGGGGTGAACGATTGTTAGCGCCCCACAGGGGGCAGACGTCTGTCAAGGCGCCGGTTCGTGCGACCCTCGCTTCCTTCCATGCGCCTTCTCTCCGCCTCCCCGCCGACCAGAGCCGCTCGGCACCCTGGGAGACGGCAGCGCCGCCCTCCGCTCGCCGGTCCCCTATCGTCGACCCGCACCCCGACGACCGGCGGACGGCCGCCTGATTCGGGGGTAGACATGGCAACACGGAACTTCGGGGCGCACGCGCTGGGCGTGGTCGCCGCTGCCGGTCTCACGACCGGCGTCCTGCTCGCACTGACCGCCCAGCGCCGCACACTGGAATCGCTCCACGCTCGTCTGGAACGACTGGAGGAGCAGCCGCCGACTCCTTCCCACGCCAATCTGGCCCGGCAGCAGCATCAGCACTGGGAACTGCTGAGCAAGGCCATCGACGACCCGGAGCTGGCCGAGGTCCTCGACCACTACGACGTGTCCCTCACCCCCAAGCAGCGGCGCCAGTACCTTTTCGCCAACGCCCTCTACACGAATCTGCTCTTCTACTACCGCATCGGGAACCTCACCAAAGACGAGTTCTTCCAGCACGTCAGAGGCATGCTTCAGAATCCGGTGGTGCGTGCGTACTGGAACGCAAGTCGGCATCAGCGGGCCAGTATCACCGACACGGACGAGGCCGAACTCGGCAGGATCGTCGACGACTTGCTCCAGGCGCTGGAGGACGCGGACGACGAATGGTGGGTGGTGGGAATGTCACCCAGCGAGGAGGACTAGCAGACGTCCAGGCGCATAGGTGAGGCGCCGGGCCGCGCAGGGGGTTCCTGCCGGGCCGACGCCTTGCGTCCGCGCATGGGTCGCAGCGGGTCTCAGCCGGTCGGGCTCAGTGAGTGGTCTCGGTGAGTGGCGCTCTTGTGTGCGCTCGTTCGATCGGGGGCGATCGATTCGATCGGCCGTCGACCGGGTCCGGTCGTAGGTCGATCGATCAGTAATCGGTGGTGGTTTCACGATCAGCACGGCGATCGATACGGCGATCCCTACTGCGATCCGTACTTCGATCCGTACTTCGATCCGTACTGCGATCGGCCATGTGAATCGCCTTCGCTCATCCGGCGCCTCATGCGTCCGGGATATCCGCCTTCGCCCTCACCAAGGTCTCCCGGGTGATGACAACAATGCGCTCGTAGTCGGCCCGTCCGGCGTCCGACGGCAGTTGCGATTCCAGCGAGTCAGTGACATCGGTACCGATGACGGCGAAGTTCCCGTCCTCCAGTTCGAAGATGTCGGGACATGTGGCCCCGTTGGTGCTGCCCCGAAGGCGCGGTGAGACGCCCAGGCGGCGAATGATCTGGCTCACTGTTGATTTCCCTCTGTTCTCACGGCACAACTCAGCTGCAAGGCACGAGTGCCTGCGCACGCGACCGCGCATACGCGTGGGCATCTTCCCAGGGCGCAGGCCCTGGACGGCAACAGCGGCACGGATTGTTCAGGGACGATTCGAGGGCCGCGCGATGTGGTGACCGGCGACCGTCGACGTGCAGATCGGTGACTGCCGAAGGGGCGAGCGGCGGCCATCGGCTTGATGTTGGGCGGCTGCCCAGGTGACGGTTGGCGGCAGCCCAAGCCGCCACACCGTCACACGCAGCGACTTTTGCGCCTTCTTTACCTCTAGCCAGAGCCTGATCGACTGCTGGCCGAACGGGCACCAGAAGCGGAAGGGCGACGCTCGGATCAGGACGAGCCGCGCGCAGTTGCGAGCGCGGCTCCCATCAACTCTGTTATGTCACAGCAGTGTCGAACCCAATGGACCATGCCCGGCCCCACCCTGGCGCGCACTCAACCCGACTGCGCTGCAAAGCCCGCCTCACACTCCCTGCGGCACCACCACCGGCGCCCCCACCCCCACATACCGCGCCGCCGGACGAATGATCTTCGAGTCCCGTGCCTGCTCCAGCACATGGGCGCTCCACCCGACCGTCCGCGCGGCGGCGAACGTCGGTGTGAACATCTCCCTGGGCAGCCCGCAGAGTTCCATGACCACCCCCGCGTAGAACTCCACGTTGGTGTGCAGCTCACGCCCCGGCTTCAGTTCCGCCAGGATCGCCTCGACCTGTCGTTCCACCTCGACGGCGAACTCCACCCGCGGCCCACCGAAGCCCTCGGCGATCTCCCGGAGCATCCGCGAGCGCGGGTCCTCGGTGCGGTAGACGGCGTGCCCGAAGCCCATGATGCGGTCGCCGGACAGCACCCGCTCACGAATCCACGGGTCGATCCGGTCGGGCGTGCCGATGGCGTCGAGAGCGTCCAGGGCCCGGCTCGGAGCGCCGCCGTGCAGGGGGCCGGAGAGGGCGCCTACGGCCCCGACGAGACAGGCGGCGACATCGGCGCCGGTCGAGGCGATGACCCGAGCCGTGAAGGTTGACGCGTTGAATCCATGGTCAATGGTGGAGATCAAGTATTGCTCGATCGCACGCGTCCGCCGTTCGTCGGGCACACTCCCCGTCAACATGTACAAGTAATTGGCGGCGAACGACAGATCCCGCCTGGGCTCGATCGGATCAAGTCCCTGCCCCAGCCGGTGCAGTGCCGTCAACATCGTCGGCACGGCGGCGACAGCCACCACGGTGTCGTCCCGCCGCCGCCTGTCATCGATGTCGTACACGGGCCGGAACCCCTTGACCGCCCCCAGCAGCGACAGCGCACTGCGCATTCCGGCCAGCGGCCCGCCCCCTCCCCCGGACCCACGCCCGGCCCCGCTCCCCGGCCCCCGTCCAGCCGCCGCGATGGCCGGAAGTACGGCCGTCACCTCTTCCGGCAGCCGCCGCAGCGCCGCCGTCTCCGCGGCGAAGGCCGCGCCGCGTACCGGGTCCGGCAGTTCACCGTGGACGAGGAGATGCCAGACGTCCTCGAAGCTGCGGTGGCGCGCGAGGTCCACCGCCGAGTACTGGCGGTAGTGATAGAAGCCTTCGCGCCCACGGACGTCCCCGACCTCGGTGTCGGCGACGACAACACCGGCCAGACCCCGGGGCACATCGGCAAGGGCGGCTGCGGGGCTGTTGATGGAACTACTGGCGGACATGATTTCCTCCCTCGACTTGATTCGACTGTCCATGATTGACTTATTCACTGTCAATATTGATTGAATCAATATGCATACGACTGCGGATACGGTGACGCCCATGCCCGATCAAGGACCCGGCTCCAGCCACCCCGAACGACGCCTCAGCACCAAGGAGGCCGCCGAGCTGCTCGGCGTGAAGCCCGAGACCGTCTACGCCTACGTGAGCCGAGGCCAGCTCAGCAGCCGCCGCGCCCCGGGCGGACGGGGCAGCACCTTCGACACGACAGAGGTGAAAGCACTGTCCCGGCGCAACAAGCGGGAGAGCGCCAGGACTTCACCGACCGGCGGCGGCGACCTCTCGGTCCGCACCCGGATCACCCTGATCGAGCCGGACCGCTACTACTTCCGGGGCGTGGACGCCGCCGAGCTGGCCGCGCGCCACTCCTACGAGGAGATCGCCGACTGGCTCTGGACCGAGCACCTGCACCCCGGAATCACCTTCACCGCACCGCACTCCACGGTCGAAATCGCCCGCCGCGCGGTCGATGCTTTGCCCGAGCACACGGACCCGACCGACCGACTGAGGGTCGCCGCCATCGCCGCGGCGACCGCGGACCCGCTGCGCTTCGACCTCTCGCAGCAGGCCGTCCTCGGCGCCGCGCGAACCCTCATCCCGACCCTGGTCGGCGCCCTGCCGCGGATGCCCTACGCCCCCAAGGACGACGGTCCGCTCGCCCACCGCCTATGGGGCCGGCTGACCCCGCGCGAGCCCGACGAGGCGTCGCTCGCCGTCCTGGACACCGCGCTCGGCCTGCTGGTCGACCACGACCTCGCCGCCTCCACACTCGCCGTCCGTGTCGCCGCCTCGGCCCGCGCGCACGCCTACGCGGCCGTCTCGGCGGGCCTCGGCGTCCTGGAGGGCCCCCTGCACGGCGCCGCGAGCGGACTCGCCCACCGGCTGATCGAGCAGGTCCTCGACCAGGGCGACGCCGCCCCCGTGATCGCGGACGAACTACGGGCGGGCCGCCGCATCCCGGGCCTCGGGCATCGGCTCTACCCGGGCGAGGACCCCCGCGCGAGGGCCCTCTTCGCGCGCCTGGCGGAACTCCCGCAGGCGGAGTCGGCCCTCGCCGCCGCCCGCGACATCGTCGACACCACCGCCCGCCACACCCCCCTGCACGCCAATATCGACCTCGCCCTCGCCGTGCTCACGGTGTCCTGCGGCATGCCCGCGACCGCGGGCGAGACGGTCTTCGCCATCGCCCGCACGGCGGGCTGGATCGCCCACGCCCTGGAGGAGTACACGGAACGCCCTTTGCGGATGCGACCAGAAGGCCAGTACGTGGGTCCGCGACCGCCCCAGCCACTGCCGGAGTAGCCGTGACCCCGGCCGGAAGTCGCCCCTGACAAAGTCAGGTTAGGCTCACCTCTGTGAGAGCGTGCGCGACCGTCTCCCGGGACCTAGACGAGCCCGTTTCCGGCACCGCGGCCACCGCCCGGACGTGGCTGCTGCTGGAACAACCCGGCCCCTGGGGTGCCCACGCGCTCACCGCGAGCCACCTGGACCCCGCCGTAGGACGCGCGCTGGAAACCGCCGCCGAGGGCACCGGCGTACGGGTCGCCCTCATCCGCCGCCCCGGCCGCCACGCCGACTGCGGGACACCCACGGCACGTCAGGTGTACGCGGCTCATACGGCACCCAGCGGCGTATGGCTGCGCAGCGCCACCACCACCGACCCGAGCCGCCTCCTGGACCTCGATTTCGCCGCCCTGGGCCGGGGCGACCACCGCACCTTCGACACCGCCCTCCAGGGTCGGCCGCACCAGGGCGACCCGCTCGCCCTCGTCTGCACCAACGGCAAGCGCGACCGCTGCTGCGCCCTGCTGGGCCGCCCCCTGGCCACCGAGCTGACCGCGTCCGGCGTGCCCGGCATCTGGGAGGTCACCCATCTGGGTGGTCACCGCTTCTCACCGACCGTGCTCGTCCTGCCGTACGGCTACGCCTACGGCCGCGCCGCGGCCCACACGATCAAGGAGGTCCTCCAGGGCGTCCAGGAGGGCCGTGTGGTCGTGGAGGGCTGCCGGGGCTGCTCGGCGTGGGAGCGCCCCGGCCAGGCCGCGGAACTCGCCGTACGGATCTCCGCGCGGGAGTACGCCGCGGGTGTGCTGAGCGTGATCGGCACCGTCGGCGGCGCACCGCGCTGGGAAGTCACCGTCGCCCATGAGGACGGCCGCCGCTGGCGTGTCGTCGTCGCCCAGGGTGCGTCCCTGCCGCCCCGCGAGGAGACCTGCGGCACCTCGGTCCTGGGCGCGCCCGCCCGCATGGACGTGGTCTCGGTCCGGGAGCTGACACCTGCGGCGCTGGCGGTGTAGACGCCCCCAAGGGGACGGGCACGCGCAAACTCAAGGGGACGGGCACGCGCAGAGCACCACACAAGGACGCCGCTCCAGAGCCGGCCCGCCCAAGGGCGCCCACACCCAAGGAACGCGCCCCCATATGCGGCTCCCCCTCTACGCGGCTCCATAGAGACCGCTTCCACCCTCCCGAGTCCTTCCCGGGGGCTCACCCAGGGCCCCGTCCCACCTCAGCCCCTCGCGAGGCTCCGCGCGGAGCCTCGCCCGAGCTGGGCTACCGCAGACGGCCTCGCCCTCTCGTACGGGCCTCCGCGCGGAGCCCCGTAAACCCACCCCGCGCCCCTCCCCCGCCCACCGACGTGGCCCACGCCCTACACCCCGCCCGGATCGCGACGTACCGTCTTGGCCATGAGCACCACTCCCCCCACCCGTCGCCTGCGCCTGGGCCTGCCCCGCCGGGCCTTCTCCCAGGTGCTGCTGATGCAGGTGGCGATCGCCGCGGGAGTCGCCGTCCTCGCGACCGGACTGTTCCTGGCGCCGCTGGGCGACCAGCTGGACGACCAGGCGATGCGCCGCGCCCTGGCCATCGCGCAGACGACCGCCACACAGCCGCAGCTGGCCGACCAGATCAGCAGCACGCCGCCCACGTCCGGCGGCCCGGTCCAGCAGGAGGCGGAACGGATCCGGAAGGCGACCAAGGCGGAGTACGTCGTGGTCATGGACCGGCGCGGCGTGCGCTGGTCGCACACGGACCCCGCAGAGATCGGCCATGTCGTCTCGACGGACCCCAGTGCGGCGCTGGCGGGCCAGGACGTCATGGAGATCGACGAGGGCACTCTCGGCCGCTCCGCGCGCGGCAAGGTGCCGCTGCGCGACGAGAACGGCACGATCGTGGGCGCGGTGTCGGTCGGCATCGCGTACGACAGCGTGCGGGCGCGGCTGATCCATGCGATCCCGGGGCTGCTGGCCTACGCGGGCGGCGCGCTCGCGGTCGGGGCGCTGGCCGCCTGGCTGATCTCCCGCCGGGTCCAGCGGCAGACCCGTGACCTGGCCTTCTCGGACATCTCGGGGCTGCTGGCGGAGCGCGAGGCGATGTTGCACGGCATCCGCGAGGGCGTGGTCGCGCTGGACCGCTCGGGGCGTGTGCGGCTGCTGAACGACGAGGCGCAGCGGCTCCTGGGCATCGGCGACGAGGCCGTGGGTCGCTCCCCGGACGAGGCGCTCGGCGCGGGCCGTACGGCGGATGTCCTGGCGGGGCGGGTGACCGGCACGGATCTGCTGACCGTACGCGGGCAGCGTGTCCTGGTCGCGAACCGAATGCCCACGGACGACGGCGGCGCCGTCGCCACCCTGCGCGACCGTACCGAACTGGAGCAGCTCGGCCGGGAACTCGACTCCACACGCGGACTGATCGACGCCTTGCGCGCGCAGGACCATGAACACGCCAACCGCATGCACACTCTGCTCGGACTGCTCGAACTGGAGATGTACGACGACGCCGTGGAGTTCGTCGGCGAGGTGGTCGGCGGCCACCGGGCGACCTCGGAGCAGGTGGCCGAAAAGGTACGTGACCCCTTGCTGTCGGCGCTGCTGGTCGGGAAGGCCACCGTCGCCGCCGAGCGCGGGGTCGCTCTCGGCCTGTCGGAGCGCACCGCGCTCCCGGACCGGCTGATCGATCCGCGCGGCCTGGTGACGGTCGTCGGCAATCTGGTGGACAACGCCTTGGACGCCACCGCCGGGACACGGCAGGCGCGGGTGGAGGTGGAGTTGGTGGCCGAGGGGCGTACGGTCGTGCTCAGAGTGCGCGACACGGGGCCGGGCATTCCCGTGGAGCACCGGGAGTTGATCTTCCAGGAGGGCTGGTCGACCAAGCAGCCGCCGGCCCACCGTGAACGCGGTATCGGTCTGTCCGTGGTCCGCAGGCTGGCCGAGCGGCAGGGCGGGACCGCGACGGTGACCGAGGCAGAAGGCGGCGGCGCGGAGTTCACCGTCGTCCTGCCCGAGGCACTGTCCGAATCCACCCGCCCGCACCCCACGGACGGCACCGCCCCGGAACCACCCATCGCCCCCGACCTGGCCACCGCACCGACCGGCGCACGAGCCGCCACCCTGCCCTTCGCCGCCGAGGAGGAGTCCCGATGATCGAGGTCCTGGTCGTGGACGACGACACCAGGGTCGCGCGGGTGAACGCCGCGTATGTCGAGAAGGTGCCGGGCTTCCATGTGGCCGGCGAGGCCCACAACGCGGCCGAGGCCCTGAGCCGGCTGGAGACCCTGCCCCGCCTCGACCTGGTCCTCATGGACCACTACCTCCCCGACGACACCGGACTCGCCGTGGTACGCGAGATGCGCCGCCGCGGCCACCAGGCCGACGTGATCATGGTGACGGCCGCCCGGGACGTCTCGACGGTCCAGGAGGCGATGCGGCACGGCGCACTCCAGTACCTCGTCAAGCCGTTCGCCTTCGCGGGCCTGCGCGCGAAACTGGAGGCGTACGCCGATCTGCGCCGCACCCTGGACAGCGGTGGCGAAGCCGAACAGGCCCAGGTCGACCGCATCTTCGGCGCCCTCTCCGCCACCTCGGAACCCGATCTTCCCAAGGGCCACTCCCCCACCACCGCCGAACTCGTCCGCCAGTCCCTGCTGAGCGCCGAGGGCCCCCTCTCCGCCCAGGAGATCGCCGACCGCACCGGCGTCAGCCGCCAGACCGCCCAGCGCTATCTCAAGCTCCTGGAACGCACCGGCCGGGCCACCCTCAGCCTCAAGTACGGCGACGCGGGCCGCCCGGAACACCGCTACGCCTGGGCGACCCGCCCCTGACCAGACCGCACCCAGGAACTCCGGTACGACGACGCTGTCGGCGGCCGGAGACCGGAACCCCGACCTCCGCCGCTCGCTCCCCCTACGCGGCCCCCGCCCCCGTCAGTGACCGCACCTCCGTCTCGGCGTGCTTGGCCGCGTCGGGTTCCTCGGGCGAGGTGACCGTGCCGAGCCAGCCCGCGAGGAAGCCCAGCGGGATGGAGACGAGCCCGGGGTTCTCCAGCGGGAAGTACTGGAAGTCGACGCCGGGGAACAGGGCGCCGGGGCTGCCGGACACCACGGGTGACAGCAGCACCAGCACCACGGCCGGGATCAGTCCGCCGTACACCGACCAGACCGCTCCCCTGGTGGTGAAGCCGGGCCAGAACAGGGAGTACATCAGGACCGGCAGGTTGGAGGAGGCGGCCACGGCGAAGGCGAGGCCGACGAGGAACGCCACATTGAGGTCGCGGGCGAGCAGCCCGAGCCCGATCGCGACGACCCCGATGCCGATGGCCGCGACCCGCGCCACCGCGACCTCGCCGCGCGGCTTGGACCCGGGGCGCCGCAGCGAGGCGTACAGGTCGTGCGCCACAGACGCCGAGGAAGCCAGGGTGATTCCGGCGACGACCGCGAGGATGGTGGCGAAGGCGATGGCCGCGACCACCGCGAACAGCACCGTTCCACCAGTGGAGCCCGCGCCGCCGCCCAGGTCCAGCGCCAGCAGCGGAACCGCCGTGTTCCCCGCCGCGTTGGAGGCCCGCACCTCGTCGGAACCGAGGACAGCCGCCGCCCCGAATCCGAGGACGATCGTCATCAGATAGAACCCGCCGATGAGCCCGATCGACCACACCACCGACCGGCGCGCCGCCTTCGCGGTGGGCACCGTGTAGAACCGGGACAGGATGTGCGGCAGCCCCGCCGTGCCCAGCACCAGCGCCAGGCCGAGGCTGATGAAGTCGAACCGCGACGTCCAGTCGCCCCCGTACTTCAGCCCCGGTGCCAGAAACGCGTCCCCGTGCCCGCTCCGCTCGGCCGCCGTGCGCAGCAGCTGGTCGAAGTCCCCGTGGAAGCGCACCAGGACGAGCACCGTCAGCGTGATGGCCCCGCCCATGAGCAGAACCGCCTTCACGATCTGAATCCAGGTAGTGGCCCGCATCCCTCCCCACGACACATAGATCACCATCAGCGCGCCGACGGCCACGACCGTCCAGGACCGCGCCGCCTCGCCCGTCCCGCCCAGCAGCAGCGCGACCAGGCTCCCCGCGCCCACCATCTGCGCCACCAGATAGAGAACGGACACGGTGACCGAAGAAGTTCCCGCCGCGATCCGCACCGGCCGCTCCCGCATCCGCGCGGCCACCACGTCGGCCAGCGTGAACCGCCCGCAGTTGCGGACCAGTTCGGCCACCAGGAACAGCACCAGCAGCCACGCCACCAGGAAGCCCACCGAGTACAGCAGCCCGTCGTAGCCGAACAGCGCGATCAGCCCCGAGATACCGAGGAAGGACGCCGCCGACATGTAGTCACCCGCGATGGCAAAACCATTCTCCATCGGCGAGAACAGCCGTCCCCCGGCGTAGAACTCCTCCGCCGAACCACGCCGGTTGCGGCTCACCCAGGTCGTGATCCCCAACGTCACCGCCACGAAGGCGCTGAACAGCAGCAAGGCCAGGGTCTGATGGTCGACCGTCACCACGCACCGCCCCGCACAGCCCGTGTCATCTCCTGGGTGTCCCAGCGCAGTTCCAGCGCGGCACGGTCCCTGCGCAGCCGCGCATGCCGGGCGTACGCCCAGGTGAGCAGGAAGGTCGTCAGGAACTGCCCCAGCCCCGCCACCATCGCCACGTTCACCGCACCCACCACCGGCCGGGCCATCAGCCCCGGTGCCACGGTCGCCAGCACCACATACGCCAGGTACCAGGCGAGGAACCCGATCACCGCGGGTACCACGAACCTCCGGTACCGTCCGCGCACCTCCCGGAACGCCTCGCTGCGCTGGACCGCGAGATAGATCTCCCCCGCGTCGACCTGGTCCGCCGCCCCGCCGTCCCGCTCCCGGCGGGCCCCCGGTACGGACCCCGCGGCCTGGTCCGCTCCCGTCACCGCCGACTCACCCCAGCCGGAGGCGATCGCGTCATACCACGGATCGGCGTACCCGTCCGCCCCGGACACCTCGGTGGACGTCGGTTCCGCACCACCGTCGTTCTCCGGCGGACTGCCCTGCCCCTCCGCGCCCATGACGGGACGCCCCTTGCTTGCGTGCATGCCCAAGGATGGACAGAACGGGAAGATCCCCCGCCCTTCTTCTCCGCGCTCTTCACCCCTTCAGGTGATTCATCCCTTCGGTGGCCGCACCAGCCCCTTCCGATACGCATAGCGCACCGCCTGGGCCCTGTCCTTCATCCCGGTCTTGGCGAAGAGGTTGTTGATGTGGGTCTTCACCGTCGCCAGGGAGACCTGGAGTCTGCGGGCGATCTCCTGGTTGTTGAGCCCGTCGGCGATCAGCACGAGCACCTCCGACTCCCGCGCCGTGAGCCCGTCCGGAGGCTCACCGGGCCCTGGTTCGGCGGCCTCGGGCGGCGGTTCGGACAGCCGCTCCAGCAGCCGGCGCTGGATGGCCGGAGAGAGACCCGCGTCCCCGGACATCACGCTCCGCACGGCTCGGACGATCTCGTCGCCACCCGCGTCCTTGGTGAGATAGCCGCGGGCGCCCGCCGAGAGCGCCGGGAAGAGCGACTCGTCGTCTCCGAAGGTGGTCAGCACCACGATCTGTGTTCTCGGATGCTCCGCCCGGATGCGCCGGGTCGCCTCCACACCGTCGCAGCGGGGCATCCTCAGGTCCATGAGCACCACGTCCGGGTCCAGCTCGGCGACCAGCCGCACCGCCTCTTCCCCGTCCCCGGCGGCCCCCACCACCTCGATGCCCGGGAGCAGACCCAGCAGCATCACGATGCCCTCGCGCACCACCGTCTGGTCGTCGGCCACGACCACCCGCGCGGTCCGCTCGTCCTCGGTCATCCGGGAACCTTCAGCGTCACCTCGAACCCATCCCCTTCCGGCCCCGCCAGCAGCGACCCACCGAGCAGTTCCGCCCGCTCCCGCATGCCCAGCAGACCGTACCCGGCACCAGCACCCGACAGTTCCCCCGGCGAACCGCCCGAGTCCCGCACGTTCAGCGTCACCTCCCGTTCGCCGTAGTCCAGGGACATCCGCACCTTCGCCCCGTGCGCGTGCTTGCGGACGTTCGTCAGTGCCTCCTGCGCGACTCTGCGCACCGCCTGCGACGCCTCGGCCGGCAGCGGTCTGCGCTCACCCGTAATAGTGATCTCGGCGGTCTCCCCGCCCCCGACCAGTACGGTCAGGAAGTCCTCCAGCGGAGTCAGCTCACCGCGCAGCGCGGACAGCGCCTGTCTGGTCTCGGCGAGGCCCTCTCTCGCCATCCCGCGCGCGGCCACGACCCGCTCAAGGATCTTGTCCCGTTCGGCGCCACCCTCGATGAGCAGCCGTGCCGCCTCCAGATGCACCATCTGCGCGGAAAGACTGTGGGCCAGCACATCGTGGATCTCCCGGGCGATACGGCTGCGTTCGGCGAGCGTCGCCGACTCGGCCTCGGCTGCCCGCGCCGCCCGCTCCTGTGCGAGAAGCCGCTGTGCACCGGCCCGGGACTCCGCGTCGAGCCGCAGCACATACCCGGCCAGCGACATCCCCGCGATGGTGACGGCCGTGGTGAACCAAGCATCGTCGTTCAGCGCGGCGAACCCCGCAAGGGAGACCACGGTGACGGGGACGGCCGCCGCCAGCGGGAGCCGCTCCAGCGCCGAGATCGCGACGCCGCAGAACACCACCAGGGCCGCGAGCCGGAACTCCGTGGTCTGTGCGAGGAAAGCCAGCCCCAGCAACCCGGCGACACACCCCAGCGACGGCCAGAGCTGATGCCGGAGGGTGGTCCGCAACAGCAACCAGGCCAGCCCGCCCGTCATGAGGAAGCCGCCCACCACGCCGACCGCGGCCCAGCCGTGCACACGCCGGTCGTCGAAGACGCTCCACATGAGCACCCCGGCGACCAGGACCCGCACGGCCCAGGCCAACACGCGGCGCGGACGGGAGACAGCCTGTCGTGAGAGCGCCTCCCGCGAGGGCCAGCGGGTCCAGATGGCGTTGTCCGTCACGTGCGTTCCTTCCGTGCGGTGCGGTGCCCGTCGTCACGGTACGCGCGGCCACCGCCGCCTGACGTGGTCAGTGCCTGGGCCCGGAAGGCGAGGATTCCCCCACGGACCAGCAGAGTCGCCGCGAGGGCCAGGAGCAGCGTCGGCGTCCCCTGGTGCACTCCGAGCACGCCGCCCAGCCCGAAGAGAGCGACACGCACCGCGATACCGGCGCCCCAGACACCCAGGCTCGCCTTGGTGCTCTTGCTCCATACGGAGCCGTCCGTCTCCACCCATGTCCGGGTGGTCCAGGCCCAGCCGGCCCCGATCGCCACGCCGACGAGCAACTCGGCGACCAGCAGCAGCACCGCCTCGGTGTGATGCCGGGCGTCTATCACCCCTGGGTCCCGCAGGGACAGGAACACCAGAACGGCGGGCACCAGCCACCAGCGGCGAGACGTGTCGATCCGCTGTGGCCGTGTCTGCCGCGTGATCACCAGCGCGACGACGGCCACGATCACCAGAGCGTTGACGAGCCCGGTCATTGTGCGCCTCCGTGAGCGGGAAGTGAGTGCCGACGGCAAGCACCGCCGACGCCTTCGACGCTACGGAAATCAGCGCCCCGGGAGATCGGAGCCCGGGTGGATCATGGGTGGAAAGCGACAGGCTGTACTTCTCCACCCACAGGTGGAGAAGCCTGCGGCCGAAGCAGACCGGGCCGGGCCGAGGCACGGCAGATCGAAGCAAGCGGAAGCCAACCGCCGACGGCAGCGACAGCGACAGCGACAGCGACAGCGACAGCGACAGCCTGGTCGGACCAGAGCCCCACCCCATCGGGAACGGGACCCGGTTAAGCCCCGAGAACAGCCACGGCGGGAACAAGCAGCGGGTCAGCCCTGCCCCTGGAACCACAGCCGATCACCGCGCCGCCCATCCCCGGCTTCGACCTACACAACCAGCCCTGGCCAGAACGCCCCGGCTGGCTCCCACCCCGAGCCCCACGCACGGCACGCGACCCGAAACCACCGCATCCGTACAGCCAGAGCCGCAGACGCATCCACAGCCACAGCCACAGCCACAGCAAAAAGCGACCGGCCCAGCCAAGGGGGGCGGGGCAAGGCGCACCCCACACCCCCACCCCCGGCGGAGCACTACGCGTCGATCCGCGACCGATCCAGCCGAGCAGCCGCCCCCGAGATGAATTCCTTGCGCGGAGCCACGTCATTGCCCATCAGCAGATCGAAGACCTGCTCGGCCCCCTCCAGGTCGGAGAGGTTGATGCGGCGCAAGGTGCGGTGGCGCGGGTCCATCGTGGTCTCGGCCAGCTGGTCGGCGTCCATCTCGCCCAGACCCTTGTAGCGCTGGATGGAGTCCTTGTACCGGACGCCCTTGCTCTGGAACTCCATGAGCTTGTCGCGCAGCTCACGGTCGGAGTACGTGTAGACGTACTTGTCCTGGCCCTTCTTGGGCTGGGTCAGCTCCACGCGGTGCAGCGGCGGAACGGCGGCGAAGACCCGTCCGGACTCGACCATGGGCCGCATGTAGCGGTGGAACAGCGTGAGCAGCAGGGTCCGGATGTGGGAGCCGTCCACATCGGCGTCGGTCATCATGATGATCTTGCCGTACCGCGCCGCGTCGATGTCGAAGGTGCGCCCGGACCCGGCTCCTATGACCTGGATGATCGCGCCGCACTCGGCGTTCTTGAGCATGTCGGTCACGGACGACTTCTGGACGTTGAGGATCTTGCCCCGGATCGGCAGCAGCGCCTGGAACTCGGAGTTCCGGGCCAGCTTGGCGGTGCCGAGCGCGGAATCCCCCTCGACGATGAACAGCTCGCTGCGGTCCACGTCGTCGCTACGGCAGTCGGCGAGCTTGGCGGGCAGCGAGGACGACTCCAGGGCCGTCTTCCGGCGCTGCGCGTCCTTGTGCTGGCGGGCCGCGATGCGGGTACGCGCCGCGGCCACCGCCTTCTCCAGGACGACCCGGGCCTGGGCGGCGGCGTCCCGCTTGGTGGACGTCAGGAACGCCTTGAGTTCCTTGGAGATCACCGTGTTCACGATGCGCCGGGCCGCCGAGGTACCGAGGACCTCCTTGGTCTGCCCTTCGAACTGGGGCTCGGCCAGGCGGACGGTGACGACAGCTGTGAGGCCCTCCAAGGCGTCGTCCTTGATGATGTCGTCCTCGGCGACCCGCAGCAGCTTCTTGGCCCGCAGAACCTCGTTGAGGGTGCCGGAGACGGCCGCTTCGAAGCCCGCGACATGGGTGCCGCCCTTGGGGGTGGCGATGATGTTCACAAAGGACTTGAGGGTGGTGTCGTAGCCCGTGCCCCAGCGCATGGCGACGTCCACCTCCAGCTCACGGGTGACCTGGGTGGGGGTCATCTGCCCGTGCTCGTCCAGGACGGGAACCGTCTCCCTGAACGTGCCCTGTCCGGTGAAGCGGAGTACGTCGCACACGGCCTTGTCGGTGGCCAGGTACTCGCAGAACTCGCTGATGCCGCCGTCGAAGCGGAACGACTCCTCACCCTTGCTGCCGCCCTCGCCCAGACCGAATTCGTCGCGCACGACGATGGTCAGGCCCGGCACCAGGAACGCGGTCTGGCGAGCACGCTGGTGCAGATGTTCCAGGGAGAGCTTGGCGTCCTTGAGGAAGATCTGGCGGTCGGCCCAGTAGCGCACCCGGGTGCCGACACGGTTCTTGGGGATCTTCTTGGACTTGCGCAGTCCGCTCCCGGCCTCGAACTTGGCGTCCGGCCCGGCACCGGCGAAGACCCCCGGGACGCCGCGGCGGAAGCTGATCGCGTGGGTGTGGCCGTTGCGGTCCACCTCGACGTCGAGCCGCGCGGACAGGGCGTTCACGACCGACGCGCCCACGCCGTGCAGCCCGCCGGAGGCCGCGTAGGAGCCGCCGCCGAACTTGCCGCCCGCATGCAGCTTGGTCATGACGACCTCGATGCCGGACAGACCCGTCTTCGGCTCGACGTCGACCGGGATGCCGCGACCGTTGTCACGGACCTCGACGGAGCCGTCGTCGTGCAGGATCACTTCGATGCGGTCGCCGTAGCCCCCGAGGGCCTCGTCCACCGAGTTGTCGATGATCTCCCACAGGCAGTGCATCAGGCCACGGCTGTCGGTGGAACCGATGTACATGCCAGGACGCTTGCGTACGGCCTCAAGTCCTTCGAGGACGAGCAGGTGCCGCGCGGTGTAGTTGGAACCGTCCCGGTCTGCTCCCAGCAGCGCAGTGGACGGCACGGACGTGTCGGCGGTCACGCGGTTCGCTCCTCGCTGAATTTCAGATGATGCCCAAGTGGGTAAGGGCGCGGCTTCTGTTGCCGCTCAGAGGGTACCGAGGCCAGATAGAGCCGTTGTAACGCCACCCTCGTCCCTTCCCAGCCTAGTCCAGAGTCGCATGCGTGTTCGATCCCTCGATGGAGTGAAGTACATATCACGTTCCCTTCCAGGCATGAACCATTTAGGCTCCGGGCACGTCCTCATGAACAAACCGGCAACCCGCCGGGAGGACCGAACACTGACCGACAGCGCGAAACCGTACGACACGAGCACCACGCAATACGGCACATTCGCCGCCAAACCGGCAGCAAACAGCCGCCTCGGAAGATTTTTTCGAGGGAAAGCCCCGAGCGGGAACGTTTTCGGGCTGGTTGGATGTTGACCCTGGTACGACAGCTCGTCGAGCTAGAGAAGAGGCGACGTGACTACTGTTCTGACCCCCGCGAGCCCGCTGACGGCCGCCGATCGCTGCGACCGCTGCGGCGCCCAGGCATACCTGCGCGTCGTGCTGCTCAGCGGTGGAGAACTGCTCTTCTGCGCCCACCACGGTCGCAAGTTCGAGCCGGAACTCAAGAAGATCGCCGCTGAGATACAGGACGAGACGGAGCGGCTCACGACCGTTTCCACCACCGCGTCCGAAGATGAGCGCTGAGATCTAGCGTCCACGACGAGCCAAGGCCGGCACAGGCCGGCCCGCGGGCGACCGAATCCTCACCGGAGGACGGTCGCCCGTAATCGTGGACCTACGCTCCCAGCGCCGGAGCGCGGACATACAGCGGCGACCAGGCGGACCAGGCCCCGAAGGGCCGCAGGCATCCGCGCCGCACCCCCTTGGCAAGCACGGCATCCGGCCGCCAGCCGTCTTACCGGCCAGCGGCAGCGACCTCACCAGGCTCTGACCCGGCAGGGGCCCGCCCCAAAGGCCCGGCGAGACCGCATGAGACGGCCATAAGGCTCCTTGGAGGCTCTCAGCGGCCCCCTGAGCCGCCGTCCCCGCCCGCAGCTCGGGTGGTCCAGCCCAGCCGCTGGAGGAGGTCGGAGACACGGGTGTAGACACCCGGATTCCCGGCCTTGCCGCAGCCGCTGCCCCAGGACACCAGCCCGATCAGTCGGCCCTGCGCCACCAGCGGGCCACCGCTGTCCCCCTGGCAGGCGTCCCGGCCCCCCTGCGCCTCCCCCGCGCACAGCATGCTGTCGGCGCGGTAGGCCCCGCCCAGACCCCCTGGATACGCCCTCTGGCAGTCGGCGTCGGCGAGCACATGCACCCGTGCGGCCCTCAGTGACGTGGCGTAGTCCCCGGCGCCGCTGACATCCCCCCAGCCGTACACCGCGGCGGCCGTTCCCGGCGTGTAGGCGGCGTCCCCGGGCCCCGCCATGGCCACGGGCGCACCGTGCGTCATGGGCTCGGCCAGGGTCAGCACGGCGAAGTCGCCCGCGTTGCTGCCGGGGTCGTACTGGGGGTTCACCCAGGTCTCCTGTACGGAGATCTCCTCGCCCTGGGAGGAGCGCAGATCGGTGCGTCCCGCGATGACCTTGAGATCGGCGACCTGGCCGGGCGGGGCGCCGAGCACCTCCTCGCGCATGCAGTGGGCGGCGGTGAGCACGGTGCGGGTGCCGACGGCGACACCGCCGCAGAACTGCCCCGAGCGCGTACCCCCGAATCGGTCACGACTGGCCACGGCCACCGTCCATGGGCTGTCCGCCACATCGACGGGAAACCCGCCCACGACCACACTGTCGGCGGACACGGGGGCGGCGGACACCAGCGGTATCGCGGTCATGGCGGCCATCAGCACCAGCGGCCGGGCCAGCACCCGGGCAACAGGACGACCCATGAGCTTCCTCACTCTCGGGATGGGATGGAACACCCAGAGTGAGTCAGCAGGCGGCGGGGCGCACGTGCGCGTGGGCAGCGCGAAGGCCCGGCTCCCCTCTCGGGGAACCGGGCCTTCCGCGTCGTACGACCAGGTGTCCTGGTCTAGTCGAGGTAGTCGCGCAGGACCTGCGAGCGCGACGGGTGGCGGAGCTTGGACATGGTCTTGGACTCGATCTGGCGGATGCGCTCGCGGGTGACGCCGTAGACCTTGCCGATCTCGTCGAGGGTCTTCGGCTGGCCGTCGGTGAGGCCGAAGCGCATGGAGACCACGCCCGCCTCGCGCTCGGAGAGGGTGTCGAGGACCGAGTGCAGCTGCTCCTGGAGGAGCGTGAAGCTGACCGCGTCGGCCGGGACGACCGCCTCGGAGTCCTCGATCAGGTCACCGAACTCACTGTCGCCGTCCTCACCGAGCGGCGTGTGCAGCGAGATGGGCTCACGGCCGTACTTCTGGACCTCGATGACCTTCTCCGGGGTCATGTCGAGTTCCTTGGCCAGCTCCTCCGGGGTGGGCTCGCGGCCCAGGTCCTGGAGCATCTGGCGCTGCACACGGGCGAGCTTGTTGATGACCTCGACCATGTGCACCGGGATACGGATGGTGCGGGCCTGGTCGGCCATCGCGCGGGTGATCGCCTGACGAATCCACCAGGTGGCGTACGTCGAGAACTTGTAGCCCTTGGTGTAGTCGAACTTCTCCACCGCGCGGATGAGACCGAGGTTGCCCTCCTGGATCAGGTCCAGGAAGAGCATGCCGCGGCCGGTGTAACGCTTGGCCAGGGAGACCACCAGACGGAGGTTGGCCTCCAGGAGGTGGTTCTTGGCGCGGCGCCCGTCCTCGGCGATGATCTCCAGCTCGCGCTTGAGCTTGGGGGCCAGCTTGTCGGCGTTGGCCAGCTTGTCCTCGGCGAACAGGCCCGCCTCGATGCGCTTGGCCAGTTCCACCTCCTGCTCGGCGTTGAGCAGGGGGACCTTGCCGATCTGCTTGAGATAGTCCTTGACCGGGTCGGCGGTGGCACCGGCGGCGGCGACCTGCTGGGCGGGAGCGTCGTCCTCGTCCTCGTCGGAGAGTACGAATCCGGCGCTCTCGGTGCCCTCGGGCTCCTCCGCGCCGCCGCCCTTGGCCTCCTCAAGCGCCTCGTCCTCGACCAGCTCCGCGTCGTCCTTCTTGGCGGCGGTCTTCTTGGCCGCTGTCTTCTTCGCGGGTGCCGTCTTCTTCGCGGCGGCCTTCTTGGCGGTCGGCGCCTTCTTCGCAGCGGCCTTCTTGGCCGTCGGCGCCGCTTCCTCGGCGGTCTCGACGGCGGAGTCGCCGGGCGCTGCCGGAGCGGCGGCCGTGGTGGCGGTCGCCTTCCGGGTGGTCACCGTCTTGGCCGCGACCGTCTTGGTGGCGGTGCGCTTGGCCGGACTCTTCGCTGCGACGCTCTTGCGGGTGCGCTTGGGCTCTGCGGCACTGACCATCAGCGTCACACCCTCTTCCTCGAGGATCTGGTTGAGGCTGCGCAGTACGTTCTTCCACTGAGTGGCCGGAATCTGGTCAGCTTCGAAGGCCCGACGCACGTCATCGCCGGCGATCTGCCCCTCAGCCTTTCCCCGCTCAATGAGCGCCATGACAGAGACGGACTCGGCGATCTCCGGCGGGAGCGTACGGGATGTGCTGGCCGACACGAACAACCTCTCGGAACGTTGGAAAACGGCTTCCGGCCCCGTCCACGAGGACTGGAGCCGACCGCCGGCTTGGGGATGGGCCGACGGCGCGGGCGCGGGCCGGGAGATGCACAGCGCCATGAACGGCGTCCGTATTCCTCCGCGGCTGTCACCTCTTAGGTCATCGCGCTGTTACGGCGAGCGTTACGCCCAATCTGCGTGGCCCGAGTCACACCCCGTAAGCGCTCAAAAACGGTCAGATATGGACAGAGATGGTCTTGGAATCGCGGATGGATCGGGACGGGTCGCCGTACGCCACCAGCCCCGGAGCCGCTCCGCCGGACGTCCACGGGTCCACTCACGCTCTCCAGTCTGCCTCTCGGCCCAGGTTTCAGGTCGAGGCGCAAGCACGCCCCTCAGGCCAAGCCGTCGGCCGCGGTGGCACGGCGTGCGGGACACGGGAGGGCGGGGACGAATGCGCGCGCCCAGACTCAGGTCGATCCCTTGGCCGACACAGAAGGCCGATCCGGGCCCATGCTCGTCCCCCGGCCGCCTGGCGACCGCTCCGGCATGGTTGCGGGTACCCACCACCGCGGCGACTACTCGGGCGGGTGCCGAGTCAGGTTCCCGTTCCCTCTGCCGGGCCGGGTACGGCGCCCGATCCGGTGGCCGCAGGGCCCCGCCTCACGGCGTCCAGCCACACGGACTGAGTCACACGGACTGGTCGTCGGACCCCGCGGTGCCCTAGGGGCCTCGCGGGGTCCGACTGGGTCCTGCCTCCTGGCCGATCCCGCCGCGCCGCACGGTGCCGCGAGGAAGGGACGGGCACCAGCGAGCAACGGCGTCCCGCGCGGACCCGGGTCAGTGCTCGCGCGGGGCGGGCACCACGCGCTCCACCTCGGGGTGGACGGTGAGCAGTTGACGCATGGCTGTCTCCGCGCCCATGCCGTCGCCCGCGGCGAGCGCCTCGACGATCCTGGCGTGGTGCGCCAGAGACGCCTCATTGGGGCGGTCGCAGCCGGTGACCGGGCCGCCGGACACCTGGAGGGCCGCGGAGACGATCCCGGACAGGTGCTCCAGCATGCGGTTGCCCGCGACCTGGATGAGCAGGGAGTGGAACTCGGCATCCGCGCGGGAGAACGTCAGCGCGTCCCCCTGCGAAAACGCATGGCCCATGATCTCGACCATGTCGCCGAGGCGCTGCTGCACGTCCTCTCGGCCGTGTCCGGCCGCGAGCCGCGCGGCGAGCGGTTCGATCGTCCAGCGCAGCTCGCTCAGCTCGCGGCGCTGGTCGTCACGCTGGGGTCCGAAGGCCCGCCATTCGATGATGTCGGGGTCCAGGAGGTTCCAGTCACTGACCGGCCGCACGCGCGTGCCGACGTTCGGTCGCGCGCTGACCAGGCCCTTCGCCTCAAGGACGCGCAGGGATTCCCGGACGACGGTGCGGGAGACCTCAAAGCGCTGGCCGATCTCCTCGGGCACCAGCGGACGGTCCGCGCCGAGGTCACCGGAGACGATCATCTGGCCCAGCTGCTGTACGAGTTGGCCGTGGAGCCCACGTCCGCGGCTGCCCGCGGCACGCCGGCCCACGCGGCCCAGCTCGGGGTCCGCGCCCTCCCAGACGGGGGCCACGACGCGGTCGGCCGCGACGGGGGCCTCCGCGTAGGGGTAGCGGTCGAGTTCGCCCGGACCGGAGAGAGCGGAGTCCGTGGAGCGGGCGGGGGTCATCATGGTGTGCGCAAGGGTACTCACGCATCCTTTGTCGGCGCTGTCTCCAACTCCCTTGAGGGCTTTGGTGAAAAGCACACGAAAGGGTGATCGCTCACCCCGTCGCAATTGACGCCTTATCGGAAAGAAATGGGCTTTCCCCGGGGAGTTATGGGCATCCCGGTACGTTACGGGCTCGCACAGTCGTCATCGGACCCGGCTCCGCACGGTCGTGAGCAGATACGCGCAGAGCAGCGTGGTCAGCGACAACGCCAGCGCGCTGCCGACAGGTTGGGCGACCACCTTGGCCGCGGCGGCCAGATACCGCTCCCCGCCGAAGGGCCACTGCGCCAGCAGCACCTCACGCACCCGCATCGGAAACCCGGCCGCGGTGCGCACGGACGGCCCGTCCCAGAGCTTCTGCACGACGGGTACGACGACGACCGGCACCGCGACCACGGCCGCGAGCCCGGCGGTCGTGGACCGGAAGATCCCGGCGGCCAGCACCCCCGCCCAGGCGCATCCCACACACAGCGCGAACCAACTCGCGCCAAGCGCCGGCCAGCCATCGGGAACCTGAGCGACCTCCCGTCCGTATACGAGATACAACACCTCGGCGTCGCAGCCCACCGTGAGAGCCGCCAGCACCAACGCGGTGGCGGCGGAGACCAGCAGTTTGGCCACGAGCAGCCCCAGCCGACGGGGCACGGTGCCGCGGTCCGCCGCCAGGGCGGGATGGCGGAACTCGTCACCGAAGGCCAGCGCCCCGAGCAGCCCCGCGCCGAGCGCCGCGGGCGGCAAGGGCAGTTCCCGGGGCCAGGCGGCCAGCAGCCGGGCCTGCGGGGTGTGCCCGACCCTGGCCAGCACCACGGCGGTCAGCGCGGAGACGACGAGCACGGCGGCGGCCGTGAGGAACCCCGTGCTGATTCCTGCGGCCCGCCGCAACTCGTAGCGCAGGGGACGGAGCGGGCTGGGCGCGGGGCGGACCGAGATGGGGGGCGGGAGGTCGGGGAGCGCGTCGAGGGTGCGGGGGTGGGGGTGGGGGGTGGAGGCGGTGGTGGGGGTGGGGTGGGGGAAGGGGGAAGGGGGAGACAAAGAGGCGAGCAAAGGGAGTCCCTCGGGAGCGGACGCCGCCGCCTCGCCTAGGGCGGATACGGGCACGCCCTGACTCTCGACGTGCCTTTCGCCCGCCTCCGGGCCCGTGGCCGAGCCGATGACGGTGACCGCGTCTGTCTCGGCTTCCGATTCCGATCCCGATTCCGTCTCCACCTTCGTCGAGCCTTGCGCGGGCACCTGCCCCAGCGCGTTGGCGCCGCCCCCTTCAGTCACATGTGCCCCCTCCGCCCCACCCGACTCTGCTAGCCATCTGGCACCTCTGCCCCCTGCCACCTCACCAGCCCCAGCACCTGCCCCCGGCCCCATGTCCCCTACCTCGTCGGCGAGTTGATGGACAAGGACCCCATGCCGGAACGCGGTCTCTCCGACGTCGGCGCAGGTGCTGCCGTACACCGACAGTCGGTTGCCGTCCTCCCTCACGACCTCGACGGAGCGGTGAGCGGTCCGGGCCTCTTTGGCGAGCAGGGCGGCGAGGCGGGCGGCGTGCGGGCTGCGGACGGCGACGCGGGGGCGCAGCCGGGTGCGGGCGAACTCGGCCGCGTCCTGGTCCGCGACGATCCGGCCCTGTTCGAGGGTGACGACCTGGTCCGCCATGGTGGCGGCGTCCTTGGGCTCGGCCATGGTGAGCAGGACCGTGCCGCCTTGGCTCGCGTGCGACTGGAGGGTGCTGTGCAGCCAGTGGGTCTCGCGGCCGGAGAGCGCGTCGAAGGGCTCGTCCAGTACGAGGGTGTGCGGGTCGGGGAGGAGGGCGCAGGCCAGTCCGAGGCGGCGGTCCATGCCTCGGGCGAGGGTGCCGAGCCGTTCGTCACGCAGGCTGACGAGGCCGACCGCTTCGAGGACCTCGTCGGCCCGTCTGACGGGGACTCCGGCGGCGGCGCACAGCATGCGGAGATGGCCGCGCACGGTACGGGAGGGATGGCCGGGTACATCGCCGAGGAGTACGCCGACTTCGCGGGAGGGTTGGTCGATGCGGTGGAGGGGGCGGCCTCTGAAGTAGGTGGCGCCTCGGCCGTGTTGGAGTTCGAGCATCAGCCGGAGCACTGTCGTCTTGCCCGCGCCCTCCTCTGCGAGCAGCGCGGTCACCTGGCCTGCCCGTGCCTCGAAGGAGACGTCGTCGACGAGGGGCGGAAGGCCCTTGCGGGGGTTGCTGGTCAGTCCGAACGCCTGGATCACTCACAGCAAGATAGCGCGCTATGTCCGGTTTTTCGGGCAGTGCGAGGAACGCCGGACCGGCCGACCGGCCGCTTCGGACACTTGATCGGCCAGACTCCGCGCTCTCAGACCTCGGGGCGCAGCATCGGCGGGTTGAGCAGGGTGGCGCCTCCGGCACGGAACAGTTGTGCCGGACGCCCGCCCTGGCGTGTTGTCGTCCCCCCTGTCGGCACCAGGAACCCCGGGGTGCCGGTGACCTTGCGGTGGAAGTTGCGAGGGTCCAGGGCCACGCCCCACACCGCCTCGTAGACCCGGCGCAGCTCACCGACGGTGAATTCGTGGGGGCAGAACGCGGTGGCGAGGGACGAGTACTCGATCTTCGACCGTGCGCGTTCGACTCCGTCCGACAGGATCTGGGCGTGGTCGAAGGCGAGGGGTGCGACGGGCTCGTCGTCGCGGCCGTAGCCGTCCTTCTTCAGCAGGTCCTCGACGGGCGCCCAGCGGGCGTTGCTGGCGTCGCCGCCCGCGCGTGGCGCGGGCAGGTCGGGTGCGAGAGCGAGGTGCGCGACGCTGACCACGCGCATCCTCGGGTCGCGCTCGGGGTCGCCGTAGGTCGCGAGTTGTTCCAGATGCGCCCCGTTGTCGGCGGCGGGGACGGCCGGGTCGTGCACGCACAGCCCGGTCTCCTCGGAGAGTTCGCGCGCCGCCGCCTGTGCCAGGTCCTCGTCGGCCCGTACGAACCCGCCGGGGAGTGCCCAGCGTCCCTGGAACGGGGACTCGCCCCTGCGTACCGCCAGCGCGCAGAGCGCATGACGGCGCACGGTCAGCACGACCAGGTCCACGGTGACGGCGAAGGGCGGAAACGCTGACGGGTCGTAGGGCATGTCGTGATCATAGTCGTCTGCTTGACGATAAACACGCCCTTCATCGGCCCCGTCGGCTCCCGACCCCATGCGGCCCTCGATGGCCCTCACCGGCGGCTCCACGCCTTCGTCCGGTGGCTGCCCATGGGCGGTCAGGCACCTAGTTGGAGGTGGTCTGCCGCCGCCTCGACCATGGCGAGACCGAGGCGGCTGACGCGTACGGAGAAGGGTGCCCCGGCAACTCTGAGGTCCGTGAGACCGATCTCGCCGAGCGGGGCGCTGCGCAGGGGTCTGAGGCGGACCGTACCCGCCGGGGCGTCGGGGCGGATTCCGGCCAACGTGGTCATCAGCAGGACCACTGCGGCGGCGGCTGTGGCGGCCGGCCGACAGGCCGCCGGGTGGGGAAGCGGAGCGCCGCCCTCGGTGCGCTGCTCGCCCGCGTACATCTCCGGCAGCCGGTGACCGAAGGACTCGGCCGCCGCCAGCAGGCCGCGCAGCAGGGATGTCGCCTCCTTCTCGTATCCGGCGAGGGCCAGTCCCGCGACGGCGACGGCCGTTTCGTGGACGCGGACGGCTCCGCTGCGATGTCCGAACGGGTTGTGGCCGGTTTCCTTGGTGCCCAGCCCGCGCAGCCCCCACCCGGAGTCCATCGCGGGGCTGCCCAGGAGTCGGGCGAGTTGTTCCGTCTGGACCTTGTCCAGCAGTCCGGGTGCCTGTGCTCCTCCGCCGAGCAGCCCGGTGTCGAGCAGGTGCGCGGCGGCGGCCCCGAGGTGGGGTACGAGTGCGCCGTCCGGCATCCGGGCCGCGGCGGGGTACCCACCGCTGAGGTCGTCGATCCAGAACCGGTCCCGGAACGCCGTCCGCTGCCGCTCGGCCCACAGCCTGAGTCCGGCCCCGCCTGGTCTGCCGTAGGAGTCGAGCAGATCGGCGCCGAGGAGCGCGGCCCGGTGCGCGTGGGCCTGTGTCTCGGCTCGGACCGGCCCTCCTGGCTGCGGGTCGGGCAGGTGGATGTCGTCCCCGGCCGTCGCCCGCAGCCAGGTCAGGCAGCGCTCGGCTGCCGGGAGGAGTTCCTTGGTGTCCTGTTCGGGCATGCCCCAGCGGCGGGCCTCCGCGAGGAGGGTGGGGAAGAGGAGGGTGGCTTCGGTGCCGGTGCAGACGGGAGGCAGATGGGGGCCGCCGTCGCGCAGCGGACCGGGGATCATTCCGGACCGTGGTGCGGGTCCGCCGAGTTGGGTGCGGGCGAGCGTGCGCAGGGTGCCGACGGCCAGCCGGGTGCCGAGTGGCAGGGTCATTCTGGCGGCGGCCAGCGCCTCGGCCGGGGCCATCCCGCAGCGCCAGGGGGCTCCGGCGGCGAGATGGGTGTCGGACGGGTGGTCGGGGTCGCGCAGGAGAAGGGCCCGGAGGTCGTCGACGCTGGTTTGCAGGAGCGGGGCGACTCTCGGGTCGTCGCCCGTGGCCCGCGCGGGGGCCAGTGGGTTCGTCGCCGCCTGTCCGGCCGGGCGTGGTGGTCCGGCTCCGTCGAGCCGGACCCGCAGTTCCACGGTGGCGCTGGCGCCCGGTGTCAGGTCCAGCTCCCAGCGGAGCAGTCCGGCCGAGGCCAGTGCGTCGCTGGGCGGCGGATCAGCGGTGACCGAGGAGGACCCGGTCGGGGAGGTCCAGCGCAGTCCGGAGTCATGGACGCTGGCGGTCAGTTCGGGCCCGGTGGTGCCGGAGGCGATGGCGCTCATGGTGGCCAGGTCCGTGCCCAGTGTCAGCTCCAGGGGCAGCCGCATCGGTCGCCGGGCGGCGCTGCGTACCGTGATCCGTTCTGTGCCGTCCGCGTGCCGTACGCGTTCGACGATCACGTCCGGGTCCGCGCCGGGTTCCGGAGAGGCGCGCAGGGTTGCGACGAAGCGTGCGCTGTCGGCCGTGGCCATCCTCGCCTGTACCGGCGAGGGCTCACGCCCGGCGATCCGCAGTCGGCAGCGGGCTAGGAGGCGCCGACCGGAGCGGTAGAAGCCGTCCAGGCCGTGTCCGGTCAGTTGTCCGTGCTCCGTGGAGATCGCGAGGCCAGGGAGGCTTACGCAGATCAGGGTGCGGTGGGCCGGGGGGAGACCGGGGGGTTGGCGGGGGTGGGGGGTCGCGGGGTTGGGGGACGGGACAGGGGCAGGAGCGGGGGTTAGGCGGCGGGGATGTCCAGGAGGGGGAGGTGGCTGCGGACGCCCCTTCGCGGGGGCCGGTCCGGGGAAGCGGCTTCGGAGTGGCGGATCGACGGGGCTCTCCCGGCGGCCGTGCACACCTGTGCTGTAGGCCGATGGTGGGCGGGGGGTGGGCGCTGGACTTGGTGCCTCCCGTTCTGGGATCGGGCAGTTCTCGGCCGAGGGCGGGGTGGGCTGGTGCATGGGCGGCTTCCTCCGCGCTCGGTGTGCCCCGGGCCGGGCGGGCGAGTCGTCCGGGGCGGGCTGTGCGGGCAGGTCGGACGGGTGGGGCGGGCGACGGCCGAGCGTCCCGGGTCGTGTTCCGTGAAACCGGGTGTTCCGTCCGGGCGCTCCGCCACTCAGGTGAACGGGGTGTCCCTCTGCGTGGTCACGCCTTTGGGGGTCCGAGGTGCCTGAATGGCGGCGGGTGAACTTCTGCCTGACCGCCTGTGTCAGCGCCTGAGCGGTCGTCCGCGTCCATCGAGTCCATCGAGTCCATCGAGTGCGTGGCGTCCGTGGCGTCCCCTCACTCCTCCGCATCGGTCCCGTCGTTCCCGGTCTGGGCTCCGTCGGCAGGTGCCAGCGGGGTGCCGAGCGGTTCGCGTGCCGTCCGGTGCGAGCACGTCCCTGAGGGGCGAGCGGCGGCCGGGCGCGTCCGGTCCGGAGCGGGTGGGGTGCGCCGCGTGCCGGTGGGGCGACCTTCCGGGGACGCGGTGCAGGAGGCGCTGCTTCCTCCAGTGGCCGAACGCGGGCGGCGGCGACGCTGGGCTGGCATGTGGGCCTCGGGGACCTCCGCAGAAGGGGGCAGGCAGACCTCGGATTCCGTGTCGGCCGTCGGTGACCCGCCGCCCGATGACGCCGTCTCGGGCGTGGCGCTGTCGCCGGTACGTGCACCGTCTGACTGCGGTTTCCGCTGGTCGCGTGTGGTACGTCCAGCCCGTTCCGACCGCAGGCAGCGTCGGATCGCCTCAGGGTCGAGCCCTTCGTTGACCGCCTGGTGGAGAAGGCGGGCGAAGAGGTATTCGGTGTCGGCGCCCAGCGCCATGGCCAGGGCTTCGCGGGCCTCCAGGTCGTCGCCGGTCGACCAGGCGACCCATCCGGCGAGGGTGAGCGGTGCCGCGGCGTGCTCCGTGTACGGGCCGACGCAGCGGCGGGCGAGGGCTCGCCAGAGCCGTAGGGCGGGTGCGGCGACATCGCCTTCCATCCACTCGGCCACCTGGTCGCGGGTCGTACGGTCCTGGAGGCCGAGGATGAGCGAGGCGGCCTCGTCGTGGGTGAGGAGGGTGTCGTCGCGCAGGTCCGCCGGCAGTGGGCCCGGCACCTTGGGCGCGTCGGCAAGGCGGCGCATGACCCGCTCGGCGAGTTCCACGGTCTCCGTGGCCACCGCTGCCCTGTTGTTGGCGTCGAGAATGCGGGGAACCATCGACATGCCCGCCTTGTCCAGCGCGATCTCCTGTTCCAGCGCTGACGCCGTCTCCATGGGCATCAGCCTGGCCCGTAGTTCACGGAGGGTGCCGCGGACCTGGAACCCGGCGTACGTGGCCGCCGCGGCGAGGACCGACGTGCCGGGAAGGCCCATGGCGACGCCCTCGGGTGGGCAGCAGTCCGGCCGGGAGCAGCAGTAGGACCAGAAGCGGCCTCCGGAGATGCAGAGCGCCTCGATGACCGGTACGTCGAGGAGCCCGCATTCCACCCGTAGGTGCTGGGCCAGGCCGTACAGCCTGTTCCTGACGTCCAGCCCGGTCTCGCCCGGCGCCGGTTCCTGGCAGACGTAGGCCACCATCTGCTCCGGGCTGCTGCCTCGGCGCCTGCTGCCCGTCACCAGTCCGTGGGCGAGCTGCTTCGCGACGGACGGCCAGTCGTCGGGGTTCGTGGGGATGCCGAGCCTTGCGCGGCCTCCCAACCGTCCGCGTCCGTCCTTGTTGTGCAGGGAGACCAGCACGATGCTGTCCTCGGGGCGGTATCCGAGCAGGTACGGCAGGGCGTCGGCCAGTTCGCCGGGGCTACGGAGGGTGACTCGCTGGGTGTCTCCATGCCCGTCGTAGGCGGAGATGCCGCTGCCGGTCTCCCGGGGCTCGTCTCCCTGCTGGCCGGACTGCTTGCGGTCGCGTCCCGCGCGGTCGTTGGCGGCGCGGCCATCTACGGCGTAACCGTGGGTGGCCTGGTCGTCGATGGTGTCGTCGCTGATGGTGCCGTCGATGAAGCTACTGGCGTTGGTGTCGTCGTGGTCGAAAGATCCCGTGGATTCGCTGTGGTTCGTCATGTCTCGACGATCTCGCGGAACTCAATCTTCCGCTTGCCCCTGTGGATAACTCCGATCAGGAACACGTCACGGAGCGTCAATCTCCGCTACATGAGCAGCCGTTCAAGGGCTGGCCCACTCTTCACCACCGGATGTCATATCGATGCCTCAACAATTCGACATCCACCATCCGCCGCCACAGGAGATGAATGCCGATGTACGCCCGGAACGAGTCCGTTCCATGTGAGGTTCCGAGCCAGGCCCAGGACACCGATCTGATACGCCGCCGCGTCATGACCGGTGCCTGCACATCAAGGCGAGCCTGAGATAGCTCCAGCTCGATTTCGGCCATGTGGTGCGCAAGAACATGTACGTCACCGACATGCCTGCCCTCGTGGGAGTCCTCCCGTACCGCAAGGACATCGACCGACCTCAGCACTGTCCCCGCCAGAGGTCACGTCCTCAGCCCATCAGGCGGACAGAGGTGCCCGCCCCACCTCGCTCACGCCGCCGCCGCAAGTACCAGCGGAAGCACCTCCCCGCTTCCCGCCCGTCGCAGCAGCCGCGCGGCGACCGCGAGGGTCCAGCCGGAGTCCGTGTAGTCGTCCACGAGGAGGACCGGTCCAGGAGTGGCCGCCAGGGCCGCGGCCAGGTCCTCGGGGACGGCGAAGGTCCCGGACAGCGCCCTGAGTCGCTGGGCGGAGTTGCTGCGCCGTACGGCGTGCCCGTCGCCGGTGTGCGCGATGGTGCCGAGGAAGGGCATACGGCCGACGTCCGCGACGCCCCGGGCCAGCGTGGCGACCAGGTGGGGGCGGCTCATGGAGGGCAGGGCGACGACACCGACGGGCCGTGGGGCGGCGTCCGGCCCCTCCGTGGCCCAGCCGCCCGGGGACCGCGCCCAGTCGGCCAGAACGGTCACTGCGGCCCGTAGGACGTCGTCGGGGACCGGTCCGTCGGACGCGTTGTCGGCGAGCAGCGGGCGCAGCCGGTTGCCCCAGCCGATGTCCGAGAGCCTGCCCAGTGCCCGCCCGGTGGCGCACTGCTCCTTGGCCGGGATACGGCCCTTGAGATCGATGCCCAGGGCGGGCATTCCGGTGGGCCACATACGACGGGGCTCCACCTCGACGCCCGGCCGGTCGAGTTCCCGTTCGGCGCCTGTCAGCGCGTCGGTGGAGACGGAGGGCTCGATCCAGGGACCCGCGCAGTTGTCGCAGCGCCCACAAGGGGCGGCCTCCGGGTCGTCCAGTTGGCCGCGGAGGAACTCCATGCGGCAGGTGTCGGTCCGTGCGTACGCGCGCATGGCCTCCTGCTCGGCCGCCCGTTGCCGGGCCACCCTGGCATAGCGTTCTGCGTCGTAGCGCCAGGGCTCTCCTGTGGTGATCCAGCCGCCCTTGACGCGGCTGACCGCTCCGTCCACGTCGAGGACCTTGAGCATGGTTTCCAGCCGGGTCCGCCGCAGGTCCACCGTCGCTTCCAGGGCCGGGACGGACAGGGGGCGTTCCGCGTCGGCCAGCGCCGTCAGGGTCTGGCGCACCTGGGGCTCGCGCGGGAACGCGGTGTCGGCGAAGTAGCGCCAGATGGCCTCGTCCTCCTTGCCGGGCAGCATCAGGACATCGGCGTGTCGCACACCGCGCCCCGCGCGGCCGACCTGCTGGTAGTAGGCGATGGGCGAGGACGGCGAGCCGAGGTGGACGACGAAACCGAGGTCCGGTTTGTCGAAACCCATACCGAGCGCCGACGTGGCCACCAGTGCCTTGACCCGGTTGCCCAGCAGGTCGGCTTCGGCCTGGAGCCGGTCCGCGTTCTCCGTACGGCCCGTGTAGGACGCCACGGGGAAGCCGCGCTGGCGGAGGAAGGCGGTGGCCTCTTCGGCCGCAGCGACCGTCAGCGCGTAGATGATCCCGGAGCCTGGCAGCTCGTCCAGGTGTTCGGCCAGCCAGGCGAGCCGGTGCGCTGCGTCCGGCAGCTGGAGCACTCCGAGGCGCAGGCTCTCCCGCTCCAGCGATCCGCGCAGCACCAGGGCCTCTCCGGCGCCGGTCCCCAGTTGTTCGGCGACATCGGCGGTCACGCGCGCGTTGGCGGTGGCGGTGGTGGCCAGCACCGGGATGCCCGGGGACAGGTCGGCGAGCATGGACCGCAGCCTGCGGTAGTCGGGGCGGAAGTCATGGCCCCAGTCGGAGATGCAGTGTGCCTCGTCGACCACCAGCAGACCGGTCGTGGCCGCCAGCTTGGGGAGGGTCTGCTCGCGGAAGTCGACGGAATTGAGCCGTTCGGGACTGACCAGGAGCACATCCGTCTCGCCGCGCTCCACCTCGGTGTGGATCGTGTCCCACTCCTCAGGGTTGGCGGAGTTGATCGTGCGCGCGCGGATGCCCGCCCGCGCGGCGGACTCGACCTGGTTGCGCATGAGCGCCAGCAGCGGCGAGACGATCACCGTAGGGCCGGAGCCACGCCGACGCAGCAGCGCGGTGGCCACGAAGTACACCGCCGACTTTCCCCAACCGGTCCGCTGCACCACCAGCGCGCGCCGACGGTCCCGGACCAGCGCGGACACCGCCTGCCACTGGTCCTCGCGCAGCCGCGACGCCCCTCCCGGGTCGCCCACCAGCTCGGCGAGGATGGCATCGGCTTCGGCGCGCAGCTCCTGGTCGTCCATGTCTCCATGCAACCCGATGGGTCTGACCATGGGCCACCCGCACCCCGGTACCCCGCCGCGCGCGGAGGCCGGGCAGGTCACCACTGCTCCTTGCGGCCAAAGGCCGAACGGGCGAAACCACGACGCGGCACAGCATCACTCGATAGCGTTCGGAACCATGTGCAGCCTCGTGGGAGGCACCCTGATGCGCCCTCGCACCCTGCGTCACCTGGTGACCGTTTGGGTAGGGATATAAGCCACGCCACAGCCGATACGGGTCGGTGACCCCATTTGCTCGTTGCCGCATCTCAGTTCGACAGGAAGAATTGAGGTCCGCTCCCCGCACGGCCCGGTCGTGATCCGGAAGGGCTCCGCCGCGGTGTGCGCTCCCCCGACCAGACCCCGCCCGCAGTGCGGGCGCGTAGCCGAAGGGAGGATCGTGACCTTCGGATTCGCTCCGTCCTCCGCAGTATCCACGTCGTCCTCGGCCGACCTGTCCACCGCCTCCACCAACCCCTTGGCCCGTACGCTCGAACCGGCGGAGTGGGCCGCCGCGGGTATCCCCCTTCTGCGCAATCCGAGGGAGGTCGTCAGCGGGCTGTACGCCCGGCACCGCCCCATGCCGCTCACCGCTGTCGTGGCGGTGCTCGACCCCGACGAGCGGTTGCTGGCCAGCGCCTCATTCAAGCGGAGGACGGCCCCTGCCGACGGCTGGATGCTGCGCAACGCCCTGCTGTCCCAGCTGCGCCGGGTCATCCCGCACGACCTGCGCCGCCGTACCCCGGTGCGCACGGCGATGCTGCTCTACTGCCGGGAGGGCGACGCGCGTTGGACGGAGGAGGACGGGGCGTGGATGTGGGGCCTGCGGGACGCGTGCACCCTGCATGGGCTGCGGTGCGGGGCGTACATCACACTGACCCGGGACGGCTGGCAGGTGCTCGGCGAGGGCCGGGGCGGTCGCAGTCCCAGCATCGGTTCGACGCCTGAGCCTTTCGCCACGGCGGAGGCGCCCCCTCCGTTGCCGCGTACGGGCGGTGCCGCGTCGGAGATCCTCAGCCGCGTCGCGGCCCGCTGACGGCCTGGGCCAGCGTGCCCGTCCGGTCGGCCCGCCCCGCTGGATTCCGTCCAGGACAGCCGCTTCCACGGACCTACTGACAGGCAAGCGTGAGACAGCTCCGCGCCCACTCCCCTGCCCGAGCGTCGGCGCTCCGCCAGGACGGGCCGACACAGGGTGGACGGACACGGGGATGGGCGGGTACCAGCCCGACAGCATGGACCGACACCCCCGTCGGTCCATGTCCCACAGCCCCGGGCAAGCCGAAGCACCGGCACGACCCGTCGGGGCAGAAGCCGGTGCGCCCTCCGTGCCTTCACCAGCGTGGCGGCAGCTCTCTTGCCTTCGCCTCGCTACCGGAACCGGGCCAGGCTCAGACGCCTACGCCCAGCACCGTGTTGATCTTCTTCGGGTCGCCGCAGACGATCAGGAGGGCTCCCGCCCGGCTGAGGGCCAGCGGCAGCGCCGACGCGGCGGTGTCGTCGGAACCGCCATTGACGGCGACCACGACGACGGGTCGGGAAGCGGCACGGCTCAGGGCGGCGGCGTCGGTGTAGAAGACGTCGTCACCCGCGTCGTGCTGCTGCCAATAGGAGGCTTCACCGAAGGACAGCTCGTGAGCCGCCCAGGGGTGTTGTTCGCCCGTGGTGACGACCAGTACGTCACTGGGGGCGCGGCCCGATTCCAGCAGCAGGTCCACGGCTTCCTCGGCGGCGTCGAGGGCGCCTTCGGCGGAGGCCGGGATCAGCTGGATCTGCGGGGCCGCCGAGGTCGGGGCGGAGGCAGGGGGGCCCGACGGTGCGGGCTTGGCCGGAGCCACGTCACGCGGCGTGCGTTGCACGGGCGGCGCCGGCCGGAGCGGGCCGGGACGACCGGGACGCGAAGGTGCCACGGGGCGGGGACCGGGTACAGGACGGGGGGTCGGCGCGGTACGGCCACTGGCCGGGGTGGCGCGGGGACCCTGGGCACTCTCGTGAATCTGAGGCTCCTCGGGGATGAGAGGCATGAGCTGATGTTAATCAAACACTGGTGCGACGCACACAGGCGGGTGGCACGTACGTGCGAGCGGAATCGTCAGAAATCGAAGCCGAGCTGACCCTCGATTTCCGGAACGCTTCCCTCCGCCCAGCTGCGGGCCTTCTTGAGGTGCCGCCACTGGGGCAGCGCATCAAGATACGCCCACGACAACCGGTGGTACGGGGTGGGGCCCCGCTCCTCCAGCGCGGCCTTGTGCACAGGTGAGGGATACCCGGCATTGTCCGCAAAACCGAAGTCTGCATGGTCGATACCCAGTTCGGCCATCATTTTGTCGCGCTGAACCTTGGCGATCACCGAAGCCGCCGCGACAGCCACGCAGGAACGGTCCCCCTTGATCACGGTGCGCACCCGCCAAGGCGACCCGAGATAGTCGTGCTTACCGTCGAGTATCACGGCGTCGGGCCGGACCGGCAGGGTCTCCAGAGCGCGTACGGCCGCCAGACGCAGCGCGGCCGTCATACCCATCCCATCGATCTCTTCGGGAGAGGCATGCCCGAGGGAGTACGAGGTCACCCAGGTACGCAGCGCCTCGGCGAGTTCCGTACGCCGTTTGACAGTGAGCAGCTTGGAGTCGGTGAGACCTTCGGGGGGTCGACGCAGTCCGGTGATCGCCGCGCAGACGGTGACGGGTCCGGCCCAGGCACCCCGCCCCACCTCGTCGACACCGGCAATGATCTTCGCTCCGGTCGTGGCGCGGAGGGAGCGCTCGACGGTGTGGGTAGGCGGTTCGTACGGCATGGCGCCCTTAGCGTACGCCGCCCGGATCGCCCGGTGACACCCCACCTCCCCGAGTGGCGCACAGAGCCGCCGAGGGCTGGGCTCAACTGCTGCTCGGCCGGGGCGGCGGGCTGGCCAAGTCGTCCGCTGTCCCCTGAGAGCCGTCCCCCTTCTCTTCGCTCGCACAAATCTCTTGAGCGGTAGCCGTCAGCACCGAGCTGGGGTCGAAGGCATGGCCGTTCGCCGCGCCGTGCTTCGCTTCTCCGCCTTTGACGCCACGGGAGACGACCCCTTCCAGTGGCCCACTGAGGGACTCCGCCACTCCTCCGGAAATCACCCCGTGAAACCGCTCGACCAGCGCGAGGTCGCATTCGTGAATGCCCCTGCACCACGCGGAACCTGGCCGCGAACAGAACCGCCGCACACACCACGACGACACCCGAAACGACAGTGAGGGCCACAACCGCGGACCCCGCCGTCTGCACCCCCAGACGTCCCAGTGACGCCAACCCGCTCCCCGCACTCACCCCCAGCACTCCGCCGCAATCGCGGCCCCTGCACGGACCACACAGCGCACACAGGGGGAACGCCCGGCCGATCACAGAGAGTTCCCATCACGCACAGAGAGTTTCGGCGGTCCCGTCGGGACGCACAGCCAGCACTAGACCGGAATGGCTCAGGCGACACCCGGACGCAAGCAGGCGCCCTCCTCACGGCCTCGTGCCCGCTGATCCGACGGGCACCACACCCGCTTCTCTGAGCAACCGGGACCGCGGAGAACCCGACCCGCTATGAGCCCTCCGGCACCCACCCCGGCAGCGCCTCCACCCGCTCGCCCCAAGCGACCGGCGGCGCGCCAGCCTTACCCGCGGCCAGCACACCGCCCACGATCGCGCAGGTCGTATCGACATCGCCGCCGACCTGCGCGGTCGTCCAGAAGGCCCGCTCATAGTCGCCGAGGGCACGCGCGGCGGACCACAGGGCGAAGGGGACGGTGTCATGGGCTGTCGTACGCCGACCGCAGCCCAGTACGGCGGCGACGGTCGCGGCGTCGTCGTAGTCGAGCATGTCGCGGGCGCGGCGGAGTCCCGCGCCGACCGCGCTTCTCGGGATCAGGGCGACGACGCCGTCGAGGAGCGACTCGGCGCTGGGCGGCCCGTCGGGGGCACCGGCCAGCGCGGCTGCGGCGGCGACCGCCATGGCGCCGACCACGGCCTCGCGGTGCTGATGCGTCGGATAGGCGGAGATCTCGGCCTGATGGGTCGCCTGCTCGGGGTCGTCCGCGTACCAGGCGCCCAGCGGGGCGACGCGCATGGCGGCACCGTTGCCCCAGGACCCCTGCCCGTTGAACTGCGCGGCCGACAGTTCGCTCCAGTCGCCGCCCTCCCGGACCAGGCGCAGCAGCCGGTTGACGGCGGGGCCGTACCCGCGGTCGAAGTCATGGCGCCCGGCGAAGGAGGCGGCCAGGGCGTCCTGGTCGATGCGCCGGTGTGCGGCGAGGACGGCGACGACGGAGCAGGCCATCTCCGTGTCGTCGGTCCACTGCCAGGTGCCTTCGGGCAGCTCGCGCCGCTTGAGCAGGGGATAGTTCACCGGGACGAAGAACTGTGAGCCCAGTGCGTCCCCCACCGACAGTCCGCGCAGGCTGGCCAGCGCACGGTCCAAGCGGCTGTCGGAAACGGAGTCAAAGGTCATCGCCCTGCCACTCTATCCGGTGACCCCGTACGACTCCGGATCGCGCCAGCGTTCGAATGGGCGGTCAAGGGTGTACTTGCCGTCGTCTCCAAGAACGAGCATCCGCATCTCGCCGTTCCCGGGGTTCGCCAGCGACTCGAAATCCGCGACCGTCCAGTGGAACCAGCGCATGCAGAACAGACGCATGGCCAGCCCATGGGTCACCAGGAGCACGTTCGGAGGATGGTCGGGCGCCTCGAAGCTGCGGTAGAGGCTCTCCAGGAAGCCGCCGACCCGGTCGTACACATCGGCACCGCTCTCGCCCTGGGCGAAGCGGTAGAAGAAGTGGCCGTAGGCGTCCCGGTACGTCTGCTGTAGCCGTACGTCGTCGCGGTCCTGCCAGTTTCCCCAGTCCTGCTCGCGCAACCGGGGCTCCTCACGCACCCGTATCTGCTCGGGGTCGAGATGGAAGGCGCGGAGCGTCTCATGGGTGCGGCGGTACGGGGAGACGTACACGCTCACCTGCTCGCGTCCGAACAGCTCGCGCAGTCGTTTCCCGGTCTCCTCCGCCTGCCGCCAGCCCAGGTCGGTCAGGGCCAGCGCGTGGTCGGGTTCACGCTCGTACACGGTGTCATCAACATTGCCCGTTGACTCCCCGTGGCGGACAAGGACGATTCGCCGTGGTCGTGCCATGCCGAAACCCTAGATCGGGGGACGCGACAGCGAGCAGTCGTGGGGGCTCCATACGGCGTAGGTCACACAATCTCCCCACCTTGGATCATGTGCGCCGCTCGATGCATGCGCGTGGCGGCTGTCTCTCGTGCGTCGGACCCCACCACGCCCGCGCACGTACGCCGGTCCTTTGTGGACGGCTCCCTGCGGCTCCCCGCGCGGTGCCGGTCCGCATCGTGTTCAGGGGGGGGAGGCGAGCGGTGCTGCTGCTCCCCCGCCGTCGAGAGACGGGTCCCACTCTCACCGTCCAGAACGGCCGCGTCCGGGAGAGCCCCACATACGCACCCGTCCCGGCCGGCTTCCGTTCACACCGTCCAGGACGGCTCCATCTCCACGATGTCGCCGGTGAGCGCGGCGACGTCCGCCTCGGTCTGGGCGCGCAGGGCGAGCCGCTCGACCCGTTCGGTGCGGTACTTGCCGTGTTCGGCGGCCTGCTGCCACATGGACAGCACCAGGAACTCGTGCCCTGGGGCCTCGGCGAACAGTCCGCGGACCATTCCGGGCGAGCCGGCCATGGCGGGGTTCCAGACCTTCTCCTGCATGAGAGTGAAGTTCTCGACCCGCTCCTCATGGACGCGGCACAGGGCCACCCGGATCAGGTCGGCGTCGACGAAGCGGGGCTCGAAGCCGGTCTTCACGTCGAAGCGGTAGTCGAACAGCCTGACCTGGGCGTCCTTGAACGTGCCCGACTGGGACGCGGCGAGCCGGTCGTGGGAGCGGGCCATGAAGGAGTCGTAGAAGGCGCGGGTCTCCCAGAAGGTGAAGATGTGCGCGACCGAGGGCCGCATCCGGCTCCAGCCGCCGCCCTGCCCGCGAAAACCCGGCTCACCCGGAAGCCCCGCCCACTTTCGCTGTCCCCGCTCGAACCCCCGGCGGTCCACCACGGTGCAGCGAATCCACTTGACCAGCACCGCGCCATCGTAAGGCCAGGGGGGTGTCATGGGTCACGGCCGGTAGGAGCGCACACGCGCGTGCGCCCGCCGCCGCGTGGCAGGATGGACAACCGGCCCTGTTCACGGGGCAGTTCGCGGTGGATACGTACGGGGAAGGGGCACAACCGGTGAACGACCTCACCAAGGGCATCCGCAAGGCCGAGATCGCGGTCAAGTGGGACCCGAGTCCGTCGGGGCAGCCGTCGACCGATCTCGACCTGGTGGCGGCGACCTATCTCACGAGTGATCCACAGGGCGAGCCCGCCTATCTGGTGCACTTCGACAAGCGCTCTCCCGACGGCACGATCACGCTCAACCGGGACAGCAAGGACGGCAAGGGCTTCGGCTGGGACGAGGTCCTGACGGTGGAGTTCGAGCGGCTGGACCCGCGCTACGGGCGGGTGGTGGTCGGGGTCGTCATCCAGCAGCGTCCGGACCGCCGGACGTTCGTCAGCGTCAGCAACCCCAGGCTCCGCATCCGTGAGGGGTACACCGATCTGGCGGCCGACGACTTCGGTGGCGTGCTCGGCGCGACGGCGGCGACGGTCGGCGATTTTCTGCGCACGGAATCGGGAACCTGGGACTTCCACCCGGGCGTTCATGGATACGAGGACGATCCCGCGACCTTCACCAGCGCCATGGGTTCCACCGCCCGCTCCTGACGACCCGCTCCGCGGCGCCCCCCACCTGCGGACCAGCGGCGCCCACCTGGGCTCTGTGCGTCTGGGTGCTCCTCGTGCACGCTGGCGAGGGATTTCTGGGAGCACGCCCGGCGCGCACCCTGCCGGAAGCACGCGCCGCGCAGGGACGCGCGGGAGGGGCGCCGACGCGATGCCGACGCCCCTCCTCACCACTCACCCCTCAGCCAACGCGCGCCGGGCACAGTGCCCGGCGCGCCGGCCCGGGGCTCAGCTGCAACCGCTGGTGGACCCGCAGCCCTCGCAGATGTAGCAGGACCCGGCCCGCTGCATCTTGGTGCCGCAGGAGAAGCACAGCGGGGCGTCGGCCTGGATGCCGAGCTGCATCTCCACCAGTTCGGCGCTGGTGTGGGCCTGCTGGGGGGCGGGCTTGGCCGCCTCGGCTCCGGCCTTCGGCGTGGCGACGGCCTTGAGCTCCTGGGCGCGCGGAGCCGACTGGGCAAGGCCCTCGACGTCGACGTCGTCGTCCAGCGGCTCGTACGAGCCCGTCTCCAGGTGGCGCTGACGCTCGTCGGCCGAGTGGATGCCGAGCGCGGAGCGCGTCTCGAACGGCAGGAAGTCCAGCGCCAGGCGGCGGAAGATGTAGTCCACGATGGACTGCGCCATGCGGACATCAGGGTCGTCCGTCATCCCGGCCGGTTCGAAGCGCATGTTGGTGAACTTCGAGACGTACGTCTCCAGGGGCACGCCGTACTGGAGACCCACCGAAACGGCGATGGAGAAGGCGTCCATCATCCCCGCGAGGGTCGAGCCCTGCTTGGACATCTTCAGGAAGACCTCGCCGAGGCCGTCGTCCGGGTAGGAGTTGGCGGTCATATAGCCCTCGGCGCCGCCGACCGTGAAGGACGTGGTGATGCCGGGGCGGCCCTTGGGGAGGCGCTTACGGACGGGGCGGTACTCGACGACCTTCTCGACCTGCGGCTCCGCGGCGGTCTGCGGGGCGGCCTTGGTCTCCGGCTCCTTCTTCTTGGCGGAGAGCGGCTGGCCGACCTTGCAGTTGTCGCGGTAGATGGCGAGGGCCTTGATGCCCATCTTCCACGCCTCGAAGTAGATCTCCTCGACCTCTTCGACGGTCGCCGACTCCGGCATGTTGACCGTCTTGGAGAGAGCGCCGGAGATCCACGGCTGGATGGCGGCCATCATGCGGACGTGGCCCATCGGCGAGATGGTGCGCTCGCCCATGGCGCAGTCGAACACCTCGTAGTGCTCCAGGCGCAGGCCGGGGGCGTCGATCACATTGCCGGTGTCGGCGATGTGGGCGACGATCGCCTCGATCTGCTCCTCCTGGTAGCCCAGGCGGCGCAGGGCCTGCGGGACGGTGCCGTTGACGATCTGCATGGAGCCGCCGCCGACCAGCTTCTTGAACTTGACCAGGGCGAGGTCGGGCTCCAGGCCGGTGGTGTCGCAGGACATCGCGAGGCCGATGGTGCCGGTCGGGGCGATGACGGATGCCTGGGCGTTACGGAAACCGTTCTTCTCGCCCAGACGCAGCACGTCCTGCCAGGCTTCCGTGGCGGCGGCCCAGATCGGCGTGTCGAGGTCGTCCGTGCGCGGGGCCGTGCCGTTGGCGTCGGCGTGCTGCTTCATGACGCGCTTGTGGGCGTCGGCGTTGCGGGCGTAGCCGTCGTAGGCGCCGACGACCGCGGCGAGCTCGGCGGAGCGGCGGTAGGCCGTGCCGGTCATCAGCGAGGTGACGGCACCGGCGAGGGCACGGCCGCCGTCGGAGTCGTAGGCGTGGCCGGTGGCCATCAGGAGGGCGCCGAGGTTGGCGTAGCCGATGCCGAGCTGGCGGAACGCGCGGGTGTTCTCGCCGATCTTCTGGGTGGGGAAGTCGGCGAAGGAGATCGAGATGTCCATCGCGGTGATGACCAGCTCGACGACCTTGGCGAAGCGCTCGGCCTCGAAGGACTGGTGGCCCTTGCCGTCGTCCTTGAGGAACTTCATCAGGTTCAGCGAGGCGAGGTTGCAGGACGTGTTGTCCAGGTGCATGTACTCGCTGCACGGGTTCGAGCCGTTGATCCGGCCCGATTCCGGGCAGGTGTGCCAGTGGTTGATGGTGTCGTCGTACTGGATACCGGGGTCGGCGCAGGCCCAGGCGGCCTCGGCCATCTTGCGGAAGAGGGCCTTGGCGTCGACCTTCTCGATGACCTCGCCGGTCATCCGGGCGCGCAGACCGAACGTCTCGCCGTGCTCGACGGCCGTCATGAACTCGTCGTTCACCCGGACCGAGTTGTTGGCGTTCTGGTACTGGACGGACGTGATGTCGTCGCCGCCAAGGTCCATGTCGAAGCCCGCGTCGCGCAGGGCGCGGATCTTCTCCTCCTCCTTGACCTTGGTCTCGATGAAGTCCTCGATGTCGGGGTGGTCGACGTCCAGGATGACCATCTTGGCGGCGCGGCGGGTGGCACCACCGGACTTGATCGTTCCTGCGGAGGCGTCGGCGCCACGCATGAAGGAGACCGGACCGGAAGCGTTGCCTCCGGAGGAGAGCAGCTCCTTGGAGGAGCGGATGCGGGAGAGGTTCAGGCCGGCGCCGGAGCCGCCCTTGAAGATCATGCCCTCTTCCTTGTACCAGTCGAGGATCGACTCCATGGAGTCGTCGACGGACAGGATGAAGCAGGCGGAGACCTGCTGCGGCTGGGGCGTGCCCACGTTGAACCACACGGGGCTGTTGAAGCTGAAGATCTGGTGCAGGAGGGCGTACGCCAGCTCGTGCTCGAAGATCTCGGCATCGGCGGGCGAGGTGAAGTACTTGTAGTCCTCACCGGCCTTCCGGTACGTCTTCACGATGCGGTCGATCAGCTGCCGGAGGCTGGTCTCGCGCTGCGGGGTCCCGACGGCACCGCGGAAGTACTTGCTGGTGACGATGTTGACCGCGTTCACCGACCAGAAGCCGGGGAACTCGACGCCGCGCTGCTCGAAATTGACCGAGCCGTCGCGCCAGTTGGTCATGACGACGTCCCGACGCTCCCATTCCACCTCGTCGTACGGGTGCACTCCGGGAGTGGTGTGGATGCGCTCGATTCGCAGTCCCTTGCTGGCCTTGGCGCCCTTGGCTCGGGAACCTCGTGCCGGACCGCTCGCCGTCTCTGTCATGCCGCCTCCCTGTACGGGCGAAAACGCCCTGAAGTGCCCCGTTGTTCCCGTGACACGATGTTCTGTCTGACATTGCGGGCATGCTGACGCCCCGCCCGCAACGGTTCTTCACATAAGCCGCCGCACATGCGGCCGGTCCCGCTGTCCGCCGCGGTCCGGTACCGGTTCTTCTCCGGTCAGTCGGCGGCGGGGACGGGCACCGGGACCTGTTTGGTCCCGCCGGGCCCGCGGTCACGCTCCTGGCCCCCCGTCACGGGGCCGTCGCCATGGTCGGCGGCCTCGCCACCCACGGTGGGGCTCCTTGTCTCCCGGAGTTCCGCGATGGCCGCCTCGAAGTCGTCGAGCGAGTCGAAGGCCCGGTAGACGGAGGCAAAGCGCATGTAGGCGACGAGATCCAGCTCCTGAAGGGGGCCGAGTATGGCCAGGCCCACGTCGTGGGTGGTCAGCTCGGCGCTCCCGGTGGCCCGCACCGCCTCTTCGACCCGCTGGCCGAGCTGGGCGAGTGCGTCCTCGGTGACAGGCCGCCCCTGGCATGCCTTGCGCACACCGTTGATGACCTTGGTACGACTGAAAGGCTCGGTGACCCCGGACCGTTTGACCACCATGAGCGAGCACGTCTCCACGGTCGTGAAACGACGGGAGCAGTCAGGGCACTGGCGGCGCCTGCGGATCGATGTGCCGTCGTCGGTCGTACGGCTGTCGACGACGCGACTGTCCGGATGCCGGCAGAAGGGGCAGTGCATGGTCTCCCAACCCTCCTCACAGCGGACTCATTGGCCTCAGGAGGCCGTCCGGACCCCTCGAAGCAGCCACCAGCATAGGCGATCGCCGAAGACCCGAGGACCCGGGGGACCACAACTTCTGGGCTGCTGATGCAATCCAACCACTAGATGTGGGGATCGGCGCACACATACGCGTCGAACCGCGTGTCGCGCACCCGCTCGGTCACCAGCATGTGACCGGATCACTCCGCACGGTCGCCGAAGACGGTCCGGCGGCCAGGCGGCGCTCCGATGGGGGCATGCGCATGACCCGATGGGGGGCATGCGCATGACACCGCCGCGCCACGGTCAGACGCCGGACATACACATGGCACCGCCCCACAGCGGTCGAACGGCGGACATACGCACGGCACACTACGCAACGGCCCGGGGGCGGACATACGCACGCCACAGAGGACACACCCGCGCCGTTCCATACCCCTGGGACGGTATGGGGAGATACCGTGGGCGCCGCAGGGAGGCCGCGTGGGACTCTCTCAGGTGGAGCCCCCTGCCCTGCCATCAGGACATCGGCTGGCAGACTGGGGCGACCCCACAAGGGCCCCGCCCCGGCGGCGAAGAGTACGACAATGAGCCCCTTTGCCCGCCGGAAGCACATCAGCCATACACCCCGAGGGAAGATCGCGTCAGACGGATCGCGAATTTTCACTCGAACGTGTGTTTGGCGCAACCTTTCGAAAGCAACTACCGTTGTCCAGCAGGGAGACCATCGAGAGGGGCCGACGTGACCACCACCGCTGACAGTGCCACCATCACCGCCCAGGACCGCTCCCAGGGCCGTCTTGAGCCGGTGCACGCGATGAACGAAGCCACGAATCCCGAGGGGCACAAGCGCTCCCTGCCGGGCCGACCTCCAGGCATCCGGGCGGACAGCTCGGGACTGACCGACCGGCAACGCCGGGTGATCGAGGTCATCCGGGACTCGGTGCAGCGCCGTGGCTACCCGCCGTCGATGCGCGAGATCGGACAGGCCGTCGGCCTGTCCAGCACCTCGTCCGTGGCACACCAGCTGATGGCACTGGAGCGCAAGGGCTTCCTGCGCCGCGACCCGCACCGTCCGCGCGCGTACGAGGTACGCGGCTCCGACCAGGCCGCGTCCGTACAGCCCACCGACACCGCGGGCAAGCCGGCCGCCTCGTACGTGCCGCTGGTCGGCCGGATCGCCGCCGGTGGCCCGATCCTCGCGGAGGAGTCGGTCGAGGACGTCTTCCCCCTCCCCCGGCAGCTCGTCGGCGACGGTGAGCTGTTCGTACTGAAGGTCGTCGGCGACTCCATGATCGAGGCCGCGATCTGTGACGGTGACTGGGTGACCGTCCGCCGCCAGCCGGTCGCCGAGAACGGGGACATCGTCGCCGCGATGCTCGACGGCGAGGCCACCGTGAAGCGCTTCAAGCGCGAGGACGGCCATGTGTGGCTGCTGCCGCACAACGCCGCGTATGAGCCGATCCCCGGCGACGACGCCACCATCCTCGGCAAGGTCGTCGCCGTACTGCGCCGCGTGTGAGCCCCGCGGTGAGCGGGCGCACCGCCCCGCTTCCCTGACCGGGCCCCGGGACCCCTGCGCCGGTTCCGGGGCCCTGTGCTGTCCGCGCCGTGGCGATCGGGGCTTTGGGGAGCGTCTCCCGGCCTTCGACCCGGCCGCCAGGACATGGCGCCTTCCGCTCGGCCCCGACCGACGTCGGGCAGGCGGGGACGGTGGCGCCGGACAGGGACTTGCGCCAGGCGGCGAGCTGCGGTGCCGTCCGGATTGAGACCGCGCGCCGATCGACCCCGTCGGCCCTCATACGCCGGTTATGCTGCCCCGCGGCCGGACCGCGGGGCAGCATAACCGGCCTCTCATCAGCGCGTTTACTCGGCCCCAGCGCTCCTACCCCGCCTCCGCCCGACTGGCCACCTCATCGATCGCGGCCAGCGATCTCCGTACCTGATTACGGTCCGTGGTGAACCAGAAGTCGGGCAGTGACGCCTTCAGATAGCTGCCATAGCGCGCCGTCGCGAGCCGCTGATCGAGTACGGCGACCACGCCCCGGTCCCCCGTGGCACGGACGAGACGACCGGCGCCCTGGGCCATCAGCAGGGCGGCATGTGTGGCGGCGACCGCCATGAAGCCATTGCCGCCCGCGTCCTCCACGGCTTTCTGGCGGGCGCTCATGAGGGGGTCGTCCGGTCGTGGGAACGGAATCTTGTCCATGACCACCAGCTGGCAGCTGGCGCCGGGCACATCCACGCCCTGCCAGAGAGAGAGCGTGCCGAAGAGGCACGTCTTCGGGTCGGCGGCGAAGTTCTTGATCAGCTCGCCGAGGGTTTCCTCGCCCTGGAGCAGGATCGGATACTCCGGGATACGGACACGGAGATCCTCCGCTGCGAGCTGCGCGGCCCGCATCGAGGAGAACAAGCCGAGCGTTCGTCCGCCGGCGGCCTGGATCAGCTCCGTCAGCTCGTCCAGCATGTCGGCCCGGTCGCCGTCCCGCGCGGGGCGTGACAGATGCTTCGCGACATACAGGATGCCCTGCTTGCGATAGTCGAAGGGCGAACCGACATCGAGGCCCTTCCACTGCGGGAGGTCGTCGCCCTCGGTGCCCTCCGGACCGAGCCCCAAGGAGGCTCCCACACCGTTGAAGTCGCCGCCGAGCTTCAGCGTGGCGGACGTGAGGATCACCGAACGGTCCGAGAAGAGCTTCTCGCGCAGCAGACCCGAGACGGACATGGGAGCGACGCGCAGGGACGCTCCGAAGCGGTCGTGCCGCTCGTACCAGACGACGTCCCACTCGGAGCCGTTGACCACCCGCTCCGCCACGTCATGGACGCTCTCCAGCGCCGCCAGGGCCTGCTTACGGACCGCGTCCTCGTCCTGGACGGACTTGTCGCGCGTGGCGCCGATCGCGGAGATCACCGTACGGCAGGCGTCGCGCAGGGCCATGAGCGCGTACGCGAGATCTTCCGGAATCTCCTCCAGGCGACCCGGCAGAGCCAGCTCCATGAGGCGCTCGAAGCCCTCTGCGGCCGTCTGGAGCTGGTCGGCGGCCTTCTCGTTGGCGAGTTTGGCGGCGCGGCGCACCGCGCGGTTGACCTGTCCCGGGGTCAGCTCGCCGGTGGCGACGCCGGTCACCCGCGAGACCAGTTCATGCGCCTCGTCGACGATCAGCACCTCGTGCTGCGGCAGGACCGGGGCTCCCTCGATCGCGTCGATGGCCAGCAGCGCGTGGTTGGTGACGACGACCTCCGCCAACTTGGCCCGCTCACGGGCCATCTCGGCGAAGCACTCGGCGCCGTAGGCGCACTTGGTCGCACCCAGGCACTCGCGTGAGGAGACCGACACCTGTGACCAGGCGCGATCGGACACACCCGGGGTCAGATCGTCCCGGTCGCCGCTCTCCGTGCCGTCCGCCCAGTCACGCAGACGCAGCAGGTCCTGACCCAGTTTGCTGGTCGGGGCCGCCGCCTCGAACTGGTCGAACAGCCCCTCCTCCTCGTCCTGCGGCATGCCCTCACGGAGCCGGTGCAGACAGAGGTAGTTCGACCGGCCCTTCAGCATCGCGAACTCGGGACGACGACGCAGCAGGGGATGCAGTGCGTCCACGGTGCGCGGCAGGTCGCGTTCGACCAGCTGGCGTTGCAGGGCGAGGGTCGCGGTCGCGACGACGACTCTCTCCCCGTGGGCGAGCGCGGGCACGAGATAGCCGAGGGACTTTCCGGTGCCTGTGCCGGCCTGGACCAGCAGGTGCGAGCCGTCGTCGATGACGTCCGCGACGGCTTCGGCCATGGACGCCTGACCAGGGCGCTCCGTGCCGCCGACGGCTGTGACGGCGGCGTTCAGGAGATCGGGGAGGGAGGGCTTTGTCATAGGGCGACCACCCTACGGCTCGGGACTGACAAAAGGGTGACGACGGGGGATGGCGAGGGGGCGGGAAGGGGGTGGGGTACGGGGGGCAGGTGAGCGGTGAGGGCGGGTGATGGGGGTGAGGTGCGGCGGGGAGGCGAGGGGAAGGATGCGGGCCCGTGGGCAGGGGCGATGGCGGGCGAGGAAACGGTGCGGGTGGACGGGAACCGAATCCCGGCGAGCGGTGTACTAAAAGTGATGACGATGTGGCGCAGCGCTACAGCAGATTGCATAGGGAACGGTGGCGGATCATGAGTGCCGCTTGCATGCCAGGGACAGGAGACCTGTGCAGGGGAGTCCGCGACCATCGCCGCTCAACTGCTTGCGCGGATGGCCCCGGACACGTATGCGGGGCCGGACAGTTCCCAGAAGGCCGCGGCTGCGGGGGCGTTCGTCCCGCGACTGATTGGGGAGTGGTCCCGAGCCAGCCGGACGGGAACTAGGCGGGGGTCGTCTCGCTGGTCAGGGTGCCTGTGGCCGAACCGTTGCCGATCCGTCGGAAGTCCCCCACAGCCACGGCATAGTGTGGGGGGCCGTTCCCAAGGGCCGGGCGGTCGGGGCGTGGAGTTCCGTGGGGGCTTTGTCGAGGTCACCGCCGTGGGCCGAAATCCGTTCATATCAGGGGGAGTAAGACCATGCGATCCATGTCATCCATGCGATCCGTTCGGTCGTCGTTCATAGCTCGTCGGAGGGGTGGTACGCGGCATAGATCGTCGCGGGTGCTGGCCGCGGTGGCGCTGGTGTCGGCGCTCGGGCTGACGGCTACGGCGTGCGGCGGGTCGGGGGAGCCGTCGGCGGAGGACGCCGCGTCGGCCACGGCGGCGGCCGGGGACGACAAGATCCAGATTCCGGACGACATCAAGGACCGGCTCAAGGACTACGGGATCGACCTGGACTCGTGGCGGGACGGGGAGTGGAAGAACTGGAACAAGGACGACTGGCTGCGTGAGGCGGACGAGTTCATCAACCCGATCATCGAGGGGCTGTGGGACCCGGATCGGATGCGGGACGCTGAGGAGCCGGACCAGGGCGTCGAGGAGAACGACATCTCCGGTGACCAGGGGGTGACCGACCCGACTCCGGAGCCGGTGGAGGCGCAGGCGGTGTCGGCGCAGTACCACGACAGTGTGCCGGAGGCGGGCAAGCTGCTCTTCGACTCCCCTGAGGGCACGATGGTCTGTTCGGCGACGGTGGTGCAGGACCCGGCGAACCCGGGCAAGTCCAACATGGTCTGGACGGCGGGGCACTGTGTGCACGCCGGAAAGAGCGGGGGTTGGTACCGGAACATCGCGTTCGTGCCGTCGTACAACGACTCGGCGATGACGGCCGAGGACTTGCAGACCGCCTCCGAGGAGGAGGTCGCTCCGTACGGGGTCTGGTGGGCGGACTGGGTGCAGACCTCGGACCAGTGGCTCGAGCAGGGTGGGCCGACCGGTGGTGACGGTGCGGCGTACGACTTCGCGGTGATCCATGTGACGCCCGAGGAGGGTCCCGGAGGGAAGTCGCTGGAGGAGACCGTGGGGGCGGCGCTTCCGGTGGACTTCAACGCTCCGGCGGTGCCGGAGATGGAGAGCATGACGGCGACGGGCTACCCGGCGGCGCCGCCGTTCGACGGGCAGGCGCTGTATCAGTGCGAGGACAAGCCGGGGAGGCTGTCGATCGCCGAGACGGACCCGACGATGTATCGGATCGGGTGCACGATGACGGGTGGTTCGTCGGGCGGTGGCTGGGTGGCGACCGGTTCCGGTGGTGAGCCCGCGCTGGTCTCCAACACGTCGATCGGGCCGGTGACCGCCGGGTGGCTGGCCGGACCGCGGTTGGGGGACGAGGCCAAGGGTGTGTTCGACGCGGTGAGTGAGAAGTTCGCCGGTCAGTAGCGGTGTCGTAGGACCGCGGTAGGAGTGGCATAGCTGTGGCTGTCGTGTTGTGCGCGGCAGCCACGCTTTCTTTGAATCCGCTGGGCGATCCAGCGATCGGCCACGGGTCCGTGAGGTGCCAAGGGGCTTGCCCCGGAGAAGTGGAAGGCCCGTCCCCTGTGTGACGCAAATCCAGGGGGCGGGCCTTCGTGGTGGTTGGTCGGCCGGTCAGGCGGTCGGGGTCGGGAGGTACGGAGCCAGGTCGGCTGCGAGTTCCTCGTGGACGCGGACCTTCAGCAGGGTGCCGTCGGCCGTGTGCTCCTCGGAGAGGACCTCGCCCTCGTCATGGGCGCGGGCGACCAGCTTGCCGTGGGTGTACGGCACCAGGGCCTCGATCTCGACCGAGGGACGCGGCAGCTCGTTGTCGATCAGGGCGAGCAGCTCGGCGATGCCCTCGCCCGTGCGGGCGGAGACCGGGAGTGCGCGCTTCTCGATGAGGAGCAGGCGCTGGAGGACCAGCGGGTCAGCGGCGTCGGCCTTGTTGATCACGACGATCTCGGGTACGCCGGTGGCGCCGACGTCCCTGATCACCTCGCGTACGGCGGCGAGCTGCTCCTCGGGGACCGGGTGCGAGCCGTCGACCACATGGAGGATCAGATCGGCGTCGCCGACCTCCTCCATGGTGGAGCGGAATGCCTCGACCAGGTGGTGGGGCAGATGCCGGACGAAGCCGACGGTGTCGGCGAGGGTGTAGTGCCGGCCGCTCGGGGTCTCGGCCCGGCGCACGGTCGGGTCGAGGGTCGCGAACAGGGCGTTCTCGACCAGGACGCCCGCGCCGGTGAGACGGTTGAGCAGGGACGACTTGCCCGCGTTGGTGTATCCGGCGATGGCGACCGAGGGCACCTTGTTGCGGCGGCGCTCCTGGCGCTTGATGTCGCGCCCGGTCTTCATCTCCGCGATCTCCCGGCGCATCTTCGCCATCTTCTCGCGGATACGGCGCCGGTCCGTCTCGATCTTGGTCTCACCGGGACCACGGGTGGCGAGGCCGCCGCCCTTGCCGCCGCCCATCTGACGGGACAGGGACTGACCCCAGCCCCGGAGCCGGGGCAGCATGTACTGCATCTGCGCGAGCGAGACCTGTGCCTTGCCCTCTCGGGACTTGGCGTGCTGGGCGAAGATGTCCAGGATCAGGGCCGTACGGTCGATGACCTTGACCTTCACGACGTCTTCGAGGTGAATCAGCTGGCCGGGGCTCAGCTCACCGTCGCAGACGACCGTGTCGGCGCCCGATTCGAGGACGACGTCCCGCAGTTCCTCGGCCTTGCCGGAGCCGATGTATGTGGCGGCGTCGGGCTTGTCTCGGCGCTGGATCACGCCGTCGAGGACGACCGCGCCCGCGGTCTCCGCGAGGGCGGCCAGCTCCGCGAGGGAGTTCTCCGCGTCGGAGAGGGTGCCCGAGGTCCAGACGCCGACGAGGACGACCCGCTCCAGGCGGAGCTGGCGGTACTCGACCTCGGTGACGTCCTCCAGCTCGGTGGAGAGGCCCACCACGCGGCGGAGGGCGGCGCGGTCGGAACGCTCCTGCTGGTCACCGTCACGCTCGCTGTCGATCTCGTGGCTCCAGGCGACGTCCTCTTCCATCAGGGCATCGGCCCGAAGACCGTCGGAGTAGCCGTGCGCGAGGCGCTGGGTGTCCTGGGAAGGGGAAGAAGAGGAGGTCATTTGATCCTTACGTCGATACGTCGATGGGATGGCGGTGGACGACGACGGGGCGGAGGCGGGGGCTGCGGAACCTGTCCCGTCAAGGCGTTCAACGCATGAGACCCTCGGGAGATTCCCGTGGCCAGGGCGTTTTACTCCGGTGACAACGTGAATCTGGTGGCCCGGATGGCTCCAACGGTTCTGATGCCTCCGTTGACTCAGATGACTCCGTTGAATTCCGTGGAACACACCGTGTCGTCGACCTGACGATGGTCTCACGGGGCGCCTCAGCTCGTCACTGAGTTATCCGGCGGTCGGCGCGGGGCAGGTGTGCGTGATGCCCCGGTGACGGTCCGCTGCCGCGCGGACCGGCTTTCGCGACCCAGGGCGGGCCGCCCGCCGCCTCACTTCGCCTTCGGCGTCGGCGGTGCCTGCGGCTTCCAGTCCGGGTGGCCCGGCATCGGTGGGGTCTTCTCGCCGTAGAGCCAGGGCTGGAAGAAGCCGTCCAGGTCGCGGCCCGCGATGCTGGAGGCCAGATCGATGAAGTCGCGGGTGCCCGCCACACCGTCCTGGTGCTGGGCGACCCAGGAGCGTTCCAGGCGGTCGAAGGCGGGGGTGCCGATCTCCTGGCGCAGGGCGTAGAGGACCAGCGCGGAGCCGTCGTAGACGTTGGGGCGGAAGATGCCGATCTTGTCGCCGTGGGCGGGCACCTTGGGGGCGGCGGGCGGGCCGCCGGTGGCGCGCCAGCGGTCGGAGGCGCTGTAGGCGGCCTTCATCCGGGCCTGGAGGGTGCGGCCCGCGCGCTCCTCGGCGTACCTGGCCTCGTACCAGGTGGCGTGCCCCTCGTTGAGCCACAGGTCGGACCACACGCGGGGGGAGACGCTGTCGCCGAACCACTGGTGGGCCAGCTCATGGACCATGATCGAGTCGACGTACCACTCGGGGTAGGCGGGCTCCATGAAGAGGCCGCGTTCGAAGAGGGAGAGGGTCTGGGTCTCCAGCTCGAAGCCCGTGGAGGCGTCGGCCATGAGCAGGCCGTATGTCTCGAACGGGTAGGGGCCGACCTTGTCCTCCATCCAGGAGATCTGTGCGGGTGTCTTCTCCAGCCAGGGTTCGAGCTGGTCGCGGTACTGGGTGGGGACCACGTCGCGGATGGGCAGGTCATGTGGGCCGGTGCGGCGCAGGACGGTGGAGCGGCCGATGGAGACCTGGGCGAGTTCCGTGGCCATGGGATGGCGGGTGCGATAGGTCCGGGTGAGGGTGTCGCCCTCGCGGTCGACGCCGGCGGGCAGGCCGTTCGCGACCGCGGTGTAGCCGTTCGGGGTGGTCACGCGGATGGTGAACAGGGCCTTGTCGGAGGGGTGGTCGTTGCAGGGGAAGACCGTGTGGGCGACATCGGCCTGGTTGGCCATGGCGAGCCCGTCCGTGGTGCGCACCCAGCCGCCGTCACGGTCGGGGTCGGGGGTGGGGTCGCTGGTGTGGCGTACGGTGATCCGGGTCCACTCCCCCGCGCCGAGCCGGTCCTCCGGGGTGATCACCAGGTCCTCGTCCACGCTGGTGAAGGCGGCCGGGACGCCCCCGACGGTGACCGACTCGACCTCGCCGTGGGTGAAGTCCAGGTTGACGGTGTCGAGCGCCGTCGTCGTCCAGGCGTCGATCGTGGTGACGGCCTTCAGGGGCTCGCTGTTGCTGCCGCCGTAGGTGAAGGACAGGTCGTACGACGCCACGTCGTATCCCGGGTTGCCCAGGTACGGGAAGAGCCGGTCACCGACGCCCAGGGGGGCCGCCGGGGCGCTCGCCGCGACCAGACATACGGAGACGGCCGACGCCAGCAGGGCGGGCGTCAGGCGGCGGGAGGTGCGGGACGGGCGGGCGGTACGGGATCTGTGCGGCATGGACCACGGCTACCAGCCGGGTGGGCGCGCGCCGGGGAGGACGCGCGCCGGGCCCACTCGAACGGGGGTGCCTGTGCGGGGCCGCCACCCTGGGGGCCGTCTCCCCCGGAACCGGCCCCGTATGAGCCGCTCTCAGGGGGCCGTCTCGGCGTGTCGCGCCCGGTTCACATCGAACACGCCCGGCACATTGCGCATCGCGCGCATGAGGGCGGGCAGTTGGGATGCGTCGGGGAGCTGGACGGTGTAGGTGTGGCGGACGCGCTGCTGGCTGGGCGGCTCGACGATGGCGGAGACGATCTCGGCGCCCTCCAGTGCCATCGCCTCGGTGAGGTCGGCCAGCAGATGCGGACGGACGAACGACTCGGCGACGAGCGTCACCCGGCATTCGCTCGACTCGCCCCAGCGCACCGCGATCTCGGCGCGCCCGGCGCTCTTCATCCGGGCCACCGCGGCGCACTCCGCGCGGTGCACGGTGACCACTCCCCCGCGCACGGCGAAGCCCGTGACCGCGTCGGGCGGTACGGGTGTGCAGCACCCGGCGAGCCGTACGCTCCCGCCCGGCGGGTCGAGGACGACGTCGGCGCCCGGACGGGGACCGCCGAGAGCGGTTGCAGGGGCGGTCCCGCGGCTCGCCGGCTCTGTGCCGGTACCGCTCCCCGCCGGTTCGGCCGCCTCCTCGCTGTCCCTGGGGCCGTCCGCGCGGTCCCCCGGTGTGGGGTGGGTGGCCAGCCAGCGCTGGATGGCGATCCGCGCGGCGGGGGTGTGGGCGTGGTCGAGCCACTCACGGGACGGCTCGGAGGCGGGGTCCTGGCCCATGAGGAGCTGGACCGTGTCACCGTCCTTGAGGACCGTGCTCAGCGTCGCGAGGCGTCCGTTGACACGGGCCCCGATGCAGGCGTGCGCGTCCTCGCCGTACTGCGCGTAGGCGGCGTCCACACAGGTGGCGCCCTCGGGCAGGCCGAGGGTGCCGCCGTCGGGGCGGAAGACGGTGATCTCCCGGTCCTGGGCGAGGTCCTCGCGCAGGGTGGACCAGAACGTGTCGGGGTCGGGTGCGGCGCGCTGCCAGTCCAGGAGCCGGGAGAGCCAGCCGGGGCGGGTGGGGTCGATCCGCTCGCCCTCGGCCGGTGACTCCTCGGTACCGGGCGCATAGGGGTTGCCCAGCGCGACGACCCCCGCCTCGGCGACCTGGTGCATCTGGTGGGTACGGATGAGGACTTCGACGACCTGGCCGTCGGGGCGGGCGACGGCGGTGTGCAGCGACTGGTACAGGTTGAACTTCGGTACGGCGATGAAGTCCTTGAACTCGGACACCACCGGCGTCATACAGGTGTGGAGTTCGCCGAGGACGGCGTAACAGTCGGCGTCCTCGGCGACCAGCACCAGGACCCGGCCGAAGTCGGCGCCGCGCAGTTGGCCGCGTTTGCGGGAGACGCGGTGCACGGAGACGAAGTGGCGGGGCCGGACGAGGACTTCGGCGCTGATGTCGGCGTCCTGGAGCACCGCGCGGACGTCGGTCACGACGTCGGACAGCGGGTCGGTGGCGCGGGCCGCGTTCTCACCGATCAGCGCGCGCGTGTGGTCGTACTCCTCGGGGTGCAGGATCGCGAAGACCATGTCCTCCAGCTCGGTCTTGAGGGCCTGGACGCCGAGGCGTTCGGCGAGCGGGATGAGGACGTCACGGGTGACCTTGGCGATGCGGGCCTGTTTCTCGGGGCGCATCACCCCGAGGGTGCGCATGTTGTGCAGCCGGTCGGCGAGTTTGATCGACATCACCCGGACGTCGTTGCCGGTGGCGACCAGCATCTTGCGGAAGGTCTCGGGCTCGGCGGCGGCGCCGTAGTCCACCTTCTCCAGCTTGGTGACGCCGTCGACCAGGTAGCGCACCTCCTCGCCGAACTCGGCGCCGACCTGCGTGAGCGTCACGTCCGTGTCCTCGACGGTGTCGTGGAGCAGGGAGGCGGTCAACGTGGTGGTCTCGGCGCCGAGTTCGGCGAGGATCAGGGTCACGGCGAGGGGGTGCGTGATGTACGGCTCGCCGCTCTTGCGCATCTGGCCGCGGTGTGAGGACTCGGCCAGGACGTAGGCGCGGCGCAGGGGTTCGAGGTCGGCGTCGGGATGGTGGGCGCGGTGGGTGTCCACGACGTGGCCGATCGCGTCCGGCAGCCGGTCGCGGGCGGGGGCGCCCAGCAGCGCGACCCGGCCGAGACGGCGCAGGTCGAGACGGGGGCGGGCCTTGCGGCGGGCGGCCGGGGTGGCCGCGGGGCCGTGCACGGGGTCCGTGACCGGGCCTGGGGTCGCGGGGTTCGTGGCCTCCGCACTCATGGGCACCTCCGGCTGCGTCGACCGGCGGACGGGATGCCCCAGGACGGGCACGGGCTCGGCGGGTGACGACCGTCCCCCGTCCGGACCGGTGCTTGATGCTACCGAGCCCACCACGCCCGGTTGACCGCCTCCCGCCGAGCGTGAAACGGATCACCCATTCGAGCGACCGTCCGGAGGTTTGGACCGGGGGTTGACCGTGCGTCATCCGAATGGCCCTGAACGGTCGTTCGAGCGGCCGTGGCCTCGGCTGATGCCGTGTCACGTGCTCCGCGTCGCCGTCGGACCCGTTGTCAGTGGCGTGTGCGAGTCTGGAATCAGCTCGCCCCACGAGAAATTCTGCGGCCCCGGCCACTCACCCCGCAGAGCAGCCCCGAAATCCCGGACGAAGACAGGAAGGAGCGTCTCAGCCCCGTACTCCCGCCAGCCACTCCCCGTCGATCTCCCCCTCCGCCACGATGACCGCCGGACCGGTCATCTCGATCTCACCGTCCGGGCGTTCGGTGATCAGCAGCCGTCCGCCGGGCAGGTCCACGGTGTAGGTCACGGGTGTCCCGGTGGCCACCGGATCGGCACCGTCGCGGCGCGCCGCCGCCACCGCGACCGCGCAGGCACCGGTGCCGCAGGAGCGGGTCTCGCCCGAACCGCGCTCGTGCACCCGCATCGCCACATGGCGCGGGCCGCGATCCACGACGAATTCCACGTTGACGCCGTCCGGGTAGGTACCGGCCGGACTGAAAGGAGGTGCGGTGAGCAGATCACCGGCATGGTCGAGGTCGGCGACGAAGGCCACGGCGTGCGGGTTGCCCATGTTCACGTTCCGCGCGGGCCAGCTCCGCCCGCCGACGCTCACGGTGACCTCGCCCTCGGGGAGCCGGGCGGCGCCCATGCCGACGGTGATGTCACCGTCCTTGGCGAGGTGCACCCGCTTGACACCGCCGCGGGTGGCGATGACGAGATCACCCTCCGTGATCTCCCCCGCGCGCTGGAGATAGCGGGCGAAGACCCGGACGCCGTTGCCGCACATCTCGGCGACCGACCCGTCGGCGTTGCGGTAGTCCATGAACCACTCCGCCACGTCCGCCATCGCCCTGGCTTCCGGGTGGGCGGCGGAGCGCACCACGTGCAGCACTCCGTCACCGCCGATGCCGGCGCGGCGGTCGCACAGGGCGGCGACGACGGCGGGGGGCAGGTCGACGGCGTTCTCGGGGTCCGGGACGATCACGAAGTCGTTCTCGGTGCCGTGACCCTTGAGGAAGGCGATCCGCGTGCTCATTCCTCGATCGTACGGGGTGTTCCCGGACGGGTCGGGTGGCGTGTCGGGGGGCGGGGGTGGTGGGGCGTACGGGGTGCCGGGTCCAGCGGGTTGGTGCGGCGCTGGTGCCGTGCTGGTGGGAGCCACCACCAGCACGCCGGGGCGGGGTCGGTCCTAGGAACGCGGCGGGAGAGCAGGTCTGGGAGGGGGAAGCCGGAGTCGTCGGGGGAATGCAGCCGGGGTCGCTGGGGAGACCGGTCCGGGGTCGATCCGGGGCGGGGAGCCGGGCGCGCCGGGGATGGAGCGAAGGCGGTGCGGCGCGGAGGGGGCGGCGGGGTGTGGAGGAGGGGAAAGCCCCGTGGAAAGGGCGGGAGGACGACGCCCTGGACAGGAAGGGGCTGCGGGCGGGCCCCGAAGGGGGAGCCCCGTGCAGGGGACGGGGCGACGACGCCCTGGACACGACGGGGCTGCGGGCGGGCGCCGAAGGGGGAGCCCGTGCAGGGGACGGGGCTGCGGGCGCTGAAGGGGGAGCCCCGTGCAAGGGACGGGGCGACCACGCCCCGGACACGACGGGGCTGCGGGCGGGCGCCGAAGGGGGAGCCCGTGCAGGGGACGGGGCTGCGGGCGCTGAAGGGGGAGCCCCGTGCAAGAGACGGGGCGACCACGCCACGGACACGAAGGGGCTGCGGGCGCCGAAGGGGGAGTCCGGAGCGAGGGACGGGAGGATGAAGCTCTGGACAGAAAGGGGCCGTGGGGCGCGGAGGGAGGAGTCCCGCAGAAGGCACGGGAGGAACAAGCCCTGGACGCGAAGGGGCCACGGGACGTGGAAAGGGGGAGTCCCCCGCAGAACACGGGGACGTGAAGCGGAGCGTCCCGCGGAGAACACGGGGACGTGAAGGGGAACGTCCCGGGGGGAACACGGGCGGAACGAGCCCTGGAAAGGAAGGAGGAAGGAACGGAAGGGGCCGGGACACGGCCTGGTCGCGCGGTGTCAGCGCAGGCGTGCCACGCGCCACACCGCCAGGACCACCACCGCGGCGACGACCACCGCGTACAGCGCCACGATCCGCCAGTCCGTGCGTCGGCCGGGGTCGCGGGGGGACAGGCCGGGCCAGGAGTAGCCGACGCGGCGGGCGGCCATCATGCCCCAGCCGGCCGCGCACGAGCAGATCAGCAGGCCCAGCATCGCGATCACGGCGCCGCTGTCACCGAAGTCGAAGGCGAGCGGGAAGGCGAACATCAGGGAGCCGAGCGCGGCCAGGCCGACGATGGGGGCGAGCTGCCAGATCCGCAGCCGACGCTGGGGGCGCAGTTCCACCTCGACCTCGGGGCCGCCCGCGAACATCTCCTCGGGCTCGGGGCCGTCCTGGCTCACGCCGTCTTCGGCGGTCTCATCGGGCCCGTCGGGGCTCAGGCCGAGCGGGGGACGGTGATCGTCCGCTTCCGGCCGAGGGGCGTCGGCGGTGACGGGTTCGGTGTCTTGTGCGGTGTCGCGAGGGCCGGCCTCCATCGCCACGCGCCCTCCCAACTCGGACTCCACTGGTCGATCGAAGCTCGATGATGGCATGGCCCCGAACACCCGGATGACGGCCTGGGCGTCCCGATGCCATGACGTGATCAGGCTGTGACCGGTCGTTCGACCAACGCCAGTGCGAGCCGGGGAAGTTCCCGGAGGTCCGCCGCGGCCCCACTGAGCCAATGCACCCGGGGGTCGCGTCTGAACCATGAATCCTGGCGGCGCGCGAAGCGCTTGGTGGCCCGGACGGTCTCCGCGCGGGCCTCCTCCAGGGAGCACTCACCGGCGAGCGCAGCGAGGACCTGCTGGTAGCCGAGGGCACGGGAGGCTGTACGCCCGTCGCGCAACCCCTGCGCCTCCAGTGCGCGTACTTCCTGGACGAGGCCGGCCTCCCACATCCGGTCGACCCGGTGGGCGATCCGCTCGTCCAGCTCGGGGCGGGCCACGTCGACGCCGATCTGGACGGTGTCGTACACGGAGTCGTGACCGGGGAGGTTCGCGGTGAAGGGGCGGCCGGTGATCTCGATCACCTCCAGCGCGCGGACGATCCGGCGGCCGTTGCTGGGCAGGATGGCGCGCGCGGCCTCCGGGTCGGCGGCGGCGAGGCGGGCGTGCAGTGCCCCGGAGCCGCGCAGCAGCAGCTCCTCCTCCAGCCGGGCGCGGACGGCGGGGTCGGTGCCGGGGAACTCCAGGTTGTCGACGGCGCCGCGGACATAGAGGCCCGAGCCGCCCACCAGCACCGGCCAGCGGCCCGCGGCGAGCAGGGCGTCGATCCGGGCGCGGGCCAGCCGCTGGTACTCGGCGACGGAGGCGGTGGCGGTGACGTCCCAGACGTCGAGCAGATGGTGCGGTACGCCGTCGCGCTCCCGGGGCGTCAGTTTGGCGGTTCCGATGTCCATCCCCCGGTACAGCTGCATGGAGTCGGCGTTGACGACCTCACCGCCGAGCCGCTGGGCGAGATGGACCCCCAGATCGGACTTTCCGGCCGCGGTGGGGCCGACGACGGCGATGACTCGGGGGGCGGGGGGTGCGCTGCTCACGGCACCAGTCTCGCAAACCTGGCGGCGGGCCCTCGAACGAGTTACGTGACGGGTGGGGCGCGGGGTCGTTGCCCGATGCGAGGTTTCGTCGCCCGCTCGACCGGGCGATGCCCCGGGCGGCGCAATCGGACGCACCGGGCGACGCGGGATTTCCCCCGCACGAGTAACGTATGGAGTGGATATGGGCGTTTTTGCGCGACTTCTTCGGAGGTCGAAGACCACGGAGGAGGCCGCCACGGAGGAGGTGTCGACCGCCGGGACCCCGGCCGCCGGTACCGGGACGGCCCCCGAGGCCGGGACGGGTACGGAGGCCGAGGCGGGCGAGGTGGCCGAGGCGGGCACGGAGACCGCGGTGGGCGACGCCGGTGAGGCAGCGGAGACCAAGGGGTCGGACGAGGCGGCGGCCGGGGAGCCGGTGGCGCCAGAGACCGTGACCCCGGCGACCGCGAGTGTCGAGATCCCGAAGCAGCAGTCGGCCGCGAAGGCCGCCGACAACGAGGCCGGTGAAGGCGCCCGGACATAGCTGTCTCAGGCGGCCGTCACCGACGGACGTCGTGGACAGGTGCCGTGGAGCGGTGCCGAAACAGGTACCGCAGACAGGTACCGCAGACCAGGTGACGTACGGAGTCGTACGCGCCGACTGTCCCGCGAGGGAAGGTGGACCATGAGTCTCCTGGACAATTTGAAGGCCAGGCTCGCCCCGGCCAAGGACAAGGTGTCGGACCTCGCGCAGCAGCACGGGGACAAGATCACCCACGGGATCGACAAGGCCGCCAAGGCGGTCGACGAGCGGACCAAGGGCAAGTACAGCGAGAAGATCCAGAGCGGTACGGGCAAGGCCAAGGACGCCATGGATCGTCTCGCGCACAAGGACGGATCGGAGGACGCGTCGGGCGGGACCGGCGGCTCCGGCTCGTCCGGCACCTCCGACGGTTCCGGTGGGACTCCTGGCTCCCCCGGATCACCTGGATCACCCGGTTCATCCGGTTCACCTGGCTCTCCCGGCGGCTCCACCTCATCGGGTGGTTCGCCGGACTCCTCGCCTCCCGCCTCCTGAGCAGGGCGGGACCTTCACCGGCGGACGGCCGCGGAGCGTACCGGCTCCCGGCCGTCGGCCGTTTTCCGGGGCCACTCCCCAGCAGCGCGCGATCGGGGTCCTACGACCAGGTCGCCACCAGATACCCCACCCCGTACGGGGCGTCCTCGTACAGCAGCGTGCCCGACAGGTCCGCGGCCTCGGCCGCGCCCGCCAGGATCTGCCAGGGGGCGCGGCCGGACACCTTCAGGTCCCGGGACAGCGCCGGGTCCAGCGCCTTCAGTGCCGCCACGTCCGCCGCGCCGATGGCTCGCGCGAGCGCCTTGTCGTACGGCTCCGCGCGCTCGTCGAGGTAGCCCGGGGCCTTGAGTGTGCGGCAGGCGCTGGCGTCGCCCATCACCAGCAGTGCGATCCGCTCGTCCGGCCCCGCCGCGAACTCCCTCCCGATCTGGATACACCGCTCGGCGCCGAGAGGTTCCCTCACCTCGTGTCCCTCGATCGGGGCGTCCGCCCAGCCGGTCCGTTCCAGCAGCCAGGCGGCGACCGCGAGGGAGGGGGGCAGCGGGGGCGGTGAGGTGGCGGGCGTACCGCCGCCGAGGCGGACGGTTCTGTCCACGCCGAAGCCGTGGAAGGAGCCCCAGGTGCCTTCCGGGTACCTCGCCGTACCCGGCGTCGTACCGGTACCCGTACCAGTCGTCGTACCCGTCGTACCCGTCGACTGGTCGTCGTCGGGGGCCGGGCCGATCACCAGGAGGCGGTCGGGGCGGGATGCCGCGAGGACGCCGAGGGCGTCCGCGCAGGCGGTGCGGGCGGGGTCGAGTTCAGGTGCGGCGCCCGAGGCGACCTCGGGCACCAGCAGCGGGGGGCAGGGGCAGACGGCTGCGGCGACAAGCATGATCCGCAGAGTAGCCGTCGCGCCCTTTCAGTCCGATATCTGAGGATCGGTGAGGTGGGTCACCGCCCTCCGGGGTCAGTCCAGGGCCGCGCAGCCGCCCGTCGCCGTCGGCAGCGGGTCGGGGACGCCGATCTTCGGGAGGCCCAGCAGGACGCCCGCGGGCTTGGCGGGTTCGGCGTTGCGCTTCTCCCAGGCGTCGCCCGCGCGGGTGCGGCGGATCTTCAGGACCTCGCCCTCGGCGAGCAGATGGTGCGGGGCGGCGTAGGTGATCTCGACCGTGACCACGTCACCGGGGCGGACCGCCGGGACGTCCGTCGCGTCCGGCTTGGTGAAGTGGACCAGGCGGTTGTCGGGGGCGCGGCCGGACAGCCGGTGGGTGGCGCCGTCCTTGCGGCCCTCGCCCTCCGCGACCATCAGGTCCAGCACCCGGCCGACCTGGCGTTTGTTCTCGTCCCAGGAGATCTCCTCCTGGAGGGCGACCAGCCGCTCGTAGCGCGCCTGGACCGTCTCCTTGGGGATCTGGCCGTCCATGGTGGCGGCCGGGGTGCCGGGGCGCTTGGAGTACTGGAAGGTGAACGCCTGGGCGAAGCGGGCCTCGCGGACCACGTGCAGGGTCTGCTCGAAGTCCTCCTCGGTCTCGCCGGGGAAGCCCACGATGATGTCGGTGGTGATCGCGGCGTGCGGGATGGCCGCGCGGACCTTCTCGATGATCCCGAGGTAGCGGTCTTGGCGGTAGGAGCGGCGCATCGCCTTGAGGACCGGGTCCGAGCCGGACTGGAGCGGCATGTGGAGCTGCGGCATGACGTTGGGGGTCTCGGCCATCGCGGCGATGACGTCGTCGGTGAAGTCGCGGGGGTGCGGGGAGGTGAAGCGGACCCGCTCCAGGCCGTCGATGGTGCCGCAGGCGCGCAGCAGCTTGCTGAACGCCTCGCGGTCGCCGATGTCGGAGCCGTACGCGTTGACGTTCTGGCCGAGCAGGGTGATCTCCGAGACGCCCTCGGCGACCAGGGCCTCGACCTCGGCGAGGATGTCGCCGGGGCGGCGGTCCTTCTCCTTGCCGCGCAGCGCCGGGACGATGCAGAAGGTGCAGGTGTTGTTGCAGCCGACGGAGATGGAGACCCAGGCGGCGTAGGCGCTCTCGCGGCGGGTCGGGAGGGTGGACGGGAACGCCTCCAGGGACTCGGCGATCTCGACCTGCGCCTCCTCCTGGACGCGGGCGCGCTCCAGCAGCACCGGCAGCTTGCCGATGTTGTGCGTGCCGAAGACGACATCGACCCAGGGGGCGCGCTTGACGATGGTGTCGCGGTCCTTCTGGGCGAGGCAGCCGCCGACGGCGATCTGCATGCCGGGGCGCTTGGCCTTCATGGGGGCGAGGTGGCCGAGGTTGCCGTACAGCCGGTTGTCGGCGTTCTCGCGGACCGCGCAGGTGTTGAAGACGACGACGTCCGCGTCGCCGTTCGCGTCGGCGGCGGCGCGGATGTATCCGGCGCCTTCCAGGAGGCCGGCCAATCGCTCGGAATCGTGCACGTTCATCTGGCACCCGTAGGTGCGGATCTCGTACGTCGGATTCTCGTGAGCTTCCACTGCCGTGCTCCGGTCGCCGCTGCTGGTCATGCCTTCAAGGGTAGGTGGTGCGGGAGGGGGCTCGTCCCCCGAGTTTTTGCGGGGCGGGCGGGAGGGTCGGGCGTGTTCGCCGGGACCCGCGGATCACCTGCCGGGTTACCCGGGCGTCGGGCCCGCTCCGACCGGTGCGATGCGGGCCAGGCTGCCGGTCTCCAGCGCCGTCCACAGCGCGCCGTCCGGACCCACCGTGATCCCGTGCGGTTCGGACCCGGGGGTCGGCAGGTCGTACGTGGTGAGGGTGCCGTCGGGAGTGCGGCGGCCGATCCGCGCGGTGCCCCATTCGGTGAACCAGACCGTGCCGGAGGTGTCGACGGTCAGCCCGTGCGGCCGGGCGGCCCGGTCGGGCAGCGGGAACTCCTCGACGGCGCCATCGGGGGTGATCCGGGCGAGCTGACCGGCGGCGATCTCCACGCACCACAGCGCCCCGTCGGGCCCGGCCGCGATGCCCACGGGCCCGGCGTCCGGGGTCGGCAGCGGATGCAGGACTACGGTGCCGTCGGTGCCGATCCGGCCGACGGCGCCCGCCTGGTTCAGCGTGAACCACAGCCCGCCGTCCGCCCCGGCGGTGATCGCGGACGGGAAACCGCCGGTGACCGGGAGCGGGAACTCGGTGATCTCGCCGTCGGGAGTGATCCGCCCGATGCGGTCGGCGGCGGTCTCGGTGAACCACAGCGCCCCGTCCGGCCCGGCGGTGATCCCGAACGGCCCGCTCCCCGGTGTCGGCGGCGCGAACTCGGTGACCTCGCCGGTGGTGGTGATACGGCCGATGCGATGCCCCGTGGTCGCGGTGAACCACAGGGCGCCGTCCGGGCCCGGGGTGATGGTGGTCGGGCCCCGGTCCGGGCCGGGCAGCGGATGGTCGACCGGTTCCTGACCAGGGACCAGCCGCCCGATCCGTCCGGCGTGCACCAGGGTGTACCAGAGGGCTCCGTCGGGGCCGGTGGTCAGCGCGTACGGTCCGGCGGCGGGGTCGGAGACCGGGTACTCCTGGATGTGGATCTCTGGGGAGGGGGTGGGGGAGGGGGAGGGGGAGGGCATGGGGCGACCCTAGGGCGGGGGGATGGGCGCCTGCCTTCGGTTTTCGTGGTGGCGGGGCTGCTTCCGGCGGGCGGTTGGGGGGGCTGGGCCGGTCGGCTGCCGGTCGCCGACTCCGGGGCTGGCTGGGCTCGGTCGTCGCGGCTCACCGATTCCCGGGGCGGCTGCCGCTTGACGCCAGCTTCTGGGGCCGGCTGGGCTGGTCGGGTGCCGGTCGCCGACTTCCGGGCCCGATGGTCCCGGTCGGCGCCGCCCACCGATTCCCGGGCCGGCTGCCGCTTGACGCCAGCTTCTGGGGCCGGCTGGACCGGTCGGCTGCCGGTCGCCGACTTCCGTACCAGATGCTCCCAGTCGGCGCCGCCCACCGATTCCCGGGCCGACTGCCGCTTGACGCCAGCTTCTGGGGCCAGCTGGGCCGGTCGGCTGCCGGTCGCCGACTTCCGGGCCGGATGCTCCCGGTCGTCGCCGCTCACCAGTTCCCGGGCCGGATGCTCCCGGTCGGCGCCGCCCACCAACTCCCGGGCCAGCTCACCGCTCACCCCAGCTTGCGGCAGTACAGCGCGTCCGGTGTCCGCGTCGATCCCGTCCGGCCGGTGTACGCCACCCCGGCCGCGTACTCGTCGTCCCCGCACTGGCCCTTGTAGGCGCCGGTCGCGAAGTCCCCGCCCTTGGGGGCGGTGCCCCGGTTGTCGCTCCGGTCGAACCAGACCGTACGGCCGGTGCCGGTGCCGAGGCGTCCGGCGGGGGCCTGGGCGCACAGCACGGAGGAGACGGCGGCGCCGCGCACCGCGTACCCGGAGACGAAGTACCCGTCGGCGCACTGGAGTTTGGTGTACCCGGAGGCCCAGTCGTTGCCCGGGGTGACGTACCGCTCGTCGCGTACGACGAGCTGACCGCCGTTCGGCGCCCACAGCGCGCCCGCGGTCACGTCCGAGCACAGGCCCCGGTTCCCGGTGTGCCCGAGCCCGAGCAGCCGCTGTCCGTCGGGGCAGACGGCCTTGCGGGCGCCGGAGTCGAAGTCGGGCTGCGCCCGCATCCGGCGGGACTGCACGAAGTCACCGCGGTCGGGGCTGAGCTGCGCCCAGTCGGCGACCTGCGGGACGGACCCGGTACGGCCCCGGGCGGCGATCAGCCGGGACCAGGCGGCGGCCCGCCAGTCGTCACCGTCGTACACGCCCATCCGGGAGCCGGACGCGTCCCAGTGGAGCAGGGCCCAGCCGTTGCCGGTGCGGTTGTCGTGCCAGCCGACGAGGGGCCAGTAGGCGAAGTCGGCGTCGGTGCGGATGAGCTGGTCGACGAAGTTCTCGAACCAGGCGCGGATCTTCGGGTCGGTGGTGCCCCGGCCGCCGACGCCGAACTCGCTGATCCAGACGGGCGCGGTGAAGTGCCGGTCCGGCTCGCCGGTGACGAAGAACGCCTGCCGGTTGAGGACGTCGATCAGCTCGCTCGGGCTGAAGTCGCGGTAGCGGGGGTCGGAGGTCTCGCCGGTGCCGGTGGCTCCGCTGTGGTTCGGGCCGGTGTAGTCGTAGAAGTGGGCCGAGTAGACCAGTTTCCCGGAGTCGACCAGGGTGTGCGAGAGCTGGCGGACGGGCTCCAGGGTGGGGCGGCCGTGCGGGAAGCCGTCGACGGGGACGCCGTACCAGTTGATGCCCTCGACGATGATCAGCAGGTCCTTGTTGGCCTCGGTCAGGATGCGGTCGCCGAGGCGCTGGGTGGCGGCGAACCAGTCGCGGTCGTCGCCCAGGCCCCAGTTGGGGTCGTCCCAGACGTTGCGGCGGACCTCGTTGTAGAGGTCGGCGCCGACGACCCGCTTGTTGGTCGCGTAGCGGCGGGCCATGAACAGCCAGTCGCTCTCCCAGGCGGCGGTGGACTGGGAGGTGTTCCAGCGCTCGTTGCCGTCCACGGCGCAGCACCAGCGGGTGGTGTTGGTGTGGTTGTTGAGGACGACGGCCAGTCCGGCGGCGGTCAGTTCCCGCACCACGACGTCGTACACCTGGAGCGGGGTCAGTCCGCGCAGGGCCGGATTGGCGGCGACGGCGTCGTCCGTGACCGGCACGGTGTCGTGGATCATCTCGTTGGAGAACGGCAGCCGGATGCTGTTGATCCCGATCTCCTGGAAACCGGCGACGATCTCGGCCATGGGCGCGCGGTCGAGGCCGAGCGGGATACGGCCGGAGTTCTCCCCGGCGTGGTGGTTGGCGTCGTCGGCGGTGGAGCCGGAGCCGTTCCAGGTGCCGCTGGCGCCGTGCCAGTTGCCGGAGCGCAGCTTGAAGCGGTTGCCGGTGGCGTCGACGATCCAGCGGCCCCGGGTGCTGAGGGGGCCGGTCCAGTCGGCGGTGGTGGCGGGGTCAGCCGTGGCGCCGGGATCGGCGGTGGGGTCGGCGGCGCGATCAGCGGTTGCGGTGCGATCAGCGGTGGCGGAGGGATCGGCGGTGGCGTCGAGGGCGTCCCCCGCCGAGCCGATCGCTGTCGGCGCGGGCAGCGCGAGCAGGAGTACGGCGGCCAGGGTGGCCCTGATGAGCGATCCGCGCACGGCGACCGTCCCGGAGAGTGAGTCGGCGGGTTGTCATGGCGGCGTCATGATGGGGCATGGGTGGGGTGGGGTCCAGTCATGGAGGTGAGCGATGTTCTGGTCTTGGGGCTCAGTGGTGTGTGGGTGGTGCGGGCTGGGGGTGTTTTCGTGGCTGTCCCGTGCGGTGGGCGGCGCCGCTCGCTCAGGGATCGATCAGGGGTGATCAGGGGCGGTCAGAGGCTATCGGGTGCGATCCGGGGGCGATCGGGGACGATCCGGGGGCGATCGGAGGTCGGTCGGGGACGACCCGGGGGCGATCAGAGGTCGGTCGGGGACGATCAGGGATCGATCAGCCCGGCCCGGATCGCGTACCGGGTCAGCTCCAGGCGGTCGCGCATACCCAGCTTCTGGAGCAGATTGGCCCGGTGCCGCTCGACCGTCTTCGCGCTGATGAACAGCAACTCGGCGATCTCCTTGGATGTGTGCCCCTCGGCGACCAGTTTGAGGATCTCCTCCTCGCGCTCGGTGATCGCCCGCTCGGGCAGCCCGTCCCCGCGCTGGAGCCGCTCCAGATACGACCGCACGAGCGCGCGCTCCGCCCCCGGATACACGAACGGCTCCCCGCGCACCGCCGCCCGGCACGCCTCCACCAGATCCCGGTCGGCGACCGACTTCAGTACATATCCGCAGGCCCCGGCCTTGAGCGCCTCGAAGAAGTACTGCTCGTTGTCGTACATGGTCAGCATCAGGATGGGCAGGTCCGGCAGCCGCCGGGACAGTTCACGGGCCGCCTGGAGCCCGGTCATCCGGGGCATCGCGATGTCCAGCACGGCGAGATCCGGCTCCTCGGCACGGGCCAGCTCCACCGCCTCGGCCCCGTCCCCGGCCTCGGCGACGACCGCGAGATCGGGCTCCGAGTCCAGGATGAGCCGTACGCCCCGCCGGACCAGGGTGTGATCGTCGGCGAGGAGGACGCGGGCGGGGGCCGGAACGGTGTCGCGGTTCATCGGACGGCTCCGGGGTCGGGGGTGGGAGCGGGGGCCGCGGCGGGGGCGGGAGTGGGGGCCGCGTCGAGGGCGGGAGCGGGGGCCGCGTCGGCCTCGGGGGCGGGGGCGTTTTCGGCGTCCAGGGGTGTCGCCTTGGCCGGAATCGGGCCCGCAGCCACAGCCGAAGCCGGGTCCGGAACCGGCACCGGCACCGGCACCGGCACCGGCACCGACGCTGGCACCGGCGCTGGAATCGGAACCCGGAGCCCCACCTCCGTACCGCGCCCGTCCGTCCCGTCGCCCAGCCCCAGTACCCCGCCGACCAGCAGCGCCCGCTCCCGCATCCCGGCGATCCCCGCCCCCTCGGCCGCCGTACCGAGCCCGCGCCCGTTGTCCCGCACGGTCAGCTCCACGGTGTCGTAGGCCACGACCCGCAACCGGAGGTCCGCGCGGTCGGCACCGGAGTGCCGCGCGGCGTTGGTCAGGGCTTCCTGGGCGACCCGGTAGAGGACGAGTTCCGTCTCACCGGGCAGCCGGGGCAGCTCACCGGCGAGGTCGGGGCGGACGGACAGCCCGTCGCCGGTGAACTCGGCGGCGAGCGAACGCAACGCGCTGACCAGCCCCAGCTCATCGAGGACACCGGGCCGCAGCCTGCGCGCGATCCGGCGGATCTCGTCCAGCCCCGCGCGGGTGGCCTCCTGGGCCTGTCCGACGTCCTCGCGCAGCTCGGCGGGCACCCGGTCGGCGACCCGCTTGAGCTGGAGCAGTACGGCGGTCAGCGTCTGCCCCACCTCGTCGTGCAGTTCCCGGGCGATCCGCTGCCGCTCACGCTCCTGCGCGGACAGCGCCCGGACCACGCTCCCGGCCCGCTCGCTCTCCAGCCGGTCGAGCATGGTGTTGTACGTGGTGATCAGCCCGGCCGTCTCCGCCGGACCGGCGACGGCCGCGCGGGCGCCGGGCCGCAGCAGATCGGCGGTGGCCATGGCGCGGCTGAGCCGCTGGAGCGGGGCGAGTCCGAGCCGCAGCACCAGGGCGTTGGCGGCCAGCAGCAGCGCGAGCCCGGCGCCCACCACGAGGGCCTCACCGAGCAGGACCGGGGTGGAGACGGTGACGGGGCCGAGCAGCAGTGCCGCCGCCACGATCAGCGCCGCGGAGTTGAGCGAGAAGATCCGCCAGAACAGCGACACGTTCCCGGTCCCGCTCCCTGTGATCCGACGGCCTGTGTGTGCCGCCGACAGCCTCGCCGCGGGCCGCGGCTCCCGTATATCCGTCACAACACCCATGTCGCCACGGTATGCGAGGGTGGCAGCATGGCGGCGCCGTCAGAAGTCGATCAAAGACCGATCAAGGGCAGATCAAGGGTCGATCAAGGGCCGACCAAAGATCGACCACAGATCGACCACAGATCGGGCGAGGTCACGGCGACCGGCCCCGGAATCAAACCGGAACCAGACCAGTTGAGGATCAACTGGAACCGATCGCCATCAACAACTACATAAACCGCCCCATAACAGCCCCCACAAGAAACGCCATAAACAACTCCATTGCGGCGAAAAGCCCAGCACGCTCCATGCATGAGGGAGAGAAGAGATCGTGTCCGCTCCACGCCTGAGGGCGACGCCATTGCCGGGCATCGGGGTCCAGTACGACCTGATCACCAAGGAACACCGGCACCTTTCCGTCATCGCCCACCGCGACGGCGCCCGCACGGTGAACGTCTACCGCACCGACGACCCCGACTCCTGCGCCCAGTCGCTACGGCTGTCCGGCGCCGAGGCCACCTCGCTGATCGACGCGCTGAAGCCGTCGCACAGCAGCGCCAGCCTGCTCTACACCACCGATCTCGGGCTGGTCGCGGAGCGCATCGAGGTGACCGCCGCCTCGCACTGGAACGGCCGGGTGCTCGGCGAGACCCGTATCCGCACCGACACCGGCGCGTCCGTGGTGGCCGTGCTGCGCCGGGCGGAGGCCATCCCCTCCCCCACGCCCGACTTCCGGCTCGCGGGCGGTGACACCTTGATCGTCATCGGCACCCGCGAGGGCGTCGACGCTGCCGCGGCGATACTCGGGCGGGAGTGAACGCGTGCATTCCTCCGCGGTCCTGCTCATCGAGTTCGGCTCCATCATTCTCGGTCTCGGCCTGCTCGGCCGGATGGCCGCGCGGCTGAGCTTCTCCCCGATCCCGCTGTATCTGCTGGCGGGGCTGGCGTTCGGCGAGGGCGGGCTGCTGCCGCTCGGCGCCAGCGAGGAGTTCGTCGCCATAGGCGCCGAGATCGGCGTCATCCTGCTGCTGCTGATGCTCGGCCTGGAGTACACGGCCAGCGATCTGGTCTCCAACCTCAAGGCCCACTACCCCTCCGGCCTGGTCGACTTCACCCTCAACGCGCTGCCCGGCGCCATCGCCGCGCTGCTGCTCGGCTGGGGGCCGGTCGCCGCCGTCGTCCTAGCCGGCGTCACCTGGATCTCCTCCTCGGGCGTGATCGCCAAGGTGCTGGGCGACCTGGGGCGGATCGGCAACCGCGAAACCCCCGTCATCCTCAGCATCCTGGTCCTGGAGGACCTGGCGATGGCGGTCTATCTGCCCATCGTCACGGCGGTGGTGGCCGGTGTCAGTCTCGCCACCGGCAGCGTCACCCTGGCCATCGCGCTCGGCGTGGCCGGTCTGGTCCTGTTCGTCGCCCTGCGCTACGGCCGGGTCATCTCCCGGTTCGTCTCCAGCGACGACCCGGAGAAACTCCTCCTCGTGGTCCTCGGTCTCACCATCCTGGTGGCCGGTGTGGCGCAGCAGCTCCAGGTGTCCGCGGCCGTCGGCGCGTTCCTGGTCGGCATCGCGCTGTCCGGCGAGGTCGCCGAGGGCGCCCACACACTGCTGAGCCCGCTGCGCGATCTGTTCGCGGCGGTCTTCTTCGTCTTCTTCGGACTGCACACCGACCCGGCCAGCATCCCGCCGGTCCTGCTGCCCGCCCTCGCCCTGGCCGTCATCACCGCCCTCACCAAAATCGCCACCGGGTACTACGCGGCCCGCCGCGCGGGCATCTCCGTCAAGGGCCGATGGCGTACGGGCGGGGCGCTGGTGGCCCGCGGCGAGTTCTCCATCGTGATCGCCGGTCTCGCCGTGACGGCCGGCATCGAACCCGCCCTGGGCCCCCTCGCCACCGCGTACGTCCTGATCCTGGTCGTCGTCGGCCCCCTCACGGCCCGCTACACCGAGCCCCTGGCCATGTACTGGACCCGCCGGATCACGGAACGCCGCGAGACCCGGACCCAGGTCACCGAACCGGAACGGGAGCCGGTGAGCGACTGACCTGGGAACTTCCCCTCCCCCTTCCCCTCCCCCTTCCCCTCCCCGCTCCCCTCGTGGGCCGGACGCACCGAACGCGTCCGGCCCACACCCGTTTCACCCGCCCCTCCCCCTGCTCCTCCCCTCCCCAACTCCCCCGTGACCCAGGTCACTTCACAAGGTGGCCGGATTGTGGAGCCGGACCACCCTCACCCGTGCCATGCTCATGCCTCGTTACCGGCGAGTAAGGCGCAGGGCGACGGACCCCGTCATGCCCCGCCGATGTTCGCCTCTCCGAGCACCCCCCACCTCCCCACCTCCCCAGGACTGACCTTGCGCAGACGCAGGTGGCACTCGCGTGCCCTGATACCCGCCGTGTCCGTGACCGCCCTTCTCCTCGCGGCCGGCTGCTCCGCTCCTCCGCAGGCGGAGGACTCCCCCGCCGCCGCCCGTTCCACCGCGCCCCGCACGGTCGAGACGGCCGCCGCCGACCGTTCCCTGAGCGTGGCCGCCGCCCCGGAGGGCACCCCGGCGGCCACCGCGACCCCCGACGCCTCCGGTTCCGGTGACGCCCCCGTCGCCCGCAGAAGCACCCTCAAGGTGGCGTCCTACGACAGCCGCACCGGCCGAGCAGTCATCGCCCCGACGAAGGGCGGCGCCAGCGCCCAGGGCGAGGACGACGACGGAGCGGGCGGCGAAGAGCCCGGCAAGACCGAAGGAACCGGAACCGCCACCCCCCAGCCCTCCACCGCCCCGGCGGAGCCGCACCGCACCGCCGTGGGCGATGTGATCGCCAGTGCCCCGGCCCCCGGCGCCCCGGACGGACTGCTCGCCCGGATCACCAAGGTCGTCGCGGAGACCGACCGCGGCACGGAGGTCGAGACCGAGCCCGCCACCCTGGACTCCGTGCTCGGCGACGACTCCGCCGACGGCAGTGTGCCCGTCGACCCGGCCTCCTTCGAGGTCGATGAACTCCTCCCCGACGTCGATGTCTCCTGGACCACCACCGGTGATGTCCGGGTGGGTCCCGAGAGCGCCACCGTCCCGCTCGGCAGCCTGCGGCTGGACGTCCGCGCCGAACTCCCGGCCGTGAAGTCCGGTCCGGCGTCCGCGAAGGCGTCGGTCTCCGGCTTCGTCCAGGTCGCCCCGCAGGTCGACTTCCGGTACGGCGGCACGGGCACCGACTCCGCGCCCGACTCCGCCTATCTCGGTGTCTCGGGCGACTGGACCTCCGGCTGGGCGCTGAAGGGGCGGGCCGCCGCCACCCAGGCCCCGCTGCGGATTCCGTTCGCCGAGCTGCACTCCGATCCCGTCCTCCAGGTCGGCCCGGTCCCCGTCGTCGTCAATCTGGACCTGACCTGCTATCTGGAGATCAGCGGCGACGGCACCGTCTCCGTGGACCTGGAGCAGAACGTCAACGGCGAGTTCGAGGCGGGCGGCACCTTCAGCCCCTCCCGGGGCTGGACCCCGGCCAGCTCGGCGGACATGACCGGCACCCCGGTCAAGACGTCGGTCACCGCGGCCGGCAAGGTCCGGGCCACCGTCGGCGCCGAGGCGGGTGTGGGTCTCTACGGCTCCGTCGGCGTCCTGGCCGACCTCGCCCCCTACGTCCGCGCCGAGGCCACGGCCGACGCCTCGGGCACTCCGGTCACCTGGGGTGTGTACGGCGGTCTCGACCTCAAGGGCACCCTGCGTCTCCAGCTCTCCGTCTTCGGCACGCCGGTGCTGCGCCATGACGTCCCGCTGGGCGCGCTCCACCGGGAGTGGAAGCTGGCGGGCAGCGGCACCACGTAACGCTCCCCTCGCATCGAACCCTCCTCGCCAGAAACTCTGCTTCCCGGAAACCGGGCTTGCCGGAAATCCTGTCTGCCCCAAGCCCTGTCTCCCTCTGTGTCACGCGCCGCCGGGGTTCCATCCCTGGCGGCGCAGCACTGCCGAGACGTCCGGCGCCTCGTAGTGCTCCCCCTTCAGCACCTTGCCGTCCTCGCGGCGGGCGACCTGGCCGTCGGGGCCCAGCTTGGTCATGTTCGAGCGGTGGATCTCGGCGATGACCGCGTCCAGATCGATGCCGTGCACCAAGGCCGTGCCGTAGGCGACATACACGACATCCGCGAGTTCGTGCGCGAGCCGGTCGAGCGGGCCCCCGACGGACACCTCCGCGACCTCCGCCGCCTCCTCGGCCAGCAGCTCCCCGCGGTGGGCCGCCAGCTCGGGGGCGACCTCGGCGGGCGCGCTGCGGGCGTCCAGACCGAAGGCGCGGTGGAACTCGTGGACCAGTGCGGCCGGAGAATGACTCATGCACAGACTGTAACCGCCGCCACTGACAACGCCCCGGGGCCGGAGCCCGCACCGCTCCCGGTCCAGGTCTCGTTGTGATTCCGATCCTGGTCATCGCGGAGTCCGGGCTGGCAGGATCGCGGGTATGCCCATGGTCTTCCCGCGGATCGACCGGCGCCGGGCGCTCCAGGGCACGGCCGCCGGTGCCGTCGTCCTGGGGCTGTTGCTGTGGTGGCTGATGCCGTTGGGCGAGAAGCCGCCCGGCGGGTCGATCACGCTGAGCACCGGGACTCCGGCCGGCGTCTACCAGAAGTACGGCGAGCTGCTCCGGGCGGAGCTGGACCGGGACATGCCGGACCTGGACATCGCGCTCCAGACGAGCGACGGCTCCCAGCAGAACGTGGAGCGGGTGGCGACCGGCCAGGCGGATTTCGCGATCGCCGCGGCCGACGCGGTGGAGTCGTACAAGCTGGCGGGCGGTGCGGGCGCGGATCAACTGCGCGGTGTGGCCCGGCTGTACGACGACTATGTGCATATCGTCGTGCGGCGCGGGCGGGGTATCAAGAGCATCGCGGATCTGCGCGGTCGGGCGGTGGCGATCGGACCACCCCGCTCCGGGGTGCGGCTGATAGCGGACCGGGTGCTGAAGGCGGCCGGGATCGATCCGCGGACCGGGATCAGACCGCTGGCGGACGGCATCGACACGGCTCCCGACCGGCTCCAGAGCGGTGACATCGACGCGTTCTTCTGGTCGGGCGGGCTGCCGACGGACGGGCTGGTCAGGCTGGCGGAGACCTATCGCTTCGACTTCGTGCCGCTGGACACCACCTTCGTCGCGAAGCTGCACGCCGAGGGCGACGACATGCGCTACTACCGGGCGACCAACATGCCGGAGTCGGCGTACAAGGACATCCAGTCGGGGCCCGTGGCCACCATGGCGGTGTCCAATCTGCTGATCACGCGGGAGGACATGGACCCCCGGCTCACCGAGTGGCTCACCCGGACCGTCATCGACAGCCGGGACGGCATCGGCGCCCATGTGCACTCGGCCCAGCTGGTGGATCTGCGGACGGCGATCTACACGGACCCGCTCACCCTGCACGAGGGCGCGCGTCGCTACTACCGCTCGGTGAAGCCGTAGCGGAGGGGAGCGCGCCGCCCTGCGCGGCGCCGGAGCCCTGGGCTGCGGAGCGCCGGCACGGCGTCGGAGCCCCGGGCTGCGGAACCCCGCCTCAGCAGCTCACACCCCGGGGCCGCCTCGCGGCACCCGGACCGTCACCGTCAGCCCGTGCGGGGGGTGGTGGTCGTAGGTCAGGGAGCCGCCGCCCGCCGCCAGGAGGGCCTGGGAGATGGAGAGGCCGAGACCGGAGCCCTTGATGTTCTGGTGGCGTCCGCTTCTCCAGAAACGGTCGCCGACCCGGGAGAGTTCCTCGTCGGTGAGACCGGGTCCGCGGTCGGCGACGACGATGGTCGCGCTGTTGCCGTTGGAGGCCACGCTGACGGCGACGGTCTCGCCGTCGGGGGTGAACTTCAGCGCGTTGTCGATCAGCGCGTCCAGCGCGCTGGACAGGGTGACCGGGTCGGCCCAGCCGGTGGTGGCCGGGCAGTCGCCGGTGAGCAGTACGCCCTTGGCGTGGGCGGTGGGCGCCCAGGCGGCGACCCGCTCGGCGGTGAGCGCGCCGATGTCGGTGAGCCGGAGGTCGGCGTCGGCGTGCTCGGCGAGGGCCAGGTCGAGGAGGTCGTCCAGCACCTGGGCGAGGCGTCTGCCCTCGGTCTGCACCGAGGCGATCTCCGCGTTGCCCTCGGGTAGTTCGAGGGCGAGCAGTTCGATCCGCAGCAGCAGCGCGGCGAGGGGGTTGCGCAGCTGATGGGAGGCGTCGGCGACGAAGGCGCGCTGCTGTTCCAGCACGTCTTCGACGTTGTCCGCCATTTCGTTGAACGACCGGGCCAGCCGCCTGAGTTCCGGGGGACCGCCACCGACCGCGACGCGTGATTTCAGCCGCCCGGTGGCGATGTCGTGGGTGGTGGCGTCCAGAATCCGTACCGGGCGCAGCACCCAGCCGGTCAGCCGGAGCGCGGCGCCCACGGCCAGCAGCATCGCCGCCATCAGTCCGGCGCCGATCACCAGCCAGGACCTCAGGATGCGGGAACGCAGCTGCCCGGTCGGGGAGTCGGTGACGACGACGGCGACGACATCGCCGTCCCGGATGACCGGCGAGGCGACCACGAGCCGTCCGCTCTGCCAGGGCCAGACCTGTTCGGGGTCGTCGCTGCGCCGGCTGAGCAGCGCCTCGGCGAAGGCGTCCCGGACCTCGCCCTCCTCGGGCACGCTCAGGTCCCCGGGAGCGCGGGACATAGGGTCCTCGTCGCCGTAGAAGACCCCCACGCGGATGCCGTACACCTCGTAGTAGCTGGCGAGTTCGGTGTCGAGGATCTCCTGGCGCTGGTCGACGGCGGCGGTCGGCGACGGGGCGACGAACTGGGCCACGGCGGCGAAGAAGGCCGTGTCGTCGATCCGGTCGACGACGACCTTCTGCTGTTCGGCGGAGGCGATGCTCACGGCGAGCGGGACGCCGAGGGCGAGCAGGACCGCCGCCATCAGGACGATGAGCAGCGGGAGCAGTCGTGTGCGCACCCGGGCCCGCTACCCGGCCGGGGCGACGAGCCGGTAGCCCACGCCTCGTACGGTCTCGATGAGGGCCGGCATGCGCAGCTTGGAGCGGAGCGAGGCCACATGTACCTCCAACGTGCGCCCGGTCCCCTCCCAGCTGGTGCGCCAGACCTCGCTGATGATCTGTTCCCGGCGGAAGACCACCCCGGGCCGCTGGGCGAGCAGGGCGAGCAGATCGAACTCCTTGCGGGTGAGCTGGACGACCGTCCCGTCGACGGTGACCTGCCGGGTGGGCAGCTCGATCCGGACCGGTCCCAGATGCAGGGCCCCGTCGCCCCCGCCGGCCGGGTCCTCATGTGCGGTGCGCCGACTGACGGCGTGGATACGGGCGAGCAGTTCGCCGGTGTCGTACGGCTTGACGACGTAGTCGTCGGCGCCGAGGTTGAGGCCGTGGATGCGGGAGCGGACGTCGGACCGCGCGGTGACCATGATCACCGGGATGGCGGTGCGCTTGCGGATCTTGCCGCACACCTCGTAGCCGTCCTGGTCCGGCAGGCCGAGGTCGAGCAGGACGACGCCGAATCCGGCGCCCTCGGGGACGAGTGCCTGGAGGGCCTCCTCGCCGTTGCGGGCATGGGTGACGTCGAAGCCGTGCCGGGCGAGGATCGCGGACAGCGCGGCGGCCACATGGTTGTCGTCCTCGACAAGGAGCAGTCTCATCCCGGCCTCCTCCGGTTCATCGCGTGTACGGTCCCGACGGTTAGAAAGATCCCGCGAGCCGGTCTTCGGCTGCGGTGGAAGCCCCCCGTATGGACCCCGTGGGGGTGTTCCTCCGATCCTCTGCCGGGCGTGTCGCGCGCGTGGCTGTGACGCGCACGCGCGCGTGCACCATGGCAGTCACGCGGATCGGCGACGGTCCGTCAAGAGGGTTCCGCGAGTCTGTGGGTACCGTTACCCGGCCGAAACGCGACCGGTCGGCGCTGCTACGACGTGTGTCGGACCGTAGTCGGATCGTGATACTCAAATTCGCCTCAGATGTAATGACGCTGATTGCGCAGGGTAGCTACTGTCCTCCGAAACCGAGGAGGACGGAGCCAGTCAGCGATGACCGAAGTATCGATGGCCAAGAACGATGTGGCCGCGACCGGCGAGCTGGTCGTTCTGAGGAATGTGAACAAGCACTTCGGCGCGTTGCACGTGCTCCAGGACATCGAACTGACGATCGCCCGCGGTGAGGTCGTCGTGGTCATCGGGCCCTCCGGGTCCGGAAAGTCCACCCTGTGCCGCACGATCAACCGCCTGGAGACCATCGACTCGGGCGTCATCACGATCGACGGCAAGCCGCTGCCCCAGGAGGGCAGGGAGCTGGCCCGGTTGCGTGCCGACGTCGGCATGGTCTTCCAGTCGTTCAATCTCTTCGCGCACAAGACCGTGCTGGAGAACGTGATGCTCGGCCAGATCAAGGTGCGCAAGGCCGACAAGCGGGCGGCTGAGGAGAAGGCGCGGGCGCTGCTGGACCGGGTGGGCGTGGCCAGCCAGGCCGACAAGTACCCCGCCCAGCTCTCCGGCGGCCAGCAGCAGCGTGTCGCCATCGCGCGGGCGCTGGCCATGGGTCCCAAGGTGATGCTCTTCGACGAGCCCACCTCTGCGCTCGACCCGGAGATGATCAACGAGGTCCTGGAGGTCATGCAGCAGCTCGCCCGCGACGGCATGACCATGATCGTCGTCACCCATGAGATGGGCTTCGCCCGTTCGGCCGCCAACCGTGTGGTGTTCATGGCGGACGGCCGGATCGTGGAGGAGGCGACACCCGAGCAGTTCTTCAGCAATCCGCGCAGCGACCGCGCCAAGGACTTCCTGTCGAAGATCCTGCACCACTGAGCGGTACGGCCGTCCTCGGCCGCCCGCCGGTCGGCGCGACCGCCCCCGCGAGGGACGAACACCCCCGCGAGGGGAGCGACACCCGCGACGACGACGCCACCCCCCACCCCACGGATGCCATCTCCTCACCACACGAAGGATGTTCACCATGAAGCTCCGCAAGGTCACCGCAGCGGCAGCGACCGCGCTCGTCCTCGCCCTGACCGCGACGGCGTGTGGCGGCGACGACAGCAGCAGCGACGAAGGCGCCGGCTCGGGCTCCAGCGGGGGCGGCGACACGATCAAGATCGGCATCAAGTACGACCAGCCCGGTCTGGGCCTGAAGGAGCCGAACGGCGACTTCTCCGGTTTCGACGTGGCCGTGGCGACGTACGTGGCCGGTGAACTGGGCTACCAGCCCGACAAGATCGAGTGGGTCGAGACCAAGAGCGCCGACCGTGAGAACGCGCTCGCCCGCGGGGACGTCAAGTTCATCGCCGCGACATACTCGATCACCGACGAGCGCAAGCAGAAGGTCGACTTCGCCGGTCCGTACCTCCTCGCCCACCAGGATCTGCTGGTCAAGGCGGACTCGGACATCGCCGAGGGCACCGACCTGAACGGCAAGAAGCTGTGTTCGGTCACCGGTTCGACCTCCGCGCAGAACGTGAAGGACGAGATCGCGCCGGACGCCCAGCTCAAGCAGGTCGGCACGTACTCGGAGTGCCTCGCCGGTCTCCAGAGCGGTGCCGTCGACGCGCTGACCACCGACGACTCGATCCTGGCCGGTTTCGCCGCGCAGGACCAGTACCAGGGCAAGTTCAAGCTCACCGGTCTGAAGCTGAGCAACGAGAACTACGGGATCGGCGTCAAGAAGGGTGACACCGCGACCGTGGACAGCATCAATGACGCGCTGGAGAAGATGGTCAGCGACGGCGCCTGGGACAAGGCCGTCGAGGACAACTTCGGTCCGGCCGAGTACAAGAACGAGCCCGCCCCGAAGATCGGCGACATCGTCGCGTAGGGCCGGGCACCGCCCGGGATCCCGGGTCGCCCGCTCCACTCCGGTCCGCCCGGGTCCGCTCCGGTTCTCCTGGGCGGACCCGGCGACCCGGGACCGGCACGGGCCTCCCCGGTCTCCGCAGGCCCGCCTGGGACGCCGAGGTGGCCCCGGAAACCCGGGGAGTCTCCGGGCGGGTCCATGGCCTGACGAACCGACGGATCGGCGGGGCGCCGGGCACCACCCCCGCCCCTCCCGTCACTGAGCGGGAGCCCACGCCCCACACGCACCGGACCCGGTCGGCCACCGCTCCCACCAGGCGGCCGACCACCCCGCTCCGCCCCCGATAAAGTCACCCACCCGGATTGCGGGAGACCGTGTTTGACTTTCTTTCCCACTACGACGACCCCACCCTGCTGGGCGCCTTCTGGATGACGGTGCAGCTCACCTTCTTCTCGGCCATCGGCTCCCTGGTCTGGGGCACGCTGCTGGCCGGTATGCGGGTCAGCCCCGTACCGCTCATGCGCGGTTTCGGCACCGCCTATGTGAACATCGTCCGGAACATCCCCCTGACGGTGATCATCGTCTTCACCTCGCTCGGGCTCGCCGACATCTTCGGCGTGACGATGGGCGCCCCGGACGACTTCGCCCTCCAGGGCTTCCGGCTCGCGGTCCTCGGCCTCGCCGCCTACACCGCCGCCTTCGTCTGCGAGGCGCTGCGCTCCGGCATCAACACGGTGCCGGTGGGACAGGCCGAGTCGGCGCGCGCGCTCGGGCTGAGCTTCATCCAGGTGCTGACCCTCATCGTGCTGCCGCAGGCGTTCCGCGCGGTCATCGGCCCGCTGGCCAACGTACTGATCGCGCTCACCAAGAACACCACCGTGGCCGCCGCCATCGGGGTCGCCGAGGCCGCGCTGCTGATGAAGGAAATGATCGAGAACGAGGCACAGACCCTGCTGATCGGCGCGGTCTTCGCCTTCGGATTCGTGGTTCTGACCCTGCCCACCGGTCTTTTCCTGGGCTGGCTGAGCAAGCGACTGGCGGTGAAGCGATGACCTCCGTCCTCTACGACGCCCCCGGCCCCCGGGCCAAGCTGCGCAACATCATCCTCTCGGTGGTGTTCGTCGTCCTGATGGCGGTGACGGTGTGGTGGGTGTGGCGCACCATGGACGACAAGGGCCAGCTGGAGTGGGCGCTGTGGAAGCCGTTCACCCAGGGTGAGGCGTGGACCACGTATCTGCTGCCCGGCCTGGCGAACACGCTCAAGGCAGCGGCCCTGGCCATGGTCATCGCCCTGCCCCTGGGCGCGGTCTTCGGCATAGCACGCATGTCCGACCACAAGTGGGTACGGGTCCCGGCGGGCGCGGTCGTGGAGTTCTTCCGCGCGATCCCGGTGCTGCTGCTGATGCTGTTCGCCAACGAGGTCTATGTCGGCTTCTCGGGGATCAGCAGTGACGACCGGCCGCTGTACGCGGTCGTCACCGGCCTGGTCCTCTACAACGCCTCGGTCCTCGCCGAGGTCGTCCGGGCGGGCATCCTCGCGCTGCCCAAGGGGCAGACGGAGGCGGCGCAGGCGATCGGGCTGCGCAAGGGCCAGACGATGACGTTCATCCTGCTGCCCCAGGCCGTCACCGCGATGCTCCCGGCGATCGTCAGCCAGCTCGTCGTGATCGTGAAGGACACCGCGCTGGGCGGGGTGCTGCTGAACTTCACCGAGCTGCTGAACTCCCGCGGCACCCTCGCCGCGAACTACGCCAACGTCATCCCCAGCTTCATCGTCGTCGCCATCATCTTCATCGTCCTGAACTTCATCCTGACCAGCTTCGCGAGCTGGCTGGAGCAGCGGCTGCGGCGCAGCAAGCGCAGCACGGGGGCGGTGCTCGGGGCGGAGCAGATGGAGGAGCTGAACGCGGCGGAGGTCGGGGGCAGCTTCGGGACCGGCGCCGAGGGCAACCCCCACTGAGCGGGGTCCGCCCTCGCAAGGCCCCGACGAGGTGGGCGGGGCGGGGTCCTGGCCGGGAACGCGCTCCGCGCGGGGCCCGTTCCGCCGGATGGCCGGTGACGGACTGATGATCCGTCAATAGCCTGCTGTGACACCGGGGGCAGTGGCAAGATCGCCACTGCCCCCGGTCACTTGACGCAAGCACTGGCAATGGGTTGCATACGTTCTGTGATCGTGCACCCTGCTCCCACCTTCTGTTCACATATGTCCTTCCGGACACCTTCACGCGCAGGGGGCCCCGCGTCGTGGACCCGGTGATCATCGTCGGAGCGGGGCCCGTCGGGCTCACGCTCGCCCTGGCACTGGCCCGCCAGGAAGTCCCCTGTGTCGTCCTGGACGAGTCCCAGGGCGCCGACGAACCACGGCTCGCCCGCACGGCCGTGCTCCGCGAGGACACCGTCGCCCTGCTGACCCGCCTCACCGGCATGCCCCTCGACCGGGCCGGCGCCCACTGGGCCGGATGGCGGTCCCTGCGGCGCAGACAGGTGATGCGCGAGGTCGTGTTCGACGACGTGTACGGGGAGCCGGAGGACCACGCCGGTGACACATGGGACGCCGGTGACATGAGGGAGGACGGCCAGGGGGACGCCTGGCGGGGCGACCGGGACGGCGCGGACGGCTGGAGCGGCGGCCACGCGAGCGCGGGCGGCGGCCGGAACGGCAACCGCCCGACGGGCGGGGACGGCGAGACCGAGGGACCCGGCAGCGCGGGCCCGTCGCCGCTGCACATCGCCCAGCACATCCTGACCGGGGCCCTGCGCGCCGCCCTGGCCCGCGAACCGCTGGTGCGGATCGCCACCGACAGCCGTCTGGACACCATCGAGCAGGAACCGTCCGGCGTCACCGCCCACACCCGTGGCGCCCACCCCACCTGGTGGCGCGGCAGCTACCTGGTCGGCTGCGACGGCCCCCGCTCCACGGTCCGCAAACTCCAGGACATCCGCTTCCCCGGCCGTACGGCGGTGGAACGGCACGCCGTGGCCGCGCTGCGCACCGAACTCCCCTGGCCGGAGCAGGCGTTGCTGCACCGGATGCCGCCCTGGCGGACCTCGTGGCCCTCGGGCGGCGAGGTCACCGCGCGCCCCCTGCCGGACGGCGTCTGGCGGGTGGACTGGCTGCTGCCCCCCGGCAAGGACCTGGTCACCCCCGAACTGCTGGTGACCCTGGTCCGGGAGACCCTGGCGGGCTGGACGGACGGCGGCTCGACACCGCCGTACGACCTGCTGGACACCGGTGTGCACACGGTCCACCACCGGCTGGCCCGGCGCTGGCGGGTCGGGCGGGTCTTCCTCGCGGGCGACGCGGCGCATCTGCTCGGCGCCTTCGGCACGCAGGGGCTGGACGAGAACCTGCGGGACGCCGACAACCTCGCCTGGAAGCTCGCCCTGGCCTGGCACCACGGGCCGCACGAGGCGCTGCTCGACAGCTACCAGGCCGAGCGGCGCGCGGCCATCGCCGCCCGGCTGCGCGCCGCCGACCAGGCGCTGCCGCTGCTGCGCGGCAGCGGTGGCCTGCGCGCCTACGTCCCCGGCGCGACCCGTGGCAACGATCTCCTGCTCGCCGACGCCCACCTGGGCCGGGGCCCCCTCGGCGCGCCCGGGGTGTACACGGACTCGCCGCTCGCGCCCCGGCACATCCAGGCGGAGGTCCCGGTGGACACGCCTCCCGGCGCGCCCGTGGTCGATGTCCGGGTCACCGCCGAGGACGGCTCCTTCGTCCAGCTGCGCGACCGGCTGGGCCGCGGCACTCTGCTGGTCGTACTGATCGCCCCCGGTACGGGGGTCTGGGAGCGCCGCCACTGGGTCACCGCCGGGATCATGCCCCGTCTGGCGGCGGCCGTGACGGCCCTGCCTCACCCGGCCGAACTGCTCGTCGCCGAGAACTATCCGGGGGCCGGGGCCCACACCGTCCTGCTGATCCGCCCCGACGGACACCTCGTGACCGCCCTGGGCGGCGTCCGCCCGGCCGACCTGTACGCGGCGGCGGAGGCGACGGTGCGGGGGGCTCGGGCGGGGGATCCCGAGGGGGCTGGGGAAGCTGGGGGAGATGGGGCGTCCGAGGGGGCCGGGGGAGCTGGGGCCTCCGACGGGGCCGGGGGAGCTGAGACGGCGGGGAAGTCGGGGACGGCGGGGCAGGCTGGGAAGGCTGGGAAGACGGAGCGGGTCGGGAGATCCGGGAAGGCCGGAAGGGCTGGAGCGCCGGGGGACATCAGCCGGTCCGGGAAGTCCGGCGGGCGGTCCGGGAAGTCCGATGGGCCTGGGGAGTCCGGTGGACCCGGAAGGTCCGGTGGGCCGGGAGGCACCGGGCAGCCCGGAGAGTCCGAGGACTCCGGGAATCCCAAGAGGTCCGGTGACTCGGAGGGCGCCGGGGGCGCGAAGGCGCCCGAGGGGACGGCCGCCGGTTCCCGTTCCGCACCCGGCCCCGGTGCCAGCTCCACGGTGGACACGGAAGACGCCGAGGCGGGCGTGCGCTGAGGCGACGGCGGGCCGTGACCACCACGGCCCGCCCCCGACGCACCCCCAGTACACGGACCACACCCGCGACACCCACTCCACCACCCACCGCACAACCACACTCACGCTCCGCATCGAAGCCGCCCTCCCCCGTCCCACCTGCTCCTCAGACCTCCGAACGGCAACACCGGCACCCCCACCCCACCGCATCGTCCGCATACTGACTGCCAGTTGACCGGTGAGAAACCGGCGTGGTGTACTCCGGATCGTGATCGACACCTGTGTGCACCTCTGGCGGAGGGTCCATATGGACCTGGTCCGCTACGCGGGTTGCGTGTGTCGCACGTCCTGCTGAACTCGCTCCTCCTCCCTCTCGCGCCTGCCGCCCAAGGCCGCGGCGCGATCCCGCGAACGCTCATCAGGACGGTGCTCCCTTGTCTTTCTCGCCCACCCCCGCTGTCTCGTCACCAGGCGCCCCCACCGACGCCCCGAGCGTGTCCACTCCGACCCAGGCCGACCTCCTCGACTTCGTACGCCGCACCGCCGCCGACACCGACCTGATCGACTCCCTTCCGCTCGACCCGGAGGGCCGGACCTGGGTACGCCTGGAAGGTCCCGGCGGCAGCGAGGCATGGCTGATCGGCTGGCCCCCCGGCAGCGGCACCGGCTGGCACGACCACGCCGACTCGGTCGGCGCCTTCCTCACCGCGCGGGGCGAGCTGACGGAGAACTCACTCGCCGCCCGCCTCCCCACCGACGGCTGGCGGACCCTGGAGTTGTCCGAGGACGTCGACCGCGAGCGCCAGCTGCCCGCGGGCAAGGGCCGCGCCTTCGGTCACCACCACGTCCACGAGGTCCTCAACGAGTCCACCGAGGACCACGCCATCTCGGTCCACGCCTACTACCCCCCGCTCCCCCGCATCCGCCGCTACAGCCGTACCGGCCCGGTGCTGCGCCTGGAGCAGGTGGAACGCCCCGAGGACTGGCAGTGACCACCCGCACCGACCCGGCGGAGGCAGCCCGATGACCACCACCGACGACGGCACCGACCACCCCGTCGGCATCGACGAACTCCTCGCGCGCGTCCGCACCGGCTACCAGCGCATCGCCCCTCAGGAGGCGTTCGAGGCGGCCCGTACCGGCGCCCTCCTCGTGGACATCCGCTATGCCGCCCTGCGCGACCGGGACGGCCTGGTCCCCGGCGCCGTGATCGTCGAGCGCAACGAACTGGAGTGGCGCCTCGATCCCCACGGCAGTCACCGCCTCCCCGAGGCCACCGGCCATGACCTGCGTGTCGTGGTGTTCTGCAACGAGGGGTACGCCTCCAGCCTGGCCGCCGAGTCCCTCCACCGTCTGGGCCTCTACCGGGCCACCGACCTGATCGGCGGCTTCCAGGCGTGGAGATCGGCGGGGTTGCCGGTCACGACGACCGGCTGATCCGCAGCGATGGGGTCGGCGCGGGAAGGGTGCGCGTCGGCCTCACTCCCCGACGGACCCGCCCTCACCTTGACAGGCGCCCCACGGTCACGGGCGGGACTCTCCCCGTCTGCGACGAGCCGCCTTGGACTCGCCGGGCAAGGGCATCGGCCTCCGTTCCGGCTCGCGTGGAAGTCGCTGCTTCCGCTGAAGCCCTGCTCGCGCCGACAACCTCGCCCCATGACCTCCCACGACCGCCGAGCGGCTCTGCCCCCGCGTCGGCCCTGAACGCGATCGACGCCCCCGCGCGCCCACCGTGCTCAGGGCCTCGCAGGCCCCGTCACCCCCGTTGCCCCCGTCGCCCCGCCTCCGACAACCACCCGGGCCGCCAGGCCCAGGGGGACGCCGAAGACGGACCGCCCGCCCCCTCCTTCAGCAGCGCCCTCCCCGCCGCCCCCTCAGTACCCGTCCCCCTCAAGAAACTCTGTCTCCTCCCCCTCGTCCTCCAACGCCTGCCGGACCACCCTCAGGGCCAACCCCTCTGAGTAGCCCTTGCGCGCGAGCATCCCCGCCAGCCGACGCAGCCGCTTGTCCCGGTCGAGCCCTCTGGTCGCGCGGAGCTTGCGGGCGACCAGCTCCCGCGCGGTCTCCTCCTCCTGATCGGCGTCGAGCTGACCCACCGCCGCGTCGATCACCTCGGAGTCGACCCCCTTGGTCCGCAGTTCCCGGGCGAGCGCGCGGCGGGCCAGCCCCCGGCTGTGGTGCCGGGACTCCACCCAGGCGTCCGCGAACGCTCCGTCGTCGATCAGTCCGACCTCCTCGAACCGCGACAGCACCTCGTCCGCCGCCTCGTCCGGGATCTCCCGCTTGCGCAGGGCGTCGGCGAGTTGCTTGCGGGTGCGCGGGGTCCCGGTGAGCAGGCGCAGACAGATCGCCCGCGCCCGCTCGACCGGGTCCCCTGAAGGCTCCCCCTTCTCGGCCCTCGACGAGGAGGGCGAGCCTTCGTCCGTGCCGGACGGCTCCGCGGAGCCCCGCCGACGTCCACGCCCACCGCGTGTCCCGCCGTCGCCGCGCGCTCTCCGGCCGCCCCCGGGGCGACCGCCGCCCGTGTCACCACCGGCAGGGCCGTCGGCCCGCTCGGCACCGTCCGGCGAGGCGCCGCCTCCCGGACGGTGACCGCCGCGCTCCAGGTGGCCACCGCGCTCTCCGTACCCCGCGTCCGCCTGGTGGCCGTAGCCGCCCCAACCGCCGTCGTCCTCCGCTCCCGGCTCCCACGATCCCTCGTACGAGCCGGGGTGCGGCGGGCGCGACCGCTCTGAGCTGCCGGAGTGACCTGAGCGGGCGGGTTCGGCGTACTCGGCCCAGTCGGTTCGCCGTGTCACCGGATCAGCTCTTGGCGGCCGGGGCCTTGGTCTTGGCGGCCTTGCTCGCCGGCGCGGGCACCGTCTTGGCGTCGTCGCCCGGGGTGGCGGTGACCGCGGCGTCCGCGCTCGGCTCGGCGGCGGGCTCCGCGGCGGGACGTACGCCGACGCCCAGCTTCTCCTTGATCTTCCTCTCGATCTCGTTGGCCAGGTCGGGGTTGTCCTTCAGGAAGTTACGCGCGTTCTCCTTGCCCTGGCCGAGCTGGTCGCCCTCGTACGTGTACCAGGCACCGGCCTTGCGGACGAAGCCGTGCTCCACGCCCATGTCGATCAGACCGCCCTCACGGCTGATGCCCTGGCCGTAGAGGATGTCGAACTCGGCCTGCTTGAAGGGCGGCGCCACCTTGTTCTTGACGACCTTGCAGCGGGTGCGGTTGCCGACCGCCTCCGTGCCGTCCTTCAGGGTCTCGATACGACGGATGTCGATCCGCACCGAGGCGTAGAACTTCAGCGCCCGGCCACCGGTCGTGGTCTCCGGCGAGCCGAACATCACGCCGATCTTCTCGCGCAGCTGGTTGATGAAGATCGCGGTGGTCTTCGACTGGTTGAGCGCGCTGGTGATCTTCCGCAGGGCCTGGCTCATCAGCCGGGCCTGGAGACCGACGTGGCTGTCGCCCATCTCGCCCTCGATCTCCGCGCGCGGGACGAGCGCGGCGACGGAGTCGATGACGATCAGGTCGAGCGCGCCGGAGCGGACCAGCATGTCCACGATCTCCAGCGCCTGCTCGCCGTTGTCCGGCTGGGACAGGATCAGGTTGTCGATGTCGACGCCGAGCTTCTTCGCGTACTCGGGGTCGAGGGCGTGCTCCGCGTCCACGAACGCGACCTGGCCGCCCGCCTTCTGCGCGTTCGCCACCGCGTGCAGGGTCAGGGTCGTCTTACCGGAGGACTCCGGTCCATAGATCTCGACGACCCGGCCGCGCGGCAGTCCACCGACGCCCAGGGCCACGTCGAGCGCGGTCGATCCGGTCGGGATGACCTCGATGGGCTCCATCGACCGCTCGCCCATGCGCATGACCGCGCCCTTGCCGAATTGTCGTTCAATCTGTGCGAGTGCGGCATCCAAGGCCTTCTCGCGGTCGGTTCCTGCCATGGGTTCCACCCGATTTGCTTGAGTCGATCGCTTCACGTCAAAAACGCTATCGCCTGCCACTGACAATCCGCCGCGACGCGGGTCCGGCCTGTGGATAACTCGGGTCCTTCTCCACCCAAACCATGTCGAAACACCCACAGGAAGCCTCGCCCGGAGCCTCCATAAGAATGGATGTTCGATTTTCATGTCAAGCGCACCACGCCGCACGAGCACCCTCCGCCACCCCCTCAATAGTCAAGTTTGACTAGCTTGGCCGGGCTGTCTACCGTCAGCGCCATGCCCGAGAAGACGATCCCGATCCTCCCCTGCCCGTCCATCCCCGAACTGGTCGAGTTCTACGAGCACCTGGGCTTCACCGTGGATCTCCTACAGACCCGCCCCAACCCGTACGCGGCGCTCAGCTACGGCGACGGCATCGCGCTGCAGTTCTTCGGCCACAAGGCGGTCGAGCCGGCCGGGTCCTGGTCGACGTGCTACATCACCACGGACCGCGTCGACGCGTTGTACGCCGCCTTCCGCGCCGGGCTGAAGGCGGCCTACGGCCGGGTCCCGACCCGTGGCATCCCCCGCATCGGCCAGCTCAAGGACACCTCGTACGGCGTCCGCCAGTTCCTGGTGACCGATCCCGGCGGCAACTGTCTGCGCATCGGCCAGCCCACCGGAGCGCCCCAGGAGCACACCCCGGCGCCACAGGAGCCCTTCGCCCGAGCCCTGCACCAGGCGTGGCTGCTCGGCATCTCCAAGGAGGACCCCGCCCAGGGCGCCCGAGTCCTCGACCGCGCGCTGTCCCACGTGTCCCCGGCGAGTCCGAGCGAGTACTACCGCGCGCTGGTGCTCCGCGCCGACCTCGCGACCCAGCTCGACGACCCCGTCACCGTCCGTGCCCGCCTCTCCGAGGCGGCGGCCCTGCCGCTCACGGACCAGGAACGCGCGGCTCTGACGGACGAACGGACCCGGGCGACGGACCTGGCCGCGGAGGGGGAGGCGGAGTCGCGCGACGACCTCGACGCAGAGGCGGAGGCCGAGGCGGGGTAGCGCGACGACCTCGACGCAGAGGCGGAGGCCGAGGCGGGGTAGCGCGACGACTTCGCCGCGGAGACGGAAGCCGAGGCGGTTGCGCGACGACTTCGGCGGGAGCGGTGACCGGAGCGCCGCCCTCGCGCCCGCTCACACCGACCCCCTTGGGACCGGCTCACCCCCGCGACACGACGGACCGCTACCGCTCAGGCGCCGGGGACCTTGCTGCCTTCCGGCTCCCCGAGCCCGCCCCGCTCATCGGGCCCGTCCTGTGCAGCCTGCCCGCGCGGGGCGCCGACCGCGTCCGGAGCCCCGGACGCCCGCCGCTCCCACCACTCACGCGTCCGTCTGTAGAGACCCGCCTGCGGCACCCGGTTGCGGTGGCCCTGCACGCGCGCGTCGTCCGCGACGTCGTACCGCTTCACATACGCCCCGAGGAACGCCTGGAGCGTGGCCACCGCGGGGATGGCGATGAGGGCGCCGACCGCGCCCAGCAGGGCCGTCCCGGCGATCACCGAACCGAAGGCGACGGCGGGGTGGATGTCGACGGTCCTGGCGGTCAGCTTGGGCTGGAGGACGTAGTTCTCGAACTGCTGGTAGATCACGACGAAGATCAGCACCCAGAGCGCGTACCAGGGGTCCACGGTGAAGGCGATCAGCATGGGCAGGGCGCCCGCGAGATAGGTGCCGATGGTGGGGATGAACTGCGAGACCAGGCCCACCCACACGGCCAGCACGGGCGCGTACGGCACGCCCAGCGCCTCCAGCAGGATGTAGTGGGCGATGCCGGAGATCAGGGCCATGAGGCCGCGGGAGTAGAGATAGCCGCCGGTCTTGTCGACGGCGATCTCCCAGGCGCGCAGCACCTCGGCCTGGCGGGACGGCGGCAGGACGGAGCAGATGGCGCGCCGCAGCCGGGGGCCGTCGGCGGCGAAGTAGAAGGCGAACAAGGTGACCGTCAGCAGTTGGAACAGCCCGCCGAGCACCTGTGTGGACACGTCCAGCACGCCCGTGGCGCTGTTCTGCACATAGTCGCGCAGCCAGTCGGAGCGGAGCAGGCCCTCCTGGACGTCGACCCGCTTCAGGTCGGTGTTGAAGTGGGTGTTGATCCAGTTGATGACGGAGTCGAGGTACTCGGGGAAGCCCTCGACCATCTTGACGATCTGCCCGGCGAGCAGGGAGCCGAGCATCGTGACGAAACCGGCGACGGCGATCATCACGCCGAAGAAGACGGTCGCCGTGGCCGCCCCGCGCCGCATTCCGCGGGCCGCCATCCAGCTCACCGCGGGCTCGATGGCGAGCGCCAGAAAGAACGCGATGAGGATGTTGATCAGCAGCCCGGTGAGCTGGTGGAAGGCCCAGCTGCCGAACTGGAACACGGCGATCAGCGCGAGTGCGAGCACCATGGCGCGGGGCAGCCAGCGCGGCATGCGCGCGCCCGGCCCGGCGGCACGTCCGGCCGGGGGCCGTACGGGCGGGGTCGGGTCGGGCGTGGAGGTGTCCGGGGCTGCCTGCCCGGCGTCGTCAGTGGGTGCCACGGAGCAAGTCTCACCCACGCCGCTGACAATCGGATACGGTCCGGAGATCTTCGTGACCGGTCAGCGCTTCTCCTGTGGCACGTTCATGACCAAGCAGACCACGCGCCACACATCCTTCGCCTGCCAGCCGGAGTCCAGCGCCTCATGTACGGTCCGCCCGCCCAGTTCGGACATGACGTGATCGTGCGCGAAGGTCTCGGCGTATCCCGTGCCGAAGTGCTCCGCCATCCGTTCCCAGAAGACCGTCAACCGCATGAACCCAGTATCCCGCCCCTGAGAGTGGGCCCCGGGCCGGGACGGCTCGCGGTGCCGACGCGCGCCCTACGGTCGGACGCATGGCCGCAGCCGGAGCCGCCGCGCTCCCTTCCACGCCCCCGGCGCACACCCCGCTCGCACGCGCGGGTCAGTTCATCTGGCTCACCGCGCGGGTGCTGGAGCAGCGCCTGTTCGCGTATCACTTCCTGGGCGGTGAGGCGGGCCCCGTCGAGACCGCCCTGGACGCCTACCGCAATACCGACGGCGGGTACGGCCACGCCCTGGAGCCCGATCTGCGGGGCCCGGTCAGTGAGCCGTCGCACACCGTGCACGCGCTGCGGGTGCTGGACGCCGTCGGACGGTGCGGTGGGCAGCGGGTGGAGCGGCTGTGCCGCTATCTGACGGGTGTCTCCACGCCGGACGGCGCGCTGCCCGCCGTCCGCCCCGGCCTGCGGGGCTTTCCGGCGGCCCCGTTCGTCCCGGTCGCGGCCGACCCGCCGAGCACGCTCCTGGCGACCGGCCCGGTGGTCGGCGTACTGCACCGCAACGAGGTGTGGCACGCGTGGCTGTTCCGCGCGACGGACTTCTGCTGGTCGGCGGTCGACGCCCTGGAGACGCCGCATCCGTACGAGGTCCAGGCGGCCGTGGCCTTCCTGGAGTCCGTGCCGGACCGTCCCCGCGCGGAGGCCGCCGCCGACCGGCTCGGCCGTCTGGTGCGCGGGCAGCGGCTGGCGGTCCTCGACCCGGAGCGCCCCGAGGCGTTCCCGTCGGCGGTGGGCGACACGCCCGGGGAGCGCCACTGCCCGCACGACTACGCGCGGACGTCCCGCTCGCTCGCGCGCGGCTGGTTCACGGACGACGAGATGGCCCGTTCCCTGGACTTCCTCGCGGCCCGGCAGCGGGCGGACGGCGGCTGGCCGGTGAACCGGCGCCAATGGGCCGCCGTACCGGCCGCGGAGGCCCGTCCCCTGGTGACGATCGAGGCGCTGCGCACCCTCAAGGCGTACGGCCGTCCCCTCGGCTGACCGCGCGGCGCCTCACCCGCCCAGGGCGCGCACGCCGGCCGTGACGAGGACGGCCGCCGCGACGACCACCAGGAAGGGCGCCCGCAGGACCAGCGCCACAGCGGCGGCGGCGAGCCCCGCCGCCCGCGCGTCGAAGATCAGCGTGTGTCCGTCGGCGAAGGTCTGCTGGGCCGTGAGGGCGGCGAGCAGGGCCACCGGCAGCAGCGCCGCGAGCCGCTTCACCAGGGGCCGTTCCAGGACGCCCGCAGGGACGAGCAGTCCGATGAGCTTGACCGCGTAGCAGCCGACGGCGGTGAGTCCGACCGCGATCCAGATGCTCACCGGTTCTCCTCCTGTCCGCGCGGCTTGTCGCCGAGGTGCTGTCTGGGCGCCTTGTCCGTGGTGTTCCGTCCAGGCGCTTCGTCGGTGGTGTTCTGTCGGCCTGTCTCGTCGGCGGTGTTCCGTCGGCCCGGCTCGCCGGTGGCGTTCGTGGAGCGCCGTCCGCGCGGTGTACCGTCGCGCCCCGAGCGCCGCCCTTCGGCCCACAGGACGGCCGGCGCCGCGAGCGCCGCCACGAGGACGGGCACCCCCGCGGGCAGGACCGGCAGCAGGGCCAGTCCGAGGACGACGGCGAGCCCGGCGACGGTCCGTTCCGTGGGGGTCCGCAGCATCGGCGCGAGCAGCGCCAGGAAGACCGCCGGTCCGGCCGCGTCCAGGCCCCACGCGTCGGTGTCGCCGATGGCCTCGGCACCGAGAGCGCCCAGCAGGGTGGTGAGGTTCCACAGCAGATACAGGCTCAGCCCGGTGACGGTGAACCCGACCCGCGCGGCACGCCGGGTGGGCTGGGCGAGGGCGACGGCCGTGGTCTCGTCGATGACCCACTGGGCGGCGAACGGCCGCACCGCGCGGGGCAGGGCCAGCACCTGCGACAGCCGCAGTCCGTAGAACGCGTTCCGTGTGCCGAGGAAGAACGCCCCCGCGGCGGCCGTGAAGGGGTTCCCGCCCGCCGCGAGCGCACCCACCAGGGCGAACTGGGACGCGCCGGTGAACACCAGCAGGCTGAGCACACATGTCTGGGCGAGGGTGAGCCCGCTCCCCGCCGAGGTGACCCCGAAGGCGAAGCCGGACAGTCCTACGGCGACCCCGACTCCGAGGGCGTCGCGGACGACGGCCCGGTCGGATTTCGCCGGGACGTCGGCCCGTATGTCGGGGAGGGCGGTGTGTTGAGCGGTCTGTTCTGCCACACGCCGGACGGTAGGAGCAGCCCCGGCTCCGCGTCTTGTACGTTCTTGCGCTCCCGCTGGTAGGCGCCAGGGGGCACACCGACGATCCGGGCGAAGTGCCGGTTCAGATGCGGCTGGTCCGTGAAACCGACCGCAAGGGCGGCCTCGGCCGGTGCCGTGCCGTCGTCCAGGAGCCGCCGGGCCCGGCGGACCCGGATGTCGGTCAGCCAGGTGTGCGGCGGCATGCCGTACGTGTCACGGAAGGCCCGCAGCAGGGCGAAGGGGCTGGTCCCCAGGTCGGCGGCGAGCTGTTCCAGGGTGGGCGGGTCGGTCATCCGCTCCTCCAGCACGGCCCGCGCGCGGGCCGCGTTGCGGGCACCGGCGGTGCGGACCTCACGCCGCGGCAGCGGTCCGCCGTTCAGCCGCAGCAGCCGGGTCACCGCGACCCGCAGCAGCGTGTCGGCGGCCAGGGCGTTCCCCTCGTCGGCGGCGCGCAGCACCCGGTGCACCAGCGCGACGGAGTAGGGGTCGTCGAGGACCGGCCGGGCGAAGCCGGGCGTGCCGCGCAGGGTGGTGGTCTCGGCCGCTATCTCGGCCATGAGGTCGGGCGACGGGTACACGGCCCCGTACCGCCAGCCCTCGGGGACGCCCGCCCGTCCGGTGTGCGGGGTGTCGGGATTGACCAGTGCCAGGGACCCGGCACCGGCGTACTGGTCTGCCCCGCCGTGGTGGAAGACCTCCACCCCGTCGGTGACGGCGGCTATCACGAAGTGCTCGTGGGTGTGGCGGACGAACGTCTTGCGGATGTACCGGGCCCGCAGCAGATCGACACCGGGCAGCTCCGCGTACCGCCAGTGCCGCGCTCGCTCGTCCCGACCGGCCATGTCCCCCATTCTCCGCCACCTGGCCGAAATCCTCGCCGCCCCGACCCACCGACGCACCCCTGGGCACCCCGCGCACCCCGCGCACCCCGCGCACCCCGGGCAGCGCGGGCACCTCACCCACCACGTACCGCACACATCCCAGGCGCCCCACTCATCCCGCTCACCCCAGGCGCTCCGCACACCCCGACAGCCGACCGCCCGCCTCCGCCCCGCCACCACCCCAGACCGCCAGCCCACCCCACCCCGCCGCACTCAACCTCACATCTCCGCAGGTCAGAGCAGCCGCGGTCCGATTGTCAGTGGCGGGGTGCAGGATGGACGCATGGTCAGCGCACGCCGAGCCCTCGACGGCTTCTCCCCCGCCACCCGCGGCTGGTTCACGGGTGCGTTCTCCGCGCCCACCGCCGCTCAGGCGGGCGCGTGGCAGGCCATCGGCGAGGGTTCGGACGTGCTGGTGGTCGCCCCGACGGGCTCCGGCAAGACGCTGGCCGCGTTCCTCGCCGCCCTCGACCAGTTGGCTTCCGCCCCGCCCCCGGCGGACGCGAAGAAGCGCTGCCGGGTGCTGTACGTGTCGCCGCTGAAGGCGCTGGCCGTCGATGTCGAGCGCAATCTGCGCAGCCCGCTGACCGGCATCCGTCAGGAGTCCGTCCGCCTGGGCCTGCCCGAGCCGGACGTGAAGGTCGGCATCCGCTCCGGCGACACCCCGGCCGCCGAGCGCCGCGCGCTGTCCACTCGCCCGCCGGACATCCTGATCACCACCCCCGAGTCCCTGTTCCTGATGCTGACGTCGGCCACGCGGGACGCGCTGACCGGCGTCGAGACGGTGATCCTGGACGAGGTGCACGCGGTGGCGGGCACCAAGCGGGGCGCGCATCTGGCGCTGTCCCTGGAGCGCCTCGACGAGCTGCTGCCGAGGCCGGCCCGTCGAATCGGCCTGTCGGCGACCGTCCGCCCGGTCGACGAGGTGGCCCGCTTCCTGTCCCCGCAGCGCAAGGTGGAGATCGTCCAGCCACGCTCCGGCAAGGAGTTCGACCTGTCGGTCGTCGTCCCGGTCGAGGATCTGGGGGAGCTGGGCGGCTCCCCGGTCGCCGACGGTTCCGAGGGCGCCGAGCGGCCGTCGATCTGGCCGCATGTGGAGGAGCGGATCGCCGACCTCGTCCAGTCCCACCGGTCCACGATCGTCTTCGCCAACTCCCGCCGCCTGGCCGAGCGCTTGTGCAACCGGCTCAACGAGATCGCCTACGAGCGGGCCACCGGCGAGCCCCTGGACGAGCACCACTCCCCGGCCGAGCTGATGGGCGGCTCCGGCGCCGCCCAGGGCGCCCCGCCGGTCATCGCCCGCGCCCACCACGGCTCGGTGTCCAAGGAGCAGCGCGCGCTGGTGGAGGAGGACCTCAAGGCGGGCCGTCTGCCCGCGGTGGTCGCCACGTCCAGTCTGGAGCTGGGCATCGACATGGGCGCGGTGGATCTCGTCGTCCAGGTCGAGTCCCCGCCGTCGGTGGCGTCCGGGCTCCAGCGGGTGGGCCGCGCGGGGCACCAGGTGGGCGCGGTCTCCACAGGCGTGGTGTTCCCGAAGTACCGGGGCGATCTGGTGCAGGCGGCCGTGGTCACCGAGCGGATGCGCACGGGCTCCATCGAGTCCCTGAGGGTCCCCGCCAACCCGCTGGACGTCCTGGCGCAGCAGCTCGTCGCCATGACGTCCCTGGACACCTGGCAGGTGGACGACCTGCTCGCCCTGGTCCGGCGGGCGGCCCCCTTCGCCTCCCTCCCGGAGTCGGCGTTCACCGGCGTCCTCGACATGCTCGCGGGCCGCTATCCCTCCGACGCGTTCGCCGAGTTGCGCCCGCGCGTGGTGTGGGACCGGGTCCTGGGCACGGTCACCGGCCGCCCCGGGGCCCAGCGACTCGCCGTGACCTCCGGGGGCACGATCCCGGACCGCGGTCTGTTCGGTGTGTTCCTGGCCGGGTCCGACCCCAAGAAGGGCGGCGGCCGGGTCGGCGAGCTGGACGAGGAGATGGTCTACGAGTCCCGCGTGGGGGACGTCTTCACGCTGGGCACCAGTTCCTGGCGGATCGAGGACATCACGCGCGACCGCGTGCTGGTCTCCCCCGCGCCCGGCGTGCCGGGACGGCTGCCGTTCTGGAAGGGCGACCAGTTGGGCCGCCCGCTGGAGCTGGGCCGCGCGGTGGGGGCGTTCCTGCGCGAGGTCGGCTCGCTGAGCCGCGAGGACGCCCGGCTGCGCCTGGTCGCCGCCGGGCTGGACGCGTGGGCGGCGGACAACGTGCTGTCGTACCTGGCCGAGCAGCGCGAGGCGTGCGGACACGTCCCGGACGACCGGACGATCGTCGTGGAGCGCTTCCGCGACGAACTGGGCGACTGGCGGGTCGTGGTGCATTCCCCGTTCGGCGCCCAGGTCCACGCCCCCTGGGCACTCGCCCTCGGCGCCCGGCTCAGCGAGCGGTACGGCATGGACGCGCAGGTCATGCACGCCGACGACGGCATCGTGCTGCGCCTGCCGGACGCCGATCTGCTCGGCCTGGACCTCCTCGACCAGGAGCCCCGCACAGCGGGCACGGAGTACGACGCCGAGCAGGCCCCCGTCGGCGCGGCGGACGTCGTCTTCGACAAGGGCGAGGTCGACCAGGTCGTCACCGACCAGGTCGGCGGCTCGGCCCTGTTCGCGTCCCGTTTCCGCGAGTGCGCCGCCCGCGCGCTGCTGCTGCCCCGCCGCAACCCCGGTCGGCGCACGCCACTGTGGCAGCAGCGCCAGCGCGCCTCCCAGCTCCTGGAGGTCGCGGGCGAGTACGGCTCCTTCCCGATCGTCCTGGAAGCGGTCCGCGAGTGCCTCCAGGACGTCTTCGACGTCCCCGGCCTGACCGAGCTGATGGGCGACCTGGAGTCCCGCAAGGTCCGCCTGGTCGAGGTCACCACCCCCGAACCGTCCCCCTTCGCCCGCTCCCTCCTCTTCGGCTATGTCGCCCAGTTCCTGTACGAGGGGGACTCCCCGCTCGCCGAGCGCCGCGCGGCGGCCCTGTCGCTGGACTCCCGGCTGCTGGCGGAGCTGCTGGGCCAGGCGGAGCTGCGTGAGCTGCTCGACGCCGAGGTGCTGGCCGAGCTGGAACGCGAGCTGCAATGGCGTACCGAGGACCGCCGGGCCAAGGACGCCGAGGGCGTCGCCGACCTGCTGCGGATGCTCGGGCCGCTCACCGACGCGGAGCTGGCCGAGCGGGGCGCGGAGCCCTCATGGGCGCCGGAGCTGGCCCGCTCCCGCCGTGCCATCAGGGTGCGCGTCGCGGGCGCCGACCACTGGGCGGCGATCGAGGACGCGGGCCGGCTGCGCGACGCGCTGGGCACCGCCCTCCCGGTGGGCGTCCCCGAGGCGTTCACCGAGCCCGTGAAGGACCCGCTCGGCGACCTCCTCGCCCGGTACGCCCGCACCCACGGCCCGTTCACCTCGGCCACGGCGGCGGCCCGGTTCGGTCTGGGCGTGGCCGTCACCGAGGGCGCCCTCCAGCGGCTCGCGGCGGGGGGCAGGGTCGTCCAGGGCGAGTTCCACCCGGCGGGCATCGGCCAGGAGTGGTGCGATGCGACCGTACTGCGCAGGCTGCGCCGCCGCTCCCTGGCCGCGCTGCGCCAAGAGCTGGAACCGGTGCCACCGGCCGCCCTGGCCGAGTTCCTCCCGCAGTGGCAGCACATCGGCAAGGGCCACGCCCTGCGCGGCGCCGACGGCCTGATCCGCGCGGTGGAGCAGCTCCAGGGCGCCTCCGTACCGGCGTCGGCCCTGGAGAAGCTGATCCTGCCGTCCCGTGTCACGCACTACGCCCCCGCCCTGCTGGACGAACTGACGGCGGCCGGGGAGATCGTCTGGGCAGGTGCCGGTTCCCTGCCCGGCAAGGACGGCTGGGTCTCCCTCTACCTCGCGGACACGGCCCCCCTGCTGCTGCCGGACCCGCACCCCCTGGAGCTGACAGCGCTGCACGCATCGGTCCTGACCGCCCTGGCAGGCGGCTACGGCCTGTTCTTCCGCCAGATCGCCGACCATGTCCGCGCGACCACCCACCCCGACGCCACCGACCCCCAGCTCGCCGACGCCCTGTGGGACCTGGCCTGGTCCGGTCGGCTCACCAACGACACACTGACCCCCCTGCGCGCCCTCCTCGGCTCGGGCCGTACGGCGGGCTCCACGGCCCACCGCGCCAAGCGTGCCGTCCCGCGCGGACGGTACGGCTCCTTGACGGCCGCCGCGCGCCCGGCCTCCCGCAGCGGCCCCCCGACCGTCGCGGGCCGCTGGTCCCTGCTCCCGGCCGGTGAGCCCGACCCCACGGTCCGGGCCCACGCCCGCGCCCGCGCCCTCCTGGACCGGCACGGCGTGGTGACCCGGGGCGCGGTCGCTGCCGAGGGCGTCGAAGGCGGCTTCTCGGCGACCTACCGCATCCTGTCCGCGTTCGAGGACAGCGGCCAGGCCCGCCGCGGCTATGTGGTCGAGGGCCTCGGTGCCGCGCAGTTCGCCATGGACGGCGCGGTGGACCGCCTCCGCGCGGTGGCCAACGCCCGCGAACGAGGCGAGACCTTCACGGCATCGGGCGGCGGCCACGACACCGACGCCCCCACCGCCGCGAGGCCCGACATCGACCCGGGCCTCGACTGGACAGCAGCCTTCGACCCCGACACGGCCTTCGACTCAGGCACAACGTCCGGCACCGACCCGGCGCCCTCCAGCCCGACAGGCCCCCGCGGCCCCGCGGACTTCCAGGACTTCCCCAACTTCCCGGCGTACCGCCCCACACCCGGCGACTACATCTCCCCCCGAGACCACACCCCGCAGGACCCCGCCCCCTGGCTGACCGCCTCCGCCTCGCCCTACCCGACCCACCCCTCCGGTACCCGGGGTTCACGAAGAACGCCCGCCTCCCGAGCCGTCGTCCTGGCCGCCGCCGACCCGGCGAACGCCTACGGCGCGGCCCTGCCATGGCCGGAGCCCCCCACCGGAGCCGGACACAAGCCGGGCCGCAAGGCGGGATCCCTCGTCGTCCTGGTCGACGGCGAGCTGACCCTGTACATGGAGCGCGGCGGCAAGACCCTGCTGGCCTGGCCCACAGACCCCCAGACCCATCCCACCGACGACCCCCGTCTGCGCGAAGCCACCGAAGCGCTGGCCGCATCCGCCCGAGCGGGCTCCCTGGGCACGGTCACGGTCGAACGCGTCAACGGCACCACAGCCCTCACCTCCCCCTTCGGCACCCTCCTGGAGACCGCGGGCTTCATCGCCACCCCACGCGGCCTCCGCCTCCGCGCCTGACCCCCGGTCCCCGACCCCACCCCACACCTCATGCGACCCTGGCCCCATGCCCGAAGGTGACACGGTCTGGCAGACGGCCCGGCGACTGCACACCGCACTCGCCGGCCACGTCCTGACCCGTTCCGACCTCCGCGTCCCGAAGTACGCCACCACCGACCTCACCGGCCGCCAGGTCCTCGACGTCACCCCGCGCGGCAAGCACCTCCTGACCCGCATCGAAGGCGGAGTCACCCTCCACTCGCACCTCAAGATGGACGGCTCGTGGAAGGTCTTCGCCCACGACGAGCGCTGGACCGGCGGCCCCGCACACCAGATCCGCGCGATCCTCGGCACCACGGACCGCACAGCCGTCGGCTACCGCCTCCCCGTCCTGGACCTCCTGCGCACCACCGACGAGGACCGCGTGGTCGGCCACCTCGGCCCCGACCTCCTGGGCCCTGACTGGAACCCGGACCGCGCCCTCGCCAACCTCCTCACCGACCCGGCCCGTCCCCTCGGCGAAGCCCTGCTGGACCAGCGCAACCTCGCCGGTATCGGCAACGTCTACAAGAGCGAGCTGTGCTTCCTGCTCGGCGCCACCCCCTGGCTCCCCGTCGGAGCCCTGCCCCCCGACCGCGCGGCCAAGCTCCCGCCCCTCGCGCAGCGGCTCCTCGAAGCCAACCGCGACCGCCCGGTCCGCACCACCACCGGCCGCCGCGGCCAGGACCTGTTCGTGTACGGCCGCGCGGCCCGCCCCTGTCTGCGCTGCCGCACCCCCATCCGAGTGGCCGACCAGGGCGACGGCTCACGCGAACGCCCCACCTACTGGTGCCCGACCTGCCAGATCGGCCCCGCCCCACCCCCGGGCTCCCCCACACCCCACCGGCGCTCCCACCCCAACCCCGGCACCCGCCCGCCCCGCCACACCAATTGACGCCCCGTCAGAAACCCTCGTACCGTCCCTTCATGGCCGTGAACGCGTACGACCTCACCGGACGCACCGCCTTCGTCACCGGCGCCGCGAGCGGCATCGGCCGCGCCTCGGCCGTACTGCTCGCCCGCGCGGGCGCCACCGTGCACTGCGCGGACCTCGACGCACCGGGCCTGCGCGAGACGGCGGCCACGATCACGGCGGAGGGCGGCACCGCGCACACTCACCACCTCGACGTCACCGACCGGGCCCGCCTCCGGGAGGCCGTCGCCTCCTGCGAGACCCTGCACGTCATGGCGGCCATCGCCGGGATCATGCACAGCAGCCCGGTCCTGGAGACCCGCGACGAGGACCTCGACCGGGTGCTGAACATCAACTTCAAGGGCGTGCTCTACGCCTGTCAGGAGGCCGCGCACCGGATGATCGCCCGTGGCACACCCGGGTCCATCGTCACGATGGCCTCAGGCGCGGTGGACACCGGCAGCCCCGGCCTGCTCTGCTACGGGGCGGCCAAGGCGGCGGTGGTCCAACTGACCAAGACCCTGGCCACCGAGGTCGGCCGCCACGGCATCCGCGTCAACGCGGTCGCCCCGGGCTGGATACGCACCCCCATGACCGACCACCACACCACGGAGACCGAGGGCCCTCGATCTCCCACGGAGTCCCGATCCCCCACCGAGCCTCGATCCCCCGCGGAGCCACTATCCCGCCCGGAGGCTCAAACCCCCACAGAGCCACGGCCCCGCACCGAGCCCCAGTCCCGCACAGAGGCCCTCATGTCCCGGATGTCTCCCCTAGGCCGCGTGGGCACCCCGGAAGACGTCGCCCACGCCGTCCTCCATCTGGCGTCCGACGCGGCATCCTTCACCACCGGCCAGATCCTCCGCCCGAACGGCGGGGTCGCCATGCCCTGGTGACAAACCCCAGTCCACCGCAACCCACCCCCACGCCCCGCACACCCAGCCACCCACCCCCACACACTCCCCCTACACCCGCCGCACCCGCCGCCCTCACTCCCGCCCAGCCGAAGGCCCAACCCCCCGCCAAGCCGCCCTCCACCGCCCAGCCCCCAACGCCCCTGCGGCCCGCCCCTTCGGCACGCAGTGCACGGGAAGCAGACTCAACCCCCACCCCCCGGCGGCGACGGCGCCCTCCACCGCCCCGGCGTCCGGAGCGACGGCGAGCCGCACCACGGCCCACCACCACACCGCCCCGAACGTCAGCCCGGCCCCCCAGCGCACTATTCGCCCCGCCATGGCCACCTCCTCCGGTCCGACGCTAGAACGCCGCCCACGGGGACAGACAGGGCGCACCAGCGGCACACGGGCGCAAACCCCCGCAACACCGGCCCCAGCCGCTCACACGCCCCCACCGGGAATCCGCATCCGCCACCGCCGAGGCCCAGCCCCCACACCCCGCCGGACCCCACCCCCTCCGCGCCCACACCCATCGACCCGCGGCATCAGTCACTCGCGGCCTGGAACATCCAGTGATGCTTCTCAAGATCCGCCGTGATCCCGATGAACACGTCCTGCGACACCGGATCGGGCTTCTCCGTCGCCGCCACCCGCTCCCGCATCCGGGTGATCGCCGCCCCCAGCGCGTCGGTCAGCACCCGCACGGCGTCACTGTCCTTCACCCAGCCGTTCGGCACCGCCCCGATCCCACTGTCGGCGGCCACCGTCCCGGCCCGCCCGTCCGGTGACACACCCAGCGCGGAGGCCCGTTCCGCGACGGTGTCGGAGTGCACCCGCGCGGAGGCGACCACATCGTCCAGTTGAAGGTGTACGGACCGGAAGCGGGGTCCGACGATGTTCCAGTGGACCTGCTTCGCGATGAGCGACAGATCCACGAGATCCACCAGCGCGGACTGCAACGCCTCGGCCACGACCTTGAGGTCCGCTTCGGGCAGCGGACTCTTGACGACGTACATCGCACCTCCGTAGAAGGCCCCGAGAACTGTCCCTCCACGATGACCGCAACCCCGAAGCCGGGCAAACGGAGCAATTACCCCACCGGGCCCACCGCAGCCACCCAGAAGCCCGCCGAAACCCTACGAGGCACGCACCAAGCCAGCCGAACCCTCGGCGCCCTTACAGCCCCCACCAACCCGGCCGAACCCTCGGGGCCCCCGCACAGCCCCCACCAACCCGGCCAAACGCTCGGCGCCCCTGCACAGCCCCCACCCCAAGCCAGCCAAGCACTCGCGCCCCCATACGAAGCCCCCAAGCCCAGCCGAACCCCGGCCGCCCACACATGCACAGGCCCGCCCCGCCAAGCCCCACACCACGAAAAAACCCCGGCCCCCCTCCAGAAAGCCAACGCTTCCCGAAGCGGCGGACCGGGGCTTCACCCACTCACACCCACGCACACACGCCGTCACCGACGGCGCACGCGCATGCGTCTCACGCGGCGACCACCTCGGTGGCAGGCGCCTTGATCGTCACCCGTTCCGGAGGCACGCCGGCCACCGAGACGGAACCCAGCATCGGTCGGACCGGCGTGGGTACAGGTTCGCTGGGAGTGGCCGCAGCGGACTGGGCCAGCTCGGCGAGGGCGAGCTCATCGCTCACCTCGCGCATGAGCTCGGACATCCGTACGTCCAGCGCGTCGCAGATCGCGGCGAGCAGCTCGGAGGAAGCCTCCTTCTGCCCCCGCTCCACCTCGGAGAGATAGCCGAGCGAGACTCGGGCGGAGGAGGAGACTTCGCGCAGAGTACGGCCCTGGCGCTGGCGCTGCCGACGCAGCACGTCACCCAGCAGGCGACGGAGCAGAATCATCGGTGGCTCCCTCCTCGGACCGCGTAACCGCATCCTTCACGCCCCACCGTACCGCCTAGCGCCGCGGCCGTGCGGGGAGCGATGTCGTGTTCACTCAGGGCTGCAAACATCAAAACCCCCCGTTCTGTTCCGTATCCTGTGCCCGCTCATTCCCGGTCTGTTCGCCCGCGAGCTGCTCCAGGAGCAGTGCGAGTACGCTCCGTACACTCTCCATACGGATTTCCTCGCGTCCGCCGTTCAACCGCAGGGCCAGCACTTTTCCGCCACCGGCAGAATCGGAAACCGATCCGAACGCGTCGACCGTGGCCCGGTCCACGGCCACGAACACCGTCCCGACCGGATGTCCGTCCTGGGGGTCAGGCCCGGCGACCCCGGTGGTGGCGAGGCCCCAGTCGGCGCCGAGCACCCTCCGCGCACCGGCCGCCATCTGCCCCGCGACCTGCGCGTCCACCGCTCCCCGCGTCTCCAGGAGATCGGCGTCGACCCCCAGCAGGCGCTGCTTCAGCTCGGTCGCGTAGGCCGTGACCGACCCTCGGAACGCCTTGGACGCCCCGGGCACCGCCGTCAGCTCCGCCGCGACCAGACCGCCGGTCAGCGACTCGGCGACGGCGACCGTCTCGCCCCTCACCGTCAGTAGTCGCAGCACGTCGGCGGCCGTGGAATTCACGCGTCCGTCTCCTCCGCCGCCGCCCTTCGCTCGGCGATTCCCTGTCTGCGCAGCACAATGGCCTGTCGTACATAGTCGAGCCCGGTGACCACGGTCAGCAGGACCGCGGCGGCCATCACCCACCACCGCAGGGTGGCCAGCCAGCCCGTCAGTGCCAGGACGTACATGCCGACCGCCACGCCCTGGGTGAGGGTCTTGAGCTTGCCGCCACGGCTCGCGGGGATGACGCCGTACCGGATGACAAGAAAACGCAGCAGCGTGACCCCGAGTTCCCGGCCGAGGATGACGACCGTCACCCACCACGGCAGATCCCCCAGCGCCGACAGACAGATCAGCGCCGCACCCATGATGGCCTTGTCGGCGATGGGATCGGCGATCTTCCCGAAGTCGGTGACGAGATCGTACGTACGGGCGAGGTGACCGTCGAACAGGTCGGTGATCATGGCGATGGCGAAGGCGGCCCAGGCCAGCGACCGCCAGGCCGGGTCGTAGCCGCCGTCGGCGAGCATCAGCGCGACGAACGCCGGGACCAGCACGAGCCGGAGCATGGTCAGCAGGTTGGCGATGTTCCAGACGCTGGCCTGATTGACCGCCGCGGCGGCCAGCTTCCCGCCCCGCAGGTGCCGCCCGTCGGCCTCCCCGCCGTCGCCCCCGGAAACCGCGGAGACCCCGGCCCCGCCCACGGGACCCGACGCCCCCGAAGAGGCCGAGCCGCCATTCGTGCCCCCCACACCGTTCACCCCGGCGGAGCCCCCCGCGGCCGACGCCGGGACTCCCGTCATCTGCCCGCCTCCTCACGGCCCGCGTGCGAGCCCGCCGGCCCGGCCGCCGACCCGGCGGTCGTGAGCGGCTCGGCCACCAGGTCGACACCCTCCGTACCGACCACCTTCGCCTCGACCATACGACCGACCGTCAGCCCCTCGCCGCTCGTGAGCAGCACCTGGCCGTCCGTCTCGGGCGCCTGGTGCTCCCCGCGGCCGTACACCCCCTCCTCGGAGTCGACCGACTCGACGAGCACGCGCAGCGATTCCCCGAGCCGCTCCTCGGCCCGCTGCGACACGAGTTCCTCGGCCAGACGGGAGACATGTGCGAGGCGTTCGGCGACCACGTCCTCAGGGAGCTTGTTCTCGTAGGTCGCGGCCTCCGTGCCCTCCTCGTCCGAGTAGCCGAACACACCGATGGCGTCGAGCCGCGCGTGGTTGAGGAACCGCTCCAGCTCGGCGAGGTCGGCCTCGCTCTCGCCGGGGAAGCCCACGATGAAGTTGGAGCGCACACCGGCCTGGGGAGCCTTGCTCCGGATGGTGTCGAGCAGCTCCAGGAACCGGTCGGTGTCCCCGAAGCGCCGCATCGCCCGCAGCACGTCGGGCGCGGAGTGCTGGAAGGAGAGGTCGAAGTAGGGGGCGACCTTGGGCGTGCCGGTCAGGACGTCGATCAGGCCGGGCCGCATCTCGGCCGGCTGGAGGTAGCTGACCCGGACGCGCTCGATGCCGTCGACACCCGCCAGCTCGGGCAGCAGGGACTCCAGCAGCCGGATGTCGCCGAGGTCCTTGCCGTAGGACGTGTTGTTCTCGGAGACCAGCATGATCTCCTTGACGCCCTGCTCGGCGAGCCAGCGCGTCTCGTTCAGCACATCGCTGGGGCGGCGGGAGATGAAGGAGCCACGGAAGGACGGGATGGCGCAGAAGGTGCAGCGCCGGTCGCATCCGGAGGCCAGCTTGACCGAGGCGACCGGGGAGCCGTCGAGTCTGCGGCGCAGGGGCGCGCGGGGGCCGGAGGCGGGCGCGAGGCCGTCGGGCAGATCGACCGGGCCATGGCCGGGCAGGGCGACGGCCGCGGCGGACTCCTGGCGCTCCGCGGGGCTGATCGGCAGCAGCTTGCGCCGGTCGCGCGGGGTGTGGGAGGCGTGGACCCCGCCGGAGAGGATGGTCTGGAGCCGGTCGGAGATGTCCGCGTAGTCGTCGAACCCGAGCACGCCGTCGGCCTCGGGGAGCGCCTCAGCGAGTTCCTTGCCGTACCGCTCGGCCATGCAGCCCACGGCGACCACGGCCTGGGTGCGGCCGTGCCCCTTGAGATCGTTGGCCTCCAGCAGGGCGTCGACGGAGTCCTTCTTGGCGGCTTCGACGAATCCGCAGGTGTTCACGACGGCGACATCGGCGTCCTCGGCGTCCCCGACGAGCTGCCAGCCGTCCGCCTCCAGACGGCCCGCGAGCTCCTCGGAGTCCACCTCGTTTCGGGCGCAGCCAAGCGTGACGAGTGCGACGGTACGGCGTTCAGGCATGGGCTCAAGACTACTTCGTCCCACTGACACCCCACGCCGACGGGGCCACGGCGATCATGCCCGCCCCGGCCCCGAACATCCGCTCACGGCCCCGCGCGGGAGCCGCGCGAAAAGCCCTCGCACAGGTGCCGCACAGCGAACAGCCGGACGGCCCCACGGGAAACACCTCCCATGGAGCCGCCGAAGTCACACCCGGGAACCGCCGGGCTCATCCCGCCTGCGGATCACCCTTCGTATAGGTCAGCCGCTCCACGGCCCCCGGCTGCCAGTCCTCGTCGATCTTCTTGCCATTGACGTAGAGCTGAATGGCCCCGGCGTCGCCGAGCACCAGGTTGATCTTGGAGCTGTCCTGGAAGGTCTTGGAGTCGCCCTGCTTGAGCAGGCCGTCGAAGAGCAGGCGTCCGTTGTGGTCCTTGGCGGAGATCCAGCTGCGTCCGTCGGTGGCGCTGACCTGGACGGTCACCTTGTCCTGGGGCGCCGCGGCGATGGCGCTCTCGGTCGGGTCGGGCTCGGGGTCGGCGGGCCTGCTGGTCGCGGCGGACGGCGAGGACGACTTCCCGGTCGACGGTGTGGCACCACCGGCGACCTGGTCCTTGGCGCCACCGTCGGCCTCGCCCTTGAACATGGTGAACCCGACGAAGCCGATCACCGCGACGATCGCGGCGACCATGGCGGCCGTCCAGTTCGGTCCCCGGCGCTCGGGCCGGATGCGCTCCGCCTCGAACATGGGGGCCGCGGGGGTAGGGGCGGGTCGTCCGCCGTGGTCGGCGTCGTACTGGGCGAGCAGCGGACCAGGATCGAGCCGTACGGCCTTCGCCAGGGTCCGGATGTGGCCGCGGGCGTAGACGTCACCGCCGCAGGGCGCGAAGTTGTCGGCCTCGATCGCGTGCACGATGGCGATCCGGACCCGGGTGGCGGTACTGACGTCGTCGACGGTCAGCCCGGCCGCGATCCGCGCCTGCCGCAGCGCACGACCGATGGAGAGGTGGGCTTCCTCGGATACGTCTTCGAACGGACGCTCGTCTTCAGGGAAGTTGCCGATGGACACGGGGGCGCCTTTCGAGCGTGTAGCCACCTGTGCTGGAAGTTCAGTCTGAGGGGGTACGAAAGGGTGGGGCAACCGGGCGAGAGCACTTTGTACGCCATCGGTATGGCCCGTCATGCCGATGGTGGGACACAAGGTTTCCGCTTCCCTCAACTTGACGTGCGCCGAAGGGAAACGGTTGCTCAATGATCCCTTACGGGTGAGTCGTGGGACGCCGAACGGAGTACACCCAGGATCACGATTTGGGCGAGAGTCCGCATCAGGTTCAAGCACGCGCCAGGAGGCCCGTTCGCAAGGCCGCCCGTATGTGCCCGGTACGCGGTCCCCCATCCCTGACGCCTACCCCGCCGCCTCACCGCGAATCACCGCGAGGACCCCGTCCAGCTCATCCGGCTTGACCAGCACGTCACGCGCCTTGGAGCCCTCGCTCGGCCCGACGATGTTCCGCGACTCCATCAGGTCCATCAGCCGCCCGGCCTTGGCGAAGCCCACCCGCAGCTTGCGCTGGAGCATGGACGTCGACCCGAACTGGGTGGACACCACCAGCTCGGCCGCCTGGCAGAGCAGATCGAGGTCGTCGCCAATGTCCTCGTCGATCTCCTTCTTCTGCTTGCCGCCGACGGTCACGTCGTCCCGGAAGACCGGGGCCATCTGGTCCTTGCAGTGCTGGACGATGGCGGCCACCTCGTCCTCGGTGACGAAGGCGCCCTGCATACGGGTCGGCTTGTTGGCCCCCATGGGCAGGAACAGGCCGTCGCCCTTGCCGATCAGCTTCTCGGCACCGGGCTGGTCGAGGATGACCCGGGAGTCGGCGAGCGAGGACGTGGCGAAGGCCAGCCGGGAGGGCACGTTCGCCTTGATCAGCCCGGTGACGACATCCACCGACGGCCGCTGGGTGGCGAGCACCAGATGGATTCCGGCCGCCCGAGCGAGCTGGGTGATCCGCACAATGGCGTCCTCGACGTCCCGGGGCGCCACCATCATCAGATCGGCCAGCTCGTCCACGATCACCAGCAGATACGGGTACGGCTGAAGCTCCCGCTCGCTTCCCTCGGGCAGCTTCACCTTGCCTTCGCGAACGGCCTCGTTGAAGTCGTCGATGTGCCGGTACCCGTATGCGGCGAGATCGTCGTAGCGAAGATCCATCTCCCGCACCACCCACTGGAGCGCCTCGGCGGCACGCTTGGGGTTGGTGATGATCGGGGTGATCAGGTGCGGGATGCCCTCGTAGGCGGTCAGCTCGACCCGCTTGGGGTCGACGAGGACCATACGGACGTCCTCCGGGGTGGCCCGCATCATGATCGAGGTGATCAGACAGTTGATGCAGGACGACTTTCCGGAACCGGTGGCGCCGGCCACCAGCAGGTGGGGCATCTTTGCCAGCGAGTGCATGACATAGCCGCCCTCGACGTCCTTGCCGAAGGCGACCAGCATCGGATCGTCGTCCTCCGCCGACTCCGCGAGCCGCAGTACGTCCCCGAGGTTGACCATCTCCCGGTCGGTGTTCGGGATCTCGATGCCGACCGCCGACTTCCCGGGGATCGGGCTGATGATCCGCACGTCCGGGCTGGCGACGGCGTACGCGATGTTCTTGGTCAGCGCGGTGATCCGCTCCACCTTGACGGCGGGGCCCAGCTCGACCTCGTAGCGGGTCACCGTCGGGCCCCGGGTGAAGCCGGTGACGGCCGCGTCCACCTTGAACTCGGTGAAGACGGTGGTGAGCGAGGCGACGACCGCGTCATTGGCCGCGCTGCGCGCCTTGCCGGGCCCACCGCGCTCCAGCAGGTCCAGGGGCGGCAGCGAGTAGGTGATGTCGCCGGACAGCTGGAGCTGCTCCGCGCGGGGCGGCAGATCGCGCAGCTCTCCGGGCGGCGCCTTGGTGAGGTCGGGGACCTCCCCCTTGAGCCGCTCCTGGCGGGGCTTGTCCTTCTGGGGCCGGGCCCCAGGGACCGGCGTCGGGGTGGTGTCCTCCCGGTCCCCCCGGTCGCCCACCCGGACCCCCTGGGTGAGGTCGGCGACGAGCGGCGACGGCGGCATGCCGTGCAGCACGGCCCCGTCCAGATCGGCCGCAGCCGCCGCCGCGAAGTCCACGGCGTCCATCTGCCGGTCCATCACGGGCTGGGGCACCGCGGAACGCCTCGGCCGCCCGCGACGCCGCGAGAGGGCCTCTTCCTCGGCTCCCTCGGGGTCGTACGGCTCGTCGGCCGCCCCCGCGCGTTTGCGGCTTCGCGCGGGCAGCGACTCCCGCCACTGGTCGTCGTAGCGCTCGTCGTCCCCGGTGAGGGTGTCCGCGTCCAGGTCGTGGACGACCCCGAGCCGCACGCCGAGCTGCCGCAGCCGCTGCGGGATCGCCTTCACCGGCGTGGCCGTGACGACCAGCAGCCCGAACACCGTGAGCAGCGCCAGCAGCGGCACGGCCAGCACATCGGTCATGGTGTACGACAGCGGGGTGGCCGCGCCCCAGCCGATGAGCCCTCCGGCGTCCCTTATCGGCTGCATGCCGTCGCTGCGCGCGGGTGAGCCGCACGCGATGTGCACCTGTCCGAGCACGCCGATCACCAGCGCGGACAGCCCGATGACGATCCGTCCGTTGGCGTCGGGCTGTTCCGGATGACGGATGAAGCGGAAGGCGACGACCGCGAGCAGGATCGGGACGAGCAGATCGAGCCGCCCGAAGGCACCCGTCACCAGTATCTCGACGAGATCGCCGACCGGGCCGCGCAGATTGGACCAGGTCCCGGCGGCGACGATCAGCGCGAGCGCCAGCAGCAGCAGGGCGATGCCGTCCTTGCGGTGCGCCGGGTCCAGGTTCTTGGCGCCCTGCCCTATGCCACGGAACACCGCGCCCACGGCGTGCGCCACCCCCAGCCAGAGGGCGCGCACCAGCTTGTACACACCGCCGGTCGGATTGGGCGCCGGCTTCGGAGGCGCCGCGGCCTTCTTCGCCGCGGCCTTCTTGGCGGGTGCCTTTCTGGCGGGCGCCTTCTTCGCCGGAGCCTTTTTGGCAGCGCCCTTCTTCGCCGGAGCCGCCGCCTTCTTGGCGGGCTGCTTCTTGGCTGCGGAGGGACGTGAGGCCATGGAGGCGAGACTACCGCCGCGCCGGGGTGTCGACCCACGTGCCGGCCCCTTCACCCATTCGTGTCGCCCCTGGGCACTCCGGAACTGACGGGATGTAAGGGGCGCGGGAGGTGGGAGCGGTCGAAGGGGGACCGGGAGTGGCGGGGACGGAGGGGGCCGCCGTACGGCCGTCCTATGGAGCCCGTTTCGCAGCGGACCGCCGCGCTATGGAGCCTGCTACACAGCCGACCCCACGCTATAGAGCCTGCTACACAGCCGACCGCCGCCCTATGGGGCCCCCTACAGATCGGACCGCCGCCCTAGGGAACTCGCCACTCAGCGGACCGCCGCCCCAGAGAGCCCGCTCCACCAACGGAGGCAGAATCTCCACGGCCACCCTTCAGCCCGTCAACCCGTCAGCTCTGGGAAGGAACCACCGGGGCGCCCCCGGCACCCGGCTCCAGTGCGTCCAACGCCCGCCGCAGTCCGGTCAGCTTCCGCTCCAGATGCGCGGCCGTGGCCACCGCCGCCGCGTCCGCGGACTCGTCGTCCAGCTGCTTGGACAGCGCCTCGGCCTGCTCCTCGACGGCGGCCAGCCGCGCGGACAGCTCGGCGAGCAGTCCGGCCGGTTCCTTCCCGGGCCCGACGCCGGTCCTGCCGCCACCCTCCAACTGGAGCCGCAGCAGCGCCGCCTGCTCCCTCAGCTGGCAGTTCTTCATGTACAGCTCGACGAACACGGAGACCTTCGCCCGGAGCACCCACGGGTCGAACGGCTTGGAGATGTAGTCAACCGCGCCCGCCGCGTATCCACGGAACGTGTGGTGCGGACCGTGGTTGATCGCGGTGAGGAAGATGATCGGGATGTCCCGCGTGCGCTCCCGGCGCTTGATGTGCGCGGCGGTCTCGAAACCATCCATCCCCGGCATCTGGACATCCAGCAGAATGACCGCGAAATCGTCCGTGAGCAGCGCTTTGAGCGCTTCCTCCCCGGACGATGCCCGGACCAGCGTCTGATCGAGCGCCGAGAGGATCGCCTCCAGCGCCAGCAGATTCTCCGGCCGGTCATCGACCAGGAGGATCTTGGCCTTCTGCACCATGGCCCGCCCTCCTCGCCCCGGCATGGGGCCTCCCCTGTCCACAGGACTTGGGGAAGCGCCGTCGGGAGCCACCCCTGGGGACGACTCCGTCTCGCCGCCCGTCCTCGTGCCGGTCATCGTAGCCGCACCCCGCCCGTCGCCACACCCTGTCACCGTGATGTCACTGTGCACATAGCAGAAACGCTACGGGAGACCAGAAGGTTCCCGGAATCGCGTACGTCCACACGGCGCCGAACACACCGCGTCAGCAACTCCGGGTGAACACTCACCGATCCGGTGCCTGTCGCCTCCCGCGCGGGAGCGTCCTTCGGCCGAGGTCACTCCACCCGCATCCACTGCCGCATGACGGCCAGCAGGTGATCCGGGTCGACGGGCTTGGTCACATAGTCCGACGCGCCGGACTCGATGGCCTTCTCCCGGTCGCCCTTCATCGCCTTCGCGGTCAGCGCGATGATCGGCAGCCCGGCGAACTGCGGCATCCGCCGGATCGCGGTGGTCGTCGCGTACCCGTCCATCTCCGGCATCATGATGTCCATCAGGACGACCGCCACGTCGTCGTGCTGCTCCAGGACCTCGATGCCCTCGCGGCCGTTCTCGGCGTACAGCACCGAGAGGCCGTGCTGTTCCAGGACGCTGGTCAGGGCGAAGACATTGCGGATGTCGTCGTCGACGATCAGCACCTTCTCGCCGCCGAACCGCAGCCCCGTGACCGGCTCGCGGTCGCCGTCCTGCCCCACGACCGCCGTCCAGCTCTCCGGGTGCTGCATGGACGGCCGGGAGAACGCCTCCGTGCCCCGGCGCCGCCGCCGGAACAGCGCCGCCGCCCCGTTCTGCGTCTCCTGGTACGACTTGACCTCCGCCGGTGTCTCGATCTCGGGCACCTGGGGGCGCGCCTCGATCGCCGTCGGACCGGGCACCTGGGGAGCCGTCTGGAAGCCCTGCGCGGGCAGTTCGCTCGGGTGCAGCGGCAGATACAGGGTGAACGTCGAGCCGCGGCCCGGCTCGCTCTGCGCGTGGATCTCCCCGCCGAGCAGCTGCGCGATCTCCCGCGAGATGGACAGCCCCAGGCCCGTACCGCCGTACTTGCGGCTCGTCGTGCCGTCGGCCTGCTTGAACGCCTCGAAGATGACCCGCATCTTGCTCGCCGCGATCCCGATCCCGGTGTCGGTCACCGAGAACGCGATCAGCGCGGCCCCCGGATCGGTCACCGAACCGGCCTCCAGGAGCTGTTCCCGGATGGACTGCGGTACGTCCGCCCCGGCGGGTCGGATCACCAGCTCGACCGATCCGGAGTCGGTGAACTTCACCGCGTTGGACAGCAGATTGCGCAGCACCTGGAGGAGCCGCTGCTCGTCGGTGTGCAGGGTGGCGGGCAGCTCCGGCGACACCCGCACCGACAGATCCAGGCCCTTCTCCGCGGTCAGCGGCCGGAAGGTGGCCTCCACGTAGTCCACGAGCTGGACGAGGGCGATGCGGGTCGGCGACACGTCCATCTTGCCCGCCTCGACCTTGGACAGGTCCAGGATGTCGTTGATCAGCTGGAGCAGATCGGAACCGGCACCATGGATCGTCTCCGCGAACTCCACCTGCTTGGGCGTGAGGTTGCCGTCCGCGTTGTCGGCGAGCAGCTTGGCCAGGATCAGCAGCGAGTTCAGCGGCGTACGCAGCTCATGGGACATGTTCGCGAGGAACTCGCTCTTGTAGCGCATGGAGACGGCGAGTTGCTCGGCGCGCTCCTCCAGGACCTGGCGGGCCTCCTCGATCTCGGTGTTCTTCACCTCGATGTCCCGGTTCTGCCGGGCCAGCAGTTCGGCCTTCTCCTCCAGTTCGGCGTTGGACGCCTGGAGGGCCTTCTGCCGGTTCTCCAGCTCCTGGGAGCGGTCGCGCAGCTGCTCGGTCAGTTCCTGCGACTGCTTCAGCAGCACCTCGGTCTTGGTGTTGACGGAGATGGTGTTGACGCTGGTCGCGATCATCTCCGCGATCTGGTTGAGGAAGTCCTTCTGGATGTGCGTGAACGGGGTGAAGGAGGCCAGCTCGATCACTCCGAGCACCTTGCCCTCGAACAGCACCGGCAACACGATGACCTGCGCGGGCGGCGCCTCGCCGAGCCCGGAGGAGATCTTGAGGTAGCCGCTGGGCGCGTTCTCCACCAGGATCGTGCGCTTCTCGTTGGCGGCGGTCCCCACGAGCGCCTCCCCCGGCCGGAACGAGGTCGGCATGGACCCCATGGAGTAGCCGTACGAGCCCAGCATGCGCAGCTCGTAGGCGTCGTCCGACCCCGCCGCCACGTCCTTGCCGTCCAGCTGGGGCATGGCGAGGAAGAAGGCGCCATGGTGCGCGGCGACCACCGGTGTCAGCTCGCTCATGATCAGCGAGGCCACGTCCTCCAGGTCCCGGCGGCCCTGCATGAGGGCGGAGATCCGGGCGAGGTTGCCCTTGAGCCAGTCCTGCTCCTTGTTGGCGATGGTGGTGTCGCGCAGGTTGGCGATCATCTTGTTGATGTAGTCCTGAAGCTCCTGGATCTCACCGGAGGCGTCGACGTCGATCTTCAGGTTCAGGTCGCCCCGGGTCACCGCGGTCGCCACCCGTGCGATGGCCCGGACCTGCCGAGTAAGGTTTCCTGCCATTTCGTTCACGGACTCGGTGAGGTCCCGCCAGGTGCCGTCCACGTCCCTGACCCGGGCCTGGCCGCCGAGCTGCCCTTCCGTGCCCACCTCGCGGGCGACGCGGGTGACTTCCTCCGCGAACGACGAGAGCTGGTCAACCATGGTGTTGATGGTCGTCTTGAGTTCGAGGATCTCGCCGCGGGCGTCGATGTCGATCTTCTTGGTCAGATCGCCCTTGGCGATGGCGGTGGTCACCATCGCGATGTTGCGGACCTGACCGGTCAGGTTGGACGCCATCTGGTTCACCGACTCGGTGAGGTCCTTCCAGGTTCCCGCAACGCCCGGCACATGGGCCTGGCCCCCCAGGATGCCGTCCGTGCCCACTTCGCGGGCCACCTTGGTGACCTGCTCGGCGAACGAACTGAGCGTCTTGACCATGGTGTTGAACGTGTCGGCGAGCTGCGCCACCTCACCGCGCGCCTCGATCGTCACGGTCCGGGTCAGGTCGCCGTTGGCGACGGCCGCCGCGACCTGCGAGATGTTGCGCACCTGCATGGTCAGGTTCTTGGCCATCAGGTTGACGTTGTCGCTGAGGTCCTTCCAGATGCCGACGATCCCCGGCACATGTGCCTGGCCTCCGAGGATGCCCTCGGTGCCCACCTCGCGCGCCACCCGGGTCACCTGGTCGGCGAACGACGACAGCTGGTCGACCATCGTGTTCACGGTGGTGACGAGTTCGAGGATCTCGCCCTTGGCGTCGACGGTGATCTTCTTGGACAGATCGCCCTTGGCGACCGCGGTGGTGACGAACGCGATGGACCGCACCTGGACGGTGAGGTTGTTCGCCATGAAGTTCACCGACTGAGTGAGGTCCTTCCAGGTGCCGGAGACGCCCTGCACCTCCGCCTGGCCGCCCAGCTTGCCCTCGGTGCCGACCTCGCGGGCGACCCTGGTGACCTCCTCGGCGAACGACGACAGCTGGTCCACCATCGTGTTGAGGGTGTTCTTCAGCTCCAGGATCTCGCCCCGCGCGTCGACCGTGATCTTCTGCGAGAGGTCACCGCGGGCGACCGCCGTGGCGACCTGGGCGATCTGCCGCACCTGAGCAGTAAGGTTTCCTGCCATTCCGTTCACGGAGTCGGTCAGGTCCCGCCAGACACCAGCGACGCCCGGCACCTGCGCCTGACCGCCGAGCCGCCCCTCGGTGCCCACCTCGCGGGCCACCCGGGTCACCTGGTCGGCGAACGCGGAGAGCTGGTCGACCATCGTGTTGACGGTGTTCTTCAGCTCCAGGATCTCGCCGCGCGCGTCCACGGTGATCTTCTGTGACAGATCACCGCGTGCCACGGCGGTGGTGACCTGCGCGATCTGCCGGACCTGCGCGGTCAGATTGCCGGTGATGGAGTTGACCGAGTCGGTCAGCTCCTTCCATGTCCCAGACACGCCCGGCACCTGCGCCTGACCGCCGAGCCGCCCCTCCGTACCGACCTCACGGGCCATCCGCACGACCTGTTCGGCGAACGACGACAGCTGGTCCACCATGGTGTTCACGGTGTTCTTCAACTGGAGCATCTCGCCGGAGACATCGACGGTGACCTTCTGCGACAGATCGCCGTTGGCGACCGCCGTGGTCACCTGGGCGATGTTGCGCACCTGCCCGGTCAGGTTGCGGAAGGCCGTGTTGACCGAATCCGTCAGGTCCTTCCACGTCCCGGCCGCGCCCATGACCTGCGCCTGCCCGCCCAGTTCACCCTCGACCCCGATCTCCCGGGCGACCCGGGTGACCTCGGACGAGAACGCGGAGAGCTGGTCCACCATCGTGTTCACGGTGTTCTTCAGCTCAAGCATCTCGCCGGCCACGTTCACGGTGACCTTCTGCGTCAGATCACCGCTGGCCACGGCGGTCGTGACGGCCGCGATGTCCCGTACCTGAGTGGTCAGGTTCCGGAAGACCGTGTTGACCGAATCCGTCAGGTCCTTCCACGTCCCCGCCGCGCCCGGCACATTCGCCTGACCGCCGAGCCGCCCCTCGCCGCCCGTCTCGTTGGCCACCCGGGTGACCTCGTCCGCGAAGATCCGCAGCGTCTCGGTCATCTGGTTGATCGTCTCTGCAAGCTGCGCGACCTCGCCGCGCGCCTGCACGGTCACCTTCTGCGAAAGATCGCCGTTGGCGACCGCAGTGGTCACCTGTGAGATTCCCCGCACCTGGGCAGTGAGGTTCCCTGCCATGGTGTTCACCGAGTCGGTGAGTTCCTTCCACACCCCGGCGACACCCGGCACCCGGGCCTGTCCGCCCAGCTCGCCCTCCGTACCGACCTCCCGCGCGACACGGGTCACCTCGGAGGAGAACGCCGAGAGCTGGTCGACCATCGTATTGACGGTGACCTTCAGCTCCAGCATCTCGCCAGCCACGTCGACGGTGACCTTGCGCGACAGATCGCCCTTGGCGACCGCCGTGGTCACCAGCGCGATGTCCCGCACCTGCGCGGTCAGCCGGTACGCCATGGTGTTGACGGACTCCGTCAGGTCCTTCCACGAACCCGACATCCCGCGCACCCGCGCCTGACCACCGAGCTTGCCCTCGGTACCGACCTCACTGGCGACCCGCGTGACCTCGTCGGTGAATGTCGACAACTGATCGACAAGGTTGTTTACAGTCCGCCCGACCTTCAGGAACTCGCCCCGCAGCGGATTCCCCGGCCCCTCCGCCGTCTGCTGCCGCAGCTCCATCCGCGGCGAAAGATCGCCCTCCGCCACCGCCGACAGCACCCGGCTGACCTCGGAGACCGGCCGCACCAGATCGTCGACCAGGGCGTTGGACGCGTCGATCGCGGCGCCCCAGGAGCCCTCCAGGGCCCCCGCCTCCAGTCGCTCGGTCAGCTTGCCGTCCCGCCCCACCACCCGCCGGACCCGCGACAGCTCACCGGTCAGATGGAGATTGCGCTCCGCGACCTCGTTGTAGACGGCGGCGATCTCCGCCATCACACCGTCGCCGGACACCGTCAGCCGCCTGCGGAAGTTCCCGTCCCGCATCGCCACCAGAGCCGTCAGCAGCCGGTCCAGGGACGCCGTGTCCACCGCCGTCGTCCCGCCGCGTGGCGTACGCCGGTTTCCCAGGGACTGTCCGCCCTTCGCGCGCGTCTTAGTGCCCCGCGTCGCTGCGCCAGACTCCACTGTGTCCCTCCCGCAGGGGTCGACCATTTCTGCCGTGCTCAGGTGGTTCCCGTCGTGCACTCCGGTGTTTCGGACAGCCGCCGTACGGCACAGCCGCACCGCGCCACCCCGCTCCGGACGGCGTACGGGACCGCACCTAGGGCTGCTGCCCACCACATGCGCGTCCCACGCGACCCGCCCGGACCTTCACCGGAAGCCTGCCCAGTGTTTCACTCCGGCGGAACCCGGCCATAACAGTTCGGCAGCTTCGCACACCGTCCGCACACCCTCCGGACGGAAACACCGGCGACCGGCATCCGCATGGACGGGGAAGGTAAGTAACCTTGCATGCGGCTGTCCAGCCGCGCCGGTCCGACCGGCCTGGGCGGTGGTACGAGAACGAGCGGGCATCGGAGGGGCGGCCGTCACCATGACCACCGGACTGATCCCCGGGGGACACCCCCCGGACCCCCGGCCGACGGATGGCCTACCGTCGCAGTCGCGGCGCGAACCGGTCGGCCCCGCAGCCCTGCACATGGACGACCGGTCGAGGAGTTCAGTGATCACCGCGCGAGCGTCCGCCAGCTACGAGCCCCTCGGGCGTTCGGTCGCCTCCGCCCGCTCCTTCGTCCGCGACACGCTCCAGGGCTGGGGCTTCGCCGACATCGTCGACGACGCCGTGGTCCTGACCAGCGAACTGGTCACCAACGCCGTGGTGCACGCGGGCACCGCCGCGGACGTCCTGTGCCTGCGCAGCGACGACGGCGTACGCATCGAGGTCGCCGACCGCTACCCCGAACGCGAGATCCCGCTCCAGGGCGCCGCCACCGCCATGGGCAACCTCGACCGCGAAGGCGGCCGGGGCCTCCAGCTCTGCGCCGCCCTGGCCGCCCGCTGGGGTGTCGACTACACGCCCACCCACAAACAGGTCTGGTTCCAGCTCGACCTCCCCGAGCGCGCCGTGGGCACCCGCGCGGCGGGCCCCTGCCTCCCCGCCGACCTGCTCCCGCTCGCCGACGGCCGGGTCCGCGTCGCCGTCATCCAGATCGACCGCACCGGCGCGATCTCCGCATGGAACGAGGACGCCGAAGACGTCTTCGGCTACCCGCCCGAACAGGTGACCGGAAAGCCTCTTACCGATTTCGCCGCCTGGCCGCACACCCCCGGCACCAGCACCGGTATCGCCGAAGCCCTCCAGCTCTCCCGCTGGGAAGGCAGCTACGGCATCCGCGACGCCGCCGGCCGGGTCGTCCCGGTCTACGCCTCCCACCTCCGCGTCCGCGACACCGACGGCGAGCCCTCCACCGTCTGCCTCCTGGTCCGCGACCACGAACGGGCGGTCCTCCAGACCCCCGTACGCGTCTCCGCGCCCGACACCACCACCAGCGCCGAAGGCAAGAGCAGCGACCCGTTCGAGGTCTTCATCGGCTCCCCCGCCCCCGACGACCTCGACGGCCTGCTCCAGCGCACGGTGGAACGCGCCCGCGACATGCTTGACGCCGACTCCGCCTTCCTCCTGCTCGCCACCGACGACGAGACGGAACTCGAAGTCCGCGCCTCCACGGGCCTGCCCTCCGCCCGCCAGCGGTTCGCCCGCGTCCCCGTCGAAGCGGGCCCCGGCCGCTACGGATCGGCCCGTATGCCCGCCGTCCACGACGACCTCTCCTCCGTCCCCGGCGCGGTCCCCCTCCTCAACGGCACCGGCATGCGCTCGGTCGTCACCGTCCCGCTCAAGGTCGAGGGCCGCCTCACCGGCTCCCTGGGCGTCGCCGCCGAAGCACCCGGCCGCTACTCCAACGAAGAGGCCCTGCGCCTCCAGTTCGCCGCCGACCGCATCGCCCTGGCCGTCGAATCCGCCCGCCTCGGCGAACTGGAACGGCTGCGCAGAGGCTCCCTCAGCTTCCTCGTCGAAGCCTCCGACCTGCTCGCCGGAACCCTGGACCGCGACCAGACCCTCGCCCTCATGGCCCAGATGACCGTCCCCACTCTGGCCACCTGGTGCGCCGTCTACACTCTCGCCGACCAGGCGGCGGACCCCTACCTCTCCTACGTCCTGCACGAGGACGAGGAACTCATCGACGGCATCAAGTCGCTGCTCTCCAAGATCCCCCCGCCCGACCCGGTACCCACCCCGGGCGCCCACGTATGGACGGCCCCCGCGGAAGCCGCCCATCAGGCCGCCCTACGCACCTCCATGCGCAGCCTCGGCCTCAGCGAACCCGCCTCCATCAGCGCCGGTATCAACACCACCCTCGCCACCGCCTCCGCCGTCGGCGGCGAAACGGTCGTCCTGCCCCTGGTCGCCCGCAACCGCGTGATCGGCATGCTCACCCTCGGCAAGCCCACCGACGAACACTTCCGCCAAGAGATCCTGGAACTCGGCGAGGACCTCTCCCGCCGCGCGGCCCTGGCCCTGGACAACGCCCGCCTCTACTCCGAGCGCACCGCCATCAGCCAGTCCCTCCAGCGCAGCCTCCTGCCACCCGGCCTCCCCCAGATCGATGGCGTCGAGGTCGACGTCATCTACCGCGCGGCAGGCGAGGGCAACGAAGTCGGCGGCGACTTCTACGACGTCTTCCCCATCGGCGAGAACACCTACGGCTTCGCCATCGGAGACGTCTGCGGTACGGGCCCCAACGCGGCGGCCGTCACGGGCCTCGCCCGGCACGCCCTGCGCCTCCTCGCCCGCGAGGGCCTCAGCGGCCCCGCCGTCCTCCAGCGCCTCAACTCCGCCATCCTCGACGAGGGCGCCCGCAGCCGCTTCCTGACCCTCCTCTACGGCGAGCTACGCCCCCGCGACGACGGCAGCGCGGAACTCAAGGTCGTCTGCGCGGGCCACCCCCTTCCGCTCCGCCTGCGCCAGGACGGCACGGTCGAACCGGCCGCCGAGCCCCAGCCCCTCCTGGGCGTCCTGGAAGACCTGGAGCTGTACGAGCAGACGATCAGCCTCGACCCGGGCGACGTCCTGCTCTGCGTCACGGACGGTGTCACCGAACGCCGTGAGGGCACCCGCATGCTGGGCGACGACGGCCTCACCGAGGTACTCACCACCTGCACGGGCCTCACGGCCGGGGCGGTGGCCGCGCGTGTCATGCGCGCGGTGGAACGCTTCGCCTCGGACGCCCCTTCGGACGACATGGCCATCCTGGCGATGCGCGTCCCGGGCCTTCCCAGCTGACAAGACGGGAACAAGAAGAAACCCCCTGCCCAACAGGGCGGGGGGTTTCTTTCTTCCAGAGCCCCCAAACGGAATCGAACCGTTGACCTTCTCCTTACCATGGAGACGCTCTACCGACTGAGCTATAGGGGCCTGTTGCCTTTTCGAGGTTTCCCTCGGAGCAACGAAATAGATCATACCCTGAACGAACCTGTGCTCCCAACCACCGTCAAAGGGCAGGCTGAAGCAGTCCACCGAGCCTGTTGCAGGCCGACACGATCCGCTGCATGTCCCGCTTGGTCAGCCCGGCATCCACCGGCAGCGCCAAAGTCTCCTCGGCGGCCCGCTCGGTCTCCGGCAGCGAGACACACCGCCGGAACTCCGGCATCCGATGCACGGGAGTCTTCACCGGCACCCAGCAGTCAACTCCCCTGGCCCGCAAGGCCCGTGCGAACGCGTCCCGGTCCGGCCGCCCATTCCCCAGCACCCGCACCACATACTGCTGATAGGTGTGCCCCACACCGCCTTCGGGTGTGCACACCCCCCGCAGCTTCGCGTCCAGATAGGCGGCCCGCTGTCGCCGCCGAGCAACCTCGTCGTACGCGGGCGTCCCGGACTCCGCGGACTCCAACACCAGCAGCCCATGCCGCTGCCCGACCGCGTGCAGCCCACCGATGTCCGCCGGCCGCCCGAACCGATGCACCACAACCACCGCCGCGCTCCGCGGAGTCACAGCCGCCTCGACAGCCCCTACATCCAGGCAGTACGACGCCGGATCAATGTCGGCGAACACCGGGGCGGCCCCCACCAGGGTCACGGCCTCAGCGATCTCAATACTCCCGAACGCAGGCACGATGACCTCGTCACCGACGCCGACACCAGCGGCCCTGAGCAGTGCACCCGTACCCATACTTCGGATGCTGATTGCACAACGTGAACTGCAAGTGACACCCAATAAAAAAGGGCTGGGCCCCGAACCGAAGTTCGGGACCCAGCCTCAAAGTTTGTTCGGCGGCGTCCTACTCTCCCACCGGGTCCCCCCAGCAGTACCATCGGCGCTGTAAGGCTTAGCTTCCGGGTTCGGAATGTAACCGGGCGTTTCCCTCACGCTATAACCACCGAAACACTACGAAACACACAACCATTAATGGCTGTTCGTGGTTTCAGAACCAACACAGTGGACGCGAGCAACTGAGGACAAGCCCTCGGCCTATTAGTACCGGTCACCTCCACCAGTTACCTGGCTTCCAGATCCGGCCTATCAACCCAGTCGTCTACTGGGAGCCTTAC